>NZ_VDTC01001000.1 GCF_007672725.1 Corynebacterium aurimucosum ATCC 700975
GGGTTGTGGAGGAACTCGGGGAGGACATTGGGGGGGGTTATGGGGGGGTGGGCGGGGGGTGGGGAGGGGGGTTATGTTGATCGTGCTGATGAGAGGGATCTTCTACCTGACGGGGGGGGGGAGGGGGAGGAGGTGTAGAATGGGGGGGTGAGGAGGGTGCGAGGGGGTATGGGGAGGGCGGGGGGATTAGAGTGGGGGAAGTGATGGAGGAGAAGGATGTGGGGGTGGGGGTG
>NZ_VDTC01001001.1 GCF_007672725.1 Corynebacterium aurimucosum ATCC 700975
CCATAACAACACTCCTCTCACACAATCCACTTTCCCACACAATTCCTCCTCTTCCTCTCATCATTTCTTTCTATTACCCCATCACACCACTTCCCTCTCTCTCCTATTTCCCAAAACAACTCTTTACTTCACTAACCAACTTCCTCTTTAACTTTCTATCCCCCTTCCTCCCCGGTCCCTTCCTTCTCTTAATCTTTTTCATCACCGCTTATCACTCCATCAACCCGACCTT
>NZ_VDTC01001002.1 GCF_007672725.1 Corynebacterium aurimucosum ATCC 700975
TCCACCACCACAAGCACCTTCTCCTCCTCTCCCCTCAACCCTCAAAACACTCCCCCCACCCATTTTTCCTTTTCCTTCATCCCCTTACATACCACCTCCCTCCCCTCCATATCTAACACCCAACCCTCCTCAAACTATTTACCCACCTCCATCCCCATCACATACTCCTACCTCATCCCACACCTCCTACCCAATTCAATCACTATCCCACTTATTTCATCCCTCCTCCTCC
>NZ_VDTC01001003.1 GCF_007672725.1 Corynebacterium aurimucosum ATCC 700975
GGCATGATCGCGGCGAATGAGCTGTATGAGGCGGAAGGGGGTGTCGACGATATCGGTGAGGCGGTGGTGGTAGAAGTGAAAGTGGGGATGGACATGTATCGGCGCGGTGAGTTTTGCGAAGGGGTGGGTGGGGTAGTGGTGGATAAGAGGGAAGATGCAGGGTTTAAGGCGGGGACGAGGGAGGACGTTGAGGTGGAAGAATTGGGGGGGGTGGTGGGCTCGTAGGAGGTAT
>NZ_VDTC01001004.1 GCF_007672725.1 Corynebacterium aurimucosum ATCC 700975
CCTCCCCCCGACCTTCCTCCCTCTTCCCCCAAACCCCCCCCCCCCGTCACTCTCCCCACCTCCCACCCATTCCTTCACCTCCTCAACCCCATACCACCCCTCATTTCTAATCTCCTCCTTCCTCCTTTCCATAACCTCCCCTCCCCACCACCTCACCACCCCCCTATCCTCCAACCACTCCTTACCCCCTTCCTCCCCTTTAACCCCCCTACCCCCCTAGTCCCTCCCCTCC
>NZ_VDTC01001005.1 GCF_007672725.1 Corynebacterium aurimucosum ATCC 700975
TGGATGAGGGCGGGGAGGATGGCGCCTTCGTGGAGGGTGAGGTGGTTGGGGTCGTTGTTGAAGTAGGGATTGGAGGGAGGGTGGATGGGGTAGGGATTGGGGGGGAAGTAGAGGGTGTTGAGGTAGGGGTTGAGGATGTCGTGTTTGGGGGAGTGATTGGTGATGTTGAGGGAATAGATGAGGTGAGGGATGTTGGGGAGGTAGGAGTATTGGTGAGGGAGGAGAGTGTTGT
>NZ_VDTC01001006.1 GCF_007672725.1 Corynebacterium aurimucosum ATCC 700975
AGGGCAAGAATGGTGGGACTATGGAGGGGATGAGGGAGAAGAAGGGGAAGGGGAAGGAAGAGGGTGAGGGAAAGGGTGGGGGTGAGAAGGGTGGTGAGGAAGGGGGTGGGGGTGAGGGTGGAAAGGGAGAGGAAGAGGGTGGTGAGGGTGAGTCGGGTGAGGAGTGGGGAGAGTAAAGTGGTTGGGTAAGAGAAAATGCGTGGTGGTGGGGGGGTTTTTTTGTTTTGGGGGG
>NZ_VDTC01001007.1 GCF_007672725.1 Corynebacterium aurimucosum ATCC 700975
CTCACCCTCCTTCCCACCTTCCCCACCATCACCTCCATATTCTCCCACCCCTCCTCCCCATCCCACCCCTTAATCCTCTCCCCCATAATCCCCATCATCTCCCCTCCCAACTTCTCCACCCCCTACCCCCCCCCCTTCTCCACCAACCCATTCCCCTCCCCCACCAACTCCCAATCTTCCACCACCCCCTCCCCCAATTCTTTCACCTTCCCCCTCATCTTCCCCCTACTCT
>NZ_VDTC01001008.1 GCF_007672725.1 Corynebacterium aurimucosum ATCC 700975
TGATGTACTGGGGATTGTCGATGGGAGAATGAAGGTGGTTGAGGGGTTGGTTGAGGTGGGGGTTGAAAGGGGGGGGAAGGTGGGGATGGTTGAGGGAATTGGGGATAGCGGGGGTGGGGGGGTTGAGGGGTGGGGGGTGGGGGGAGAAGGAGGGGAGGTGGTGGGGGGTGAGTTGGGTGAGGGAGGGGTGGGGTTGGCGGAGGAGGGGGGGGGGCAGGTGGGTGTTGGCGTG
>NZ_VDTC01001009.1 GCF_007672725.1 Corynebacterium aurimucosum ATCC 700975
GGAGTGGTTGGAGGGAAGGAAGAGTTGGGGAGTGGAGGGTTGCGTAGGGAGGGTGAGGGGTTGGTGGTGTTCGAGAGGGAATTGGTGGGGGGAATGGGGGTTGAGGGGATGAATGAGGATAACTGTATGGGGGGAGGGTAGAAGGAAGTGGTTGTGAGAAGGGGTGAGGTGAGGAGATTTGTGGTCGACGGTAACGTGGGTGGAGTTTTTGGTTTGAAAGTGGGCAGCTGAA
>NZ_VDTC01000100.1 GCF_007672725.1 Corynebacterium aurimucosum ATCC 700975
AGGTCGGGGAGTTCATGTGGGTGGTTGGGGGTAAAGAGGGGAGGGAGGGGGTGGGTAGGAAGGAGATAGTGGAGATGTGGAGGATGGGTGGAAGTGAGGGAAGAGGGGTGGAGTTGGGGTGGAATGGTGGAGTGGAAAGGGAATAGGTGGTCGGGAGTTAGGGAAGAGGGGAGAACGAGGGTGGTGGGATGGGTAGGGTGTAAGGGGAGTGGATAAGGGTGGTGGGGGTGAGTGCATGGGAGTAGGTGGGGAGGAAGGGCGGGTGGTGGGTAGGGGTGGAGATAATGTTTGGGATGGTTGTGGTAAAGAAGTTGAAAAGTGTTGAAGGTGAGAGGATAGGTGTGTTATTTTGTGGGGGTGGGGGTGCGGGTGTGAGTGGGGGCAGGAGGGGGGGGGGGGTCTGTGATCGGTAGGGGGTTGTGGTGTG
>NZ_VDTC01001010.1 GCF_007672725.1 Corynebacterium aurimucosum ATCC 700975
CCCACCAGCGTCCCACACCCCCCATTCCCCCGGCTACTCCTCTCCCTCCTTTTCCCCTCCACCCCCGCACCCCACCCCCTTCCCCACCACCTTCCTTTTCACACCCCTCACCACCCCCATCTACCTCATCTTCATCCCCCCCACCTTCACCTTACTCTCCCTCTCATACACCTCCCCCTTCTCTTCCTCCCTCAACTCCTTCACCCCCACCGCCCCTCGCTACACCCCCCAC
>NZ_VDTC01001011.1 GCF_007672725.1 Corynebacterium aurimucosum ATCC 700975
CCCACTCGCCTTTCACCCGCTCCCCACCCCCCACTACCCCACCATCCACCACCACCCCTACATCCCCCCCTCCCTCCATCACAACAACCACCACTCCTATCTCCTCCCTCTTATCACCAACCACCACCTCCACCACTCCTTCTTCCCCATTCCTGATACCCCCAACCCCCAAATCCCCCAGGAGCCCAACCCCCATCCATTCTCCACTCCCTCCAAGCCTCATTCTTATGAC
>NZ_VDTC01001012.1 GCF_007672725.1 Corynebacterium aurimucosum ATCC 700975
ACCACTCCACCCCCCACCCCTTCCCACCCCCAATACATCCTCTCCCCCTACTCCCACGCCACCATCATCCTCCCCAACCACCACCTACATCCTCACCCCCCCCACACCTCCAACATCAACTCCCATCACCCCATCCCCATCCAATACTCCCCCCCCAACTACACCCCCCGCCATCTCTTTCACCCCCATAACCCCTACCCCTCCTCCCACCACCACCCGCTCAACCTCCCCT
>NZ_VDTC01001013.1 GCF_007672725.1 Corynebacterium aurimucosum ATCC 700975
CCCCCCCCCCCTCCCCCCCCCTCCAATCCCCCTACCACCCCAATTCCATCCCCTCCTTCTCCCCTCCCCCCTCCCCCTTCTACTCCCCCTTCCCCTCCATCATCACCTTCTCCTTCTCCTTCCATTCCTTCATCTTCTACCCCCCCTTCCACACCCCCCATTCCCCAAACCCCTCTCCCCCCTCCACCCCCCCCCCGCGTCATCCCTACCCGCCCCCCCATTCCTTCACTCC
>NZ_VDTC01001014.1 GCF_007672725.1 Corynebacterium aurimucosum ATCC 700975
GAGGATGTTGTCTTGGGGGAGGTGGAAGTCATATTGAGGGTGTAAGGGGAGGGAGAAGTGGGGGGTGATGTGGAAAAAGTTCGGTAGAGGAAGGGGGGTGTGAGGGGTTAGAGGGGGGTTAGGGTGAAGAATTTGGTTGATGGGGGGGGGGGGAAGGGGGATAAGGAGGGGAAGAAGGATGGTGAGGGAGAGTTGTGTGTGTAATGGGAGTGGGTGGATAAGGACGGGAGGT
>NZ_VDTC01001015.1 GCF_007672725.1 Corynebacterium aurimucosum ATCC 700975
CCGCCGCCTCCACCCCCCCTCTCCACTCCCTTACCCCCTCCTCTATCAACTCCTCAACCAACTTCTTCACCTCACCCTCCAGCCTCCCCGACAACACTAACCCTTCCCCGTCTCCTCCCCTCACATTCAGCACTTTCCCTACCTCCCCAACCAACCCATTCCCTCCCCCCCTAACCCCTAACACCAACTCCTACTTCCACCCTCACCACACAAATCTCACCCACACCACTAC
>NZ_VDTC01001016.1 GCF_007672725.1 Corynebacterium aurimucosum ATCC 700975
GTGGTTCTGAAGGAGTTTCGGGATGTTCTGTGGCAGGGGGTTTGAGGGGTCCGGCAGGAACTGAGGATGGAGGTTCTTTTGAAAGTAGTTTGGAATTGGGGGGTTGCAGGATTGTGAGGAGACGGGCTGGGGGGGGAGGGGAGGAAAAATTGGGGAGTTGGGAGGAGTGGTATGGTGTGGGTTGATGAGAGAGGGGGGGAGGGTTTGTAGTGGGTGGGTATGAATAAAAAGG
>NZ_VDTC01001017.1 GCF_007672725.1 Corynebacterium aurimucosum ATCC 700975
GTAAGGGGAAGTAGGTGGGGTGGGGGTGATTGAATTGGGGAAGGTGTGGGTGAGGTTGGAGGAGAGGGGGGTGGTTAATGAGGTTTGGGTGAAGTTGAGGGAAGAAGGGATGGGGATGATGGGGGGGATATGGGGGTTAGGGTTGGAGGGAAGGAAGGAGTGGATGAGTAGGGGGATGGTGTTGTAGGGGGTGGAGAGGGCGGTGACCAGGTACGGCAGGAGGTAGGCGTTG
>NZ_VDTC01001018.1 GCF_007672725.1 Corynebacterium aurimucosum ATCC 700975
GGGGATAGGTGGGTAATGGTGGGGGCGGTTAAGGGAGGAGATAAGGAGGGTGGGGGGGTGGGGGGAAGGATGGGGTGGGAGGTGAAGATTTGGGGGAGGGGGTTGAGGGGGGAATGGGGAAGGTGGAGTAGTGGGAGATTGGGGTGGATGGTGGGAAAGGGATAGTTGGGTGGGAAGATATGGGAAGGGGTGAGGGGATTAAAGAAAGTGGAGTTGCTGAGACTGGGGAGGG
>NZ_VDTC01001019.1 GCF_007672725.1 Corynebacterium aurimucosum ATCC 700975
AGGAAGCGCAGGATTTGGTTGAAGGATTGGTGGGGGGGGTTGTGCGGGGTGGCGGAGGGGAAGATGAGGGAGTCGGTGGTCGGGGGGAGGGTGGGGGGGAGGTGATTATTTTGGGAGGGGGGGTTGGTGGGATTGTGGATGTGATGGATGAGGAGGGGGATGAGGAGGGGATTTTGAGGGTGGATAGGGGTATGTGGAATGTTTGGGGCGCGCGGTAGATGACCCCGAATGG
>NZ_VDTC01000101.1 GCF_007672725.1 Corynebacterium aurimucosum ATCC 700975
GGTTTGGGTAGGGGTAGGGGAGACGGGTTAAGGTGGGGAGATGCGGGTGAGTGGGAGGGTGATTGTTGAAAAGGGAGGGGATCAGAGAGAAGAGGTGGTGTGAGGGATTGTAAGGAGATGGTTTGAGGAAGTATTTGAGTGCGGTCGGGGGGTAGTTTTGAGGATTGGGTGAGGGTAGTGATAGAGTATGGGTGAGAGTGAGTATTTAGGGTTAGGGGGTGGTGGGGGGAGATTGAGAGGAGATTGGAGGAGGGGGGTGGTAGTGGGGGAAGTTTGGAAGAGGAGGTTTGAGGGTGATATGGGGGGAGTGGAGAGAAGTGGTGGATGAGTGGAGGGGGGTGGATGGGATGGAGGAGTGGTGGGAGGATGACGGGATGGGAGGTGGTGGAGCGGGGTTTGGTGGAGAAGGGGATGATGGTGGGGGTGA
>NZ_VDTC01001020.1 GCF_007672725.1 Corynebacterium aurimucosum ATCC 700975
CACAACCGCAGCCGTGAAAATCCACACCCCCCCATACCCCACCCCCCCCACCCACCCCATCCATCACCCCACCCCTCCCCTTCCACAACATCCCCACAACCCACATCCCCTTAACCTCCCCCTCCTTCCCCACCTCCTCAAATACCCCCCACTCTTCCATCTTCCCCCCCGTGCTCCCGATGGTGGTCCTCGACTCCTTGCTAATGCCCTCACCCCACTTCTCCCACTCGCC
>NZ_VDTC01001021.1 GCF_007672725.1 Corynebacterium aurimucosum ATCC 700975
GAGACCGTGATGGGGTTTTTAAGGAGGGGGTAGATAGGGAAAGTGAAGGGTAGGGGCAGTGAGTAGTAGGGGGGGTGAGGGGTGATGGAGGTGAGGGAGGGTTTGAGGTGTGAGGTTGGGAGGAGGGGGAAGCTTGGGGATGATGGAGGAAATATGATGGATGGGTGTGGGGGGGTGGGGAGGAATATGTGGGGTGAAAGTGATGGGAGGATGGATGTGGTGGGGGGTGGGG
>NZ_VDTC01001022.1 GCF_007672725.1 Corynebacterium aurimucosum ATCC 700975
CCCATCCGCCTCATCTTACCGCCGACCTCAAACTTCCCCCCTACCTCCTCCCTCACCTACATTTTCTTAAATCTTCTACACCATTCCTCCCTATCTCATCTCCCCCTTCTTCCCCCCCTTTTTCCCCCTCCTCCCCCCCCCCGTCCCCACCCTTTATATCTCCTTCCTAATCCACTATTTCCCGCATCTATTCTTCCTTCTCCACCCCCTGCCCCTTCCCCTATTCACTCTC
>NZ_VDTC01001023.1 GCF_007672725.1 Corynebacterium aurimucosum ATCC 700975
CCACTTCCCACTAATCACCCCCCTTCTTACACCCTGCTCTACAACACGTCTCCAATTCACCATCCACCCTAACCCCTTCTTTCAACTTTCCTCCACCCTCTACCCCGAACCTCTCCATCCCTCCTTCAATACCCTCCACCATCCTCCCATACCCTATTTCCCCCAATTTCTCCCTCACCAATTCTCCCCCCCTCATCCCCCCCCCATTACTCACCTTCACTTCCATCTACTC
>NZ_VDTC01001024.1 GCF_007672725.1 Corynebacterium aurimucosum ATCC 700975
GTGGGGGGTGAATGAGGGGTGGATTGAGAATGTGAAGGGGTGGGGGGTGGTGGAGGGGATGGTGGAGGAGTTGGTGTGGGCAGGGGAGTGGGGTTGGGTTAAGAGAAGGTGGAAAATTTGGGGGGGGGAGGAAAAGTGTTGGAAGGGTTGTTAGAATTTGTAGGAGTGTTGGTAGGAAAAGGAGAGGAAGGAGGAATAGAAGGGGGGCAGGACAGGTGAGATCGTGTGGGGG
>NZ_VDTC01001025.1 GCF_007672725.1 Corynebacterium aurimucosum ATCC 700975
GGGATGCGAGGTTTTTGAAGGGGCAGGGCGATATGCTGAAAGGAGTGGAGGTGATTGGGAAGGGTGGTGAAGTGGGCTTTGATGGGGGGAGTGGGGGTGGGAAGAGGTGGGGTGGGAAGGGTGATGTATGGGTATGGGTATGAGTAGATGTGGTTGTTTGTGGGGGAAAAGGTCAAGCGGGTGTAGGCAGTGGTGTTGGGGAAGGTGCTTATCTTGGGGATGACGGCTTTT
>NZ_VDTC01001026.1 GCF_007672725.1 Corynebacterium aurimucosum ATCC 700975
TGCTTTAACCTCCTCTGCTTTATCATCCTCCCAACACCACCACATCCCTATCCTCTCTATCACCACCTCTTTATCCACCCCACCTACTTTCACAACAAATCCCTCCTCCTACCCTCCACCCAAACCCACCTCATCCCCCCACATTGCTGCCTCCCTGAAACCTCAAACCACTACCTCAAACTCCTCCACAAAATCCCCCAATCCTACATCCTTACCACCGACCGGTCGGGG
>NZ_VDTC01001027.1 GCF_007672725.1 Corynebacterium aurimucosum ATCC 700975
GTGGGGGTTGGGAGGTTGGCGGTGGCCGTGGGAGGGTGGTGGTTTGGGTGGGGAGAACAGGGCAGGTGGCGGATTCTGTGGAGGGGATATTAGGGTGCGGAAGTTGTAGTTGTGGAGGATGTGGGGGATAAGGAAGGAGAGCTGGAGGGATTGCTGGGTGTTGAGGCGGGGATGCAGGGGGGAGTGGTAGGGTTGTGGGAAGTGGGAGGGGAAGGGGTCTTAGGAAGACAA
>NZ_VDTC01001028.1 GCF_007672725.1 Corynebacterium aurimucosum ATCC 700975
TGTGATTGGCTCTGGAAGGTGCGGATAGCATTGATGCCGCTGCTGGCGGGGAGGTTGGGGGACTGATGGGGGAGAGGGAGGATGGGGGAGATATTGCGGGGATGGGGGAGATGATTGGGGA
This sequence comes from Corynebacterium aurimucosum ATCC 700975, assembly GCF_007672725.1. Classification (GTDB taxonomy): domain Bacteria; phylum Actinomycetota; class Actinomycetes; order Mycobacteriales; family Mycobacteriaceae; genus Corynebacterium; species Corynebacterium hesseae. The sequence continues at coordinate 122 of NZ_VDTC01001028.1, forward strand.
TTGGGGGGGAGGGGATGTGGTGGAGGAGGGGATGAGGGATGTGAGGGGGTGGGGGGTTGAGGAGGTTGATAATGCGGAGGTGGGGCGGGAAGTGAGGGGAAGGGTGGGAG
>NZ_VDTC01001029.1 GCF_007672725.1 Corynebacterium aurimucosum ATCC 700975
ACTTCCACATTCCCCTACCTCCCCTTCCCTCTCCCCCCCCTCCTTCCACAACACCACCCCCCTCCTTACCCACCCCCCCATCAACAACCCCTCCCATCACCTCATTCCTCTCAACCACAACCTCATCATCCCTAACCTCATTCCCCCCGCTACCCCTATCTCCCCCTACCCCAACATCACCCTCAACCCCACTCACCCCCCACCCAATCCTCCCTACTCCATCCCCACCTA
>NZ_VDTC01000102.1 GCF_007672725.1 Corynebacterium aurimucosum ATCC 700975
GCAAGTCACAGAAGTAATTGAGTCTGTAAACTTGGGTTTTCCGGACTTCTTTACTGAAAATGGAGGGATGATAAACAGGGTTAGGGGTATTGGAAATGGCATGTGGCAGGGGGATGGGGGTGAAGAATTGGTGGAGGTTGGTGGGGATAAGGAGAAGAATGTTGGAAAAGGGTAGGAATTTGTTATTAAATGATTTGAAGAATTGAGTGAAGTGGTAATCGATTGCGTGGATGGTTTTGACGGAAGTGTGGATTGATGATGGTGGAATTAAGGGATGAGGTGGATGGAGTGAGTGTTGGTTGTGGTGTTTGAGGTGGGATAGGGGGAAGGGGGGGTGGTGGAGGTTGGGAATGGGGTAAGGGGAATAGGGATTGGGGGAAGGGCGGATTGTTAGGAGGGATTTAGATGTTGAGATATTGGTGATA
>NZ_VDTC01001030.1 GCF_007672725.1 Corynebacterium aurimucosum ATCC 700975
ACTCCAAAACCATCTCCGATCCCCAAGACACCCACCACCTTCCCTTACAACCACCCATCCTTCAAACACTCCCTAATACCTCACTCCTCCAGTCCTCCTCCCCCCACAATCTACTCCCCCTCAACCACACCCCCGAAGAACTCGTCCACGACCTCAACAACTTCTTTCACCACCTCCTTCACCTACTCCACCCCAACAACCCCATCATCAACAAATTCCACCCTCACCCCG
>NZ_VDTC01001031.1 GCF_007672725.1 Corynebacterium aurimucosum ATCC 700975
CCCCATCTTTTCTCCCAACCCCTCCCCAAGCCCCTCCCACCTCTCCTCAACATTCCTCACCTCAACCTCCACCCTCACCAAAACCCCCCACCCCTTCCCCTCCCCCTTCCTCTCCTTCCTCCACATCTTTTCCCCACCATTCCCCCCAAACTCACACATAACCCCCCTCACACTGTCTCCAAGGTTCCCCACTTCAACCAAACCATCATCCCCGTCCTTTCCCCCTTCCCC
>NZ_VDTC01001032.1 GCF_007672725.1 Corynebacterium aurimucosum ATCC 700975
GAGAACGGGGTTTTGGGAGTAGAGTGGGTAGAGTGAAAGTTAGATGGAATCGTGTGAGGTTTTTGAGATTGGGGTTAAAGTAATTTGGGGATTGGGAGTGAAGGGGAGTAGAAGGAGGTGTTAAGGGGAACAAGATGTGGGAGGAAGGTTTAAGAAAATGAGGGATTTGGGGGGTGATTGGTGGGAGTGGATAAAAGAAGGGTGGAAGTGACGTGGATTTTGGGTGAGGGT
>NZ_VDTC01001033.1 GCF_007672725.1 Corynebacterium aurimucosum ATCC 700975
CATCAGTACCCCCACCACCCCCCCCTCAATTTCCAACCCCTCCCCCTCATCCCCATTCATCCTCCATTCACCCCCTCCCCCCTCTCCCTTCTCCAACCACCACCTCCCCGCCCCCCTATTCCCATCCCACTACCTCTCCTCCCCACCCCCACTCACAAACACTTCCCCCAACCCCTCAACCGCCTGTCTCTCGCCCTCACCGAATCGATCCATCACTACCACCCCCATCT
>NZ_VDTC01001034.1 GCF_007672725.1 Corynebacterium aurimucosum ATCC 700975
CCACATTCCCAACAAGTTCATCCACCCACTCAAATACCCCCTACATCCCACCACCCTATCCAACCCCACCCACACTCCCACCTATCCCACCCCCCAACAAATCCCCAAAACCTCCCCCCCAACCCACCACCTTAACCCCCCATACACACATAACCAAACCCCTACATTACCCCTTGCCCCACCATCCCGTCGCCCACCTTCTTGAACCCGACAATCTTCCCCCCCCCCAC
>NZ_VDTC01001035.1 GCF_007672725.1 Corynebacterium aurimucosum ATCC 700975
AGGAGTGGTGGTTTTGGTTGGGGAGAAGTTGTTGGTAGATGGGTGGGGGGGGGCGGTTGAGGGGGAGGGGAGGGGGAAGGATTGGGTTGGAGGAAATGGGGTGGGTGACGGAGTGGGGGATGATATGGGAGAGGAAGTGAAGGTGGTGGTAGAGGTAGTGGAGACCGTGTTGTTGGGGGTGGAAGAGGGGGTGGTTGGGGGGGAGGAATTTGGAGATAGGTTTGTGATTG
>NZ_VDTC01001036.1 GCF_007672725.1 Corynebacterium aurimucosum ATCC 700975
TAGTGGAAGGGGAGGGATTGGGTGTGGACAAGTTGGAAGGGGGGATTGTGGATGGCGTTGGTAATGGTGGGGGAGCGGGAGAGTTGAGGGTGGGGGAAGATATAGGGGTGAATGAAGCGGGTGTTCGGGGTGTTGTGATTATGGGGGTAGGTGATGGAGTGGTTGAGCATGAATCCGGGGGGTTTAAGTTTGGGGTTGAGGAGGGTAAAGAAGTGGGGGTAGTTTTTGAG
>NZ_VDTC01001037.1 GCF_007672725.1 Corynebacterium aurimucosum ATCC 700975
CATCCCTGTTCTTCACACCATCCCCCTCACCCTCACCATCATCCTCATTCCCCATCCCATCCCCCTCCTTCTCACCCTTCCCCCCATCCTCCTCATCACCCTCCATCATCTCCCACATACCCTCACCATCCCAATCCTTCCACTCCCCCTTCCCCATCACGCACCCCAACGGTCAGGCCAACCGCGCACCGGAGAACTTCCGCTTCTTCCCTGATCTGATCGTGCCGCAG
>NZ_VDTC01001038.1 GCF_007672725.1 Corynebacterium aurimucosum ATCC 700975
TCCATCCTCCACTCGCTCCCAATCTGCCGCTTCACCCACCCAATCCTCCCCTCAACCTTCCTCACCCCCTCCTTCTTCCCCCACTCCCCAACGAGAATTTCCCCCTTCTTCCCAAAACCCACGACCCACCGCCTCCTGCCCGAACCCTCCGAGTTACCCATAACCCTTCCCTCCCCACCTTCCACCACCCATACAACCCACTTGCTCGTACCAACCTCAATTCCTACTGC
>NZ_VDTC01001039.1 GCF_007672725.1 Corynebacterium aurimucosum ATCC 700975
GACCACCTCCTCTAGCCCACTTCCTGAAACCACTGCCATCATGCTCACTCACACCCAACTTCCCCCCACCCCCCCCCAACCCCACCACCCCAGACCCAATCCCCCCCCCCTCCTATTCCTCCAATCTCAATTTCCTCACCACCAAATCCTCCACTCCCTCGATCCCACCCTCTCCCTCCTCTACCCAACTCAAGGCCCCACCCGTCAACACATTCGCCGCCCGGTAGATC
>NZ_VDTC01000103.1 GCF_007672725.1 Corynebacterium aurimucosum ATCC 700975
GTGGGGGATGAGAGTGGTGATAGTACGGTGTAGTGGGAGGTTGGGGGGGAGGTCAAGGGGGGTGTGGTTGGGGAGGAGGAGGAGGAGGGGGGATGAGAGGGGGTGGGTGGTGAAGATGGGGGGTAGGGAGTATGAGATGGAGGGGGAAGTGGGAAAATTGGAGGAGTAGTGGGGTCAGTAGGAAGGGGAGTAGGGGTTTTAGAGAGGTGGGTGGTGGGATGGGGGGTGGAGGGAGTGGAGGTGAGGGGTTTGTAGTTGGGTGGGTAGTGGGGGGGGGATGGGGTGGGGTGGTGTAAGTCGGGGGGTGGTTTTGGGAAGGCGGTGGGGGAATGTGGAGTGGGAGTGATGGTGTGGGAGGGGGAGGAGGAGAAGGGTTTGGGGGTGGGGAAGTGGTGGTGGGTGGGGGGTGAGGTGGATGAATGGG
>NZ_VDTC01001040.1 GCF_007672725.1 Corynebacterium aurimucosum ATCC 700975
CCTCCCCGTCCTCCTCGACCAGCCCCACGCTTACCCACTCACCCTCCCTTATTTCCATTAACCAACCAACTTCCTCACTTCCTCTCCAACCCTCCCCCCCTCCAACCAAACACCTTTACCCTCCCACAACTCCGTACCTTCCTCCATCCCCTCACTCTCCGTGCCAAACCACTTCCTCAACACCAACACATCTTCCACTTCTCCCACCCTTTCAACTTCCTCCATCACCT
>NZ_VDTC01001041.1 GCF_007672725.1 Corynebacterium aurimucosum ATCC 700975
GATGGTGGATGTTTTGAAAGGGTGGGGGGTGGTTGATATGTGTGGAGTGGTGGTGGGGTATTTGGGGGGTATGAAGTTGGGGGGGGGGGGGGTGGAGCGGTTGGTGGGGGAGGGGGTTGAGGTGGTGGAGGTTGTCGGGGTGATGGGGGAGGTGGTGGTGAAGGGGTGGGAGGGGGTGGTTGGAAGGGGGGTGGGAGTCGTTGTTTAGGGGGAGGTGGTGAATTTGGAGG
>NZ_VDTC01001042.1 GCF_007672725.1 Corynebacterium aurimucosum ATCC 700975
GAGCGGGAGTGTTAGGTTCGGTGGGAGTGTGAGAAGGAGGAGGGGGTGGTTAGGGAGTTGGAGAAGGAGGGGAGGGAAAAGGGGAAGAAGGAATGGGAGGTGGGGAAGAGGGAAGAAGTGGGGGAGGAAGGTGGGGAGGAGGGGGGGGATGGGGAGGGTGGGGGGGGGGAGGAAGTGTGTGGGTGGGAGAGTTGTATTGAGGAATGTAGGTGGGAAGGGGAGGGGGGGG
>NZ_VDTC01001043.1 GCF_007672725.1 Corynebacterium aurimucosum ATCC 700975
TAACCCTCCCCCCTCTAGTCCAACATACTCACTCACCCCATTACCATTCTGCACTTTTATTACTCTCTCGCCTTACCTTCCCTCCTTCCCCCAACCCCCACCCACTCTCCCACACATCCACCCCCCTCATCCTCACCTTCCAACCCCACTCCTCCATATCCCCCCCATCCCCCCTCACCTTCCCCTCTTCCTTCACCTTCACCAAACCCTTCCCTCCCACCAGCTTCAT
>NZ_VDTC01001044.1 GCF_007672725.1 Corynebacterium aurimucosum ATCC 700975
GATGGTGTGTGAGGGGAAGGGAATGGGGCTGGGGGGGGAAGAGGAGGGGGAGGAATGGGGAGGAGAGTTGATGTTGAGGGGGGTGGGGTTAGTAGGAGAGGTGGAGGAGTGGGGGAGTGGGGAGGGGTGGGTGGTGATGTTGGAGTTTGGGATTATTAGAGGTTGAGGAAGAATAGGGGTGGTTAATGTGTGGGATAGGTTAGGAGGTGGGGGGTTGAGAGGTAGTGGG
>NZ_VDTC01001045.1 GCF_007672725.1 Corynebacterium aurimucosum ATCC 700975
CACTCTCACCTCACAACACCACTCCCCCCCCCCACCATCCTCTTCATCACCACCACCACCAAAACTAAACCCCTACCCCTCCTCCCTCCAACACCCCTCACCCTCACCATCCTCCCCCCCCCCCCCATCTATCCACTCCCCCCACAACCTCCCCCACCACACAACCAACCTCCCACCATCTATACCCATCTCGCCACATCATACCCTCCCTACCATTTCACTGCCAGCA
>NZ_VDTC01001046.1 GCF_007672725.1 Corynebacterium aurimucosum ATCC 700975
GGTGGGTAGGCTGGTGGAAGGCTGAGGGGAGGCGTCGGTGATCCTGTAGGGAGGGGCGGGAAGGGGAAAGAGGAGGGTGGGGTGAGTGATGGGATGTTGGTTGGGAGATAAGTTGATTGGGGTTTGGGGGGTAGAGTGGGGGGTGAAGGAGGTTGGAGAGGTGATGTGCCATGGCCGGGGTGAGGTGATTCAAGGGGGCCGGAGCGTGGCGTTCATCGATGAGGTGGAG
>NZ_VDTC01001047.1 GCF_007672725.1 Corynebacterium aurimucosum ATCC 700975
CTTCCCCAAATCATCGACCGCAATAACATCCCCCATCACCTCACCATCCAACTCCTCCTCCACCCCCCCCACCACCTCATCCCCCCCCCCCCCCAGCAACTCCAATCCACCCCCCCCCCCATCCTCCCCCCCCCCACCACCCTTCCCCCCCCCACTTCCCCGCTCCTCTCATCATGCCCGCGACCATCCCCCTCACGTATCTCTCACGCGCCACCCATGAGATTGTCTT
>NZ_VDTC01001048.1 GCF_007672725.1 Corynebacterium aurimucosum ATCC 700975
ATCGTGATGGGGGGTGGGGTATCGAAGGAGGGGGATGTGTTGGTAGATGGGGGAGGGGAAGGTATGGGTAGGGAGATTGTGGGGGGGGGTGACAGGGGTGTAGGGGGAGTGGGAAGGGGGAAAGTGGGTTGGGGGGGGGGTATGATTGGTGTGGGTGATGTGGGGGGGGAGGAGGAGGGAGGAGGGGAGGAGAAGGAGTGAAAGGAGAAGGAGAGGGGTGGTGAGGAGG
>NZ_VDTC01001049.1 GCF_007672725.1 Corynebacterium aurimucosum ATCC 700975
TGGTGAGGTAGCGGGGGTGGATGCGGGGAAGGAGGAGGGAGGGGATATAGGGGGGGAGAGGGGAGAGAAGGGGGAAGATGATGAAGATGGTGGGGAGGGAGGAGTGGAGGATGAAAGGAAGAAGAATGGCGATGATGTGGAAGGGCGGGATGGGGAAATAGAAAGGGGTGGTGATGGGGATGGGGTGGGGGTGAGGCAGGTGGGGGAGCTGGAGGTTGGGGGTGCGGTG
>NZ_VDTC01000104.1 GCF_007672725.1 Corynebacterium aurimucosum ATCC 700975
AATGTGGGAATACAGGGAAGGCATGGAGTGAACGCGGGGTTCGACGGTGTGGGGATTGAGACGGTGGTTGTTTTGTTTGCACGGGTTAAAAAGGTGGTGGGAAGAGAGGGGGGGGGAGGGGTGGGTTGGTGGTGGGGGAGGGGAGGTGGGCGGGCAGGGGCTCGTTGAAGGGAGGGGGGGTGATGAGGAGGGGGTGGTGGTGGGGGGGCTGGATGGTGTGAGCGGGAGGGAGGGGGGTATAGGGGTGGTGAGTGGGGGATGCGGGGGATGGGGGAGCGCCGGGTGGAGGTGAAGGAGGGTGAGAGGAAGGGGGAAGGGGGGGGGGGGGAGTGATGGGGATGGGGGGGGTGAGATGGGTGATGATGTGGAGGGAAAAGATTGGAGGGTGAAGGCCGGTGGGGGGGGTTGTGAGTGGGATGGGGCG
>NZ_VDTC01001050.1 GCF_007672725.1 Corynebacterium aurimucosum ATCC 700975
TCCCAGATCTCCCGAACAAGTGGGTCAGTCATCATCCCTACCCTCAGCACAAGACGCATATTCACCTCATCAACATCCCTCCACTCCCCTTAAACATCCTCCCCCCCCCCGACCTCATTACTCCTCACCTCCCCCTCCCCTATCCCCACCTCTTCCACACCCTCCCAGCAAACACCCTCTGCCATCCCCCCCAACTTCCAGACCTTCACCCTTTCACCCTCATTCATC
>NZ_VDTC01001051.1 GCF_007672725.1 Corynebacterium aurimucosum ATCC 700975
CGGGAGGAAGTTGATAAAGGCGGCGCAGAAGGCTTGAATCTTGGTGCAATTGGAGGTGATTTGGGGATAGTTTGTTGGGGTATGTAGGGGTATGTGGGGGAGAGGGGGGAGGTATTAACGATGGTGATGGTTGATGGGTTTGAAGGAGTTGATGATGGGGTGGGGGGAGGAATGGGTGAGGGTACGGAGAGGGGGGAGAGATTGCTGGGGGTTGTGTTTGGTATGAGG
>NZ_VDTC01001052.1 GCF_007672725.1 Corynebacterium aurimucosum ATCC 700975
ACCCTAAAATCCACCAACTTTCACCTACCCCTCGCCACTCCTCCCCCCCTGCCTTTCCACTACCACCCACACAATCCTCTCCCTCCCACTCCCCATATTCATCATTCACCAGTCCCTCCCTTCTTCACTCCTCCCTTAATCAAAAATTTTTCCCCACTCAACAATCCCCCCAACAACCCAAACATTCACCACATACATTTTCCTCTACCCCCCACACCCTTTCCCCTC
>NZ_VDTC01001053.1 GCF_007672725.1 Corynebacterium aurimucosum ATCC 700975
TCGGTGAGAAGGAAGGCGGCAGGGGGTATGTGTAGTGGCACAGAGAGGAGATGAGGGGGGTTATTTAGGATGGGGAGGTGTAGTTTGGTTTGTTGGGGATGGAGGAAAAGGAGGAAGCAACATTGAAGGTCGGCGAGCAACTCGTGGAGGGGTTACGGGCCGTGGGCTTTGGTCGGGAGTGGAATGGTTGGAGGACAGGGGGGGTTGTGTGTGAGGACGTGGGTGTGG
>NZ_VDTC01001054.1 GCF_007672725.1 Corynebacterium aurimucosum ATCC 700975
AGAGGCGGGGAGGATGGCCGGATTGAGCAAGGAGATATGTAGTGGGGAAAGGGGGGGGGAGAAGGGTGGGAGTGAAAGTGATGGGTGATGATTTGTTGAAGTGTGGGATGTGGAAGGAAAATGGGTAGGTTGGGGTTGTAGTAGTAGTGGATGGGATGTGGGTGGGGGAGGTGTCGACGTGTTTGGCAGATGTGAGTGAGGAGTGGGGGGTAGTAGTGGATGGAGCGA
>NZ_VDTC01001055.1 GCF_007672725.1 Corynebacterium aurimucosum ATCC 700975
GGCGTGGGGGACCTGGTGGGGGTGGGGGGTGATCAGGGGGAGTTTTACTCCGCGGTCGTGCAGGGGTTTGACGGGGGGGGGGGGTTGGGGCTTCGGGGTGGGGGGGTGGGGATGGGGGAGTGGGTGAGGGAGGGGATTTGGTGGAAGGGAATCCTTCCCGGTGGGGTGGGGGTGAAGGGGCGGGGGGCAGGGATGTACGAACAAGCTCTCGGCAAGGAAAACGACGAG
>NZ_VDTC01001056.1 GCF_007672725.1 Corynebacterium aurimucosum ATCC 700975
TCCCCATCCATCACCCCTCCGCCCATCCCCACCGTCATGGACCCCCTGCCCTCCACCCTTCCGCAACCCGACCAATCCCCGCACCCCTCCTCCCCCCCCCCCATCCACTCCACCTCATACCCCACCTCCTCAACCATCTCCTCCAAATTCTTCCCCCCCCACCCTCCCCCCACTCAACTCCCACCACCTCATTCTCCTCGACCCCCCGCTCACCACCCTCACCCCCCC
>NZ_VDTC01001057.1 GCF_007672725.1 Corynebacterium aurimucosum ATCC 700975
ACTCCAACAAATTCCGAACCACTTTCACCCAGAATCCTTCCATCCCCAACAACCACACCAGACATCTCACCACCCACCCCACCACCACTCCCACAACCCACACCACCCCCCCAACCCCCCCTCCTATCCCTACCACCAACACTTCCACACCCCCACCATTCCCCCCCCGCTCCTACACATCCTACCCATCTCCATCCTTCTTCCCCCCTAACCCAATACGCGCCCTAC
>NZ_VDTC01001058.1 GCF_007672725.1 Corynebacterium aurimucosum ATCC 700975
GAAGGAGTGGGGGGATGGGGTGGGTAACAAGATGAGGAAGAGGGTGGGAATGGAGGGGGTGGGAGTCGCGGAGGTGGAGTGGTTGGAGGAGGGGGTGGGGGGTAAGGGGAAGTGGTAGGTTGGGGAGGAGGTTGGGAATGGGGGGGGTGGGGGGGATGGGGTTGGGGGTGGGTGGAGTATTGTGTGGGGTGATGGTCGGGGTGGGGAGTTGAGCGGTGAGCAGGTTGG
>NZ_VDTC01001059.1 GCF_007672725.1 Corynebacterium aurimucosum ATCC 700975
TTGAGGAGTTGCGGTTTTCGGTCGGAGGGGAGTTGAAAGGTTTGGTGTGGAGAAAATTGGTTGAAGTGAATGGGGTTAGGAATGGGTAGGGGTGGGTTTGGAAGAAGTTGGAGAAAAGGGTGTGGAGGATGGATAGAGGAATTGGGAAGGGTCGGGAGGGGTTGGAGGGGGAGAAGGAAATGGATGGGATGGTGGGTTTGTGGTTGGGACTGAGTGTGGATGAGTTG
>NZ_VDTC01000105.1 GCF_007672725.1 Corynebacterium aurimucosum ATCC 700975
TAGTGGTGGAGGTGAGGTGGAAGGGGGGGGGAAGGATGGAGTGGGAGTAAAGGGAAGGAAAGTCGGAGAGGGTGGGTAGGGGGGGGGTGGGTTGAATTAAGAGGGGGGGGGGGGGGTGGGGTTTTGGGCGGTTGGTAGGAAGGGGGGGTGGTTTGTAGTTGGGAGGGTGTTTGTCGGGAGGAGGTGGGAGCGAGGGAGGGAGTAGAGGGTTTGTGTTGGGTGGTTGGTGTAGAGGTGGGGGAATGGGGGGAGAGGTCTGGGATAGGTGTTTAAGGGGGGGGGGAGTAGGGGGAGGGGGAGGGAGAGAAGGGAAGGTGAATATAAAGAGGGAAGGGATGGATGGGGAAGAAAATAAGCGAGTAGAGGGTTGAAGGGGTAGTGTATAGTGGATATTTGGAATGGGGGAAAGTTAAGAAAGGGGGG
>NZ_VDTC01001060.1 GCF_007672725.1 Corynebacterium aurimucosum ATCC 700975
CAACGGCACGGGGAGGGGGACGATGTGGAAGAAGGAGTAGGTGCTAAAAGGGAGGGAGGGGGGGGGAAAGTAGTAGATGAGATGGGGGGTGATGATGGGGTGGGGGTTAAGGATGATGGGGGAGAAATAGGTGAGGGTGAGGGGATGGTGGTTGGGGGTAATAAGGGGGAGGGGGAAGATGGGAGGGAGGAGGTGAGAAAGGTGGAGGGGGAGGGAGTGGGGGATAT
>NZ_VDTC01001061.1 GCF_007672725.1 Corynebacterium aurimucosum ATCC 700975
GAAGGGGGTAGGAGTGATGCTGGCTGGAGACATCGCAGTGGGAGATTAATTCTGAGGGTTAGGAGTGGCTGAAGCCGGCTGATGGATGGAGGTGAGGAGTTAGAGAGATGAGGGTGGTGATAAAGAGGAGGGCCGAGGAGAGAAATGTGGTGGGGGTTAAAGTGAAGCTGTTGTGCCGGTGCGAGGGGGGAGGGAGGGAGGGAAGGAGGTTAGTGGGTGATGTAGTG
>NZ_VDTC01001062.1 GCF_007672725.1 Corynebacterium aurimucosum ATCC 700975
GGTTGTTGAAGGGAGGACGGAGGAGCAGGTAAAGAGGGTGGGGAATGAAAGGATTGGGATGTGGATGGAGGAGGAAATGTGGGAGTATTAGAGGAAGGTTGTGAAGGGGAATGGTGGTGAAGGGGAATTGGAGGAGGGGGTGGGTGAGGTGGTGGATTGGGTGAAGATGGTGGTGAAGAAGGAGGCTGAGTATGGTGATTATGGCTTGGGGGAGGGGGGGTGTGAAG
>NZ_VDTC01001063.1 GCF_007672725.1 Corynebacterium aurimucosum ATCC 700975
GAAATGGGGGAGGATGTGGTGGATGGGGTGGGAATGGAGGACGGGGGGGATGGAGTGGAGGAAGTGGGGGGTGAGGGGAAAGGGGGGGGCGAGGAGGTTAGGGATATAGCGCCGCAGGAGCGGGTGGAGGTTGATTTGTTGAGGGATGAGTGGGTGGAGGTGGGGGGGGAAATGAAGGAGAGGGGGGAGTAAGGGGGAGGAGTGGAAGGGGAGGTGAATGGGGGGGA
>NZ_VDTC01001064.1 GCF_007672725.1 Corynebacterium aurimucosum ATCC 700975
ACCCCATATCCCTCTTCTCCCCCACCAATCCTCTTGCAGATCATCACTCCCCACCCCCCTTCATTCACCTAATAATCCCCCAACCTTACCACCTTCTCCCCCTCATCCTCTACCTACTCAATCCCTCCTTCTAACTTCCTTCCCCTTCCCCCCACCCAATCAAACTCCACCCAATCCCTACTTCCAACCCTAACCACTCCATACCCACTACCTTCTTCATCACCCCA
>NZ_VDTC01001065.1 GCF_007672725.1 Corynebacterium aurimucosum ATCC 700975
AACTCCCACACCTCCACCTCCGAGCAATCACCTTCGATCATCCTCCTTTGATACATCAACCCCCTATAACCCAACCTCCTCATCAACTCCTCCCCCCACTCTTCCCCCCCCCCCACCCCCCAGCTTCCCTCCCCCCCTTCCACCTCTTTCCCCATAATCACCCCCCCTTCCTACCCCTCTCCTTCCCCTACCTCCCCCCTTAACTCCCCCCTTTTATCATCCACCAT
>NZ_VDTC01001066.1 GCF_007672725.1 Corynebacterium aurimucosum ATCC 700975
TGCCTCCCCTTCGTCGTGCTCCACCTCCGAAACCCCGCCTCCCTCTTCGTTGACAACAGAAACCCACCATCCATTTGTTCCCTCCACCTCCTCCCACACCATCCACCCCACCCCCCCCACCACCACTTCCCCCACCCCCCCTCCCACCCCACCCACTCCTTTCCCCACCCCTATCACCACCGCTATCACCACCATTATCACCACCCCCACTACCACCCCCTCCCCTC
>NZ_VDTC01001067.1 GCF_007672725.1 Corynebacterium aurimucosum ATCC 700975
CCCCCCCCCCCTCAAACGGGTTCGTACGAACACCGAGGCCGTCTTCATCCCCCTACCGTCTATGCCCGCCCTTAACCCACATTTCCTCTCCATTTCCCCCCTCTCCCACTAAGGGACATTTCCTCTGCATTTACCACCCTCCCCCCCACCCTTTTCCCATCCCACCTCGCTATCCAAATCTTCCCCCTATCCATCCGCTACCAACGCACCTACTTCTCCTTTTCATA
>NZ_VDTC01001068.1 GCF_007672725.1 Corynebacterium aurimucosum ATCC 700975
TCCTATCTACACTAACTACTCCTTCCCCTCAACCCCCTATACCTCACTCCCTTACAGCTACCCACTCATAATCCGTTCCTCCCCCCTTCCACCCCCGGTCGCCCCACAACCCAAAGCTTCTCTTCCTTACTCCTTTTACCCCCTCCTTTTCCTCTTATCCTCTCCTTTTCCACCACCTTTTACCTCTTTTCCAACCTCCCCATCCTCTCATCTCTTCCCTCTCTTCT
>NZ_VDTC01001069.1 GCF_007672725.1 Corynebacterium aurimucosum ATCC 700975
CATGAAAAGTATCTGTTGGAGGCAGATGACTTGTCGACGGGAGGAGGGTTGGGTGAGGTTTTAAGGTGTGGAGTTTGGAGGGGAGGGGGGTTGAGTGTAAGGTAGTGTGAGGAGGAAATGGGGAGTGTGTAGGGAGGTTGGGAGTTGGTGCCGAAGGAGTTAGGTAAAGGGTTTACATCGCGTTTGTTGTGGGAGGTTGAGTTGAGCTGGGAGCGAGATGATGCGCT
>NZ_VDTC01000106.1 GCF_007672725.1 Corynebacterium aurimucosum ATCC 700975
CGTATTCGGGGGGTGTTGAGTTGCTGACCGGGATTGAGAAGAAGGCCGGCGGGGGGTGGGCGGATGTGGGTGGGGGGAGGGGTTGGGTTGATGGAGGAGAGGTTGTGGGTGGTGTGGGGAGGAGTGGGGATGGGATGGGGGTTGTGTGAGGGGGGAGGTGTGGTAAGGGGGAGGTGGTTGAGATGAGGAGGAGGGGGGGGGGTTCGGTGGGGAGGTGGGTAATTGGGGGGAGGATTAGGGTGAGGAAGTTGGATTTGTGGGAGGCTTGGGAAGGAATGGAGAGGAGGTGGGGGTGTGTGAGTGGATGGGAAGTAAGGAGTTGGAGGTGGGGCCCGTCGATTGGCCAGGGGATCGCGTCTAGTGGGGAGCGGTCATCTGGGTGGGGGAAGTGGGTGAGAAGGGGGGGGAGGTGGGGGGGGGGGG
>NZ_VDTC01001070.1 GCF_007672725.1 Corynebacterium aurimucosum ATCC 700975
GGTGGATGAAAGGTGAGGATGTGAGGAGGTGGGGGAAGGTAGGGAAGGGTGGGTGGGGGAAGGGTGGGGGAGGAAGGGTAGGTGAAGGAAGGGGACTGGGTGGGATGGGGTGGGGTGAGGGGGGGTGTGTTATGGGTGGGATTGAGGGGGGGGGCTATAGGGGGGGGTATGAGGGGGAGAAGAAGGAGGGGGGGGAAGTGGGAGGAATGGGGGGTGAAGTAGTGGTG
>NZ_VDTC01001071.1 GCF_007672725.1 Corynebacterium aurimucosum ATCC 700975
GGAGGGGGATAGGTAGATGGTGGGGAAGTTGGAGGGCAGGAAGGAGAAGAGGAAGTAGAAGGAGACGGGGGTGGTGTGGGTGGGTGAGGGTGTGGAGGGGATAAGGGTTGTGGGAGAGGATGGGGAAGTGGGGTGTGGGGGTGTGGATGGGAGGGAGGGGGGGGGTGTTGGTGAAGGAAGGTAATGTGGGTGGTGTAGTTGGTGGGGGGAGTCGGAGGGTGATAGGT
>NZ_VDTC01001072.1 GCF_007672725.1 Corynebacterium aurimucosum ATCC 700975
TAGTTGGGGTATCGGGGGGGGTGAGTATGGGTGGATTGGGTGGGAGGTTAGGGGGGGTAGGGGAGGAGGGTGAAGGTGTGGGAGATTTTTGGGGGGGTGAGGAGTAGTTGGTGGGGGGTTTGGTGGGAGGGTAAGTTTTTGAGGTGTGGGGGGATGAGGGAGAGTTGGTAGAGGGGGGAGAGGAGAAAGGTGGGGGGGAGGGAATAGAGGGAATGGGAGGAGAAATA
>NZ_VDTC01001073.1 GCF_007672725.1 Corynebacterium aurimucosum ATCC 700975
GTAACCACGAAACACCATTACTAGTCTATTCCCCACCAAACCAACACCCTTTACAATTCCCGACTCACCCCCATCATTCCCACCCACAAGACTTTCATCCTCTCACCCTCATCGTTCCTCCTCCTCCTCCAACCAACAAAATTCACAACACCACTCCTTCCTCACAACCCCCACCCATTCCTTCCACATACCAGAAACACAAACGAAAATAGCTCAGCAACTCTACA
>NZ_VDTC01001074.1 GCF_007672725.1 Corynebacterium aurimucosum ATCC 700975
TGGAACGATTTTGTTGTGTAAATCAAATTAACTATATTCAAATGAATCCGTTAGAAGCCAAATTTAAAACGAGCGCTCTAAGATCATGGAAAACTGATCAGGCAGATGCTCATAAGCTTGCTTGTTTAGGACCGACGCTTAAACAAACAGGCAACTTACCTATACATGAGTTAATATTCTTTGAATTAAGAGAACGCGTCCGTTTTCATCTAGAAATCGAGAATGA
>NZ_VDTC01001075.1 GCF_007672725.1 Corynebacterium aurimucosum ATCC 700975
CCCACTTCAATTAACCCTCAACCCCCCCATCGAAATCCCCCAGCCCCTCCCCTACTTCTACAACCTCCCCAATACCTCCCACCCCACCCTCCCCACCCTTCCCATCCCCATACCCCTTCACCCCCTTCACCATCCACTCATATCCCCCCTCATCATCCACCAACACCTTCCCTTCCCCCACCATCACGCTCCGCTTCCTTCCTACAAGCTTCACCCTCCCCCCCAC
>NZ_VDTC01001076.1 GCF_007672725.1 Corynebacterium aurimucosum ATCC 700975
GAGTTGGGAAGTATGGTTGGGTGGCGGTCAAGGAGCAAGGTGTAGGTGTAGAGGAAGTGGTGGTGAGGGTTGATTGGGGTGTTAGGGAGAAGGAAGTGGGGAGAGGAAAGGGTGGTTGAGGGTGGGAGTGTGGAGGATTTGATGGGGTGGTGATGTTTGGGATTGAGATGGAAAGTGGGAGGAGTGAGGGCGAGGTTGAAGGTGAAAGGTTTGGCGATGGATGTGG
>NZ_VDTC01001077.1 GCF_007672725.1 Corynebacterium aurimucosum ATCC 700975
CCCCACCCTGCCCCTGCAATTCCACTACTTCCCTTCCATCTTTTCCTACCTCCTCCACAACAACCTCTCCCCCACCTTTCCCCCCCACCTCATCCCCCCCCTCCATCACCACCACACCACCCTTCCCCGTCTACTTCCCCCCAATCTTTACTCCCTTCTCCACCCCCTCCCCCCCCGACTTCAACAGCCCACTCTTCTTCCGCTCCTCACCCGGGCTCACCTCGTT
>NZ_VDTC01001078.1 GCF_007672725.1 Corynebacterium aurimucosum ATCC 700975
CCACGCCGCCCCCATAACGAGTCACATTGTTCTTAGTAAAGCGCCCTTGCTTAGTACCCTCGACTTCCTTCTTCCCCATCTTCTATTCCTCCTTCCGCCCCTTCTTTACCCCCTTTTCCTCCGACTTCATAACCCCCTTTTCCTCACCCCCCAATACCTTTTCCTCCCCCTCCTTCCCCTTATCCCCCCCCTTTACCTCTCCCTTTCCCCCCCTTTTCCCACCCTT
>NZ_VDTC01001079.1 GCF_007672725.1 Corynebacterium aurimucosum ATCC 700975
GGGGGATGGGTGGAGGGTGGTGGACTTGGACGGGAAGCGGGTGGGGGTGGTTGGGGGTGAGGATGAGTGGGAGGTGGAGGGGAGGATTGGGGGGGATGGGTTGTGGTAGAGGGGGAAGGAAGATGGGGAGGAGATGGCGGAGTGGAAGGAAGGGGAGTACAAGCTGGGACACCAGGTCTAAAAGGACGTAAGTACTGAGGTTGATGAACGTGGCCGGGTGGCGTCG
>NZ_VDTC01000107.1 GCF_007672725.1 Corynebacterium aurimucosum ATCC 700975
CGATGGGGTGTAATCTGCGCCTACAGTGTCGAACAAAAAGTAGTAGATCGACCAAGGCCCATAATCCAAGCCTTGCTCCATTAACTGTTGTCTGGCGTGGACGACTGCGATTTTATCGGCCTCGTCAAACTTCTTAATCGGATTCTTCGGGGCAGTCGAATCCGGCACAATACCTGCGCGCCCCTTCTGCGCTATCCGGTGTTTGATGTTGTGGTACGTCTGCCGCGAGATCCCTAATTCTTTGCAAAACTGTGTGACCGTCTTGCCGTCACGAACGGGATCGAAATCTGCGACCTTTCTACGCTTATGCAATGGAATAGCCATCCGGCTATTCCACCGCCGCAAACGTCCAAAAAGCCACTAGACATCCCGTCCAAAAACATCCTGGACTCCGTGTCCAAAAAGTCGCTAGACATCACA
>NZ_VDTC01001080.1 GCF_007672725.1 Corynebacterium aurimucosum ATCC 700975
GTGTGGAAAGGGAGGGTGGGGAGTGGTTGGGAGACGGGGAGAAGCGGGATGGTGGTTAGGGGATCAGGGGGGGGAGGGGGAATGAGGGAGGACTTGGGAGTCGGAAAGTGGATGGGGTTGTGATAGGGGAAGAGGGGGAAGGGGAAGAGGAGGGGGGCGATGATGAGGAGGAAAGTGATAAGGCAGGAAGGGGGGGAGATCAGGTGGAGGAGTTGGGGGGTCGTGG
>NZ_VDTC01001081.1 GCF_007672725.1 Corynebacterium aurimucosum ATCC 700975
AGAGTTGGAGGTTAGTGGGGGGGGGAGGCGGTTGGGGGGAAAAGGTAGGGGGGTGAAAGTTGGGGTGGTGGATCAAAGTGTGGTGAGGGGAGTGGGGAATATGTATGGGGATGAGGGGGTGTGGGGGGGTGAGATTTGTGGGTTGAAGAAGGGGAGGGCGGTGGGGGAGGGGGATGGGGTCGGGGTGATTTGGGGGGGCAGGGGGGTGATGGGGTGTGGGCTGGAT
>NZ_VDTC01001082.1 GCF_007672725.1 Corynebacterium aurimucosum ATCC 700975
CTCCCCCCCCCTTCAAAAACACTTCCCCCTCATACCCCATTTTCCATATCACTTTCTTATCACCTCCCCCCACAAAACACCCGCCTCCAACAATCACCACACACTTCCTTTTACAATTCTTCAAGACGTTCATCACTCCTCCTCCATCTCTTAACCCCCTTTCCCATCATTTTTCTCGTTATCCGTGTGTCCCTCATTCTACCCCACCGGAGCCTTATCCCCCACC
>NZ_VDTC01001083.1 GCF_007672725.1 Corynebacterium aurimucosum ATCC 700975
CACCACTCCACCAAGCGTCACCCACCGACCTCCCACACCGTCACACCATCATCCCGACAACTCCACCACAATCCCATTCCCCCCCCCCAACCCCCCCACCACCCCCCAATCCCCTTCCCCCCCCTGCAACTCCCCTTCCCCCCCCTCTTCCCTCAACCCCCTACACCACTCCAACCCCCCATCCTCCATTCTCCCTACCCCCACCCCATCCAACTCATACCTCCCA
>NZ_VDTC01001084.1 GCF_007672725.1 Corynebacterium aurimucosum ATCC 700975
CTCTCCCCCCCCTCACCACCATCTCACCTTCCCTCCTCCCCTGCGTCCCCACCTGCTTCACCCACATACCCCCCCTCTACCCCACCCTCCACACCTTCACCTCCTCCCCAACCTACGCCTCCTTCACCCCATTCCTAATCCACACCATCAACCACTTCCCCTTCCCCCCCCCCTTCTCCCCCCTCTTCTCCTCCATCTCCCCTTCTAACCTCGCGTTCTCTTGCTC
>NZ_VDTC01001085.1 GCF_007672725.1 Corynebacterium aurimucosum ATCC 700975
GATGGAGTGATGTAGGTGGGGGAAGGGGGACCCGTTGTGGAGGAAGGGGGTTGAGAGGAGGGTTGATGTGTGGGATGTGGGGGTGATGGAGGTGTGGGTGGTTGTGGAGGGGGTCGGTGGGGAAGGGGAAGAGGGGATGAGGACGGAGGTGGGGAAAAGGGATGGAGGGAGGGGTGGGAGGAGAGGTATGATGAGGGTGTTGAAGGGTTCGAGAAGTGAGGGGGTG
>NZ_VDTC01001086.1 GCF_007672725.1 Corynebacterium aurimucosum ATCC 700975
CCCGCTGAAGTCACCAAACCCAATCTGCTCCCACCCCACCATCTTCACCGCCTCTCCCCTAGCCCCCACAGCACGCAATTCCATCACCTCCATATGTCCCCCATCCTCTCCCCACAACCCCTCATTCCGCTTAACCCTCATAATCCCTCCCCCCCGCTCCATCCCTTCCACCACCTACCCTCCACCACACGCTCGCATACCCTCACCTAACCCCCACCTCAACTCC
>NZ_VDTC01001087.1 GCF_007672725.1 Corynebacterium aurimucosum ATCC 700975
ATGGGGTGGGCGGGTTTGTGATGGGGGAGGAGGTGGGGGGGGAAGAATGAAAAGAGGATGAGGTTGGGTGGGTGGGGAGTGAGGAGTGGGTTAAGGGGTGGTGTGGGGGGGGATGGGGTGGGGTTAGGGGGGTGATGGAGGAAATTTAGGGTTGTGAGGGGGGGGGTGTGATGGGTGGCGGGACGAAAGGTGGGTGGATGATTGATGGGAAGGTGAGTGATGCCA
>NZ_VDTC01001088.1 GCF_007672725.1 Corynebacterium aurimucosum ATCC 700975
GAGGGGGGAGGGTGAGACCCAGCGGGTGGAAGAATGAGGATGGGTGGGTAGGATGAGGGAGGTGGGGGTGAGTGGTGATGGGTGAAAGGGTTTGGTGATGGACAGGAGGGAGATGAGGAGGGGGGGGATGAGGAGGGAGGATGGAAAGGGGAAGGGTGCGGTAAGGAGAATGAGAAAGAGGGTGAGGGAAGGATTGCTGGGGCGGTGGGGATTGGAGAGCTGGGT
>NZ_VDTC01001089.1 GCF_007672725.1 Corynebacterium aurimucosum ATCC 700975
CCCCACACCCCCAACCAACCTTAGAATTCTTCACACCCTTCCCCCTCCCCACTACATCTACTACCCCCCATCATTCCCCCCTACATACCTAATCTCTCACCGATCTCAAACTTGACGATCATGTCCACCCTTTTCCCTCCACCCCCCCAAAAATCTCCCCCCACACCTTCACCATATTTACTCATTCCCTCTCAAATCACATCACTCTAATCAACCCCACCCCCA
>NZ_VDTC01000108.1 GCF_007672725.1 Corynebacterium aurimucosum ATCC 700975
ACCTTCCAGAGTCTCATACACGCCCTCCCCCCATCCATTCATCTTCTCCCTTTCACACCCCCCCACATATCCCACCCACTCCCCCCCCACCCCCCACATAAAACTTCTCGGACCCTCAACCATTCATTAAACTTAACACCACCTTAACAATACCCCAACACAAACTCACTTTACACATCACTTCCCCCAATCCCCCCCCTTTCCATACCTTCCCCCAACACTTCCACCCAGATTATGCCCACGACTACACCCCACACGACATTCATTCCTTCCTCCACCCCACCATTCACCCCCACCACCCCGCCCCAACCTTACAACACTTCATCCCCCTCATCCTCCACCGCCACCTCCCCCACCACTTCCCCACCCACCCCATCCACCTCCCTTTCCCCCCACCACCTCACCACCCCCTCCCCCACC
>NZ_VDTC01001090.1 GCF_007672725.1 Corynebacterium aurimucosum ATCC 700975
AGTCAGTCGCATGTTGGCGGGGAGGGGGCGGAGGGGGTGATTTGGTTGGAGGAGGTGGCGGATGGTGGTGTGGGTTAAGGAGTTAGAGTGGAATTGGGTATGGTGGGTGGGGGTAGGGGTGAGGGGGGAGTGATGGGCTTGGGGGGGGAAGGGTTGAGGGAGTGGGGGAATGGTGGAGGGGTGGAGGAGGATACCGAGGGGGTGGTGGGTGGAGTTGATCTGTGG
>NZ_VDTC01001091.1 GCF_007672725.1 Corynebacterium aurimucosum ATCC 700975
GGTGGGGGCGGAGAAGAAGGGGAGGATGAGGATGGAGGAGGAGGGGAAGAGGGGGGAGGTTGGGGTGGATAGGTGTGAGGAAGGGGGTAGGTGGGTGAGGAGGGTGGAGATGGGATAATGTGTGGATTGAGTGACGAGGGTGAATGGGACGTGGTGGGGTTGAGGGTTTGTGGTTTTATGGTGTGGAGGCAGTGGTTGCGGAGGTGAACAGTGTTGTGGGGAAGT
>NZ_VDTC01001092.1 GCF_007672725.1 Corynebacterium aurimucosum ATCC 700975
GGGGTGGGAACTGAGGGGCGTTGAGGTACTGAAAGGTCGTGTGGTGGGGAGGCACCATGGGGGGGGGGGGAGGGGGGTTGGACTGGGTGATGAGGTGGGGGTAAGGGGGGGGGGTGTGAGGGGAGTTGGTGGATTGGTTGATGGGTTGTGGGGGGTGAAGGAATTGTTCGTTCTTGGGGGGGGGAGGAGGGGGGTTGGGGTGGAGGTGAGGGAAGGGGGAGGGGG
>NZ_VDTC01001093.1 GCF_007672725.1 Corynebacterium aurimucosum ATCC 700975
ACCCACCGGACCCCCCACGCTCTCACCTCCCCCCCTTCCTCTTTACCACTTCAACCCTTCCTCAAACCTACCCCACCACTTCACCACCTCCTCCCCCCACCCCCCCCACCACTCCTCCCCCTCCTCCCCCTCCAACCCCCACTCCAACAACACATCCCTCTCCTCCACACCCTCCCCCCTCCAACCCCCCCCCTCCCCCTCCAACACCATCTCCACCCCCTCCAC
>NZ_VDTC01001094.1 GCF_007672725.1 Corynebacterium aurimucosum ATCC 700975
GGTGTGGGGGATGGAGGGAGTGAAGGGCGTGGGTGAAGGGGGGGGGGGTGGTGGGGTGGGATGAGGGGGATATTGAGGGCGAAGTGTGCGACTTCAGCAAGGACAGGGAGGGAGAGGTGGGGGGAGAGGGAGGGGTGAGGGAGGGTGAGGGAAAGGAGATGGTGGAGGGGGGAGGGAGGGGAGGAGGGAGGAAGGAAGAAGGGTAAAAGTGAGGGGGGGGAGGGA
>NZ_VDTC01001095.1 GCF_007672725.1 Corynebacterium aurimucosum ATCC 700975
CCACCTTCTTCCCCCCCCCCACATTCACCACCTCACAAATCTTCCACTCATTCCACCACCCCCACCACTCCCACACACCCCCTCCCCCCCACACCTCCTCTTCCCCCCCCCCAACATCCTCATCTCCATCATCCCCCCACACATCCCCATCTCTCCTCCACTCTCGACCCCCATCCACCTCGTCATCCTTCAGCCCTACAACCACCCCAACCACGCCGTCCCCAC
>NZ_VDTC01001096.1 GCF_007672725.1 Corynebacterium aurimucosum ATCC 700975
TGGGGTGTCTAGTTGTTCGGTTGGGGAGGGCGGTGTGCGTGGTGCTCAGGGGGGGGTAGGAGCTTTCGGAGTGGGGGGGGGGGGGGGAGGATGGGGGAGATGGTGGAGGTGAGGGTGGAAGAAGGGGTGGAAGTGTTTGTGGATTTTGAGATGGGCGAGGTGGTGGTAGTCGAGGGCGGCGGGGTTGAGGTGTTTGTGGTGGAAGTTGAAGTGGAGGGGGTGGAT
>NZ_VDTC01001097.1 GCF_007672725.1 Corynebacterium aurimucosum ATCC 700975
GTAGAGGCGGGTGAATTGGGGTTGGTGTGGGGTGAGGATGGTGAGGGGATGATGGGTGAGTGTGGGGGGGAAGGAGGTGTTGGGGGGGAGAAGGGTGGGGGGTAGGAAGTGGGGGGGGTTGGTGGTGAGGGGGAAGTTGTGGAAGAAGGGTGGGAGAATGTCGTGGGATCGGAGGAGTGGGATGTGGTTGATGAAGGCAGGGGGGGAGAGATCGAACACGATACG
>NZ_VDTC01001098.1 GCF_007672725.1 Corynebacterium aurimucosum ATCC 700975
GTGGGAGGGGAGGAAGGTAGGTGAGGAGATGGTATTGGGGGGATGGAAGTAGGGTTGGTGAAGGGGGGGGAGGGGGGGGAAAAGGAGGGGGTGGGGGTGGTGGGGATAGGGTTGAAAGTGGAGGTAATGGATTTGCGGGAGGAGGTGGAGGATGGGGTGGAAAGTGGGGGGGAGGGTATGCGTGGGGCGCTGCACCTTGGGTTGCAACTTGTGGAGGTGGGGCTG
>NZ_VDTC01001099.1 GCF_007672725.1 Corynebacterium aurimucosum ATCC 700975
GGTATTAAAGGAGGGGAGCTGGGGGTTTTGGAAGGGGGGTTTGAGGTGATGAGGGGTGGGTTGAAGGGGGTGGGGTGGATGGGGGTAGGGATTGATGGGAAGGATGATTGTGGGGGGTGGGGTTGGAGTGGAATGATGGTTGAGGAGTGGAGGGGGGTAGTGGAGGTGGTAGATGGGGCGGTGTTGTTGGTGCATGGTTGTGAGTGGTGGTTGTAGGCGTGTGGT
>NZ_VDTC01000109.1 GCF_007672725.1 Corynebacterium aurimucosum ATCC 700975
CAACCCCCCCACTCCCCTCTCCTTCATCCCGCTGCACTGCCCCTCCAGCCCCTTCATCTCTACCACCCACCCAAACCCCTTCCCCTCCTTCCCCTCCTTCCTTACATCGAACCCCTCATCCTACTTTTCCCACTTACCCTCCCACCCCCCTTCCTCCATCCCCAACCCCTTCACCGATTCACCACCCTTCTTATCCTTCATCTCCCCCCCCCCCCCATACCCCACCCCCACCTTCCCCCTACACCCACCCCATCCACCCCACCCCTCCCCCACTTCAACCTTCTCTCCCACAGCGATCTCCTCCTCCCCACCACAGATGAACACCTCCCATCGGATATCTTTATCCCTCTCATCCATCTTCTTTCCCTTCCCCATCCTCCTCCTTTCTCCCTGTACCTTCTCTCCTTCTCCATCTTCCTC
>NZ_VDTC01000010.1 GCF_007672725.1 Corynebacterium aurimucosum ATCC 700975
CCACTAGACATCCCGTCCAAAAACATCCTGGACTCCGTGTCCAAAAAGTCGCTAGACATCACACGACTAGTTCCACTGCCCCAAGGCAGAAGGAACGCAGACAAACATAACCTGCCCCAGCATGGGGCTAGGAGTACGAATCCTGAGTTCCTTCAAGCGGAACTGCCAACAACGTAATGGGCTAGCTCCTAGCCCCAGAATCGGCAACGGCAACGCTCTATGTTCTTCTGGTCACCGTGGTACTTCGTGGCCTTCCATAAAACCTATAGTGCGCTAGAATCGGGGGCACACTCACGCACCGCTCAAGGCTCTTTTCTTGGGTCCTTCCGGCATCCCACGCACAAGGGTCTAGTAGCGCTACGACCCCAGCCGTGCTGCAGCAGGAGAGGACTGAAGCCATGAGCCACACCGATACCCTCGATTCTGTCATTGAACCACTGCTTACCGGTTTGGTGAGCAAGCGGCCTGAAGTCCGTGTGGACTGGGCCTTTGCCGAGCTTAAGGAAGGTATTGAGTCAGGTCAGTGGGATGGCCACATCGACCAGGTCCGGGATCGCCTCACCGGTTACCTGCGCACGGACAAGGTGTGGACCAAGGTCATGGCCGCGCGTTTACTCACTGTTCTCGCTGAGTCTGGCCACTTTCATTACGAGGACTATCTCACCTTCCGCGCATGGTATGTCACTGAAGAAGACACGCGTGGCGTAGTCAAGGACATCGGACACGTCATGGCGGTCGGCTACGGCGCGGACTACGTGGAAACCTGCGTGCGCATGGGGATGATTCCTGCCGTGGAAGGCGCGGCAATTATTTCTTGCCGCCTGCGCGTCCCAGGGGGAGTGTGGCACGACGATGAGGCAGAACGCTTGGCGCGTGCTGCGTGCACGGCGATTGCTAAGAGCACCTCGCCGCACATTCTAGAAATATGGACTGAGCGCCTGAGCAATACAGTCCTCAACGAGGGAGTGCGCAATGGTAATCGCGCGGTAGTGGAAAACTTCGCCCGCTTTCTCACTGCCACAGCGCACATGGTGCGTAGTGAACCCGAGAAATGGGGAATCGACGTTGACCGCGCGCAACTAGCACTACCGCTGATAGCGGAACTCGAAGACAAGCTGCGCAACGCCGGCGCATAGGTAGTCTCTTTCCACCAGTGAAAGCGCCATTTAATGTTCGCGCGCAGCACTAAAGAAGCGCACCCTATCAACCTCCATCGGCTGGGGCCGCTGCCAGGGATAGCGATCCGGAGTGGCCATAACAGGCGCGCTCAGCTGCAGGAGGGTGTCCGTGCCTGCGGGGCCGCCTACTGTCAGCTCGCCATCGCGTATTTCAATCGCTGAAGCAAAACTGCGATCAACGCTCTTGGAACGCACAACGGCTGTTGGCACCTCAACGAAGACGGTTCTTCCGCGACGTAGAACGGTAGCCTTGTCGGAGATATAGCTGGGGCGGATGCGCTCGGCGGCAATCAACCCCCACACGAAGATGACGGCCCACAGTGACAGCAGTAGCGCCACACCCCGCACCACACCTGCGGGGAGAATCAGGTGAACAACCACCATTTCTACCACCAACACCGCGGTGACGAGCCCAAGCATTTGCAGCCTGCCTGGAGGGTGGGGAAGTGCCTGAGCACCAGTGGGGAGCAATGTCTCGCCGCGTATCCAACGCCACAAATCCCGATAGAGACTAAGTTCGTACTTTGCCAATCGGAATCCAGGATGCTTTCCCAGGAAGCTCCATATCCTACCCATGTGGTGCTCCCGCCAGTGCCGCGAGCGCTCTGCCCTGTGCACCAGTTGTGGGTGCATCGGTGGCGCTCAGCAAGACCTTACCTGGCCGCAACGTAGGATAGATTCCCCGCATGAGGCCGCGTTCGCCTAAACGCTGCAGCTTGGCGACGATCACCGTGACCTCGCGATCATTCGGGGACAGTGCGCCAAGTTCGCGCCACAGCGATTCAACGTCGCGGAGAACTCTCAAGCATTCGGCGTCCTCAAGATTCTCGCGCAGTTGTTGCCAAGTTCCTTCCGTTGCGACACCACAAAGGGCCATCAGATCCCAAGAATCAAGCTCGAGCTGCAGCATCGCGGGATCATGGATCGCCACTTTGAGGGATTCGCGGATGTCTTGTGGAGTCCCGTTGGGCGCTTGGGCAAGGGCGAGTAGGCGCTCGCGTTGTCGCTTGAGCCGAGCGATACGCTCGTCGAGCGCCCCAAACGAACGCTCGATAGCATTCGGCTGATTCACCTCGGCGACGGGGACTCCGGCGTCGATAAGCGCACGCGCGCGCAGCACCGACGCCAGATCAGAAACAGAATAGTCGCGATAGTTCCCGCTGGTGCGGGCGGGTTCAGGGACTGCGCCCGTCTCGTGTAAATGTCGTACAGAACGAACTGAGCATCCAGCGGCCGCGGCGACGTCCGATATCTTCATAGGACAAAGCTAAACCCTCACACGGTGTGAGGGTCAAGTGCTTGGTGAAAACTGATCCGAGTTGCTGAGGCCTTAGTTTCGGAAACCGTGTACGGGCGCCGGGATGAAGCCACCGCGGTTGATGAAGGTGGAGTTGCCCACCTGGTTGACCGGGATGACCGGAGCGTAGCCTAGAAGGCCGCCGAAGTTGACCTCGTCGCCAGCCTTGGTGCCTGGTGCAGGAATGACGCGCACCGCGGTGGTCTTATGGTTCATCACACCAATGGCGGCTTCGTCCGCGATCATGCCGGCAATAGTTTCCGCGGAAGTATCGCCCGGAATGGCGATCATGTCTAGGCCCACCGAGCAGATGGAGGTCATGGCCTCCAGCTTGTCGATGGAAATAGCGCCGGTGCGCACCGCATCGATCATGCCCTTGTCTTCCGAAACCGGGATGAAGGAACCGGACAGACCGCCCACGCGTGAGCAGGCCATCATACCGCCCTTCTTGACGGCGTCGTTAAGCAGTGCGAGGGCTGCCGTCGTTCCGTGCGTGCCCACCTGATCCAGGCCCATGTGCTCCAGGATGTGTGCGACGGAATCGCCCAGCTCCGCAGTCGGGGCCAAGGAAAGGTCGATGATGCCGAAAGGAACACCGAGGCGCTCCGAGGCCATCGAACCAACGAGCTGTCCGGCACGCGTGACCTTGAAGGCGGCCTTCTTGACCTCCTCGGCGACTTCATTAAGGGTGGCGCCCTCCAGGGATCCGAGAGCACGGTCGACAACACCCGGCCCAGACACACCGACGGAGACAACGCAGTCCGGTTCCTCGATACCGTGGAAGGCACCGGCCATGAAGGGGTTATCGCCCACGGAGTTGGAGAAAATCACGAGCTTGGCACAGCCGATGGCGCTGCGGTCCTTGGTGAGTTCGGCAGCTTCCTTGATGATGCGTCCCATCTGCGCTGCGGCGTTCATGTTGATGCCGGCGCGCGAGGATGCGATATTCACCGAGGAACACACCAGGTTGGTCTCAGCCAGCGCTTCCGGGATAGAGCGGATGAGTGTCTTCTCCGCAGTGGTGGCACCCTTTTCAACCAGTGCGGAGTAGCCGCCGACGAAGTTAACACCTGTCGTCTCAGCGGCGCGGTCCAGTGCACGGGCGACGTCGACGGGGTTTCCCTCGACGCCAGCCACGATAAGTGAGATCGGTGTGACGGATATACGCTTGTTGACGATCGGGATGCCGAGCTCGGCCTCGATCCCTTCGCAGACCTCCACGAGCTGAGCCGCCCGGGTGGTTACGCGATCATAAACGGCCTCTGCGGTAGCTTCCATGGTGGAGCGCGTGCAACCGAGCAGCGAAATCCCCATGGTGACGGTGCGGATATCGAGGCGGTATTTCTCGATCATCTCGATGGTGTCGAGAATACTGACGGTGTTGAAGCGATTAAGCATGACTGATTCTCGCTCCTAAATCTCATTCATGGCGGTGAACAGTGCTTCCGACTGCACGCGAATGGATTGTTTGATGGACTCACCGACGGTATTCATCCGCTCCTGAATCTGCTGGATG
Organism: Corynebacterium aurimucosum ATCC 700975; assembly: GCF_007672725.1. Lineage (GTDB taxonomy): Bacteria > Actinomycetota > Actinomycetes > Mycobacteriales > Mycobacteriaceae > Corynebacterium > Corynebacterium hesseae. Next base: position 3,992 of record NZ_VDTC01000010.1, read on the forward strand.
CTGACCTCATTCTCATCGAATTCGACGCGCAGAATCATAGTGAAGTACCCAGACATGAGGGTCTGAGAGACGTCAACGATGTTGATCTTGAGCTCAGCGAGGGCGGTGGAAACGGCAGAGATAATTCCGGTGTTATCAACACCGGTAACAGTCATGATGGCGATCATAATTTGATTGTAGCCCGTGGGTTTTTCACGCTGCCCTGGGGTCATGCAGGATAGCGAGCCGGCGCGTACGGTGGCGCACATGACTGATACGACAACAACTACGCGCAAGAAGGTTCTATACATCGGCGGCCACGGCAAGGTTGGGCTTTTGGCGGCGCCCAAGCTTGTCGACGCCAACCTCACCGTCCATTCCCTCATCCGCAACCCGGACCAGGTCTCTGATATTGAGGCCCTCGGTGCCGCCGCGGTGGTTCGCGATCTCACCGAGCTTTCTGTTGAGGACTGGGCAGAGCTTTTGGCTGACTATGACGTCGTCGTGTGGGGCGCCGGAAATGGTGGCCGTGCTGGTGCGGAGGTGACGTGGGCGGTCGACCGTGATGCGGCGCTGGCATCTATTGCGGGTCTGGAAAAGCTTTCTGCCGAGGGCAAGAACACTCCCGCCTACATCATGATTTCCTACATGGGTGCCACGGAGAACACGACCGATCCTGCGGATGAGAAGTGGTACGCCTACGTGGAGTCGAAGAAGGAGGTGGACAACAAGCTCAACTCCACCGACCTCAATTACCTCATCCTTGGCCCGGCAGCCCTGACGGAGGAGCCTTCGCGCGGCATCACCGTGCTAGATAAGGACGCAGAGCGCACCGGTAAGCTGACAACCTCCCGAGAGCTTGTCGCTGAGGTGGTCACCGAGGTCGCCGGCCGCGAAAGCTTCCCGACTTCGCCGCTAGAGTTCATCGATGGCGATGGCAGCGTGAAGGATATCTAAAATCGAGCGGATGCCGCCGCGTCAAGCGCGGCGATGACTTGCTCTCTGCTCAATTGGTGGTGGAGGCTCGCATAGCGAAGTGGCTTGGTGGATAGGTGGGCCGCGATATACCAGCCTGTGGGGTGCTCAAACGTCGCCTGGCTTTGGAAACGCACCACGGCCACCCCCTGTTCGCGAAAGGCGCGGGGAGAAGCGTGGGACTCAAACTCATCGCTGATGATTTCTTGAACTGTGCCATCTGGAAGGAAAATGCGTACCTTCGCCTTGTAGTAGTACTCGATGGGATCTGCGTGCGGCACGTGTCGACCTGTTTGCCAGATCTCACTGAGCAGCGCGGGGTAGTACTCGATCCACCCATTTTCCGACGCCGTCCGTAGACGGCGAGCACCCCACGTAGAGCTCCGAATTGCTCGAATGTTTCGACCGGCCGCCACGACGAGGAAGAGGACGAAGACTGCAACGGCCAAGCCCTGCCATCCGGAACTAATAGACATATCTTCGCCGATAAAGGCTGATAGTGCGATAGCTAGGCCCACTACCGCCGTGATGAGGTTGTTCCGTAGGCTTCGCCATTCAGGTGTGGCGCCGCCTGGGAGTGGCCCAGTCGCGGCGATCGCGCGAACAATACTAGATGTGCTTGATCTCAAGTTCGGGGCGGACACAGAACGCCGAGTGCGGGGAATGAGCCTCTCGGAGTAGTGGTGTTCCGGGAAGTCGAATGGTGCTAAAGCGTGGTCAGACATTCTTATCACTAACTTCTTACCCAGTTCCGCTCTGCAAAAGACAGTGCTGCTTCAATGTTCTTTTGGCGCAGACCATTGTGCAGTTCTGGCTGCGGGTTGTCTGCATCTGCCCGATATCCCACCACGCCCCATCCGTTATTGTGGTTGAAGTCCACGGTGGCAACGAGGGGACCGTCGGCAAGCAGCCGCCCCCGCAGCTTCAGCCAGTTCGGGTTTGGAGCAATGAATTCCTCGGTCATGCTTTTCGTCAATGATCCGTCTGGCTGCAGGATGAGAACCGGGGCGGTGTAGTAAAAGTCGGTACTGTCGTCGTAATCAACGCGGCGCCTATAGGTCAGCTCGCCGATCAACGCGGGGCGGTATTCAATCCAGCCATTCTCCCACGCGGTGCGAAGCCTTGTTGTGGAACCCAAGCGCCCCCGCAAAATCAAGATTCCAACGAAGACGAACACGAGGGCTGCAGCTCCAGTGATAAAGCTGGCTATCGGAATACTCCCAATCGTTCCGCCGGCTCCGGGAAACAGGACCGATATAAAGATCGTGTGAGCCACCGAGAAGAGTAGCGCTGAGCCGCCAATGAAGATGAAAAAGGAGCCAACGATGACCATGCCGAGATTGGATTGGCCGATCGGAGACCCGACGCTATTAATAGCCTCGCGGATGCCGCTGCGATCCGTGTTTGGGTTGGGTTGCTGATCGTGATCCTTCAAATCCTTAGGCGCGAGGGATCCTGCACTTGAGGAAGGAAGCTTCAGCGGAGTGCGGGGCAGCTGCAAGGGAGCGTGAGTCATGGATCACAGTTTAATGTTCGTGGTCACCATTTTCTCGGTGACCATCGGCGGCTGGGGACTAGCCCCCGACGAAAACCCGGTCTTAATCGGGGAGAGCTAGCGTACCCATCGTTGTTCAGCGAATTGGAGAACGGCATCCACTTGGCGGTTGGTGAGACCGTTGGATAGTTCCGCCTCTGAGCTCATCCCATCGGCGCGGTAAGCCGCGACCGTCCATCCATTATTGTTCGCGGTATCGACGGTTGCTATACGAGCCCCTTCGGCAAGAGCAGCGCCCCGTGACCTTAGCCTATTCGGATTGTCAGCGCGGAACTCAGCGGACATTGCGCTCGCTAGTGTGCCGTCTGGCTGAAGGATCAAAAGAGGCGCCGAATAATAGAAATAAGTCCGCTTACGGTCGTCGGTCCCTTCGGTTTCGCTTCGCAGGTACACAAGCTCGCCAATAAGAGCAGGACGGTATTCTATCCAGCCGTTGCGCCACGCGGTGCGCAGACGCTGTGCATTTCGGGTTTCCTTGAGAATACTCCGCAAACCTACGACGAAAACAGTAAGACTGACGAGGCAAATAATGACTGGGATAAGCGAAAATATTCCTAGATCTGAGAAGCTGCTTTGCGGAGGACCAAAGCTACCAGTGAAGAAAGGAATCGACATGCTGCACATAAACAGCCCGACTAGACCTATAAAAGCCCAGGCTGCGACAACACCAAACGAGAGGCGTCCCGGCTGAGGCCCAGCCTCCTCGATGACCTCGCGAAGACCTGAATTGTCCATCCGCGGGTTCGGCTGAGCATCGTGGGTGCGCTGTTCCTTTGGAGCAAGCCGCGGCGTAGCGCTCAGACTTATTCCGCACTGCGTGCGCGAAAGTCGTAGGGGAGTATGGTCCATGCGCCACAGTGTAGCGCCAACCACACATCGCCACCGAGTACTGACGCCTAGTGATCGGCGTGGGAGCCGCGAATCGATTGCTCGACCAAATCCAAAACCTGCTCGAGATTCTTCGTGTCCCCGAGCGCTAGGCGGTTGATAAATCCGTCCATAAAGGTTTCAAGATATGTCACGAGGGTGTCGATGGAGACGTCGTCTCGCATGCGCCCCTTCTCGGCGTTGGATTCCAAGCGGGCACGGACCGCCTCATCAAGAATCTGTTGCTCCTCATGCCAGCGCGCGGCGAAAGACGGATCGGTACGCAGCATCGAGGTCACAGCAAGCCGGGTGGCAAGCCAGTCATGGCGCTCCGGATGGCGCAGCATCTCACTCATGACTTCGACGAGACCGTTGTTCGCAACAACTTCGGCCTCACGGGCGGCGTCTTCCCGGGCCAAGGCAAGAAAGAGGGACTCCTTATCACCGAAGTGGTGGAAGATTGCCCCACGCGACTTACCTGTGGCTTCTTCGAGGCGCCGCACCGTCGCGCCGTCATAGCCGTGCTCAGCGAAGCATTTACGTGCGCCAACCAGAATGTCGTGGCGGCGGCGGTTCAGTTCAGAGTCGCTCATAATCGGCATGGCTGAAAACTAGCTCCTTTAAGCACGGCGGCGGGTAAACGGGTGGAGGAAGTAGAGGGGAGGGACAGAAGCAGAAAGGCCAGCCAGCACTCCATGTTGCTAGCTGGCCTTGGTGCCTAACTATGTAGGTCGCCCCAGAGTCGGGGTGCCTACATAATGGGCAAGGCTGCTTTAGGCCTTGACCATCTGGCGCAGAACGAACTGCAGAATGCCGCCGTGGCGGTAGTAGTCGGCCTCACCAGGTGTGTCGATGCGAACCTTGGCATCGAACTCAACGGTCTCGCCGGACTCCTTGGTGGCGGTCACGTGGACCGTCTTCGGAATGCCGCCCTCGTTGAGGGCTGCGATGCCGTCGATATCGAAGGTCTCGGTGCCATCCAAGCCCAGGGACTCGTGGGACTCGCCCTCCGGGAACTGCAGCGGGATGACGCCCATGCCAATGAGGTTCGAGCGGTGAATACGCTCGAAGGACTCAGTGATGACAGCCTTCACGCCAAGCAGGTTGGTGCCCTTAGCAGCCCAGTCACGGGAGGAACCGGTGCCGTACTCCTTACCAGCAAGGACAACCAGCGGAATGTCGGCTGCCTTGTAGTTCTCGCAGGCATCGAAGATGAAGGCTTGCGGTGCGCCCTCCTGGGTGAAGTCACGGGTGTAGCCACCGGCGACGTCGACCAGCTGGTTCTGGAGGCGGATGTTGGCGAAGGTACCGCGCATCATGACCTCGTGGTTACCGCGACGGGAACCGAGGGAGTTGTAGTCCTGGCGCTCCACACCGTTGGCATCCAGGTACTGAGCGGCCGGGGTACCCGGCTTAATGGAGGAAGCCGGGGAGATGTGGTCGGTGGTCACGGAGTCACCGAGCTTAGCAAGGACGCGAGCGCCCTTGATGTCCTGAACGGGCTCCGGCTCAGTCGGCATGCCGTCGAAGTACGGTGCCTTGCGGATGTAGGTGGAATCCTCGTTCCACTTGAAGGTCTCGCCCTCCGGAACGTCCAGGTTGCGCCATGCGTCGTCACCCTTGAACACGTCGGCGTAGTCAGCCTCGTAGAGCTCGCGGGAGATGGCCTGCTGGATGGTGTCCTCGATCTCCTTCGGGGAAGGCCAGATGTCCTTGAGGAAGACATCGTTGCCGTCCTGATCCTGACCCAGCGCCTGAGTCTCGAAATCGAAGTCCATGGTGCCAGCAATAGCGTATGCAATGACCATGATGGGGGAGGCCAAGTAGTTCATCTTGACGTCCGGGGAAATGCGGCCCTCAAAGTTACGGTTGCCGGACAGCACCGCGGTAGCAGCCAGATCATGCTCGTTGATGGCGTTGGAGATTTCCTCCGGCAGAGGGCCGGAGTTACCGATACAGGTGGTGCAGCCGAAGCCGGAGAGGTAGAAGCCAAGCGCCTCCAGATCCTTCCAGAGGTCTGCGCGCTGGAAGTAGCCGTCAACAACCTGGGAACCCGGGGCACAAATGGTCTTGACCCACGGCTTGGACTTCAGGCCCTTTTCAGCAGCCTTACGTGCGATGAGGCCAGCGCCAACCATGACGGACGGGTTAGAGGTGTTGGTGCAGGAGGTAATGGAAGCGATAGCAACCATGCCGTGGTCCAGGGTGTACTCACCACCGTTCGGGGAGGTGACGGTAACCGGGTTGGACTGGCGGCCGGAGCCGCCCTTGGCTGCGGACTCGCCTTCGCCTGCGCGAGACTTGTTCAGGCCACCGGTAACGTCGACGAGAGCATTCTCGTCGCCGCCCTCGGAGGTCATGCGCTTTGCCTCGATGGTGGACTCGTCTGCAACAACCTCGCCGGAAGCGTAGGTCGGCAGATCCTTGCGGAACTGCTCCTTTGCCTCGGAGAGGAGAATGCGGTCCTGCGGGCGCTTCGGGCCGGCGATGGACGGCTTAACAGTGGACAGATCCAGCTCGAGGTACTCGGAGTACTGTGCCTCCGGAGCGTCCTGCTCGAGCCACATGCCCTGAGCCTTGGCATAAGCCTCGACGCGATCGATCTGCTCCTGCGGACGGCCGGTGAGCTCGAGGTACTTGATGGTCTCCTCGTCGATCGGGAAGATCGCAGCGGTGGAACCGAACTCGGGGGACATGTTACCGATGGTGGCGCGGTTGGCCAGCGGCACGGACTTGACACCGTTGCCGTAGAACTCAACGAACTTCTGAACCACACCGTGCTGGCGCAGCATCTCGGTGATGGTCAGCACCACGTCGGTAGCGGTCACGCCGGTCGGAATCTCGCCGGTGAGCTTGAAGCCCACGACGCGCGGGATCAGCATGGACACCGGCTGGCCCAGCATTGCAGCCTCGGCCTCGATGCCGCCAACGCCCCAGCCCAGGATGCCCAGGCCGTTTTCCATGGTGGTGTGGGAGTCGGTACCAATACAGGTATCCGGGTAGGCAACACCATCGTTGTCGAAGACCACGCGGGAGAGGTACTCAATGTTTACCTGGTGGACAATTCCGGTTCCCGGAGGAACAACGCGGAAGTTGGAGAAGTTCTCGGCACCCCAGCGCAGGAACTGGTAGCGCTCCTGGTTGCGCTCGTACTCGATCTCGACGTTCTTTTCCAAAGCCTCGGTGGAGCCGAAAGCCTCTACGATGACGGAGTGGTCAATAACCATCTCGGCCGGGTTGAGCGGGTTCACCTGGTCCGGCTTGCCGCCGAGGGTGGCGATAGCCTCACGCATGGTTGCCAAGTCGACCACGCAGGGGACGCCGGTGAAGTCCTGCATCAGAACGCGGGCCGGGGTGAACTGGATCTCGGTATCCGGCTCAGCGGACGGATCCCAGTTGGCCAAAGCGTTAATGTGATCCTTGGTTACGTTCTTCCCGTCCTCGTAGCGCAGCTGGTTCTCAGCCAGGACCTTGAGGGAGTAAGGAAGCTTCTCCAGGCCCTCGACTGCATTGATGTCAAAGTAGTCATAGGACTTACCGTTGACCTCAAGAGTCTTCTTGGCGCCGAAGGAGTTCAGGCTTTCAGTCATAAGGAGCTCCATTCCTTGCTTTTCGCTTGTGGGTTATCGAACACTGGTCGAAGGTTCATCGAATTTGCCGATATGCCCTAGCAACCACATGGAGCCAGGTGTATCGGCGATCTCAGAACGCGAATGTTCCGTATCTATTGTAGATGCAAGAACCCTCGGTCGACACCAGCATAACAGTACGGGCGTTCTGTTTCCTACATTTCGGGGGTAGCGGCGAGTCACCGGCCTCGCCCACGCTCCGAGGTTTAGGCTCGATCGGGAATCCGGGGGACAAACCTCCGAATCGTGTTTGGACAGAAGACTGTGCCACCAAGCATTAACGGCCATAGAGATTAAGGAGTGGCGGATGATCCCGGCGGGCGTAGATGTAGACGACATTGCAGATCAGCTCTCGGCCGACGGTGTAGCGTTCTCCAACCCAGAGCTGGCGCAAGACGCCGACCTCCAGGTCCACATCGCAGACTCCCTCCAGCCCAACCATGGCATCGCAGTGGTAGATGTCTTCCCCGACAAAATTCCCGATCTGCGCGACCTGGCGACAACCCTTCAAGAACAAACGGGACTCGATACCGTGATTCTCCAAGCGCCAATGCGGGTGTCCGCAGTCAGTAATTCTTATGCTCGGGCATCCATTGAGGCAGCCGAGGATTCGCTGCCAACTGGACTCGATCAGGTAACTTTGCTGAATGATTTCTATGCAACTGCAGATCATTTTTCAACGCCATGGCTGGCAATCTTGACGTTGTTTTTCTTCGTAGCGGCAATTGCGGGCTGGGCGGGATTTCGAGCCGCTACACAGAAAGCTGACACGGTCAGAAACTAAGCGATCGAGGCCGCCGCGAGAATTCCGCTAAACATGCGCCACACCCACCACAGGGGTAGGGAAGTGGCACAAATCAACCACTAAGACTTGACTTTTGTAACGGGGGAGTGGTTGAGAGGGCGTAAGAGCCCTAGGAATACGGCCCACGCAGCGACCACATCGGATGCCGCACGGGCACCTTAAGTCGACGAATACTTCGGCTCTCTCCAGTCCCGAAATGGAGCGTTCCCTGCACCCCAGAAGACAGGTTCCACTGGGAGCAATCGGAGCTTCTGCGGCAAGCCCAGGGCCGCAATCCACAGCGATAGTTAAGGGGGAGAGGTTTGCACTCCGGGGAAGAGTGAGCAACGTCACAGTCACACATTGATAACAAAGTCATTGCAGGTTAGGTGCGCCTGTAACGCCTTGTGGTTTTCCGTGGCTGATGTGAAAGATGGGAAAAGTGTGCGAGATGGCGTGTCGGTGACGTATGGTTCACGTATCGACTCACGGGTTGACTATTGCTCCATACGTTCATGGACCAAGCCTTGACTCTCAACTGATTTGTCGCACGGGTATGTGGGGAAGCACGCCGCGAGCGAAGAGGACCGTTGGGGTTCACCGCCTGGTGGATGACCGTCGCACCGCGCTAGCGATGCGCGTAGCAATGCAGTTTTCTCGACGCAGTCGGTACCAGTGTTCAACCTTTTAGATATCGAAACACCTACCTCCCGAGTGGAAGAGGCTTCATACACTTCATTCGCACGCCCTCATCGAGGGCTGTGATGGCCATGAGTTCCATCGGTTTCCGGTTGGGTGCCAGCTGCGAGGGCTTGCGCGTGCGCCACTAAGGACCGCGGAAGTGCCCTCCACGAGCGCGGCGCCGAGCGAGGAGGAACCGACGCAGGACCTCGAGCCCGAATATGGGTGTGTGTCCCTTCGTCGTCGGATCGTGCAGCCATACTCGGCGCCGCTCTCCGTGAGCCCAGCGAGCACCATGCGAGTGCAGTGTGGCTAGCTGTGATGCACGGTTCGACGTGATGATGGTGCACACGCCAGACGCCCCGCAGATTTCCCTGCCGCCTCTATAAGAGAAAATGCCGCCCCGTCTATTCGGCATTTCGTGGCGTAGAGAGCAAAGAGCTCTTCAGGGGCAAGCCGCGTTCGCGTATCCCGGTCAATTCCGGGCGCAAGCCTTATTAAGTCCACTATTCCCATTGGGAAATCGATTGCCGCCTCATCCTGCTTGAAGGCGAGACTAGCTACGTACACACCGCTGTTTCTTTTGCTCGTCCAACTCGTCACCTCCAGGTCTCGATGTCCGGCAAGCTCGTCTACGCAACATGCGTGACTTCTCCGGGGTAGGTGTCTAGGAGATAACCCTCGTGGCCACCACATCATCTTTCGGCTTTCGGCGCTTTAAGGCAGCGTGCGCTGCCATAGCGACCACCGCCGCCTTGTCTACTGTCTCCGCGCTCACTCCTGCAGTGGCTGCGGAACCTGAGCAGATCAACATCAAATCCCTGCTATCCTCCGACAACCCATCCATCGCAGATCTCGCGGGCGCAATCGCTCAGATTGAGGAGCGCATCGCACAAGCGGAAGCCTCCATAGGTGCGCAGCGCGAAACCGTCAACCGTGCGCTGGTCGATCTCAACGACGCCCGTACTAAGGCAAACCAGGCGCGTCAAGGAACAACGACGGCGCGCGAGCAGCTTGACGACGCACAAGCGGACGTCGCCGATGCCCAGGCCAAGCTGGATGAGGTCTCCCGTTCCGCCTACCGCCGAGCCAATACTTCCGATGCTGTCTCCCATGCGGCAGGGAAAGACGCGCGTTCGGACATGCTGGAGCGCCAGTCTTACCTTCGCTCGCAGTCTGAGAAGCAGCAGGCCGTCGTTAGCGACTTGGAGAAGCAGCGCACGGAAAAGGCGAACAAGGAATCCCAGCTGCGGAAGACCCAACAACTGGCCGAGGAACGTGCGGACCAGGCGGCCGATGCCGAGGCTGCCGCGCGCGAGCAACTCTCTGCGTCCGAGACTTCTATTGAGGAATCTACGTCCGAACGCGAGGACCTGCTTTCCCAACTCTCATCTCTTTACAAGGCATTAAATCAAGCCAAGGGCATGGACGAAGAAGATCCGTCAAGCCCGACAGCTGGATCTAAGGTCAAGGAGAGGGCCGGGACTAATTCTGCACAGGGTCGTTCTGAGGCTAGTACCACGACGCTTGCTCACGACTCCTCGACGGTATCCTCACCATCCGCTGCGGGGCATTCGACACCGGCCAGCACGGAGCCGACCGCCGAGTCCACAGCGTCCACCGTGGCCGGCCCCTCCGACTCTGAGGCACAGAACCCCACGCTTCAATCGCAGCCGTCGACGGCTTCTGCCTCTGCAGACGAATTGGAAGAGCTCTCTAGCGCCGCAAGCACTGTGGCTTCCGATCCGAACGTGCAAGAGTTGTCGTCGACAAGCACGGCCAGCTCCTCTGAAGAGAACGCCGAGAACTCCCAGGGCGGTAGCTCCAGCTCTTTCGATCCGAACGGAATCGATGCGGAAACCGTTGCGCTTGGCATTGAAGCGGTGGGAACGGTGGCCTCGATGGTGGCCGCATCTCAGCCGGACCACAATAACAGCTTGAGCCAAGAGGAAATCGATGCTCTGGCGGAAGGCTCTTCCAAGCTCTTTGCCCTCCAGGGTGGGCAAGACAGCGCTGCGGAAGCGACGGATTCCACGGAGACGTCCGATAGCGATGCAGCGAACGCAACTGATGACGAGGATTCCCTTGAATCCGATGTCTCCGGTGTCCTAGAGGAACTCGACACCACCGATAGCGTGACGAAGAAGGCATCCGCCTCACTGGGCGATGCCTCCCGCGAAGCGAAGATCGAGACCGTGATCGAGCGTGCGACGTCTCAAGTGGGAGTTCCTTATGCCTGGGGTGGTGGCGATGCCAACGGTCCTACGCAGGGCATTCGCGACGGCGGCGTCGCTGACTCTTATGGCGACTACAACAAGGTCGGCTTCGACTGTTCTGGGCTGGTGCTCTATGCCTTTGCTGGCGTCGGTATTTCCCTGCCGCATTACACCGGCTACCAGTATCAGAAGGGAACCAAGATTTCCCCGAGCGAGATGCAGCGAGGCGACCTTGTCTTCTACGGCCCGAGCGGAAATCAGCACGTGGCAATCTATCTTGGTGACGGCACCATGGTCGAAGCTCCGCAATCCGGTCAAAACGTCAGCATCTCCCCAGTACGACAAGCCGGCATGGCACCCTATGCCGTGCGACTGATCTAGTACATCCCGTTGCTAAACTGGGCTGCATGACTGACACACTGCGTACTGCCCAGGGCAACACCCGCGGCACCGATTCGGTGCCCTCTTCATTTGACGCCCTCCTCGTTCTTTCCTTCGGTGGCCCGGAAGGAAACGAGGAGGTCGTCCCGTTTTTGGAGAACGTTACTCGTGGGCGCGGCATCCCGCGCGAGCGGCTCGAAGTCGTCGGGGAACACTATTTCCGCCTAGGCGGCATTAGTCCGCTTAATGCGCTAAATCGAGAGATTATTTCTAATGTTTCCGCAGAGCTGAAGGAACGCGGACATAATCTACCGGTTTATTTCGGTAACCGTAACTGGTACCCGTTTGGGGCAGAAGCCGTCGAGCAGATGGCCGCGGATGGTGTGCGCAACGTCGCCGTATTCGCTACCTCCGCCTGGGGCGGCTACAGTGCTTGCCGCCAGTACAACGAGGACATCGTTGCATTGCGCAAGCACCTCGAGGACGAGCAACTGCCCAACATGAACTTCACCAAACTGCGCCAATTCTTCGATCACCCCAAGTTCATCGAGGAGATGGCAGCAGCCGTCCGCGAGGCTTATGCGGAGGTGCCGGAAGACAAGCTGGCTAGCACCCGCATGCTTTTTACTGCGCATTCAGTGCCATCGGCACACGATGCTGTTGGGGGAGCAGAAGGCGATAAGCATATCTATTCCCGCCAGGTAGCGGAGGCTGCACGGCTCGTAGCCAAGGCTGCCGGGGTCCAGAATTATGACCTAGTGTGGCAATCCCGTTCAGGAAACCCAGCCACCCCGTGGTTGGAACCGGACATTGTCGACCACACCACGCGAATCCATGAGGAAGATGGTGTCGACAGCGTTGTCGTGTGCCCAATTGGATTTATCTCCGATCACATGGAGGTCATCTGGGATCTCGATACTGAACTTCAGCAAGCCGCTGAGGAAATGGGCGTCAGCGTCTATCGCACCCGCACCGCCGGCCCATCTGCGCGTTTTGCCTCGCTCATCGTGGACCTCATCGAGGAGCTAGAGCATGACGCTGAACCTGCTTCACTCGGTGAGGTTACCGTTCAGGGCTGTACGGTCAATGGCGCACCCTGCGCTGAAGGTTGTTGTGACATCTGGTCTCTGCGCAAGCCGCATTAACGCGCGAAATCGGTGAGCGCATAAGCCACGCCGGCCATGCGTGCTTCGCGGATATGGCGCCACAGGCGCAGAAGCTGCGGATCGAGACTGTGATCTTGAATGCGGTCAGTCACCGTCTCGATGATGGCCGCCACGCGGTCGGCGCGGGCGAAGAGCTTCGCTGCTCGCCCCGGCACTGCAGCGGGTAATCCGGGGGTGTCGTAGAAATCGCTTAGTGTGCCTACTGTTAGCCGGAGATTGGGGAGGGCATCGCTGCGATAGCCCAATGCCTCGATGAGGTTTGCTGACTCATTCGTCGCGGTACTCAAGAGCTCATCGGCCTCGCCCGGGCTAAGCCAAGCGGGCGAGGGTAACGGGGCAGTCTCTTCAATCACCGTCCACCGTGTCGCGCCCACGGCATAGGTGGGCACCAACACCAGGTTTCGATCCCGATTATTGGTACGCACCACGATTGCGCCTGCCGGATTTTCTGCCGCCGCTCGCGCCGATTCCGTGCCGGCTGGAAGTGCTGGCGCGTCGCCAGGGCCGGAGAGAACTAGCCGAAGCAGCGGTTCGCGCTCTCCACGCTCGATGACGGAGGCCGTTTCACGCCGGAGAAGTGACATAACATCAACAAACGGCTCTCCGTCGACCCCTTGTTGCTCACCACCCAGCTCGCTGAGGGCATCAAGAAAGCCATCGGTGGATTCGTGACCCCATAGCCATGCACCAAGCCAAACAGAAACGTTTTGTACAGGGGACCAGACTTCGGCGCGCATATCCATGGCTGGACAGTGTAGACGATAGGGTAGACCCCTATGAGCTTGAATTCCCGAGATCCCTATGGCGGCGATATTTTTGCAGGACATGCGCGGAACAAGAAGCCGGAGTACCCCGAGGTACCCGCTGAACCAGGCATGGTCGTCGAGGTTCGAGGTGATGACTTTGTAGGGGCAGTATTGGGCGTCGACAAAACCGTATGGGGCCCAGTCGTGCGCCTCGAGGACCGACATGGAAATGAGCGAGTATTCAAACTCGTGAAAGGGGGGTTCTTGTTGGAGGGGCAGCCAGTGACGTTAACGCGATACGTCGAAAAGCAGGCGCCGCGGAAGTCAAACTCCGGGTCGCGCCGTGTGGAGAATCTTGAGGCGAAAGTTGCCGCACCTTCGCGCATTTGGGTTGAAGGCATTCACGACGCGGCCATCGTTGAAAAGGTCTGGGGTCACGATCTGCGGGTGGAAGGTGTGGTCGTCGAATACCTCGAAGGACTCGATAACCTTGAGGAACGCTTGGCTGAGTTTCAGCCCGGTCCGGGACGCCGTGTGGGCGTCCTCGCGGATCACCTAGTCGAAGGATCAAAGGAAACGCGGTTGACGCAAACGGTGGGCGAGCACGTGCTTGTCACCGGTCACCCCTTCATTGATATCTGGGCGGCTGTAAAGCCTGAGCGCCTAGGGCTGCGCGCCTGGCCCGAGGTTCCCTATGGGGAAGACTGGAAGACGGGCATCTGCAAGCGCGCGGGGTGGTCTGATCCCAAGGAAGGGTGGAGCCGCGTGTACAACGCCGTGAATTCTTTCCGGGATCTCGATTCCACGCTCATCGGCGCCGTCGAGCGGCTCGTCGACTTTGTCACAACACCGGAATTGAGCAAAGAAGATTTGCTCTAATTCGAATTCGCTCGGTCAATGAGGTTGATGGCGAGCTGGCAACCGGCCGTCTCTGCTGCCCACCCCGCCGCTTGGAGGCGCTGGGACATCGCTTGTTTGGAAATGCCCAGCTCTTCCGCAGCTTCGTTCTGATTCAACCCGCCGCGTACAAGAGATGTCGCCTCACGGCCTTCCATTGTGCGCTTGTGCAGCACAAAGCCGAGTAGGGCGAATGCCGCTGCAATATCCTGCGCCTCCGCAGCGCGCCCGCGCCGATCAATTTTGGCGTAGACGTGTCCGGCCCGCGCCGAGCCCTTTACCGCGGCGGTTGCCACTGCGCGTATTTCGGCATCACCTGCGCCTTCGCCAGGGATAATTCCAATGCCAATGGCCCAGTCACCGTCCGCGAGAAGCGCCATAACGACATCACAGACCGCCGGAGAAGAATAGGCCACAGCGCAAATATCCTCAACACCAAGGACCTCAAACTCGCCGATTCCCTCCAGGGTGGAAAGCGCGGCGGCGGATCGTTGGACCAAATCGGCGCGGCGTACCGAGCGTCCGCGGTAGCGGGCATGGACAGCTAGCACAGTGAGAGACTCCTTCCAGCAAGAAACAACGCTCAGTCTACTCTTTGCGCTTGACTGGGCCACGCATTCCGGGGCCGAGCGGCAACCGCGTGTCTAGGATGAGACCAGCGATTCCCACTGCCGCAGCGATAAGGAAGCCGGCGATCGTGTAGCGGCTCATCGCTCCGGTGAGCGCATCCCCGAAGAAGACCCCGATGGCGGTGGTAGGAATCGAACCGATGAGTGTAGCGATGGCGAAGTGAGTCACCGAAATCGGAGTGAGCGCTGCAACATAGTTTAGTAAGGAAAACGGAACTCCGGCGACCATTCTCAATGACGCCACCGCTAGCCAACCCCGGCGCTCAAGCCGGGCATTGATTGCATATACCGCTTTGTGCGTGAGATGCGGGCGAATCCACTCACCAAGTAAGCCGCGGACGATAAGGAGAGAAATGGTGGCGGAGATAGTCAGCGCGACAAGGGAAACAGAAAGCCCAAGCCACGGGCCGAAAAGAAGGCCTGCCGCCAAAGTCCACACGGTCCGGGGAATAGGGAACTGGGTGAAGAAGATGTAGGCGCCCGTAAAAGCAACGACAAACCACGGCCCGAGTTGGTCTGACCACGTGCGGAGGGCGGCGAGTGAGGGGACGTCGACAAGCACGGCGAGTAGCATCAATGCCGCACCGGCAGCGACTACTGCCGTCCAACGTTTCCACGTCCAACGCTTGCAGCTTTGCCACGCAGCGCGGCCCAGAGACGCACAAAAGTCCCCGACGCTGTACACCCAACCTGTGTTCATAGAGATAGAAGTCTAGTGCCGAAGACGCCAAACCCCGCATTGAGTCCAAAGCATGGGAGAACGGCTAAAGACGGAGGCAGGAGACGGCTTGGCTGGCTGGGGAGCAGCTGAGAGCTGCACCTCAACTTACTGTTAAGCCGCGATTCGATGCATGAGTATTGCCTTGCACGCGGGATACTGAACAGCACTGCGCATCCGCAAGCATCTCTAGGGCCACTTCTATTGTGACCGTCTTAGCTAGTTTCACCTTTATTGTCTCTACGCCCTAGCTGCGGAGCGAATTCTTGATTCACTACCTACTTTTGGCGCCCGCCCTGGCGCCTGCATTTTTCTTTGGAGAGCATTATGGACTTTATCCACAACCTCACGTCTTATATGGACGCAGCCACCTTGCTCGAAGCCTTTGGGCCCTGGGTCATCGGTGGTATAGCCCTTGTCGTCTTCATCGAGTCCGGTGTGCTCTTCCCATTTCTTCCGGGAGATTCACTACTCGTGACTGCCGCGATTCTGCGCCATGAGCTCCAGGTCTCCCTGTGGGTACTCATTGCTGTAGGCATGATCGCCGCGATAGCTGGTGACCAGATGGGGTACTGGATTGGGCACCGCTTTGGCCGTGGCCTGTTTAAGAAGGACGCACGGCTTCTCAAACTGGAGTATCTCAACACCGCCGAGGACTTCTTCCGCAAGCACGGCCCGCTTGCACTAGTGCTCGGACGATTCGTCCCAATCGTGCGCACCTTCATTCCGGTAGCCGCCGGCACGGCGGGAATGCGGTACAAGAAGTTCATTGGATGGAATGTCAGCGGCGCAGTCGCTTGGGTGCTCTCCATGAACCTCGTTGGTGTCTTTCTAGGAAACATTCCAGGCATTGCTGACTCGATTGAGAAGATTATGCTGCTTATCATCGCGTTGTCGGTGGCGCCTATCGTCATCAAGGGCCTGCATAGCTACATCACGTCGAAGAAGAAGGCTACGGTAGTAGAAGAAACGGAGCCTACTGCGGAATCGCGCGCATAGGCTTAAGGGACATTTCGTGTGGATAGATCGATGTGGATTACTGGAGCAGCCTGGGATAATGCCTTGATCTTGATTTGGAATCGGTTCCAACGGCCCGATCTTTGAAATCAACACCGGATAACACTAGGTCTGTGGTAGGTAAGCCGCAGCTGGTGCAGTTAGGTCAATTCCTATGGCGACTTCGGCGCTGAAGCCCTTGCACATCCATTGGGGCTAGCCAGGCATCAAGACTTCGGGCGCAATTAGGGAGAGCGGCATACGCGGCCTGGACAAAAGAAGAACTCAAACGACGCGGCCACCCAGACGGGCGACCTGCCACATTCGACACCCACATCGACAACGAATGGAACCCCAGCTTAGGCATAAGAAAAGGCTGGGCCGGACGCTCCTAAATCCACACGAAATGTCCCTTAGTGCGACACGCCGCAAATCCACACGAAATGTCCCTTAAGCCCGCGCATAGACCCTAGCCGCATGAAGAAGGCCCCGCGCCTCACACCATCCTCTCTGAGGGTGTGGAGCGCGGGGCTTCGGTCTGTGCCCGAGGGGGGACTTGAACCCCCACGTCCGTTAATAGGACACTAGCACCTCAAGCTAGCGCGTCTGCCATTCCGCCACCCGGGCTAGGGTGTTTGTTCAGCCTCTCGGCTGGGCACTCGCATACTGTATCCCGAACCGGCATAACTTCACAAATCGCCACCTCAGAGCGGGTTTTCACTGGGTTCTTAAACGAGGAAAACACAACGATGAAAGTTGCGTATCCACTGCCACCTCCTGAGACAGCTGGGTAGTAAGCGACAACGCGGCAGATAGCTTTCCGGTAGAAATGGATTTATGACTAGCAACACTTCACATTCCACTGCGAACTACGCCACCGACTCCCGTTTCCCCGGCCCAGACCCCTATGCACCGTTGGGGGATGTCCCAGCTTTTACCGTGACCTCGTCCGATATCGAGGAGGGAGCGGAGATCGCAGAGCGCTTCCGCGCACCTGAAAATGTCTCGCCCCAGCTGTCGTGGTCGGATGTGCCCGAAGTGACCAAGTCCTTTGCCGTCACGTGCTTTGATCCTGACGCGCCGACGGGGTCCGGCTTCTGGCACTGGGCTGCCTTCAACATCCCGGCCGACGTACGCGAGCTCCCCACAGGTGCAGGGGCCGCTGAGGATCTCGGACTCGAAGGCGTTATCAGCTTGCGCGGTGACTCTGGCCAGCGCGTCTATTATGGCCCCCAGCCGCCTGCAGGTCACGCCCCGCACCGCTACCTCTTCGCCGTACACGCCGTCGACGTCGAACGCCTCGAAATCGACCCGGAGGCAACACCTACGGTCCTCGGCTTCAACCTTTATTTCCACACCCTCGGGCGCGCGATTACCTGGGGCTGGTACGAGGCCCACTAAGCGGCCCAATTACACTTATCACAATGAGTAAGAACCCGGACATCCCTCCCACATCCGACGGAGTAGAAATCCCCGCCGCCCTGCGAGTGGGCGGCGCTTTCATGTTGGTGGCTGCCGTGTTAGCACTATTCGGGCTCGTGTCCATTTTCACCGACGGATGGGGCGCCACCTTCGAATGGACGTGGCGCCGCCTCGCCATCGTTGGTGCGGCCCTCCTCGTCGGCGCATTCAGTACCCAACGCCGCGATCAGCGTGGTAGCCGCGAACAAATCATTGCGCTGATTCTCGCGCTAGTGCTTATCATCGCCAGCCGCGCGCTGCCTAGTACGGTCCTCACAACGATGGGCCAATACGTCGTCTTCCTCTACGCAGTGGCGGCAGGGCTGTGCGCGGTTATCATCCGCCGCACACTGCGCTAAACGCTGAAGCGCTCCGTGCGGCTGGCCTGAAAGCTCTTCGCCGGGCTAGTCAATCCATTCAAGACCAGAGCCAATGGCCTCCGAGATATTGCTGAGGCGGTGAGCGTGGATCTGCTGGGCAATGCCGCGGTGGATGTCACGGATCCAATCCGGGCCGCCGTAAATCAAGCCGGTGTAGCCCTGCAACAGCGAAGCGCCTGCCGTGATGCGCTCCCATGCTTGCTCCGGGGTGGAGATTCCGCCCGCGGAAATGAGCACCAGGTCGTCTCCTACGCGGGCATAGAGGCGCTTGAGCACCTCTAAGGAACGCGCAGCCACCGGGGGACCCGACACGCCGCCTGCGCCCATGGCGGCAACCTCAGCGGATGGGGTCTTCAAACCCTCGCGAGAAATGGTGGTGTTGGTAGCCACGATTCCCGCCAGCCCCACGTCAACGGCCATATCCGCCACGGCATCAATGTCCTCATCGCTGAGGTCTGGGGCAATCTTGACCAAGACCGGCGAGGACGTCGATTCCACCACGGCTTCCATGATGGGGCGCAGCGATTCCACTGCCTGCAAGTCACGCAGCCCTGGGGTATTAGGGGAGGACACGTTGACCACAACGTAGTCGGCCAAATCCCCGAGAACTGATGCGCACTGACGGTAGTCATCCACCGCGCGCTCAGCCTCGGTGACCTTGTTCTTTCCGATATTGATGCCGATGACATCGTTGTAGCGGCGCTTCCGGAGGTTTCGTGCGGCCGCCAGCGCCCCTTCGTTATTGAAGCCCATGCGGTTGAGGATGGCCTTGTCTGCTTTGAGCCGGAACAACCGGGGAGCCGGGTTTCCCGGCTGCGCCTTCGGGGTGATGGTGCCCAGCTCCGCGTACCCAAAGCCGATGGGGGACCAGACGTCGGCTGCCGCCGCGTTCTTGTCAAAGCCTGCTGCTAGACCCAGCGGGCGCGGAAAGTGCACCCCAAACACGTCTTGTTCAAGGACGGGATCGGTAACCGGCAAAGCTTTGCCTAGAGCTCGGTTGAAGGGGCCGGCCGATTGGAACACAGCCAACCCGCCGTTGATGATCCCGTGAATTCTTTCCGGGCTGAGCTTAAACATCCCCTTCAAGGCGGCTTGGTAAGCCACGTGGCGGGCGCGGTCAAGAGCGGAGTACTGCATGCATTGTCCTTTGGAAAGTTAAGGCTGAAGGGGGGACTGAAATACTAACGCGGGGATTTCTCGAGCTGTGGATCAGAAATGAATTGGAGCCCGTCGCCAGAAGCGGAGGCGGCGACGAGGGTGCCGTCGCCAAGCACGGCAACATTGCGCGCATCCGCCACCGTATCCATGGTGCCGACGTTCTCCGGGACACCCGCAGCGATGGTGTAGGCGTGGAGGAGGTTGTTGTCTGTAGTTGTCGCCCACGCTAGCTTGCGCCCGGCGTCCCAAGCCACACCCCACGGCGTGCCATCGGTATTGCCGTACTGGTGCAAGCGGATGACGTCGCTGGCGGTATAGATGGCAATGCGCTTGCCGACGGTATCCGAAGCCACAACCACGGCGCCCTCGCCGCCTGCGATCTGACCTACACCTTGGCCCACGCGAAGGCGTCCGCCTGCACGCTCCTTCTCCCAATCCAACGATTGAATCGTGGAGTCCTCCCTCAAGACACGGACGATGCCGTCGGCGCCATCCGGATTAGGCACGGAGATGAGCTGATCCGAGCCTGCTTCCACAGTGATGCCGGTAGTGCGTTCGCCGTCTAGGTACGCGCCGATGGTGGTGGAGTCCTTCGAGCCAACGAAGACTTCGCCACTGGAGGCTTCCGCAGCCACCGTCACCGGTTGCTCCTCTTCCACAGCCAATTCCTGCGGGGAATCCGGCTTGAGCGGATCAATGAGCATAACTCTATCCCCGCACGCTAGAAGGAAGTGCTTCTCAGAAGCGGTGAGGTCACCACATTTCTCGTCCACGGTAACCTGCGTGGACTTTTTGCCTTCAAAGTCCGCAGCTGAACCTACCGCGAGCGAGTCCTCGGTGCGCACGGCGAGGATGTCGCCGACGGCTGCGAGGTCTGTCGCTGCATCGAATGGCACGACGGTACCCACCGGCTTCTCGGATGCCGGGGAGGATGCGGGCTCGGCCTTGCCATAGACCGCCGAGTCGGGGTCCCCGCCAACCCCGACCGTGGGATTACAGGCGGCAAGCGCGCATGCGCTGGAAAGGAGGGCAAAAGAAAGCAGGACTCGACGCGTTTTCACGATCCCTCATCCTAGCAGCCAGCGTGGTGGAAACAGGAAGCGATGGGACTCCCGAGTAGGCTATCGCGGGTGACTATAACAGCTACAACTGAAGCCATGACATGGCTGCAGGTCATCGTCCTGTCTCTTGTCCAAGGCCTCACCGAATTCCTGCCCGTGAGCTCGTCCGGGCACTTGCGCATTGTCTCCACTCTTTTCTGGGGACAGGATGCCGGTGCTTCCTTCACCGCTGTCATCCAGCTGGGCACCGAGCTGGCGGTGATCGTCTACTTCGCAGGGATGATTTGGCAGATCCTGAAAGGCTGGTGCGTGGGTCTCGTACATAAGGACCAGCGCGGTCAGGATTATCGAATGGGTTGGATGGTCATCGTTGGCTCAATCCCGATTGGCATCCTGGGAGTGCTGGGGAAAGACCTGATTAGGGATAATCTGCGCAACCTATGGATTACTGCTTCCATGCTCGTCCTGTTTTCCTTTGTGTTCATCCTGGCAGAGCGCGTGGGTAAGAAAACCCGCGGCTTCGACGAGCTCACGATGCGCGATGCCATCGTTATGGGACTATGCCAATGCCTAGCACTCATCCCTGGCGTCTCACGCTCCGGCGGCACCATCTCCGGTGGCCTCTTCCTCGGCCTCGACCGTGAGGTGGCCACGCGCTTTAGCTTTCTTTTGGCTATTCCGGCGGTGATGGCCTCGGGGCTGTTTTCGCTTGGCGACGCCTTCGGTCCCACCGTGGGACAATCCGCCACCGGCGCCCAATTACTCGTTGGCACGCTCATCGCCTTCGTTGTGGGCTATGCATCTATCGCCTGGCTGCTGAAGTTCGTGGGCAGCCACTCCTTCGAGTGGTTCGCCGCTTACCGCATCCCCGTCGGCCTGATCGTCATGCTCTTGCTGGGACTTGGCGTGCTGGCCGCGTAGGAGGTGAAGAGGCCCAGCCCCGCAGCACCCTGCGATACACAGCCATGTGCCCGGCCATGCGCCCGCGTCGGAGGCAGCACACGTTAGGATTGTGGGCATGCAATCTTGGCCTGTCCCGCACATCGATTCCGTCCCTGGCGCCCCGTCGCCGCTTCACCTCTATGACTCCGCTGATGAAGCGGTCAAGAAGCTCGACATCAGTGGGGAGACTGCCACCATGTACGTCTGTGGCATCACCCCATATGATTCGACCCACCTGGGCCACGCCGCGACCTATCTGACCTTTGATCTGATTTACCGCCAGCTGCTGGATAACGGCTACAAGGTGAATTACGCCCAGAACATCACCGATGTGGATGATCCGCTCTTCGAGCGCGCGGAGCGCGATGGCGTGGATTGGCGCGAGTTGGGGACCTCCCAAATCAACCTTTTCCGCTCAGACATGGAGCTGCTCTCCGTGTTTCCTCCGCAGCACTTCGTTGGGGCGATGGAAGCCATCGACGAGATTACGGAGATGGTGCAGGCGCTTCTCGACGCAGGTGCGGCCTACGTCGTCGATGACCCCGACTATCCGGACGTCTACGCATCCATCGAGGCCACGAAGAACTTCGGCTACGAGTCGAATTACTCCCGCGAGCAAATGGAGACCTTCTTTGCCGAGCGCGGTGGCGACCCTGATCGCCCCGGCAAGCGCGATCCTCTTGACGCTCTGATTTGGCGCGCGCACCGTGAAGGCGAACCGGCCTGGGATTCGCCTTTTGGGCCGGGCCGCCCTGGATGGCACATTGAGTGCTCCGCCATCGCAACCAACCGGCTTGGCTCCAGCTTCGATATTCAAGGCGGCGGTTCGGACCTGAAGTTCCCGCACCACGAATTCTCCGCAGCGCACGCAGAAGCAGCGCTCGGCGTGGAGCGCATGGCGCAGTCCTATGTACACACCGGCATGATCGGCTTGGACGGAACCAAGATGTCCAAGTCTTTGGGCAACCTCGTGTTCGTCCACAAGCTCGTGGAGGCGGGCGTCGATCCCTCAGCGATTCGCTTGGGTGTCTTCGCCGGCCACTACCGTGCCGACCGCGACTGGTCAGATGACGTTTTGCGCACTGCGCAGGAGCGACTCCAGCGATGGCGCGAAGCTTTAAGCCATCCGGGCACGGTGGAGGAGGTCAAGGAAGTCATTCAGCACCTGCGGTTGGCGTTGGCTGATGATCTCGATACTCCGCGCGCCATTGCGGTTCTCGATGAATGGGCGAAGAAGGCTCCAGAATCCGGGGAAGCAACAGAAGAGGCATCCGATTTGCTGCGCACCGCAGTTAATTCCTTGCTGGGCGTGCGCCTCTAGGTAACTTCAGGCATGATTTAGCTCATGACGATTCGTGCAGAATTCCAGCCCACCGTTGATGAGTTCATGTCCAACCTACAGTCCTTCGCTACCGGGGATTACCTCAAGGAAGAAGAAAAGGAATTCTGGGAGGCCCCGTTTGATGCCGCGGTACTCCCACGCCTTCGCACTATCTTGGAGTCCTTCCTCGACGATATGGATAAGCTTCCGGATGACCCTGAAGGGTCACTCCTGAGCGCCGCGGTACGCCCCACCGTGGACAAGCTCGCGGCCTTCAACCAAGAAAACGCAGATGCAGTGCTGGAACCGGAGGAGAAGGAAGAGCTCACAGAGCTTATTCACTCCGCCTCTGCGGCAACCGGTGCGGACGATGAGGCGCTCGCGCAGCTTCCGGAGCTGGACTTCTAATTGACTGACCACGCAAATTCCGCTTTCACTACCCGTCCAGCAGCAATCTTTTGGGATATGGACGGCACACTGACCAACTCCGAGCCCCTGTGGGAAGAGGCCACTTTTTATCTCTCTGAAACACTAGGGCGCCGGTTAACACCCACGGAGCGCTTAGCCACGGTTGGCGCTACCTTCGAAGACACACTCAGCATCTGTGCGCACAAAGCAGGCGTTACGCTTCAGCCAGGAGATAACGAACGCTATCGTGCGCTCATGTTCGATTACGTCAGGTCCCTTTTTGCCCAACACCTGGAGATTTTCCCGGGGATTCCCGAGCTGCTCGACGAACTCAAGGGCCTGGGAATGCCGATGATCGTGACCACAAACACGGAACGATATGTGGCTGATTCCGCGATTGCGGCCTTAGGCCGCGAGTACTTCGTCGACACGATTTGCGGTGACGAAGTACCCCAAGGCAAACCTGCCCCCGATATGTATATCGAGGCGGCGCGTCGAGTGGGTGCCGATCCACGGGACTGCCTTGTATTTGAAGACTCTGCGGCAGGTATGCGCGCGGCTGTCGACGCCGGGTGCACCGTCATCGGACTGCCGGAGGGAGACCACGTCGCGGCGCCCGAGCAAGCCACCGAAATTACTGACCTCCGGGGCTCTGCTCACCGTCATCTGAAGGGGGCGACGGCGGCCAATGTTCACGAGTGGTTTAGCCGGTTGCGCGCCGACTAGACGTACCGATTTCAGTTGCGCATCATGTCAGCCGGCTTTGCGTAACTGAGAATTTCGGCCGACTAGCAGAATTTTATGCAGCGGTGTGGAAGAATAAACCACCGTGAAGAATTTTGAGAGCCTATTTGAGGAACTGTCCCAGAAGATCGCCGAACGCCCTGAGGGCTCCGGCACCGTGGAGTCTTTTGACAAAGGCATCCACCATCTGGGCAAGAAGATCATCGAAGAGGCTGGCGAAGTGTGGATCGCCGCGGAATACCAGTCTGATGAAGAGCTCGCTGAGGAGATGTCACAGCTGCTGTATTGGCTCCAGGTTATGGCCCATAAGCGTGGCCTGAAGCTCGAAGACATTTACACCTACCTTTAATCGGCCATAAAGCCGTCCCACCATTCACCGTATTCAGCGTAGAAAGCACCACACACTGATGATCAAAATCGCCGTCCCCAACAAGGGATCGCTGTCCGAGGCAGCCCTTGAAATCCTCAAGGAAGCCGGCTACAAGGGCCGCGGACACAGTAAATCGCTCAACGTCGTGGACGAGGAGAACGGAGTCGAGTTCTTCTTTCTGCGCCCAAAGGATATCGCTATCTACGTGGCACAAGGCGTCTTGGATCTGGGAATTACTGGTCGAGACTTGGCGCTCGATTCCCGAGCGAAATTCAATGAAGTTCTAGCACTCAATTTTGGCGGCTCGACCTTCCGTTACGCCGCACCAGCAGGGGAGCAGTGGGACGTCGCCAAGCTGCAAGGCAAGCGCATCGCCACGTCCTATCCCAACGTGGTACGCGATCACCTCGCTGCCAATGGAATCGATGCCGAGGTTATCCGCCTTGACGGTGCAGTAGAGATTTCGATTCACCTTGGAGTCGCGGACGTCATTGCCGACGTTGTCTCCACAGGAGCCACCCTCCGCCAGCAGGGGCTTGAACCCTTCGGCGACCCCATCGTCTCCTCGGAGGCCGTGGTGATAAAGCGTGAGGGAGAAGACGTCACCGCTGATGAAAACGTTGTGCTTAGCCGCATTCGAGGAATCCTCAATGCGCGCCACTACGTCATGCTGGACTACAACGTGGCAGAAGAAAAGTTGCCAGACGTCGAGGCGGTGACCCCTGGGCTTACAGGACCGACCATCTCTCCTTTGGCCCGTGAAGGGTGGGTTGCCGTGCGCGTCATGGTTCCCCGCAAACTGGCCAACCAAGTTATGGACAGCCTCGAAGAGCTCGGGGCAGAGGCAATTCTTGCCTCGGATCTTCGGATTGCCCGCTTTTAGGGGGAGATTCCAAACATTTTATTCGGGCTCCTAGCTACGATGGGGACTGACCATCATCGTTCTTCGATTTTTATGCAAGGAGTCAGCCCCGATGGCAAAGACAACTAAGAAGGATGCACAAGCAGAGGCCAAAGAGACCAAGGATGTAAAGTCCCAGGTCGAAGAAAAGGCCACCAACAAGTCTTCGAAGTCCGCCTCTAGCAAGAAGACGCGTACTGAGACTGACCTTCTCGGCTCCCTGGAAGTTCCGAACGATGCGTACTACGGCGTTCACACGCTCCGCGCTATCGAAAACTTCCAGATTTCCTACGTGACCATCAACACCATCCCGGACTTCATCCGCGGCATGGTCCAGGTCAAGAAGGCCACCGCTATGGCCAACCGCCGCCTGCACGTTCTTCCGAAGAAGAAGGCAG
This sequence comes from Corynebacterium aurimucosum ATCC 700975, assembly GCF_007672725.1. Classification (GTDB taxonomy): domain Bacteria; phylum Actinomycetota; class Actinomycetes; order Mycobacteriales; family Mycobacteriaceae; genus Corynebacterium; species Corynebacterium hesseae. Next base: position 29,355 of record NZ_VDTC01000010.1, read on the forward strand.
AAGCAATTATCTGGGCCTGTGACCAGATTCTCGAAGAAGGCCGCTGCATGGACCAGTTCCCGCTGGATGTCTTCCAGGGTGGCGCTGGCACCTCGCTCAACATGAACACCAACGAGGTTGTGGCCAACCTGGCGCTCGAGCACCTCGGTGAGGAAAAGGGTGCCTACGACATCATCAACCCGAACGATGATGTCAACATGTCCCAGTCCACCAACGACGCGTACCCGACCGGCTTCCGTCTCGGCATCTACTACGCGATGGAGGACCTCATTGAGCGTATCGACGCGCTGCAGGCTGCGTTCCACGCCAAGGGCAATGAGTTCGTTGACATCCTGAAGATGGGCCGCACCCAGCTGCAGGACGCAGTGCCGATGACCCTGGGTGACGAATTCAAGGCCTTCGCTCACAACTTGGCCGAAGAGCAGGCCATCCTGCGTGACGCCCAGAAGCGCCTGCTGGAGATCAACCTCGGCGCAACCGCCATCGGTACCGGCGTGAACACCCCGGCCGGCTACCGCCACCAGGTCACCGCAGCACTGTCTGAGGTGACGGGCCTTGAGATCAAGACCGCCCGCGACCTCATTGAAGCAACCTCCGACTGTGGCGCCTACGTGCTTCTGCACTCCACCATTAAGCGCGCAGCGATGAAGCTGGCCAAGATCTGTAACGACCTGCGCCTGCTGGCCTCTGGCCCGCGCGCCGGCCTGGCTGAGATCAACCTGCCACCGCGTCAGGCCGGTTCCTCCATCATGCCGGGTAAGGTCAACCCGGTTATCCCGGAGGTTGTCAACCAGGTCTGCTTCAAGATCTTCGGTAATGACCACGTAGTCACCATGGCTGCCGAGGCTGGTCAGCTGCAGCTCAACGTCATGGAACCGGTTATCGGTGAGGCACTGTTCCAGTCCATCCGCATCATGGGCAACGCCGTCGACACCCTGCGTGAGAAGTGCGTCGTGGACATCACGGCTAACGCTGATGTTTGCCGCGCGTACGTTGAGAACTCCATCGGTATCGTCACCTACCTGAACCCGTTCATTGGTCACCACAACGGTGACATGATTGCTAAGGAGTCCCTCAAGACCGGCAAGGGTGTTAAGGAGCTCGTTCTGGAGAAGGGCCTGCTCGATGAGGAGACCCTTAACAAGGTTCTGTCCGTTGAGAACCTCATGCACCCGGAGTTCCGCGGTCAGCTCTACATCGATGAATAAACCGTCGACAGCACCAGTGTTGTAAATACGCTCTGCTGTTTCGTCCACGCCCGTACTGCCTCGCTGAAGGTGGTACGGGCGTTTGACTGTTTTCAATCCAACTGATGCTACCGACACCGTGGACACCCCGATGGGGGAGCAGTGGTTGGCATCGGTGTGTAAACGGACACAATCGGGCCTGGATTCTCGCCAAAGCCACATAAATAGGGCAGAATTAGAACTGTCAGTTGTCGCGCCCAGGTCGTGTACTGACCACAGCGCGAATTACCACCCATACTGCAGTTCACCTGCACATATTGGAGTTACATAATGGTTGTTGTGCACATCATTATCGTCCTTGCGGCGATTTATCTCGGTGCCCGAATTGGTTCGATCGGTATTGGTATGGCCGGCGGCTTGGGCGTTCTACTACTCGGCCTCACCGGTGTCCCCGTAACGCGTGAAGACATCCCCTTTGATGTCATTGGCATCATCATGACCGTGATCGCCGCCATTGCTGCCATGCAGCGCGCTGGCGGTATGGACTATCTGGTCTACCTTGCCGAAAAGTTTCTTCGCAAGAACCCAAAGAGGATCACGTTCTACGCACCTATCGTTACGTGGTTGATGACCGTCCTAGCGGGCACCGGCCACACGGCGTTCTCCACGCTCCCGGTTATCGTTGAGGTAGCGAAGGAAGGCAAGGTCCGTCCTTCCCGTCCGCTTTCGATTTCCGTCGTAGCCTCGCAGATGGCAATCTGTGCCTCACCTATTTCCGCAGCCGTCGTTCTGTTGGCTTCGCTGCTGGAACCGATGGGTGTGGGCTATTTGCAGATCCTCGCGGTCCTCATTCCGGCTACGTTCCTCTCCATTTTCCCTGCCGCTTGGGTAGCAAACCGCTCGGGCGCAGAACTCGAAGATGACCCCGTTTACCAAGAGCGCAAGGCCCAGGGCTTGGTGAAGCTGCCGCAGGGTTCCCAGAACTACGCTCCGGCACAAGGTGCAAAGACCTCGGTCATCATCTTCCTCGTCGCCATCGTCATCGTGATGCTGTGGGCCACCCTTACCTCATCTCAGGTGGGTCTTATCGAGGAACCGACGCTGCCGCGAAACGAGGCCATCATGACAGTGATGCTCACCGCTGCAACCCTCATTGTCATGGTCACCAAGGTCCCCGCCGGCGACGTTCTCAACACGCCTGTCTTTAAGTCGGGTATGTCCGCCTGTATCTGCGTGCTCGGTGTCGCATGGTTGGGTACCACGCTGATCAACCACTACATGGAGGACATCCAGGCCATCTCCGGGTCCATCATTGAGTCCGCCCCGTGGCTGCTGGCCATCGTGCTCTTCTTCGCTGCGGCGCTCCTGTACTCGCAGGCCGCAACCACCAAGGCTCTCATGCCGGCAGCCCTGGCCCTCGGCGTCAATCCGCTTACCGCAGTGGCTGCCTTCCCAGCAGTGTCCGCACTGTTCATCCTGCCGACGTACCCGACCTTGTTGGCGGCCGTCGAAATGGATGACACTGGCTCGACTCGCATTGGCAAGGCTGTCTTCAACCACCCGTTCATCATTCCAGGCACTGTGAGCATCGTCTTGTCGGTCCTCCTGTGCTACGCCTTTGGCGCAGTCCTTATCTAGCATCACCTAGCATCATTTAGAAATAATTTGATGTTGCTTAGCGCGCTTCTTTAGCGCGCTAAGCTGGTGAGCATGACTACGCAACCTTCTGATGTTGATATTGCTCAAGCTCACCAGCTCGAACCGATTTCGGATATTGCTGCACGTGCAGGCATTCCGGAGACGGCCCTTATTCCTTATGGGCAAAGCAAAGCCAAAGTGGATATCACTCAAGTTGGGGATACTCCCGCAGATGGCAAGTTGGTCCTCGTCACCGGCGTCTCACCGACGCCAGCTGGCGAGGGTAAATCTACTGTTCTTATCGGCTTGACCGACGCCCTCACGCAGCTGGGCAAGAAGGCTATCGTCGCCCTTCGTGAGCCTTCCCAGGGCCCTGTCATGGGCATCAAGGGCGGCGCCGCGGGTGGCGGCTACTCTCAGGTTGTCCCAATGGAGGACATCAATCTCCACTTCACCGGTGACTTCCACGCTATCGCCGCGGCCACCAACACCTTGGCCGCCATCATCGATAATCACATCCACCAGGGCAATGCGCTCAACATCGATCCGCGCCGCATTACCTGGCAGCGCTGCGTTGACGTCAATGACCGTGCCCTGCGCCACGTTGTTACCGGGCTCGGTGGCCCCGCCCATGGCGTGCCGGGGGAGACTGGCTTCACCATTACGGCGGCGTCGGAAATCATGGCCATCCTCGGCCTCGCAACCGACTTGGCAGACCTAAAGAAGCGTCTCGGTGACATCACTGTGGGCTACACCTACGACCAAAAGCCAGTAACCGCCCGCGAGTTGGGAGCAGAAGGCGCGCTGACGGCGCTCATGCGTGATGCCCTGAACCCTAACCTGGTCCAGACCCTGGGCGGCACCCCTGCCTTCGTCCATGGCGGCCCCTTCGCCAATATCGCTCACGGCTGCAATACTCTGCTGGCGACCCAAACGGCCATGCGCTTCGGTGACATTGTCCTCACGGAGGCAGGTTTCGGTGCAGATCTCGGCGGCGAAAAGTTCATGGATATCAAGTCCCGCTTCGGCGACCTTGACGTCGCCGGCGCCGTCGTTGTTGCGACTATCCGCTCCCAGAAGTACAACGGCGGACAGCCCCGCGAGGAACTCACCACCGAGAACCTGGAGGCACTAAAGAAGGGCGTGGTGAACCTCGAGCGCCACGTTGAGAACGTGCGCAAATTTGGCCTCAAGCCAGTGGTCGCACTCAACCTCTTCTGGAGCGATACCGAGGCCGAGCGCGAGTTCATGCGCCAGTGGGCCGCCGATTTCGACGTCGCGCTCGAAGAAGCAGAAGTGTGGGCCAAGGGCGGAGCGGGAGCAACAGCGCTGGCTGAGCGTCTTCTGGAGAATCTTTCCGAGGGTAACTCCCACCAGCTCTATGATCCCGCTGAGGGCATCGAGGCCTCCATCGACACCATTGCTAGGGAAATCTACCGCGCCGAGCGGGTGGAGTACTCGTCTAAGGCGCTGAAGGATTTGAAGTACATCAAGGACAACGGTTGGGAGGAGTTCCCAGTCGTGATCTCGAAGACTCAATATTCCTTCTCGGATGATCCGAGCCAGCTCGGCGCCCCGGAAGGCCACATCCTTCATGTCCGCGAGCTGCAGCCCCGCACAGGCGCTGGCTTCATCGTGGCGCTGACCGGCGACGTCATGACCATGCCGGGTCTACCGAAAAAGCCCGCGGCCAACAACATCGATGTTGACGCAGACGGTTCCATCTCTGGCCTGTTCTAAGCCGCGGCGCGCTCTTCGGGGCGCCGTCTACGAGGCCCGGTCCGGCCACCCGGGGTACTCGGGTGGCGTGCCGCCGAAGGCGGGGCATAGGTGTTGGAAAGAACACCAGCCACAGAGCTTCGAGGTCTTGGGCCTGAAGTCACCGGACTTGCCATCGCCTTCGATCTTGGCCCAGAGCTCACCCAGGTCGCGCTCGAAGTACTCGAGCTCCTCCGGCCCCGGCGTGAGGAACATCGAATCCAGGACCTTGAGGTACATCAGCCGCAACTGCGTGGGGATGGTGCCGAGCAGCCGCCAGTACACCAGCGCGTAGAAGTTCATCTGGAACTGCGCGTCCTGGGAATAGCGGGGGAGCGGCTTCTTACCGGTTTTATAGTCCACCACGCGTACCTCGCCGGTGGGAGCAACATCAACGCGGTCGATGAACCCACGGACGGGCACGCCGTTGGGCAGGACTGTATCGACGTACATCTCGCACTTGTGGGCGTCGAAGCCTTGGGGGTTTTCCATCTGGAAGTAGCCCTTGACCAGTTCGCGCGCCTCGACGAAGAAGTCCAGTTCTTCGGGCTCCGGCACCAATTCACGCAGCTCGGGGTCTTTGCCCAGCATCACCGCCCATTCGGGCTTAATCATCTTCACCGCGGCTGGGTACTCGCGTTGCTCGCGGGGCAGCTGATGCATCTTCTCCAGCACAGCGTGGACCAGCGTTCCCTTCACCTGGGCCTTCGTCTTGGGCTCGGGCAACTTGTCAATAGCCCGGAAGCGATAGAGCAGCGGGCATTGTTTGTAGTCGGAGGCACGGGAAGGGGAGAGGGCTAGTCGTTTCGGCATAGTGTTTCTCAGCCTAGCGCATAGCCCACCGCGAACCTTCCCGCATCTCCCGACCGTCCGTGGCAAGCTAGATGGCATGAGCACTACGCAAGAGTTTCTTGATTTCATCGCAGCCAGCCCCTCGTCCTATCACGCGGCTGAAGAGGTGGCGCGCACGCTCGTCGCCGCCGGCTTTAGCCGCCAAGATGAGTCTGACGAATGGTCAGCAGCACCAGGCGGTCATGTCATGGTCCGGGGTGGTGCGGTCATGGCATGGTATGTCCCCGAAGGCGCCGGCCCGGATTCCGGCTTCCGCATTATCGGCTCCCACACCGATTCACCCGGCCTGGCTCTCAAGCCCACCCCGGACTTCGATTCCGCAGGGTGGCAGCAGGTAGCCGTCGAGGTCTATGGCGGGGTGCTTCTCCACAGCTGGTTCGACCGCGAGCTCACCGTCGGCGGCCAGGTCATCACGAAGGATGGCAACCGCCACTTGGTCAATACCGGACCCTTGCTGCGCTTGCCTTCCTTGGCGATCCACCTCTACCGCAAAGATGAATTCAAGCCGGATCGCCAACGCCACATGCAGCCGGTGCTCTCCGTAGGTACTCCGGAGACGTCGGTGATGGGGGTCGTCGGCAAGCAGCTTGGCGTAGACCCAGAAGATATCGCTTCCTTCAACCTGATTACCGCGGATGCCCAGCGCGGTGAGGTCTTTGGCGCCGGCGAAAAGCTCATCGCTGCCGGGCGCATGGACAACCTTTCTTCCGTTCATGCTTCGCTGCGTGCCCTGCTCGCTGCTGCAAAGAACGCCGATTCCATCGAGCACAAGGACGTCCTAGTCATGGCGGCCTTTGATCACGAAGAGGTGGGCTCCTCTTCGCGCTACGGCGCAGGCGGCCCGATCCTGGGGGATATCCTGACCCGCACCGCCCGTGCCCTCGGCGCGAACGAGGAGCAGCGTTTCCAGATGTTTGCGCGCTCCAGCTGTGTCTCGGCCGACGCCGCGCACTCCGTGCACCCCAACTACGCCGAAAAGCACGATCCCACGCATCACCCAATCATCGGCCACGGCCCGGTGACCAAGATCAACGGCAACCAGCGCTATGCTTCCGACGCTAATACCGTGGCCCTGTGGGAATCTGCCTGCCGCCGTGCGGGCGTTCCGGTCCAGCGCTTCGTGGGAAATAACGATGTCCCGTGTGGCTCCACCATCGGGCCGATTTCTGCCACCCGTCTGGGCATCCCCACCGTTGATGTGGGAGTGCCGATGCTCTCGATGCACTCGATCCGTGAGCTGGTAGGCGAGCGCGACCAACTATGGCTTGGTGACGCCCTTGAGGCATACTTGGTTGGTTAATCCTTGCCCCTAACTTTGTGAAAGGTTTTTCACGCTATGGCTTATTCTGGCCCCTTCCGCTACGGCGACCGCGTGCAGCTCACGGATGCCAAGCGGCGTCATTACACCATCGTCCTCGAGGAGGGAGGCCAGTTCCATTCGCACAAGGGCATCATCAACCACGATGACATCGTCGGCATGGATGAGGGCTCCGTTATCGATTCGACGCTGGGCAGCTCCTTCCTCTTGTTCCGCCACCTCATGGTGGATCACGTCTTGTCGATGCCGCGCGGCGCCGCGGTGATTTACCCCAAGGACTCCGCGCAGATCCTGGTCGAGGGCGATATCTTCATGGGTGCGCGCGTGCTCGAGGCCGGCGCAGGCTCCGGAGCACTCTCAATGACCCTCTTGCGCGCCGTGGGGCCAGAAGGCCACGTTTTCTCCTATGAGGTGCGCGATGATCACTTGGAATACGCCGTGAACAACGTCGCCGAATACTTCGGTGAGCAGCCCGAGTGGTGGAGCCCGCGGCTTGGCGATTTGGCCGATGTGACCGTCGAGGAGCTCGGCGGCCCCGTGGATCGCGTCATCTTGGACATGCTCGAACCCTGGGAGCACCTCGAGAAGGTGCGCGATATCCTCATCCCCGGCGGCGTCTTCATGACTTATGTGGCCACCGTGCCGCAGCTGATGAAGGTGATGGAGGGAATCCGCGAGCTGAAGTGCTTTACGGAGCCGCGCGCCTGGGAGTCCCTCGTGCGTGAATGGAAGGTGGAGGGCTTGGCCACCCGCCCGGAGCACCGCATGAACGCGCACACCGCGTTCCTGATCTGGACGCGCCGGCTTGCCGACGGCGTCACCCCGCCCCGCCCGCAGCGCCGCGCCCGAAAATAAGCCCTCACGTTAAACGTGGCGCACCGCGCGCTAGGGTGGACTCTATGAACGATGCCACTCATTCCCAGGAACTTGGCCAGCAGCGCCGCCAGATAGAGCAACTGGCTGAGCGCAATGCCAAGCTTGCTGCCCTGTTGAAGGATGCGCGCACGAAGCTTCAGCAGATGCTCGCGGAGGTGGACGCTCTTGCAGAGCCTGCCTCCACGTACGGCGTCTTTCTTGGCTATTCCGGGCGCGCACACGATTCGCGCCGCGACGCTGAGGTATACACCAACGGCCGCGCCATGCGGGTGAAGATTTCTCCCAACCTCGAACCAGGCTCCTTAGAAGTCGGGCAGCAGGTTCGCTTGGGCGAAGGATTCGTGGTGGTGGAGGGCTGTGCCCCGGTGAATACCGGCGCGCTGGCGACGCTCCAGGAGCGTCTAGGCACCGACCGCGCGGTGGTCATCAATTCCGCGGGCGAAGAGCAGGTGGTGCTGCTCGGCACGGTGCTGCGCGATACCGTCCGTGCCGGCGATACCCTCCTGGTCGAGCCGAAATCAGGTGTTGCCACCGAGCGCGTGCACAAAACTGAGGTAGCGCAGCTCACGCTGGAGGAAGTCCCGGACGTATCCTACGAGGACATCGGTGGTCTGGACGAGCAGATTTCACTCATCCGCGATTCGGTCGAGCTGCCTTTCCTCCACCCAGAGCTCTACCGCCAATACGATCTCCAGCCGCCGAAGGGCGTGCTGCTCTATGGCCCACCTGGCTGTGGCAAGACGCTCATCGCCAAGGCGGTCGCGCATTCTCTGTCGGCGTCCCTGGGCGCTACTGCCCCCAGCTACTTCCTCAACGTGAAGGGCCCAGAACTGCTCAACAAGTTCGTGGGTGAGACTGAGCGCCGTATCCGCCTCATCTTTGAACGCGCCCGCGAGCTTGCCTCCGAGCCCACTGCTGATGGCAGCCAACGGCCGGTCATCATCTTCTTCGATGAGATGGAATCCATCTTCCGCACGCGCGGCTCCGGTGTGTCCTCCGATATGGAAACCACCGTCGTCCCACAGCTGCTGACGGAATTGGATGGCGTCGAGAAGCTCAGCAATGTCACCGTCATCGGTGCCACCAACCGCGAGGAGCTCATCGACCCCGCCATCATGCGCCCGGGGCGCCTCGACATCAAGATTCGCGTCAACCGGCCCACCAAGCAGGGCGCGCGCGAGATCTTCGCCCGCCATTTCCCGGAATCAGTCCCGCACGAGGGCGAGCTTTCCCAGCTCATCGATACCGCAGTGGAGGATCTCTACGCGGAGCGCCCCTTCGTCACGCTGCACTTCTCCAACGCGGATCCCCGCGTGCTGCACTACCGGGATTTCGTCTCCGGCGCGATGATCGCCAACATCGTCTCCCGCGCAAAGAAGTTGGCTATCAAGGAGGCTTTGGACGAAACCAACGCTGCGGAGGGTAAACAACCCGCAGGCATCACCGCCGCGCACCTGCACCAGGCCATTGCTGCGGAACAAGCAGAATCTGAGTATGTACCGACATCCGCCAACCCGGAGGAGTGGGCCAAGATCGTCGCCGGGACCTCCGCCGGCGCGCATGTCACCGGGGTCGAATTGATGGGAGTAAAACCTTGAGCCGTGTCCTAGGAACCGAAACCGAGTACGGAATCTCCACGCCGTCGAACCCGGCGTTGTCACCAATCGTGACGTCCACGCACGCGGTAGTGGCCTATGCCGCCCTGCATACCGGTGCGCGCTCCCGCTGGGACTTTCGGGAGGAGCACCCGCTGCGCGATAGCCGCGGCTTCGATCTCAAGCGCTACCACACCGTGCCCGTGGTGGACCCAAACGCGCTAGGTGTGGCCAACGTGGTCACGGCCAACGGAGCCCGCTTCTACGTCGATCACGCCCACCCTGAGTATTCCTCTCCGGAGTGCACCAATGCCTGGGATGCGATGCTTTACGACGCCGCCGGCGACCTCATCCTGCGACGCGCAGCAGATGCCGTGGCAACTCTGACCGCCCAGGGCACGTCCGTACTGGCCACGCACGATCCCTGCCCGCCGCTGAAGTTCTACAAGAACAACGTGGATGGCAAGGGAGCTTCCTATGGCAGCCACGAAAACTACCAGTACTCCCGGGAGACTGATTTCGACGACATCGCCCAAGGTCTGATCCCGTTCTTCGTCACCCGCCAAGTGGTCACCGGTGCTGGCCGCATGGGCCTGGGCGCTGATGGTGAGGAGCCAGGCTTCCAGATTTCGCAGCGCGCCGACTATATCGAGCAGGAGATTTCCCTGGAAACCACGCTCAACCGCGGCATCATTAACACCCGTGATGAACCGCATGCGGTGGCAGAAGACTTTGGCCGCCTGCACGTCATCATCGGTGATGCCACGATGGCCCATACCTCGACGCTGCTCAAGCTGGGCATGACGTCACTGGTGTTGGACGCCATAGAGGAAGGCGTTGACTTCAGTGACCTGCGTCTGAAGGACCCCGTGGCAGAGGTCCAGCGAGTAAGCCGCGACCTCACCCTGACTCATCAGCTGGAGCTTCACGACGGCCGCCGCCTCACCGCCCTCGAAATCCTCGCCGTCTACCGGGAGCGGGTCACTTCGAATTCGGAGTCAGATGAGAAGGTTCTTGCCGCCTGGGACGAGGTCGTGTCGCTCTTGGCGGACAACCCGTTGAAAGCGGCCCATCTGCTGGATTGGGTAGCCAAGTACCGCTTGATTAAGGGCTATCTTGATCGCGGCGTGGCTGCCGATGATCCGAAGCTCGCGCTCATCGATCTGCAGTACACCGATATCGATCCGGCCAAGTCCCTCTACCACGCGCTCGTGCGCAAGGGGCAGATGCGCACCTTGGTCAGCGAGGACCAGATCGCTGCGGCCGCCGACACCCCGCCCACGGATACCCGCGCTTATCTGCGTGGACACACCACTCGGAAGTTCGGCGAAGACGTCCTGGCCGCGTCGTGGCAGTCACTAACCTTCCGAATTGGTGAAGCCGAGGGCGCCAACTCGGGAGCCGCCTGCGTGGCGCTCGATGACACCACGCGGCTCGGACAGGACGAAGTGGGAACCTTGCTGGAATCTGCAGACAGCGCCGCCGATTTCGTCGACGGTTTGCGCCAGCTCGGGGTGCGAATCGAGTACCCTACACTGTATTAGCGCAGCAAACCTCCACTCGCGAAAGGAGCTCTGACAATGAGCGGACAGCAGTCTCAGATCAATGCCGGCGGCGGCAACGGTGAGGGAGGAGACTCTCAAGAGTTCGACGCTGGACAAGTCAGCATCAACAGCGCCGGAACTGATGATCTCCTCGATGAGATCGATGGGCTCCTGGAATCCAATGCCGAGGAGTTCGTGCGCTCCTACGTCCAAAAGGGCGGCGAATAAAGGTGGAACGCCCCTCCGATAACGCCCCCGTTTATGCACGGCGGATTATGGGCATCGAAACCGAGTACGGCATTACTGCGAGCGCAAGCGATGGACAGCGGGTGATGTCCCCGGATGAGATAGCCCGCGTGCTTTTCCGGCCCATCGTGTCGAAGTACTCCTCCTCGAACATCTTTAGCCCCAACGCCTCGCGCCTCTACCTCGATGTCGGCTCCCACCCGGAGGTCGCCACCGCTGAATGCGATAGCCTGAGCCAGCTCATCGCGTACGAGCGCGCGGGCGATGCCATGGTCAACCGCATGGCCGTGCAAGCAGAGGAGACCTTGGCGGCGGAGGGGGAGGAGCGCGCCGTCTACTTGTTCAAGAATAACGTCGATTCTGCGGGAAATTCCTACGGCTGCCACGAGAACTACCTCATTGGCCGCCACGTGGTGCTCAAGGACCTCGGCAAAGCACTGTTGCCGTTTATGATTACCCGGCAGCTCATTTGCGGTGCGGGGATGATCAAACCTGCCAAGGGCGACGAGCCTGCGCGTTTCGTGCTTTCACAGCGCGCCGACCAGGTGTGGGAGGGCGTGTCCTCTGCGACGACTCGCTCACGCCCCATCATCAACACCCGCGATGAACCGCATGGTGATTCGAAGCGTTTCCGCCGCATGCACGTTATCGTCGGCGACTCCAACATGGCGGAACCCACGATGGCGCTTAAAGTAGGCTCCACGCTGCTCATGCTGGAGATGCTAGAGGCTGGCTTTGAGGTACCGGAGCTTTCGGTGCTTGATCCAATTCAGCACATCCGCACCATCGCGCTCGATTCCACCGGCCGCACCGAGCTTCCGCTCGAGGGAGGCGGCAACACCACCGCGCTCGCAATCCAGCAAGAACTGTGTGCCGCCGCAGAACGTTGGCTGGAGTACCGCGAGGACGCCGGCACACCAACGGCTGAGCTCGCACGCGTCGTCGATCTCTGGAAGCGCACCCTCCAGGCCATTGACACACAAGACTTTTCCGCGGTCGATCGCGAGATCGATTGGATCATCAAGCGCGGCCTACTGAACCGCTACCGCGAGCGCCTGGGCGGAGATTGGGCGCACCCCAAGCTGGCCCAGATTGACCTGACCTACCACGACATTCGCCCAGGCCGCGGTCTCTACAGCGTGCTGGAGCAGCGCGGCATGGTGGAACAGTGGATCGATGATGCATCTAGCAATGCCGCCGTCGATACCGCCCCGCAGACCACCCGCGCCAAGCTGCGCGGCGAGTTCCTCGCCGTTGCCCGCGAGCTCAACGCCGCTGTGACGGTGGATTGGACGCGGATGAAAGTCAACCGCCCAGAACCCATGACCGAAGAGTTCTCCGACCCCTTCGTATCCGAGGACCCGCGCTTAGACGGGTTGTTAGACTACATGCGTTCGCACCAAGGTGCTTAAGGCCCCAAACTTCAACAAGGAACCTGCCATCATGCCGTCAGCAGATCGCACTGCGGCTCGGACACCGGTCCGAGATCGAGCCATCGAAAGGCTCACCAACCTCACCTTTGCCCTCCACGGCGCAGCGCACCAAGGCGGGGTTCCCGACCGCAGCGCTGCCTGGATTCGCAGCAACGTCGAGGGCTATCAATCCCGCAGCGACGAGGCCTTTCAGAAGCAGCTTTCCCGCGACATTGTGACGCTGCAGCGAGCCGGTGTGCCGGTGGTGCACAGCAGTGGGGCGGAAGGCTCGCTGTATCGCCTCGATCCTGAGAGCTACCAGCTGCCTCCCGTGGACTTCACACCCGAGGAAGCCATGGTGTTGGGCGTTGCCGGCGGGATTGGCACCCCGGGCGGTTTGAGTGATTTCAGCTTGTCCGCGTGGACAAAGCTAGCGGCCTCGGGAGCCTCCCGCGACCTGCGCGGCGCGCCCGTCTACACCGCCGTCAACGACATGACCAGGCTGAGCCCAGAGCTCGTCACCGGGGTGATTACCGCCGTGCGTGCGGGGCTGCGCATCTCCTTTGATTACTTTGCCACGCCCTCAGCCGAACCGGTTCGCCGCCACATGGACCCGTGGGGGTTGGTCAATCACCGTGATCGCGTCTATCTCGTCGGATGGGATGTGGACCGGGAGGCACCCCGCACCTTCCGCGCCACCCGCGTGGACAACGTCCGGCGCTCGCGCGCTGCGGCCACGCACCTCGAACCCACCGCGCCGCTGCAAGATCTCGTCGTGGAGGCGCTGGATCGGGGAGATACCGTCGATGCCCTCCTTGAGGTACCGGATGGCCAGGCCGCCGAGCTTGTCGACGCCGGACGCAGACGCTCGGATGGCCTGCTTGAGCTGACGGGCGTGCGCCGCGATTGGCTGGTGCGCACCGCCGCGGGATATGCGCCGGATATCGTCGTAGCCCAGCCAGAAGACGTTCGCTCGGACATCATCGCGCTCTTGAATGGGGAGGAACCGCACCATGGCTGATCAGCCACGCAAACTGCAGTCTCTTGTTCGCTCCCTCAACCTCATCCCATACCTGCGCAACCACCCAGGGGTGACCCCGATGGAAGCGGCCGAGGACTTGGGGATGACACCTGCTGAGCTTAAGGATGCCGTCGACAGACTTTTCTGCTCTGGGGTGGGCCGCAATACTGAGGACCTCATCGACTTAAGCTTCAGCTACCGCGATGGCATCGAGATCTACAACGACCAGGGCCTGACCCAGGCCCTGCGCTTGACCCCAACGGAGGCCGGCGCGTTGTTGCTGACGCTCGAGTCCCTTGAGGCAATGCCGGGGCTTGTCGACGTCTCCGCAGTCCATTCCGCCGCCGCGAAGCTGCGCGAGATCATGGATGAAAAGACCGCCGCCATCTACGATTCCCTGGCCACAACGGATCCGGAGGAATCTCAGGTGCAAGCGGCGCTGGCGGGGGCCGTCGACAAGCGCCGGCAGGTCCGTTTCACCTATTGGAGCATGTCCTCCAACCGCACCAGCGAGCGCACCGTGCACCCAGCACGAATCTTCATCGTGGATGGAGAACCCTATTTGGTGGCCTGGGACGAATCGGTAGGGGAGCACCGCACGTTCCGCTTGGACCGCATGAGCGATGTTGAGGTGCTTGACGCAACCGCAACCCCGCACCTGCGCAAGCTGGACTTCAACCCCGATTCCCCCTTTGGCCTAGATCACACTCTCGTTGCGCAGCTGGAGATTAACCAAGAATTCACCTGGCTAGCAGAACACTACGACATCACTCTCGGCAAAACACTAGAAAATGGGCGGATAGCTGCGACGATGCCCGTCGGATCTGAAGCATGGTTTAGCCGTTTCGCTCTCGGTCAAGCCGACCGATTGCGGGTCGTGGGGCCGCAGAAGCTCGTCGACGCCATTTCGGAACATAGAAAACGGGCGTTGGAGCGTTATACTCAACTGCCAGACTAAGAGCTCTCCTGTGTGCGCCCCGTGCAGCGCTGCGCTGCATGGAAGCGTACGCTTCATCAACCTAGAAAGAAGGGGCACCCTCAATGACCGTGGGACCTTTGGAAATCGGCCTTGTCGTTCTCGTTATCGTGCTGTTGTTCGGCGCCAAGAAGCTGCCGGAGCTAGCTCGTTCGATGGGCCGCTCCATGCGCATTTTTAAGTCCGAAGTCAAGGAGATGAAGGAGGAGAACAACACTCCCGAGCAGCAGGCCCAAATTGCTGCATCGAAGAAGAACGATGAGGACTTCTGGAACAGCCCGGAAATGCAGCCGCGCGCATCCAAGCCGGTTGATGGAAATCAGAACTAATCATCTTTCTCGGTAGGCACACCACGCTCAAGGGACTTGGAACTCCAAGGGAGTGTGTGCCGCTGTGGGCTTTCTAGGGAGGCATTGCATTGAGTACCGCGAGTACACCGCCGAATCCCGCGTCTAGCGCACGCAAGCAAAAGTGGACCTCAAAGCTGCGCCGCAAGCCCAAGAATCCTACGGGGGAGATGACCCTAGTCCAACATCTCCAAGAACTGCGTCGGCGCATCGTGATTTCCTTGCTTGCTCTCGTGGTAGGCACCATCATCGGATTCATTTGGTATCAAAACGCTCCGTTTAATATGGCGCCGCTAGGCGAGATCTTGCGTGGGCCCTATTGCTCGCTGCCTGAGGAAAAGCGCATCTCTTTCACCGCGGATGGCGAATGCCGCTTGCTCGCCACCAGCCCCTTCGAAATGCTGCTGCTGCGCCTCAAAGTGGGCGCGTTGGCTGGCGCAGTAATGTCCTCACCGGTGTGGCTCCATCAAATATGGGCATTCATTGTGCCCGGTCTGCATAAGAACGAGCGCCGTTTCACCTTCTTTTTTGTCTCCACGGCGGTAGTTCTCTTCGTGCTTGGCGCGCTTCTTGCCTACTTCATCCTTTCCGTGGGTTTGGAGTTCCTCATGGGCATGGGCTCGGAGTACCAGACCGCGGCACTAACCGGTGAGCGCTATTTCTACTTCCTGCTGACGTTGCTCCTCATCTTCGGCGTGAGCTTTGAGATCCCACTACTCGTGGTATGCCTCAATGTGATAGGTGTCCTGGAATACGATGACGTCAAGGACAAGCGCCGCATCATCATTGTCGCCATCATGATCTTCGCTGCGGTGGTGACACCCGGCCAAGAACCTTTTTCGATGTTGGTCTTGGCCGGTGCCCTCGTACTCCTCGTGGAATTGGCCTTCCAGTTCTGCCGCATCAACGACAAACGCCAGAAGCGCCAGCGCCCAGACTGGATGGATCTGGATGATGAAACAGCCTCGTCCTTGGACGAAGGTCCGGGTGCCATAGGTGCACCAACTCCGGTGTCTGCATCAACGAGCGTTTCTGCGTCTTCGCGGCCGGTATCTTCCAGGCCTGTTCCCCCGACCTCGACGGGTGAAGCTCCGACACCGCAGCCTCAACAGAGGAACACTCAGCCCCCGCAGAGCGGCTTCTTCGACGACGTTCTGTAGGATTGTCAGCCTTCTTAGGTACCTTGTTCAAACGTTCCCGCTTGGCGCCGGGGACCGTCGCGCTAGTTCGCGGTACCTGACAGGTACCCTGGGGACTTATGACACTGACGAATCTGGACGAGTTCACTCAAGCCCTGCCGTACTCACTGGATGACTTCCAGATCGAAGGATGCCAAGCAGTTGAAGCGGGCCACGGAGTCTTGGTCTGTGCTCCCACCGGCGCGGGCAAAACGGTCGTTGGTGAGTTCGCCGTGTCCCTGGCGCTGCGCCAGGGGACCCGCTGTTTCTACACCACCCCTATCAAGGCGCTGAGTAACCAGAAGTACCACGACCTGGTTGAGGCACACGGCGAGGATGCCGTGGGGCTGCTGACGGGTGATGTCTCCATCAATTCTTCCGCGGACATCCTCGTGATGACCACTGAGGTTTTGCGCAACATGATTTATGCGGGCTCAGGCGCATTGGATCGCTTGACCCACGTGGTGATGGATGAGATCCACTTCTTGGCGGATGCCTCGCGCGGCGCGGTATGGGAAGAGGTCATCCTCAACCTCGAGGAACATGTTTCCATCATCGGTTTGTCGGCAACGGTGTCCAACTCCGAGGAGTTCGGCCGGTGGCTAACCACCGTGCGCGGAGATACCAAGGTCATCGTTACCGATAAGCGCCCCGTCCCGCTGGACCAGTGGATGATGGTGGGACGCAAGATCTACCCACTCTTCGAGCCTGATTCAGGCGGCCAGGTCAATGCTGAGTTGGCGCGCCGTATCCAGCGCCTAGAAGCAGGAGACAGCGATAACGGCCGCGCAGACTATGCACAAAACCGCGCGAGCTTCCGTGCACGTGCCCGACACAAAGGCGGAGGACGCAACGACCGAAACAAAGATCGGCGCAGCGGCGCACCCCGCGCGCAGGACCGCTACCGGCCGCTGGGTCGTCCAGAGGTACTCAAAGAACTGCAGTCAATGGAGATGCTGCCGGCGATTACCTTCATCTTTTCCCGAGCGGGCTGCGATGGCGCTTTGTATCAGTGCCTGCGCTCCCGCATGGTGTTGACCTCCCAAGAGGAGACAGCTGAGATTAAGGCCATCGTCGATAAGGGCGTGGAAGGCATTCCGGAAGAAGACCTCAAGGTTCTTGATTTCAAGCGCTGGCGCGAGGCGCTTTCGCGTGGCTTCGCCGCCCACCATGCGGGTATGCTGCCAGCTTTTAGGCACATCGTGGAGGAGCTCTTCGTCAAAGGTCTGGTTCGTGCGGTCTTTGCCACCGAAACCCTTGCCCTAGGAATCAATATGCCGGCGCGCACGGTGGTCCTTGAGAAGCTCGTGAAGTTTAACGGCGAGGCACACGTGGACCTGACACCGGGTCAGTACACGCAGCTCACCGGCCGCGCGGGCAGGCGTGGCATCGATACCTTGGGCAATGCCGTCGTGCAGTGGGCACCCGCCATGGATCCCACCGCGGTGGCGGGCCTCGCATCGACCCGCACTTATCCGCTCATCTCTACCTTCGAACCCGGCTACAACATGGCCATCAACCTGCTGGGCATGCTCGGCTTCGATGACTCTCTGCGCCTGCTGGAGAAGTCCTTTGCGCAGTTCCAGGCGGATGGTTCCGTCGTGGAAGAAACGCGCGAGATTGAGCGCGCTGAGCACCGGGTCCGTGAGCTTCGGGCACAGTTGGATCAGGCCGTAGATAACTTGGCACCACCGACAATTGATGGTGAAGACCCGGCGGAGATCCTCATGGACTATATGAGGCTGCGCCGCGCACTGACTGAGGAGGAAAAGTCAGCGCGTGCCTCCAAGAAAGAAGAGAGGAGCAAGGAGGTCGCGGCGGTCCTTGCCCGCTTGCAGGTGGGTGAGGTCATCGCTATCGCAACGAAGAAGCGACCAACCCTGGCAGTTGTCATCACCCCAGCAAACCAGACCGCCGATCCACGCCCCTGGGTTACCACGGAGACCGGGTGGTCAGGCCGCATCGATGCAGCCGGTATAGATAATCCGCCAATTGTGGTCGGCCACATGAAGCTGCCGCGTGCGGCGCAGAAGAATCCGCGTCGGCATACCAAGTATGTTCAGGATGCCTTCAAGCGCGACTACTACAAGCGGCCTAAGAAGATGCGCACTGAGCCGCGCAATCGTCCCAACAAGAAGATCGCGCAGCTGCGCGATGCCTTCCGCGAGCACCCGGTGCACAATTGGCCGGCGACCGACCGCGAGCAGCTGGCCGGTGTGGCCCAAAAGCTCGCCCGACGCGAGCGCGAGCTCCACAAGTTGGAAGCCAAGGTGGAGCGCGCCACGGATACCCTCGGCCGCACTTTCGAGCGCATCGTGGACCTGCTGGCGGAAATGGATTACGTGGAGTTTGAAGGCTATGGCGAGGACCGCGAGCCGGTCATCACGGACGAAGGCGAGCGCTTGGCCAAGATCCATTCCGAATCCGACCTACTGGTGGCACAATGCCTCAAGCGGGGTATCTGGAATGACCTTGACCCGGCAGAGCTGGCCGGCGTTGCCTCCCTGTGTGTCTTCGAAAACCGCAAGGCCACCCGCGGCGAACCAGGTGCGGCTAGCGACGACATGGCGGACGCCATGAACGCAACGTGGCGCATCTACACGGAGCTTGTCAGCGATGAGAAGCGCCATAATCTGCCACAGACCCGTGAACCGGAGCCCGCCTTCGCGCTGGCGATCCACCAGTGGACGGCGGGCGCACCCTTGGCCTATTGCATGGCCGCTGCCAACGAGTCCGGCGCAGAGCTGACTCCAGGCGACTTCGTCCGTTGGTGCCGCCAGGTCATCGACCTGCTCCAGCAGGTAGCCAAGACAGGCTACGAAGAAGAGATTCGCCGCAATGCCCGGCGCGCCATTGACGCGATTCAACGAGGCGTTGTCGCCATCGGCGCTTAATTTCCTTCGACCAAGTCCAGCATCGCGGAGGCTGCCGCCGCGATGGCCTTGCGGTGGGGCGCGACCAGCGCCACCGTGGCTAGCTTCAGGTTTCTCCCCAATGGGTTGAGGATGAGGGCTTGTGTGCCGATGATGGCGGCGTCGACAAGCGCTGGCCCACCCGAGTCACCCTTGACTGCCGGAATCGTGTTGAAGACAAATCCGGCGGGGGAGACAGTGGTGCGGAAGTCGATGGACCACGTGCGAAAGAAGGGCAGTAGAAACAACCCCGTTCGCTTCTGTGCGCGACGGGACTTTCCGCCATATCCCCAGGTGTTGACTGGCGCGCGAAAATGCGGTGTGCTTTTAGCGAGCCCCGGAAGGTCCCGGGGCGGTGCTGGTATATCAAGCAGGCACACAGCTATATCGGTCCCGTCAATCGTGCGCACGGCGGTGATCCGCCGGTTGAACCCGCCACTGACTTTGTAGTGTTCACCACCGCCCACGCCATCGCGAAAGAAGTGCGCACAGGTCAGAACTAGCCGGGTTCGCTGCTGGGAGCGGGGGTTTAAGGATGCATCGATGAGCACACCCGAGCAATAGCTACCGCGGGTACGGATCTTGACGGCTGCGGGATAGGAATTCACGGCGCCCAGCTTAACTGGACGAAGGCGAGCGGTAGGCTAACTGCCATGACTGATTATGCTTCCCGCTTGGACCGCGCCCGCGCGATTGCCGCTGCCAAGGGTATCGATGTATTGCTCGTGGGTACCGGCGCAGAGTTCGCTTATCTTACGGGTTCCTGGGTCTCTTCCCATGAGCGGTTGACGTGCCTGGTCATCCGTCCCGAGGCCAAACCGATCATCGTCGCACCCAGCACCGACATTGAATCGCTTCAAGGCGTTGCTGCCCAGCTAGTGGGATGGAGTGACGGGCAGGACCCTTATGCACTGGCCTTAGACGGTACGCATCCCACCACCGTGGTTGTGGGCTCTTCGCTAACTGCGGACCACGTATTGCGTTTCCAGTCCACGATTCGACGCCAAGTCGAGCCGTCTTCGCTCACTTCGACGGATGCTCCACATGTGGAGTATGTGCTTGCTACCGAGGCGCTGGCTGGGCTCTTTAGCCGCAAGGACCCAGATGAAGTCGCGGAGCTGCGCGCTGCGGCAGTGGCTATCGATGCCGTCCATGCAGAGGTGCCACGTCTCCTGCAGCCTGGCCGCACTGAGGCCGACGTAGCGGCAGATTTGCGCGAGCTTATCTTGCGCGAGCACAAAGAGGTGGACTTCATCATCGTTGGTTCCGGCCCGAATGGTGCGAACCCGCACTATGACTACGGGGAGCGCGAACTCAGCGCTGGTGATCCCGTGGTGGTGGATATCGGGGGCACGTTGCCCTCCGGCTATCACTCTGATTGCACACGCACCTACGTGGTAGGCGCAGATCCTTCTGCGGCGCCTGCTGATTTCCAGGAAGCCTATGCGGTGTTGGAAGAGGCCCAAGCTGCCGGGCGAGCTGCTGCACGGCCCGGGGCGACTGCCCA
This sequence comes from Corynebacterium aurimucosum ATCC 700975, assembly GCF_007672725.1. Taxonomy (GTDB): domain Bacteria; phylum Actinomycetota; class Actinomycetes; order Mycobacteriales; family Mycobacteriaceae; genus Corynebacterium; species Corynebacterium hesseae. The sequence continues at coordinate 49,722 of NZ_VDTC01000010.1, forward strand.
GGAGATCGACCGTGCGACACGCAGTGTGATCGAAAGCGCCGGCTGGGGTGAGTACTTCACGCACCGCACCGGACATGGCATCGGCTTGTCGACGCACGAGGAGCCCTTCATCATGGAAGGAAACGAGCTGGAGCTTGCAGAGTCCATGGCCTTCTCGATCGAACCTGGTATCTATGTACCCGGAAAATGGGGCATGCGTCTCGAGGACATCGTGGTGACCACCGAGTCCGGCTACGAGTCTTTGAACCAAGCTCCGAGGGGGTTGCGTTAATGGGCGCGCTATTGATTCTTGGTGGGCGCAGCGATATTGGCGGCGAGCTTGCACGCCGGTTGTGCGCAGGCCGCCCGGTAGTACTTGCCGCGCGGGGTGAGCACGGCATGGATGAGCTCACCTCAGAGCTTCTGCGCAACGGAGCAACGTCCGTTCACACGCTTTCCTTCGATGCCGCGGATGTGTCCTCCCACCGCGCAGTTATCGAGCAAGCTGCAGCGCTCGCGGGTGAGGACATCACGACGGCGGTTGTCGCCTTCGGAATCTTGGGTGACCAGGAGCAAGCTGAGCACGACGAAGCCCATGCCTTCGACATCGCTCTGGTTGATTATGCCGCGCAGGTATCTATGCTCACCGTGCTGGCCGACGTCATGAAAAGAGGCCATATCGTGGCCTTTTCCTCCATTGCGGGCTGGCGTGCACGGCGGGCCAACTATGTCTATGGCTCAACCAAGGCTGGCCTCGATGCCTTCTGCCAAGGTCTGGCGGATCGCCTGCAGGGCAGCGACCTAGCGCTGATCACCGCGCGCCCCGGTTTCGTTATCGGGTCCATGACACAAGGGATGAAACCCGCGCCCCTGTCGGTGACACCTGACGTAGTCGCACAAGCTGTGGTCAAGGCCGTCGAATCCTCGTCGGGTTCGCGGCCGGTGTCCCGCACGCTGTGGATCCCACGGACGCTTCAGCTGTTGGCCTGGGTCATGAAGCTTGTCCCGCGCCCCATCTGGCGGCACATGCCGCGCTAGCGATGTCCGAGCGCGGGGGAGTTGGCATCGAAGATGAAGCCGCGCGGCGCAAGGACTCGGAGCACGACGTCCGCATCACCCTCCGCCAAATCGTGGATGACCAAGCCCTGCCATGGAGTAACGGTGATCGCTGCTCCCAGCTGAGCAATGAGCCCTGCGTACTCTGCGGGCAACACGCCATCTTGGAGGCCCGCGCCGAGATCGACGCGGCCGGGCGCAGTGTGTTCGGTTAACCAACCAATGGGCACATCCGATTGCGCGAGTCCGGCAGGTGTAGCCGAGGACAACCGGTCAATGGCCTCTGGATTCTCAGCGGAGACCTCGTCCACGTAGTCCACGAGCTGCGAAATCGCGTCGCATAATCCCAGCGCCGGTCCAGTTGCTGCCCCCTCACGGATGAGGCGTGCGGAGTCGGCTTCCTCGACCTGCCCTGCACTGCCGCCGGATAGTTGGAGTCCCGCCGCCACGCCGTGTGCGAGGAGATCGCCAGCTCCACCATCGACGCCGAAGACCGCAGCGCGGGTGATAGCCGGGGAGGTTCCTTCCTCTTCAGATAAGGCATCAGCAACGCGCTGCGCTACCCGGCGCGCCTGAAGAGAGAGGGGAGAGGCCAAGACGTGGGCAGCGGCGGTGGGGAGGGGGACGTCGCCAAGCGCCTGCTCGTTACTCACGCCGCGCACACTGATAACACTGTGCTGCTCTAGGTACACATAGCCATCGCCATGTTCACGGGCGGCCTGGCCCAGTGCTAACCACTGCTCGGGCGTGACGACGCCGCCGGCGGGGTGGAAGCGCATGGTCTCGGATTCAGTATGCTTCGACTCAGTGAGGGACATGGTGCGCAAGTTTAATCGTTACGGGAGGGTCACCAGCGAACCGGCAGGTCCAGCAAGTATGGTGGGCTGCATGCCGTTTCTTCTGTTCATCGCGTACATCCTCCTCGAAACCCTGGCGTTTTGGGCAGTCGCCGAGTGGATCGGTGTGCTGTGGGCGCTGCTTGCTTTGGCGTTGACCATGCTGTTCGGGATGACGATTGCCAGCTGGGAAGTGCGCCGCATGATGGCCAGCCGCATCCGGCAGACCGAAGACGGCGTCTATGTGATGGAGGATCCCACCCCAGGCAAAACGGCCGGCAATGTTGGTCTGACCATGGTGGGCGGCATCCTGCTTTCGCTGCCTGGGTTCGTCTCCACTGTTTTTGGCGCTCTGCTCATCTTTGCGCCCACGCGCTCCATAATCCGCACGCTCCTTGCCGCATCGATGTTCAAAAAGATTGAGGACATGGGCGTGCGCGTGTACGAGGCCTCGCCCATGTCGCAGCACCGCGATTCCTATGGTTCCTTCGGCACTGTTGGTGGCAATACAGCCGGCAGCGGGATGGATCAGTCAGGCCAATCGCACGAAGTCTTGGATGAAGAAGAAATCCGCTCGTGGACCCAGCACGTTAAGCCCGAGGACTTCGAGGACGGAAACAAATAGTGCTCACGCTGTGCGCGCGGCTTGTTCTTGCCGCTCTGTCGGGCGCGGTCACGTATCTTTCGGTGGAACCACGCGGCTGGTGGGCCGCGGGGATCATTGGGATGGCCATGCTGGTGGCAGCGCTGGCGCCGTGGAGAAAGCCCCTGCATCTAGGGTGGGCAACACTCATCGCCTTTGTCCATAGCGCTGTCTTGTACCTTTTCACGCTGCCGTGGATTGGTGAGCTCGTGGGCAACATGCCTTATATTGCGCTCGCTATCTTCCTCTCGCTGTACAGCATCCTCCTCGGCGTCGGCGGGGCAGCACTACTGCGTTTGCGCTATGGGTTCGCGCTCTTTCCCTTTTTCTACGTGGCAGTGGAGATGCTGCGCTCCTCCGTACCTTTTGGAGGCTTTGCCTGGGTGCGCCTGGCATGGGGGCAGATCGAAGGACCGTTGGCCAACCTCGCCCCGTGGGGTGGTCCCGCGCTCATTACTTGTGCGGTCGTCTGCATGGGCGCGGGTCTGGTGGGGCTTGCGCGCGCGCCACGGTTGGCCTGTGCCTTCTTAGCGGTGCCGTTGCTTGCCGGACTTGTAGCTGCGCAGGGCGTGAATCGCCCTAGCCATACCACGGGTTCTGTGACGGTAGCCGCTGTCCAGGGAAACGTTCCGCGGCTTGGCCTCGACTTCGCCGCGCAGCGCCGCGCGGTGCTGGATAACCACGTCCGCGTCACCGAACAGGCAGCCAAGGATGGTGCACGGCCTGACATCGTCATCTGGCCGGAGAACTCCTCCGATATCAATCCTTTTGCCAACGACGACGCACGGGCGCTTATCGACGCCGCCGCCCACGACATCGACGCCCCCATCCTCGTCGGCACGTTAACGCGCGATGAGGTCGGTGCGCGCAACACCATGCAGGTATTCAACCCGGATGGATCGGTGGGGGAGCATCACTACAAGAAGTACCTGCAGCCTTTTGGCGAAACGATGCCGATGCGTGACTTCTTTGCGCGGATTACCGATCTGGTGGATCTCGCAGGCGACATGAAACCCGGTGATGGGCCAGGCGTGGTGACAATGGCCGGGACTGCGGTCGGCGTTGCCACCTGCTACGAGGTGAGCTTTGACCAGGCCTTTCGAACCGCGATTAACAACGGGGCGCAGATTCTCACGACGCCAACAAATAACGCCACGTTCAGTGATTCCGATATGACCTACCAGCAGTTGGCCATGAGCCGTCTGCGCGCCATGGAAGCAGATCGCGCCGTCGTTGTGGCGGCCACGTCAGGGGTCTCCGCCATCGTGCACCCAGATGGTTCCGTGAGCCAGGACAGCGGCATCTTTGAACCTGCTTATCTCGAAGAAGAGCTTCCGCTCCGAGAGGGGCGTACATTTGCGGTGCGTTATGGTTCGCTCCTGCAGTGGCTCATGACTATTATTGGAACGGTCTGCGCGCTGTACGCGATCTATTCCACCCGCTTGTCCGGACGGCGCAGCGCGCCTTAAAGCAGAAACCAAAAGGAGCAAGGAACTAGTGAGCTCGACCCGCGAATGTACTCTGGTCATCATCCCCACCTACAACGAGATTGAGAACCTGCCGCTGATTACCGGCCGCGTGCGCAAGGCCACCCCGGAGGTTCACATCCTGATCGTGGACGATAACTCCCCGGACGGCACCGGAGAGGCCGCGGACAAGCTGGCCGCCGAGGATTCTCACCTGCACGTCCTTCACCGCGAGGGCAAGGGCGGCCTCCTCGGCGCCTACATCGCCGGCTTCGAGTGGGGCCTGGAGAAGGACTACCAGGTGCTCTGCGAGATGGACGCGGACGGCTCCCACGCCCCGGAGCAGCTGCATCTCTTGCTCGAGGAGATCGACAAGGGTGCTGACTTGGTGATCGGTTCTCGCTATGTGCCGGGTGGAGAGACTGTGAACTGGCCGGCCAACCGCGAGCTACTGTCCCGATTGGGCAACAAGTACATTTCGGTGGCGCTGGGCGCTGGCATCAACGACATGACCGCTGGATACCGCGCCTTCCGTCGCGAACTGCTAGAGCACCTCGACTTTGAGGAACTATCCAACGCCGGCTACATCTTCCAGGTAGATGTTGCCTTCCGCGCCATCAAGGATGGCTTCGATGTCCGCGAGGTTCCGATTACCTTCACCGAGCGCGAGCTGGGCGAATCCAAGCTGGACGGCTCCTTCGTCAAGGATTCCCTGCTCGAGGTGACCAAGTGGGGAGTCGCTCACCGCTCCGAGCAGGTCAGCGACTTCACCTCGGAAGTATCCAAGATCACTTCCCGCACAGTGAAGGATATGGAGCTTGGTTCCAAGGCCGCCACGGCTAAGAATGCCGTGTCTGACTTTGTGTCCGAGGTATCCAGCCTGGTTAAAGGAATGCTCAGCCGTTAAAATCCAGTCTCTCCAAGGAAAGGCACGCTGACCTTTCGAGCCTCGCATAAGGCAAACAAGCCTGAAAACCTGTCATGGTTTTCGGGCTTTTGCGGTAATAACCACCACCAGTGCTAATGTCGTAGGTGGCACTTTCTCTGGTGCACAGTGACTTACTTCACTTCATTCTCACACTACGGATCGTTCGGCACGTACCTGCCGATGGAGGAGAGTTTGCTATGGCAACCGTAACGTTCAAAGATGCGTCCCTGACCTACCCAGGCGCTAAGGAACCCACCGTCAAGAAGTTCAACCTGGAAATCGCCGATGGCGAATTCCTCGTCCTCGTCGGCCCCTCCGGCTGCGGTAAGTCCACGACGCTGCGCATGCTGGCCGGCTTGGAAAACGTCACCGACGGTGCCATCTACATCGGCGACAAAGACGTCACCCACGTTGCCCCGCGTGACCGAGATATCGCCATGGTCTTCCAGAACTATGCTCTCTACCCGCACATGACCGTGCGCGAGAACATGGGCTTCGCCCTGAAAATCGCCGGCAAGTCCCAGGACGAAATTAACAAGCGTGTCGACGAAGCCGCCGCCACCCTGGGTCTTACCGAATTCCTTGAGCGCAAGCCGAAGGCCCTGTCCGGCGGTCAGCGTCAGCGTGTTGCCATGGGCCGCGCAATCGTGCGTAACCCGCAGGTCTTCCTCATGGATGAGCCGCTGTCCAACCTCGATGCCAAGCTGCGCGTGCAGACCCGTACCCAGATCGCAGCCCTGCAGCGCAAGCTTGGGGTTACCACCGTCTACGTCACCCACGACCAGACTGAGGCCTTGACCATGGGTGACCGCATCGCTGTACTGAAGGACGGTTACCTTCAGCAGGTTGGCGCACCCCGCGAGCTCTACGACCGCCCCGCCAACGTCTTCGTCGCCGGCTTCATCGGCTCCCCGGCAATGAACCTGGGCACCTTCTCTGTCAAGGACGGTAACGCAACCTCCGGCCATGCTCGTATCAAGCTTTCCCCGGAAACTGTCGCTGCGATGACGCCGGAGGATAACGGTCGCATCACCATCGGCTTCCGCCCAGAGGCCCTCGAAATCATCCCCGAGGGCGAGTCCACCGATCTCTCCATCCCGATCAAGCTTGACTTCGTGGAAGAGCTTGGTTCCGACTCCTTCCTCTACGGAAAATTGGTGGGCGAAAGTGATCTCGGCTCCTCGAGCGAAGACGTTCCCGAGTCGGGCCAGATCGTCGTTCGTGCAGCTCCGAACACTGCGCCTGCCCCGGGCAGCATTTTCCACGCACGCATCGTGGAAGGCGGCCAGCACAACTTCTCGGCGTCGACTGGCAAGCGCCTCCCTTAAGCCCATATGCCGGCTGACCCGCGGAACATGTCGCGAACGTCAGCACGGCTGTGGCAAAGCTCTAGGCCAAAATCAGCAAAGAAGGTGGAGTGACTCGACATGAAAGAGTCCATGAGCATCACCTCTTCGACGTACGCGTCGGCATTGCTGGCGTTGCCTTGGGATACGCCCCTGGAACAGTGGCCCGATGATCTCATCGCCGCACTGCCCAGGGGCATTTCCCGGCATATCGTGCGTTTCGTGGGGATCAATCGCGGCATCGTCGCAGTCAAGGAGATTGGTGCGCGTACCGCTCACCACGAGTACAAGATGCTGCGTGAGCTGCAGCGCCTCGGCGCTCCCAGCGTGCGTCCCGTTGCAGTCATCACGGGACGCCAGCCGGCTGTAGAAAGCTACGGAGAGCTCACCGCAGCTCTGGTGACTGAACACCTAGAGTTTTCTCTTCCGTACCGCGAGATCTTCTCGCGGCACCTGACAGTCGTCGAAGCGGAGAAGCTCATCCGTGCCTTGTCGGTGCTTTTGGTGCGGATGCACTTGCTGAATTTCTACTGGGGTGATGTATCGCTGTCGAATACCCTTTTCCGGCGTGATGCCGAGACTTATTCAGCCTATCTTGTCGACGCCGAAACAGGGGAGTTCCAGCCCAATCTCTCCGAGTCACGCAGGCTTTACGACGTCGACATCGCCCGCGTCAACATCATCGGTGAGCTCATGGACTTGCAGGCAGGTGAATGCCTAGATCAAGATATCGATGTTATCGCCCTCGGAAGCTTGGTCGAGAGTTCCTACCTTGAATTGTGGACAGAGCTGACCGCCGAAGAATCCGTAGATGCCAGCGAGTACTGGCGCGTTTCCGAGAGGATCGACCGCCTTAACCAGCTGGGTTTCGACGTGGGGGAGCTCAAGGTCACCAAGGACGAGTCGAAACAGGTCGTGCGCATTCGCCCTGTGGTAGTCGATCCCGGCCACTATCGTTCGGAGTTGTTGAGCTTGACAGGGCTGAGCGTCGAGGAGCACCAGGCCCAACGCTTATTGGGCTCTATCCAGGCCTATCAGGCCATCGAGTGCGGCCCTCATGTTGGGCTGACCCAGGCGGCGCACTTGTGGATGACACACGAGTATGAACCGACCATTGCTGCGGTTCCCGTCGAGATGCTCCACAAGCTGGAACCGGCACAGATCTTCCACGAGATCGTTGACCACCGCTGGTTCCTCACCCAAGAGAGGGGAGAAGCCGTAACCCTCCCGGAAGCCACGGCGTCCTATCTCTCTTCCGTATTGCCCGCCCGCCGCGACGAGGCTCGGCTGCTTCAGACGCCGGCACCGAATGACGACTTGTCATAACCGCCCGTGTGCCCCAACACCGCTCAATAGCTCAAGTCTATCGAGCCGCTCTCAGCCGTTTCTTATATCGTTTTGTATGTTTTAGGCCCGATTGCCCCTTAAATGGGGAGCGATCTCATGCCCGAATATGGATATAGTCACAATCGGGCGTTTTAGGCCCGATTTCTTTTGATCGTGTGGAATACCTCACTAAGGTAGGAGACAGGCTAACCAGTTCATAGTCGGATAGTGACCAGCTATGGACCAACTGGTAGCACTGGGCAAGAGCCTTTGTCATGGAGGATCGCCCAGACATAACCGCATACGAGCCGGTTGTCTATCTACGGCTCAACATCCCGCTTTTCATCAAGAAAGATGAGGACCACATGAAGCGTCTTACTCGCATCGCATCCATCAGCATGGCTTCCATGCTGGCCGCCGCAAGTCTCGTCGCCTGCTCAGGCTCTACTGACGACGAAGGCGATGTCTACTTCCTGAACTTCAAGCCAGAACAGGATGCCGCTTACCAGGAGATCGCAAAGGCTTACACCGAAGAGACCGGCGTCAAGGTCAAGGTCGTCACCGCAGCCTCCGGCTCCTATGAGCAGACCCTCAAGGCTGAGATCGGCAAAGATGAAGCACCGACCCTCTTCCAGGTCAACGGCCCGGCTGGTTTCATCACCTGGCAAGACTACATGGCAGACATGTCGGATACCGAGGTAGCTAAGCAGCTCACCGATGACATCCCGCCACTGACCACTGAAGATGGAGAGGTACGCGGCGTCCCGTTCGCTGTCGAGGGCTTCGGCATCATCTACAACGACGAGATCTTCGACAAGTACATCGCCACCTCCGGGGCAAAGATCAAGTCCACCGATGAGATCAAGAGCTACCAGAAGCTCAAGGAAGTCGCCGAGGACATGCAGGCGAAGAAGGACGAGCTCGGCATTGAGGGCGCCTTTGCCTCCACCTCACTAACCTCCGGCGAGGACTGGCGCTGGCAGACACACCTGGCCAACGCTCCGATTTGGCAGGAGTACCAAGACAAGGGCGTCGAGGACACCAACGAAATCGACTTCTCCTATAACAAGGAGTACAAGAACCTCTTCGATCTCTACCTGGACAACTCCACCGTCGAGAAGTCTCTTGCCCCGTCTAAGACGGTCTCTGACTCCATGGCTGAGTTCGCTCAGGGCAAGGCCGCCATGGTCCAAAACGGTAACTGGGCATGGTCCCAGATTTCCGAGACCTCCGGCAACGTAGTCAAGGAAGACAAGATCAAGTTCCTGCCGATGTACATGGGCCTGCCGGATGAGGAGAAGCACGGCATCAACGTCGGTACCGAAAACTACTTGGGTGTGAACTCGGAGGCTTCCGAGGCAGACCAGAAGGCTACCAAGGACTTCGTGGACTGGCTCTTCACCTCCGATGCCGGCAAGGAGCACGTGGTTAAGGACCTTGGCTTCATTGCCCCGTTCAAGAACTACTCCGCAGAAGACACTCCGAATGACCCGCTGGCAAAGCAGGTCGCGGAAGCTATCGACAACGAAGACCTCACCACCTACCCGTGGAACTTCCAGTACTTCCCGTCACAGCAGTTCAAGGATGACTTCGGCCAAGCCCTGTCTCAGTATGCCTCCGGCACCCTGAAGTGGGATGACGTCGTCAAGCAGTTCAAGGACAACTGGGCTGCTGAAAAGGAATCCAACTGGGGCTAAACCTTTAGTCCCATCCCCTCGCCATCCGCCTTCCCAAACGGAGGGCGGGGAGGGGAGTAGGTGAGAGGCATGGCACGTACTCGTCAGTTTGTTCCACGCCCTCAGCCCCCCTCTCCTCGCCGCCATCCTTTGGGAAACGCGTGGCACCACCTGAATTTAAGGTTTCACCACCATGCAAGCAACGCTGAAGAAATACTTCCCAGTCTTTGTCTTGCCCACCCTTCTGGCATTCATGATTGCCTTCTTGGTGCCGTTTATCGTGGGTTTCTTCCTCTCCTTTACGAAATTCACCACCATCACTAACGCCAAGTGGGTTGGCATCGACAACTACGTCAAAGCTTTCTCCCAACGCGAAGGATTCATCTCAGCCTTCGGTTTCACCGTCCTCGTGGTCATCGTCTCCGTGATCACCGTCAACGTCTTCGCCTTCCTCTTGGCGTGGATGCTGACCCGCAAGCTTCGCGGAACAAATTTCTTCCGCACGGTCTTTTTCATGCCGAACCTCATCGGCGGCATCGTGCTGGGTTATACCTGGCAAACCATGATCAACGCCGTGCTCTCGCACTATTCCACGACGATTAGCGCGGACTGGAAATTCGGCTACGCCGGCCTCATCATGCTGCTTAACTGGCAGCTGATCGGCTACATGATGATCATTTATATTGCCGGCCTCCAGAACGTCCCGCCCGAGCTCATCGAGGCTGCCGAGCTCGACGGTGTCAATAAGTGGGAGATGCTGCGTCATGTCACCATCCCGATGGTCATGCCGTCGATCACTATTTGTCTCTTCCTAACATTGTCGAACTCCTTCAAGCTCTTCGACCAGAACCTGGCACTGACCAACGGCGCTCCTGGCGGGCAAACCGAGATGGTGGCGCTCAACATCGTCAACACGCTGTTTAACCGTATGAACGTCGAGGGCGTCGGACAGGCCAAGGCCGTCATCTTTGTCGTCGTCGTGGTCGTCATCGCTTACTTCCAGCTGCGCGCGACCCGCTCCAAGGAAATCGAGGCTTAAGTCATGACTAGCAGTACTTCAGCGCAGGCCGTTCCGGCCTCAAAGAAGAAGGATCACCAGCTTCCCTCGGATAATGAGACCCGGATGTCTGGCGGCGCCAAGTTCGTGGTCTACGCCATCTTGGTGTTCTTTACCATTGTGTTCCTTGGGCCGATCCTCTTCATCTTCATCAACTCTTTTAAGTCCAAGTTCGCTATCTCATCCGATCCTTTCTCCCTTCCGATCGGCGAAACCTGGGTTGGTTTCGAGAACTTCTTGGTGGGCTTGACCAAGCAGGGATTCCTAGAAGCGACCTTGTGGTCCTTCGTCATTACGATTCTGTCCGTCATCGTCATTGTGTTCTTCTCTGCGATGACTGCTTACTACATCACGCGCGTTAAGACCTGGTGGACGAACCTTCTGTACTACCTCTTCGTGGTGTCCATGATTATCCCCTTCCAGATGGTCATGTTCCCGACGGTCAAGATTGCAGACATGCTTCACCTCAACAACCCGATCGGCATCGTGGTGCTCTACCTCGGTTTCGGTTCCGGTCTATCGGTGTTCATGTTTGCCGGATTCGTCAAGTCCATCCCCTTGGACGTCGAGGAAGCCGCGATGATCGACGGTTGCGGCCCGCTCCAGAACTACTTCCGCGTGGTGTGGCCTATGCTTAAGCCGACTGCCATCACCGTGGCCATTCTCAACGCCATGTGGGTATGGAACGACTACCTGCTGCCGTACCTGGTCATCGGCCTGTCCACCCGCTACAAGACCATCCCGGTAGTCATCCAGTCCTTCGTTGGCTCCAACGGTAACCGCGATATGGGCGCCATGATGGCGATGCTGGTTCTGGCCATTATTCCTATCGTCATCTTCTACTTCTCCACGCAGAAGCACATCATCGAGGGTGTTGCCGCTGGCGCTGTCAAGGGCTAATCCGCAGTGCGGTAGGTTAGAAAACCATGAACCGCATGCTGGGCCCCGAATCGAAGTTCTATGCTGCTCTGAGCCTCTTCGCTGAACTCGTCATCGTTAACGTTCTCCTGGTTATCACGTGCTTTCCCGTATTCACTGGGGGAATGTCCCTACGCACCGCTCACGCGGTGACTGGTCAGATGGTTCGCGAAGAAGGTTCTCGCCGCGGCTCGGCCTTCGTTCGGGGCCTTTTGACGCGTCCCGGGGTAAACACTGCATGGTGGCTCATTTGCCTCGCCGTAGGCGCCTTGGCCGCCTATGAATTCGCCATTATCGAAAAGGCTGAGCTCGGGACGATGGGCGTAGTGCTTCGCGCTGCGCTGGTCTCAGGCCTCATTGTCATAAGCTGCATTAGCGTGTGGTTCTTCCACCTCGATGCGCCGGGGTTGAGGTTTAGCCAACGGTGCACAACGGCCATGATGAAGGCGGTAGCGCACCTTCCGCGTACGCTTCTAGCAGTGTGCCCTTGGGCACTGCTGGTGCTGTACCCACTCTTTTTCCCTGCGCAGTGGGGAGGCTACCTGTTCTTTCTCGTTGTGCTCGGTCCGGCCCTCGCAGTCTATCTCGCTGAGTTGGCGCTACAATGGCCCGAACTCAATTCCGATTCACCCGATAGCAGCGCCGCATAAGGCGCTGCGGGCAGGCTGGGCCCAAAACGAAAAATAGGGTAGTGGTATCCACTTCTTCGTGGATTCACTACCCTTGAGAATTCTATGCGGCGCGCAAAGGCTGCTAGGCCTCTCCTTCTTCCTGCGCCTTCTGCTCCTTGAGGAGGCGTGCCGCCGCGCGACGTCGCGAACGCAGATTCTCAATGCGCTCCGTCAAGAGTTCATCCAGCTCCTCAATGGAGCGACGCTCACGCAGCATGTCCCAGTGGGTCCGCGGCGGCTTCACGGGCTTGGACTCTACGCCTTCGCCCTCAACCAGAGTGCCGAGCTTACCGTTCTTGCACATCCACTCCTCGGGAATCTCCGCATCGTCAGCGAAGGGCACCTCGTAGATGTCGCCGTCTTCGGTGCGGTACTTCACCATCTGGCGCGGGGCCAAGTCGTGGTCGCGGTCGGTTTCGTAGCTCACTGCGCCCATGCGGCTGCCACGGAGTACGCGATCTGCCATGCAACATCATCCTTTTCAAGTGTTGAGGTAGGAAAGGGATCAGGGTCGACCTATATCACCCAAAGATCTATCATTATAACGAATGGCCCCTTGCCTTTGTTCCCACCCTCGGGTTAATGGGCTAAGGTGATTGAGGTGATTGGTACACAGGATCCGCAGCCCGACACGCCGCCAAGGCGCAGCCCGGCAACCTGCCAGTGGTGTGGCAAGGAAATCGCGCAGGGCGGCCGGGGTAGGCCACGCAAGTTCTGCTCGCCATCCTGCAAGCAGCGAGCCTACGAGCAGCGCCACAACGTGGTTGGAACGCCCATTCCTGCGGATGCCGTCATCCTAACTCCAGAGAAGGCTGATCGTCTCCGCGACGGCCTCTTTGAGCTGCGGTGTTGCGCTGAGGATGTTGCTACGGCGGCGTCGGAAAGCGCCAGCGCTGAAGAGATGGAACAGCTGTGTGCTGAACTGGTCGCACTGGCTCGAAAGCTTGAGGAATTGAGATAGTACATGAAATCCTTATTAGGCAACCGCAAATTGATCGTTAGTATCTTCGTGATCCTGATTGTGGCCTCGACAGCGCTGGCCCTAGGACCACTCGTGTTTTCTTTGATCATGGGCCGCGGTGTCAAAACCGAGCCCATCAATGCGGATAAGATCCAGGCCGCTACTACCAACGTCGATGGCGAATGGCACGTGGCGCAAGGTACGGCATATAACCACACCTCGGCAGGTTTTACTATCGATGAGATCCTCCCAGCCGATAAGCGCACGACATCCGGCTCAACCAAGCATGTCACCGGCCAGGCCACCATCAAGGACGGCACCGTTGAGAAGGCGCACATCGCCGTGGACATGGCGAGCCTGACCACGGACAAGAAGGTGCGCGACCAGAACATGAAGACAAAGCTCTTTGAGGTCACAAAATATCCAGAGTCTACCTTCACATTGACTGAGCCCGCAGACGTCTCCGCCGTGCCTGACGACGGCTCAGTAGTCACCGTCCCACTCACAGGCGATCTCACCATCCACGGCCAGACCAAGAGCGTTAGCCAGGATTTTCAGGTGGTCCGCGATGGCGACACCATCATCTTGGGTGGCGACATCCCGATTAACCGCCTCGATTTCGGTATTGAGACTCCTGAAATGATCGCCGCGCGGATCTCCGAAACTGGCGAGATCAACGTCCGCGTCACCTTTGAGAAGTAAGATTCACTGTTCTTCATGAATTCCCAACGCCTCATTCCAATCCTGTGGGTACGGCTCGTCGTGCTCGTAGGGTTTGGCATCTTCATTTGGTTGCAGGAGATGAAGCTCCTCGCTGCCTTCTCGGCGGTACTCGTAGCTCTTACCATCGTGCAGCTGGTGATCGCCTACCGTCAGCGCTAAAACTGACGCTTGACCATGCACAGAAACATACCCCAATTACGTAACTGTGACTATTTAATGGCAATTTGGGCCGCCCGCTAAGCAGCCAACAGGGAGGCACAGATGAAGGTAAGCGGCCGCCAACTATAGCAACCCCGCGCACGAGTCCTTATCCACAAAACAAGGAGTGGCGCGCAAAAGGGACATCCGGAAGGTAGCAAGCAAAGGAACCTTGCGGCCACGAAGAATTGCCCAACACAGAATCGGCAACGCCGATACGACACGCAGCCCAGAAACCACTCGCTAGGCGGCCGCCAACTGCACGCGTTGCGACCGGGGGCGGAATCATGAGCGTCCATGAGTGAGTCGAGACAGTACAGTCAAGGAACAAACTCGGAACCGGGCAGCCCTGAAGGAAAGACCCCCACCCAGTGCATAAGTGGTTGTCCGATAATGTACATTATGTCATTTTAACGACGCTTCCACTCCCCCCCCTTCGGCCGCTAGTCGCCCTCGATGAATTTTTCACCCGATGAGACTTTCATTCCAGTCGATGAGACTGGTAGTGTTTCCTCCACAACCAATCAAGCTATTGAAATTCTTAAGGAGGGCGCCTCTCACATGACCGCCGTCAACACCACGCTGCCGAAGCCAGCGGGCACAACACAGCAACTCACCAAACGTGATCGTGTTCGTATTGCCGTGGCTTCGACCATTGGCACGACCATCGAGTTCTACGACTTTTATATCTATGCCACGGCAGCCGTAGCCGTCTTTCCTTTTCTCTTCTTCCCGAAGACCGAGGATCCCACCGTCGCCCTGCTCCAGTCCTTCGCCACTTTCGGCCTGGCCTTCATCGCACGACCACTGGGTTCATTGCTCTTCGGACACTTCGGTGACCGCGTGGGCCGCAAGGCCACGCTTGTCGGTGCGCTCCTGACAATGGGCATCGCCACTTTTGTCATCGGTATCCTGCCCACGTATCAGACCGCAGGTATCATCGCGCCAGCCTTGCTAGCCCTGATGCGTTTCTGCCAGGGCTTGGGCTTGGGTGGCGAGTGGTCCGGCGCCGCCTTGTTGGCTTCCGAAACCGCTGAGGAAGGCAAGCGCGCTTCTGCTGCCATGTGGCCACAATTTGGCGCACCTTTCGGCTTCTTCTTAGCTAACGGCTTTTTCCTGACCTTGGTTGCCACCATGGATTACTCACGCGGTGACACCACCGGCACCTTCATGGAATGGGGCTGGCGCTTGCCCTTCCTCGCGTCTGCGGTCATGGTTCTCATCGGCCTCTATGTTCGCCTGCGCTTAGAAGAAACGCCCGTCTTCCAGCAGGCCGTCGACGAAGGCAAGAAGGTCAAGACCCCTATGGTGGAAGCATTCCGCATCGCCTGGAAGCCAATGATCATCGGCACCTTCGTAATGGTCTCTTGCTACACGTTGTTCTACCTGGTCACCACCTGGATTCTCTCCTACGGCATTGGTGATAAGACCAAGGAACTGGGCCTGGGAATCCCTTACCTGGAGTTCTTGGAGATCCAATTGATCTCCATCTTCATGTTCATGATCGGTATTCCCGTATCTTCGATGCTTTCGGACAAGTACGGACGCAAGCCAATCTTGACCGTAACCTCGCTCATCATGATTGCCTTCGGCTTTAGCTTCCCCTTCTTCCTCGGCATCGACAACGCCGACCGAAACTCGGTCCTCGGATTCCTCATCGTCGGCATGTTCATCATGGGACTCATCTTCGGCCCCATGTCCGCCGTCCTTCCAGAGCTCTTCCCCACCAACGTGCGCTACACCGGTTCCGGCATCGCGTACAACGTCTCATCCATCCTCGGTGCTGCAGTAGCGCCTTTCATCGCAACGTGGCTGGTCAGTTCCTATAACGTGAATTACGTGGGATACTATCTCATCATCATCTGTTTCATCTCCCTCATCGCAATCATCATGATGCAGGAGCTGAAGGACCATGACCTCTCGCAGGTTTAGCCGGTCTTAACACACATACTTCTCCCCGACTTCTTCTGGTGTTACACACCAAAGGTCGGGGAGATTTTGGTTTCGGTTCCGTCGGCGGCTTGGCCCCGGCAGCGCCGTCCCGAAAGGCACCGATTGGGGGATCCAATCGTGGGAGCACTGTGCCACTGCTTCCAAAAGCGCAGACTAGAAAGTGCATACCTGCAGGTGGCCGTCGCTAAGCATCCGGGCAGTGCTTGGCGACGACCAGCGTTCCTGCACTTTCAGGTCTGGACAAATGGAAAGGGCGGCTAGCACAGTAGTTGCTAGCCGCCCATGAGACGCTGCTTTGTGAAAGAGGTGCCTGCTAACTACGCAGCAACAGTTGCTCGCCCGATCTTGCGCTCGTCGACAATGGGCTTGCGGCGCACGATGGCGGCGAAGATCGCTCCGGTAATGTTGGCCCACACCGCGGCCACGACACCCGGCAGCGCCGCCTCCGGGGTGAAAAACTGCAGCGCCAAGGCCGAGGCCAATCCGGAGTTCTGCGTTGCCACCTCGATTGCCGTAGTGCGCGCCGCTGACTCGCGTTGGCGGGCAAGCTTCGCCGAGTAATAACCAAAAAGGAAGCCGATGAGGTTCTGAATGGCCACACCTGCGAAGACGACCAGGCCAACGGTGACGAGCTTGTCCTGTGATTTTGAAACCACAGCCATGACCACGCCGCCGATGCCAGCGATGGCCACCCACGGCAAGGCCGGCAGAAGCTTGTCCACTGCCTTGCTGGCGATAACGCGCAAGAGAAGGCCGAGCCCTACAGGAATGAGCACTGTCTGAACCAGCGACCACATCATGCCGGCGCCGTCGACCTCAGCGGTCTCCCCCGCCAGCCACAGCATGAGCAAAGGCGTCATAATCGGTGAGACGAGGGTCGACACCGAGGTCATCGCCACTGACAGTGCCACATCACCCTTGGCCAGGTAGGCCATGACGTTGGACGCGGTACCGCCGGGGACAGAGCCGAGGAGGATGAGGCCGACAGTGGTGGCGTCGGAAAGCCCCAGCAGTTTTGCCACGAGTACGGCGCTGGTCGGCATGATGGCAAATTGGCAGACAACACCCAAGAAGATGGGCAACGGACGCTTCGCCACGAGGGCCAGGTCCGGAATGGTCAAGGTCAGACCCATCGAGAACATGATGACCATCAGCAATTGCGAGGTGTACTGCCCTATCGGTTCAAAGGTGTTGGGGCTCATGAAAGCGACAAAAGCGCAGGCGATGATGACGATGGGGAAGATATACACGGCGAGTTTCTCGCCGGTCTCCCCCTCTGTGCGTAGGTTCGTCACGGTGTTTCCTTTCCAGAAGGTGTCTCACTAGATGAATTGAGTATCTCATATGATGAACCTCACGTACCCGGTTTGACCCATATTTACTATCAAGCGATAGATTAGAAACATGTCCAAGCTACTAAGCCCCGATTCCTCTCGTTTCTCACGCCCAGCCGGCACCACAAGCCAGGCCGACGCCGTCCCCGCACGCTTCAAGAACGGCTCCCCCGCCGAACTCCTCGCGGATATGAAAGCCATCGTCGGCGCAGAAAACGTGCATGGACGCCTCAGTGACCTCGTGCGCTTCTCCTCCGATGCCGGCCCCTACCGCTCCATCCCCAACATCGTGGTCTCTCCGCGCAACGCGGCGGACCTGTCTGCCTTGATGAAATATTGCGATACCCGCGATCGTCACATGACCTTCCGCGCGGCAGGAACCTCGCTCAACGGACAAGCTATGGGCGACGACATCCTCGTCGATGTCAAAACCCACTTCGGCGGCATGGAAGTACGCGAGGAAGGCCGCAAGCTGTGGTCCCGCCCCGGCGTCATCTTGGGAGATGCCCAGGCAGTACTCTCCCGCCACGGTTTCATGCTCGGCCCTGACCCGGGCTCGACTTCCGTGTGCACCATCGGTGGCGTGTTGGCCGATAACTCCGGCGGCATGCGCTGCTCCTTGGAACGCGACAGCTACCACAGCATCGAAGAGCTGATCTTCGTCTTGCCTTCCGGCACCATCGTGGATACCTCGCGGGGTGATGAGGCCTTCCGCAGGCAGGAGCCAAAGCTCCACGCCGATCTGCTGTCCTTCCGCGACAAGCTACGCGCCAACACCGAGATGGTGGAGTTCCTGCGCACCAAGTTCTCCATTCGCAACACCAACGGCCTGCGCATCGATGCTTTCCTTGACGAGGACGAGCCCGTGCACATCCTCAAGCGCCTCCTCATCGGCTCCGAGGGCATCTTCGGCGCCATCACCGAATCCATCATCCGCACGGTGAAGCTACCGCGCGTGAAGGCCACGACATGGGTCGAGCTGCCCAATCTCCGCGATGCGGCCAACTACGTGCACCCCATCATGGAGACCGGCGCGGAGGCCTGCGAGCTCTTAGTTGCCCCGGTGATGCGCCGCTCCGCCGAGCACTATACGCACGCCCCGGAGTCCTGGCGCAACCTCGACGATGACGCCGCAGCACTCCTCGTGGAGGTCGGCGGCAGCGACGAGGCAGACCTGGACAAGGCCATGGAACGCCTGCGCGCCGTGCTTGCCGACGCCCCACTACTGCGCCCCCTCGAATTCCTCACCACCGCAGAAGGAATGCGCGGCGCCTGGGAGCTACGCAATGGCCTGTACGGGCTGCTGGGTGCGGATCGCCCGAATGGCACGGCCTATATCACCGAGGACGTCTGCTTCCCACCGTCGCAGGTCGGCGAAGCTGCAGCGGACCTGTTGGACTTGCAGGCCAAGTATGGCTACCCGGAATCGGTTATGGGGCACGCTGCCTTTGGCAACCTGCACTTCTTCTTCACCCCGCGGTTCGATGTCGAGGAGGAGCGCGAGTCCTATGCCGCGTTCTTGGATGACTTGGCCGAGCTGGTCATTGATAAGTACCAGGGCTCGATGAAGGCCGAGCACGGCACTGGCGTCAACATGGCACCCTTCCTGGAGCACGAGTGGGGCACGGAGGCCTTCGAGCTCTTCTGGGAAGTCAAGAACATGATCGACCCCAAGGGCATCCTCGCGCCGAACGTAAAACTCACGCGCGACCAGACCATTCACCTGCGCAACTTCAAGTCCTTCCCCAAGGTCGAAAGTGAGATCAACCCCTGCGTGGAGTGCGGCTTCTGCGAGCCTGTCTGCCCCTCCCGCCACACCACGGTGACCCCACGCCAGCGCATCGTCTTGCGCCGCGAGATGGCTCGGCAGGAAGAAGGCTCGGAGGTCTTGGCGCAGCTGCAGAAGGAGTATCAGTACGACGCCGTCGACATGTGCGCGGCCGACGGCACGTGTTCAATCCCCTGCCCGATTAGCATCGATACAGGTGCGGTCATGAAGCAGCTGCGCGCGCAACAGGCCACCCCGGCCCGCGAGAAAGTAGCACTGACGACGGCGCAGCGCTGGGAACTGGTGGAAAAGCTTGCCCGCGCTGGCATCATCTCCGCCAACAAGGTTCCTCACAAGCCTCTGGAACTGGGGGCCAACATGGCGCGTAACGTAGTGGCCCCCGACTTGCTGCCGACCATCCCAGGCCCGCTTCCGAAGGCCGCATCGCGCCTGCCGGAAACGCCGCGCGAAGGCGCTGGCGCGCTCTACTTCCCGGCCTGTATTAACCGCATCTTCGGCCGCCCAGCAGGAGCAGCCAAGGATTCGGTAGACCTCCCGCGCGCCATTGTGGAGCTTGGTCGCCGGGCTGGCCAGCCAGTGTGGATCCCCGAAGATGTCGCGGGCGATTGCTGCGGCACCCCGTGGTCATCCAAGGGCTACAAAGAGGGATTTGAATATCAAGCTCAAAAGATAGTTCGCGATCTCTGGCACTGGTCGGAGCACGGCCGCCTGCCCATCGTGGTTGACGCGGCAAGCTGCACCCACGGGCTGCTCGACTCGGTTCCGGAGGTGCTCTCCCCCGCCGACCGCGAGCTCTGGGAGGACTTAAAAATCCTCGATGTCGTGGAGTGGTTGCGTGATGAAATTGCACCACACCTGCCAATCGTGAAGAGCATGGGCAGCATCGCCGTCCACCCGACGTGCTCGACAGATCACATGGGGATTAGCCAGGACCTCCTTGACTTGGCCAACCTCTGCGGAGACGCCCAGATCCCTGAGGGGGCACAGTGCTGTGGCTCCGCTGGCGACCGCGTCATGCTTCACCCGGAGCTTGTTGAGTCCGCTACCCGCGAGGAGCGCGCTTCTCTCGACGCCGAACACTTCGACACGTACGTCTCTGATAACCGCACCTGCGAGATGGGTCTAGAAATGATTGCGGGCAAGACCTATGACTCGATTGCAGTGCTGTTGGAGAGGGCTTCCCGTCCGGTCGTCACTCCATAGCACCATGCCGGTGGCGGCACCCCTCGTGGGAGCCCCGCCACCGGCACGTCAGTCGTGGTGGAACCAGCTTAGAGATAGTCGTAATTGATTTCGGTGTCTGGGGCGAAGAACACGCAGCCGCCCTTCATCGGGCGGAGGTAGATCGTGTCTCCCTGGTGCACGTCAATGCCGCGCGGCACCTTCACAGTGATCCGGTCACCACGGACTGCGATGACGTCATCCGCAGACTCCTCTGGGCCGCCGTAGACGTACAGCTCGGAGCCAAGGTGCTCCACAATGTCGACCCGAACTGGTAGCCCATATTGTTCACCGGGTTGGTTCACGCCAACGATTTCCCAGTTCTCTGGGCGCACGCCGACGATGACGCGATCCGATGCCACCTTCGCGGCCTGCTCCGGCGGCATGTAGTAGTCCAAAGCATGGTCCTTGCCGCCGACAACGCGACCGTCGACGAAGGGGACGTTATCGATGAGAGTCATAGCCGGCGAACCGATAAACGTCGCCACGAACGAGTTACCCGGATTCTCATACAACGTGTTCGGCGCGTCGACCTGCTGAATGATGCCTTGTTTGAGAACGCACACGCGGTCCCCCATGGTCATCGCCTCAGTCTGGTCGTGGGTGACGTAGACCGTGGTGGTATTGAGCTCGCGCTGCAGCTGCAAGATTTGCGCACGCGTCGATACGCGCAGCTTCGCATCCAAGTTGGACAGCGGCTCATCCATGAGAAAGACCTTAGGCTGGCGAACTATAGCGCGTCCCATAGCCACGCGCTGGCGCTGGCCGCCCGACATCGCGGAAGGCTTGCGGTCAATGAGGTCTTCCAACTCGAGCATCTTCGCGGCATTATTCACGCGCTTTTCGATGGTTGCCTTATCCACCTTGGCGTTCTGCAAGGCAAAGGCCATGTTCTGCCGCGCTGTCATGTTGGGGTACAGCGCATAGGATTGGAACACCATGGCTACATCGCGATCCCGCGAGCGGGCTTCAGTAACGTCAGCCCCATCGATGAAGATCTGCCCTTCGTCGATTGGCTCAAGGCCAGCGAGCATGCGCAATGTCGTAGATTTGCCGCAGCCCGAAGGCCCGACGAGTACTAGGAACTCGCCGTCCTTGATATCTAGGTTTATGCGGCTAACCGCCGGAGGCTTCTTCGGATCATAAATCCTTGAAGCTTGACGGAATTCAACTGTAGCCATGGTGTCCTTTCAAACTGTCCGAAGCGTTACTTGAGCTTCGGGGTGATGTCGCGGTCGATAACGCTCTGGGTCTCCTTCTGCAGGTCACCGAATGCGGTCTCCACGTCCTCATTTCCTACGGTGATGCGATCAAGAACGCCACCGATGCGCTGGCCGCCGCCCGGTACGAAGACGCGAGCGTAGTCCTGCGGCTTGGTGTTCTCATTGAGCTGCTCGATAGCGGTCTGCGCGTTCGGGTTCTCCTCCAAGAACTTCTTCTCTTCCGGATCGTCCAAAGCATTCTTGCGCACCGGCATGTAACCCGTCTTCTGGGAGAACTTGATGGTGTTTTCGGTGTTAGTCAGGAAGTCAATGAACTTAACCGCGTTAGCCTTACGCTCGTCAGAAATGCCAGCCGGCACGGCCAGTCCGGCACCGCCAGTCGCTGCCGAAGGACCAGGGCCCGGCAGGTAGGTGGTGATGAACGGAATCGTTGCCGTCTCCTTCAGGCCACCCAAGGAACCGGTGGACTCCAGCAGACCGGAAGCCTTGCCGGAGCCGAATGCAACGGTCGGGTCGGTGGAGATTTCGATGTGGCCTTCCTTGACCTGGTCCTGGAGGAACTTACCGGCCTCGATGGACTCCTTCGAGGTAAAGTTCGGTTCCCACTCATCAGAGTAAGAACCACCGAAGGCCCAAATCATGCCCTGGAAGTACCAGTCGAGATAGCTGGAGCCATCCGGAACAGTAACAGCCGGCTTGTTGAGCTTGTCCTTGATCTTGGTAGCCCACTCGTCGAACTCTTCCCAGTCCTTCGGGCCACGATCGGTAGGAAGCCCCGCTGCCTTGAGGTCATCGGTGTTCCAGTACATCAGGTTCGTGGATCGGGAGTACGGCACGCCGTAGTGCTTGTCCTTGTACTTGTAGTCTTCACGCAGGGTATCGACGTAGCTCTCCGAGTCAATGTCGTTCATCTCCCACAGCTCATCGAGCGGTGTGGTGGCCTCATTCAGTGCGAAGTTGAACCAGGTGACGTCGGATGCAACGAGGACGTCAGGCAAGTCGCCACCAGCGAGCGCCGCGTTGAAGCGCTGTGCAACTTCCTCATAGTTGGAACCAGCGGTGACCAGTTCAACCTTGAGGTCCGGGTTTTCCTTCTCAAACTCATCAATGAGCTCTTGCTCCAGGTCGCGGGAGGAACCCGGGTGGTTGGACCAGAAGGTGATGGTGTTGGCGTCGCCGCCATCCTTGGAGCCGCTTCCTGCAGTGGTCGAGCCACCTGCGCAGGCGGTCAGAGACACGGTGGTCAGCAGTGCTGCACAAACGGCAGCGATGCGAGTAGAGGTCTTACGAGACATGGTGGAGGTTCTCCTTGAAAAGTGAAGAATATGGGGGGGATTGAGTGAGTTGGGCGTTGAGATAGCAGGCGGTCAGACTAACCCTTGACTGCGCCCGCAGTCAGGCCCTTGATCATCGGCTTCTGAAGAATGAGGAAGATAATGATCATGGGCAGGGTTGTCAGCACGGTGCCGGCCATCACCGGCGCCCAGTTTGTAACGCCTTCCGCATCCTGCAAGCGGGTCAGGCCCACCGGCAGCGTGGCTGCAGCCGGTGTATCCGTAATCAGGAAGGGCCACAGGTATTGGTTCCATTCATTGACCACGGTGATGAGGACGAACGCGGACAGCGTTGGCCATGACATCGGCAGGACCACTCGGAACAAGGTGGTAAAGAAACCTGCTCCGTCCATGCGAGCGGCCTCGAGAATTTCCGGGGGCAATGACTGGAAGTGATTGCGCATGAGGAAGGCACCGAACGCCACGCCCGCCAGTGGGATGATGACGCCAGCGTAGGTATCTCTCCAACCCCACGACGCGACCAGCGAGTAGTTCGAAATAATGGTGATCTGGTTGGGAACCATCAGCGAGGCGATGATAAGCAGGAACAGTAGGTTTCGGCCGGGGAAACGAATGAATGCGAAGGCATAGGCAGTCAGAACGCCGAGGACTACCTCTACCACCGTCAGAATCAGAGTGATGATGACGGAGTTTTTCAGGTAGCTCGAGAAGCCAGAGGTCTGCCAGACGTAGGAATAGTTCTCCGCCTTGAAAGGATTAGGCCAGAAGGAAATTGGATCCGAATACACGTCCTGGAAAGACTTGAAGCTGGTGATGAAAATAAAGTACAGCGGCACCATAATCATCAGCACTGTCAGTACCAAGGCGATGTAGCCGATGACCTTCGTCGCTGGATGACTGTGATCAATTGGCTCGCCTTTGCGCTTTCGCTGGGCATCAGTAATGACCGGCGCTGCGAGGGATTGGGAGCCAGGAACGGGCGGCAGTTCGCCTTTGGCTTGCGGGAGACCTACCTGGACGGAAGCCGGAATTGCGCGTCTTTCGGACATTTACTTATCCATCCTTTCCTGCAGCTTTATCTGCAGCACCGTAATGACAAGCACTACGAGGAACATGATGGTAGCTACTGCTGCGCCATAGCCGGCACGGTTGTTGATGAAGGTCTCCTGGTACACCTGGAAGACCATCGTGGAAGTTCCATAGCCGAACGGTCCACCACCGGTCATCGCATTGATGATGTCGAAGACCTGGAAGGAATTGAGCAGCACGGTAATCAGCAAGAAGAAGGTGGTGCCGCGAAGCTGCGGCAGGACCACACGGAAGAAGTGTCGCGGGGCCGGGGTACCGTCAATCTCCGATGCTTCGTCAAGATCACGGCGCCGTCCTTGCAAGGCAGCCAGATAGATAACGAAGACGTAGCCTACGTTTTTCCAAATATAGGTCACCGTAATCATGAACAGCGCCCAGTTCTGTTGTTGGTAAAAGTTCGGCACATCGACCCCGATGATCCCCAAGAAGTATTGGATGAGGCCGTAGTTGGGATCAAAGACAAACTGGAAGGCCACGCCAATCGCCGCACCTGCGATGACGTAGGGAGCGAAGACTATCGAACGCACCGCAGCGCGACCAAAAAGCTTTTGGTCCAGCAGCAATGCCAGAGCCAGTCCCAAAACCATCGAACCGGCCACCGCGAAGAAAGTAAAAACGACAGTGTTGAACACCACGCGTCCGGTATCCGGTGCTTGGAACCAGTCGATGTAGTTCTGGAGACCGACAAAGGTCATCGTCGGCGATGAAATATTCCAGTTAAAGAAAGAGATGCGAATGTTATCGACCAACGGCCGATAAGTGAAAAGAACGAGAAGGAGAAGGTTCGGGCCAACGAGCAATGCCGCAAGACCGATCTGTTTCCAATCGAGCTTCCGTTTGCGTGGATGACGCGCGAAGTCCTCGGAGACGACCGGCTTCTCAGTGACTGCGGGGATCGCAGCCGTTAGCCCGCTTGCCGGGGTGGAAATTGCCATGCAGAAGAAACTAGACCAAGGCAGTAAACAAAAAGTTTATTGAAAGTATTGACTTGATAAACAGCAGGAAAATTTCCGGAGCCGAGCACTCGAAAACCCATGCTGCACGTGGGGAACATCACAAGCAACACAATGGGAGACCTCACATCACGTCGCGATAATGAGAGAACTCCGCCGTCTCTTTAAATAGACCATTTCGGTCCATGACGGATCAGATGAGGATGTAGCCTAACGCTGGCTAACTGCGCGAAAGCACGTCGATTGCCAGCTCTGGCAGGTCGGTTGCCATGAGCGATACTCCGTTTTCGCGGCACCACTCCATGTCCTTCGGCAGGTTCACCGTCCACACGTAGGACGGGGCATCAACACCGACAAAGAAGCCGGCGTCCCTCCGCGCTTGGTGAATCGAAGGCCCAAATCCCGTTGCACCCTCGAGCGTTTCCGGGACTCCCTCATCAGGTTCAAGGAGAAGGAATGACCGCAAGGACGGCAAGAAGTGTCGAAACCGAGCAATTGCTTCGGGGTTGAAGGAGATCAGGCTAAACCGTGGGTCGGCATCGAGCTGTCGGCCGCGTAGGACTTCCGCTACCGATTCCTCAAGGCGTGCACCAAAAGGAGACGGATGCTTCGTCTCTATGAGCAGCTGCTTTCCGGGGTAAGACATGACGAGGTCCACGAGTTCGTCGAGAAGCATGATGCGTTGCGGATCCCCGTGGGTACCGAAATTGAGTGTGCGCAGCTCCTCTAGGGTCATGTCGCCAACAGCGCCGGCGCCATCCGACGTCCTGTCCACCGTCTGATCGTGGATAACTACGACTTCTCCGTCTTTGGTTAGGTTGAGGTCGCACTCCACACCAGCCACGTCGAGCTTGAGGGCTTCTTCGAAGGACCGGACTGTGTTTTCGGGGTACCAGCCGTTATAACCTCGGTGCGCGATAATTCCTGGGCACTCCGACATACTCTTATCCTCCGGGCGGCAAAGTGAATTGTGACGTTTGGCGCCGCCCCAGTGTAGACCGCTAACGCCGGCCGCCGCGGTGGCGGTGGGTCGCCACCACGTGCACGGCATCCAGCATGCCCAGGCTGAGCAACGCCTCGCGCAGGGCAAATTGGAAGGTCCACAGGCGTCGAAAGACCTGATCGAACCCGGCTGCCCCGGCTTCGCGATGGCGACCATCGAAAAAGCTACGCTGGTAGCGAAGCGTTTCGAGGTAGTGGCTTCCGGTGTGGGTTTGCGCGATGATTCGCAGGTTGGAACGCTTATCGAAGAGCCTATGGGTTTCTTCCAACGACGGGTATTCCAAGCCAGGCCAGATATAGGCACGCAGAACCTGAATCGCCGAACGAGCCGCCGGAGTCATCGCATTCGTGGCAAAAAGCGAAGCTAAAGCCAGACGCCCGCCACTGACCAGCGAGCGGTCCAGCATCTCGACATATCGGCGGCGTTCCGGCGGCGAAAGCGTCTCCAGCTTTTCGACGCTCACTATCGCGTCATACCGCCCGCGCCACTTCTTTGGGTTGGGCAAGGCCGTCTCTATGCCCTGCACGTGAACCGAATCAGCGGCGCCTTCGAGAAGCAGTTGCTCGTCGAAAAGCGCCTTCTGCTCCGTGTCGCCCGTAAGCACGTCCACCGTGGCGCGCCGGGCCACCGCCTGAACCGCTACTTGCAGCCCAGTGGCTGGGTAGACCAGGAGGTGGGTTCCGGCGCCGGTGCGGGTGGCGTCGAGAAGCCACTGCGCAGCGCGACGCTGTGCGTCGCCCAAGTCTTCACGGTCCGTTGATGCCGGCTCGGTCACCGTGGTTACATCGACGAAGTGTTCTTTGGGTTCTTTTCTGCCCGCACGCGCGCTATAGCTACGCACCGCCTCGCGCACCGTAGTGGGTACGCCACTTGCAAAAATGCCGCCCGAATGGCTCAGCGAGTCACCTGCGTACAGTTTCACAACGTCAAGGGGTAGTTCACCAGGGCTCGATGTCTCCACGGCAAGCTCCTTGGCCTTCGGCCGATAGCCCACCCCCACCAGCCGCGTGAGGACTTTGACAAGGCGCTCAGAATCGGGAGTTGTCCACTCGCCTGCCATATAAGACTCGGCCAGGCCCAGCCAGCCCGAATCGGCGGTGCGGGAGAAGAGGGCGTCGTGAAGCACGGTGACATCTGGATCTTCGCCTTCCAGCTCTACCCCAGCCTTGGAACAGGCCTGCGCGAACTCCGCCTCAGCCCGGCCAGCTTTCATACGCAGTAGGCGCGGTGAAGGGACAGTAGCCACGCCGGGCCACACCGCAGCATCGATCGAAGCCAAGTGGGGATACACGCTCAAGTCAGCCTTCCTCATCGCACGCATGTGTCCTCCCAGACTAAAGCCAACGGGGCCCGCGCGGGTGGAGGCGCGGCCCAAAAAGCCAGTTAATAACCCATAAAGTATGCATGTACCGCTAGAAAGGTTTAGACTGACTCGGGTAAAATAATCTGGCTTTCTTAAGGAAGGTAATCAAACACCATGGCGCAAACTCCCCACCGTCCTAGTAACGGCCGCCACCACGTCGTTGTTATCGGTGCCGGCTTCGGCGGTATCAACGCCGTCAAGAAGCTCAAGGACGCGGATGTTGAGATCACCCTCATCGACAAGAAGAACCACCACCTCTTCCAGCCGATGCTCTACCAGGTAGCCACCGGCGTCATTTCCGCCGGCGAAATCGCCCCGTCTACGCGTCAGATCTTGCGTCACCAGGACAACGTTAACTTTGTCAACGGTGAGGTCACCGACGTCAATATCAAGGATCAGACCGTCACCGCGGAACTCGATGGCGCTGTTCGTACCTACGGCTACGACTCCCTCATTGTGGCAGCCGGCGCTGGCCAGTCTTACTTCGGCAACGACCACTTCGCCGAGTATGCCCCAGGTATGAAGACGCTGGATGATGCCCTAGAGATCCGCTCCCGCATTATCTCCGCTTTTGAGAAGGCGGAGCTGGAAGAGGATCCTGCAAAGCGCGAGAAGCTGCTGACCTTCGTCATCGTGGGCGCTGGCCCGACCGGCGTTGAGCTGACCGGCCAGATTGCCGAGCTGGCACAGCGCACCTTTGCTGGCGAATACTCCAATTTCGGTTCCTCCTCCGCCAAGATTTACCTCTTGGACGGCGCTCCGCAGGTCCTTCCGCCGTTTGGCAAGCGCCTCGGCCGCAAGGCTCAACGCACGCTGGAGAAGCTGGGTGTTGACGTGCGCCTCAACGCCATGGTTACCGACGTCACCGCTGACGCCGTCACCTACAAGAACATGAAGACCGAGGAAGAGGTCACCATCGAGGCCGCGACCAAGATCTGGTCCGCAGGTGTCGCTGCTTCCCCGTTGGGCAAGGTCATCGCTGACCAGGCTGGCGTGGAATCCGACCGTGCCGGCCGCGTCTCCGTCAACGAGGACCTCACGGTTGGCGAGTACAAGAACGTCTACATCGTCGGCGACATGATTTCCCTCAACCGCCTTCCGGGCGTGGCCCAGGTGGCCATCCAGGGCGGCAACCACGTGGGCAAGCTCATCGAAGCCAAGATCGATGAAGAGTCCACCGCGAACGAAGCCGAGCCGTTCGAGTACTTTGACAAGGGCTCCATGGCCGTTATTTCCCGCTTCAACGCCGTCGTCAAGCTGGGCAAGACCGAGTTTGCTGGCTTCCCGGCGTGGATCTCCTGGCTCGGCCTGCATATCTTCTACATCGTTGGCTTCCGCAGCCGTACCCTCGTGGCGCTGCACTGGATCCTCAACGCCTTCTCGCGCGACCGCGGCAACCTGGAAATCACCCAGCAGCAGCGCGTCGCTCGCAACGTCATTGACCGCGACCTTCACTAGGTTCTACGCGCTTTAAGGGAGAGAGGAATCATCCTCTCTCCCTTTTCTTTGGCCACATACGGTAGAACGTAAGAAGTCCCTAGCGTAAAGGAGAAAACCGTGAACCGTCCTGCCCTGCCTCGCGTCCTCAGCATTGCTGGCACCGATCCCACGGGAGGGGCGGGAATTCACGCTGACCTCAAATCCTTTGAGGCGGCCGGCGCCTATGGCATGGCAGTGGTGACGGCCCTCGTCGCGCAAAACACGCAAGGTGTGCGCGCCATCCACACCCCTCCGGTGGAATTCCTGCGCGAACAACTGGCAAGTGTGAAGGAGGACGTGACTATCGACGCCCTCAAGATCGGCATGCTCGGCTCGGTGTCCATCACCGAAACGGTGAGCGAGTTCGTCTCTGCCCTGCCCGAGGGGGTTCCCATAGTCTGCGATCCGGTCATGGTCGCTTCCAGCGGTGACCGCCTACTCGAACGGGAGGCAGAGCGCGCTGTGCGCGAGCTCGCCCGCCGCTCCACCGTGGTCACGCCGAACTTGCCAGAGCTCGCTGTCCTCGCGGACGTCGCACAACCGCGCACCCTCGAGGAAGCAATCGATATCGCCACTCAGTGGGCTCACGACAACGGGACCTGGGTCGTGGTCAAGGGCGGACACCTCGACGGCGCCCAAGCCGATAATGCAACGGTAAGCCCGTCTGGCGCGGTCACTCGCGTGCCCTGCCCGCGGATTAACACGAAGAACACCCACGGCACCGGCTGCTCGCTCTCCTCCGCGCTCGCAGCGCGTTTAGGGGCGGGGGAAACGCTCGACGAGGCATTGGTATGGGCCACCGAATGGCTCCACGAAGCGATAGAGAATGCTGATGCGCTTCACGTCGGTCGCGGGCACGGCCCCGTTGACCATGGTCACCGGCTGCGGCGCCTCGCCGCAGGCGCGCAGCGCTAACCCAATAGGTCTGCGCCGGGGCGGGTAAGCACGGCCACCATGAAGGTGGAGTTCTCCTTAAAGACCTTCATGTCCCAGGATGCGAAGATAAAGTCGACTCGGTAGCCCACCGCGCGGGCGAGGTCGAGGAATTCATCGAAGCCCCAACCACGACCTTCACCAAAACCAACGACGAACCGACCACCCGGGCGCAAAGCGTTAAAGACGTTGCACAGTGCGGCCTCACGTCCTTCGATGGCAATGAAGGTCATTACGTTGCCCGCAGCCACAGCGATATCAAAGTTGCCCTCCGGGATTTCCTCTTCCGAAAGGTCCCCCACTTCCCAACGGGCCTCCGGATAATCATCGACCGCATGCTCGATCAGGATGGGATCGACGTCCACGCCCAACACCGTGTGGCCGCGCTTTGCCAATTCACCACCGAGGCGCCCGGAACCGCAGCCGGCGTCGAGGACGCGGGAGTGCCGTTCACTCATGGCGTCGATAAGCCGGGCTTCCCCATCGATGTCCTTGCCCTGGGCCCGAAGTGTCTTCCACTTCCGCGCAAAGTTATGGGAATGGGCGGGATTCGCTGCAGTAACTTCTTTCCAGGTAGGCATGACAACGATTATATGCCCTTACAGGTGTAAGCTTTAGCCGCCATTACAAAACGCCGATACGAAACGAAGGAGGCTGAGACACGATGCCATCTGTACCGTCACCATTCAAGCCACGCAAGAAAAACACTTCTGACGACAGTGCTCCGAGTTTTTCCGTTCCCGTCGAACGTGCCATTGAACACTGCCGCGTGTTCGTCGATGGCGAGGCCCTTCCCGGCGAATTTTCGCCACACAGCGCGCTGCAAACCGTAGAAGAGTACGGCCGCGGCTTCGTGTGGGTAGGCCTCTACGAGCCGCTCGAATCACAGATGACGAAGGTGGCGGCTGAGTTTCGTATCCACGAGCTCATCGTCGAGGACGTCGTCCAAGCACACCAGCGCCCGAAGCTGGAACGCTACGATGACCAGCTGTTCGTGGTGGCGCGGTCGGTGAACTACCGGGATCACGACGAGGTAGCCGATAAGCGCCAGATTATTTCCACTGGTGAGATGCAAATGATCATCGGTGACACATTCATCATCACGGTGCGTCACTCGGCGAAGCTACCCAACTTGGCCTACGTGATCGAGGATGAGCAGGACCTCGTCGAACAGGGCCCTGTGTCCCTAGCGTGGAAGATCCTAGACATGATGGTGGACCGTTATTCGGAGATCTGCCGGCTCATCGCCATCGAGGTCGACGAGCTCGAGGAAGAAATCTTCACTCCGAATTCGTTGCCGAACATCGATCGCATCTATATGTTCAAGCGCGAGATTCTGGAGATGAAGCACGCCATCGTGCCACTTTCGCCTGCGTTGCGCTCGATGGTCTCTGACCACAAGGACCTCATTCCGAAGGCGATTCGCTCCTACATCAGGGACGTCAACGATCACCAGCTGGTGGTCCAAGACCACGTGTCGGGGTTCGATGAGCGCTTGACATCGCTTATCGACGCCTCCGTGGCCAAGATCAGCATGCAGCAAAACTCCGACATGCGCACGATCTCCGCGGTGGTTGGCATGTGGGCCGCACCAACGCTCGTCGCGGGCATCTACGGAATGAACTTCGATGTCATGCCGGAGCTGCATTTTCCTTGGGGCTATTACGGAGCGATCGGCCTCATGGTGTTAGTTGTGGCCGGAATGTGGTGGTGGTTCCGCCGTAACAACTGGTTGTAGAAGCTACTGCACCACCATTGTGCGCAGCGTGGACGCGGCGAGGAGCACATCCCCCTGGCTGATCTTAACCTCCCACAGCTGCGTGCGGCGCCCCTTGTACAGCGGTGTAGCAACGGCGGTCACCGTGCCCGCAGCCACCGGCTTGAGGAAATCCGTGTTGTTGTTGACACCGACAACGGGCTTGCCTGCGAGGATCAGGCTGCCGACGGATGCAGTCGATTCCGTAATTGTGCAATACAGACCCCCATTTGCAACGCCCCAGGGCTGATGGTGATCCGGGACGACTTCCACCTCAGATCGAACCTCGTCCGCAGAAATGTGTGTGTAATGCAGTCCAATAAGCCCTGCGAGCCCCTGCGGGTTGGAGTTGATCAGATCGAGTTCTTCCGCGTTGAGCGGACGCGACTGGGAAACAGCCAAGAGCTTTTCAAAGATTTCAGAGTGGTTCATGCCACAACAGGTTAGTGGAATTCGGTGACGTAGGATGGTGGACATGACTCAAAGTGCTGAAAAGACAGATCTCGCCCAGATTGGTGTTGTGGGGCTCGCTGTGATGGGCTCCAACCTTGCGCGAAACTTCGCTCGCAACGGCAACACGGTCGCTGTGTACAACCGCAGCCCGGAAAAGACTCGCGCGCTCATCAGCGAGCACGGCGATGAAGGAGCGTTCATTGCCTCCGAGACCGTCGAGGACTTCGTTGCCTCCCTCGAGCGCCCGCGTAAGGCGATCATCATGGTTAAGGCTGGCGCGGCTACTGACGCCGTCATCGAGCAACTCACCGAGGCCATGGATGAGGGTGACATCATCATCGATGGCGGCAATGCACTGTTCACGGACACCATTCGCCGCGAGAAGGAGGTGGCCGCTAAGGGGCGTCACTTCGTCGGCGCAGGCATTTCCGGTGGTGAGGTAGGCGCGCTCAATGGCCCGTCCATCATGCCTGGTGGCCCAGCTGAGTCTTGGGAGACCTTGGGACCAATCCTCGAGTCCATCGCCGCTAATGTCGACGGTACTCCGTGCGTGACCCACATCGGACCCGATGGCGCTGGCCACTTCGTCAAGATGGTGCATAACGGCATCGAATACGCCGACATGCAGGTTATCGGTGAGGCTTACCAGTTGCTTCGTTATGGTGCGGGTATGGAACCGGCTGAAATCGCCGAAGTCTTCCGCGAATGGAACGCCGGAGACCTGGACTCCTACCTCATTGAGATCACCGCCGAAGTACTAGCACAGAAAGATCCGGAGACAGGTGCCCCGCTTGTCGACGTCATCGTGGACGCCGCCGGCCAGAAGGGCACCGGCCGCTGGACCGCCATTAATGGTCTCGAGCTGGGCGTGCCGATCACTGGCATTGCGGAATCCGTTTTCGCGCGTGCGCTCTCTTCTGCCACGGCTCAGCGTGCAGCTGCCCAGGAAGGCCAGCTGCCTTCCGGAACCATTGCCGAGCTCAACGTGGACAAGGCTGAGTTCGTCGAAGACGTTCGCCGTGCACTGTATGCCGCGAAGCTCATTGCCTACTCCCAGGGCTTCGATGAGATCAAGGCTGGCTCCGAGGAGTTCGGCTGGAACGTGGACCCACGCGATTTGGCCACCATCTGGCGCGGTGGATGCATCATTCGCGCGAAGTTCCTCGACCGCATCCGTGAGGCCTACGACAACAATGCCGACCTGCCTGCCTTGATTCTGGACCCGTACTTCAAGGGCGAGCTGGAGAACCTCATCGACCCCTGGCGTCGCGTCGTGGTTGCTGCAACGCAGCTGGGCCTGCCGGTTCCGGTGTTTGCCTCTTCCCTGTCCTACTACGACAGCTTGCGCGCCGAGCGCCTCCCAGCTGCTCTGATTCAGGGCCAACGCGATTTCTTCGGCGCCCACACCTTCAAGCGTGTGGACCGCGAGGGCACGTTCCATATCGAATGGTCAGGTGACCGCTCGCTTACCGAAATGTAGCTGCTAAGCCCCTCCCCTGAGGGGCTTTTCTCGTACCAGCCCCATTACCCCTTTAACCAGGAATTTTGCCCCTCCGGTTGCGGGGCCCACGGTGCTGTTTTAGTCTCTGTGCTCATGGGGGATATTGAAACCTACATCCGCCTACGCAATTCGGGGATTGCGCTGGTGGAACATGTACCTGGCTCACCCGATGAGCTCCGCGCGCTCGGCGCGGATGCCTCCGATGCCGCCGAGCTAGCACGCCTTAACCAGGTTTATTTCGGTCCCACCCGCTTTAGCGGCAAGCAACGCAAAGCCCGCCACGCAGCCCTCACCCAACGCCACAGCCTGGGCACCCTCACACTCATTGAGTCCTACACCGCAAAAGTCAAGAAAACCCTCGACGCCTGGAACCTCAGAATCAAACTCGCAGGAACACCCGCACACCGCATCCCCACCGTCGCCGCCACACGCCTGAAAGAACTACGCTCTAAACGCCACGCCAAGCCAGGCGTGCGGATTACCTACAGATCCGAAGGACCCAACACACTTTCCATAACGGATGATGCGACCACGATCGCCAACATGCGCGGCGTACTCGAATCCACCAACACCGACCTGCTTCAAGCCGCCAACGACATCTTCTTCAACAAAGAAACAGGCGGTTCCAAACCTGCGGTGCGCACCCAAGTCATCGTCACCCTCAACGAGCTCGACCAGATCATTAACGGCGAGGGTGATGAACTCGAGCTCAACTTGACTAATGGTGGGCGCATGACCGGGGCAGAATTCCTCACCCACAAGTTTGCTGAAATAGGGTATGCCACCATCGTGCACCCTATTGAAGGACCCATCGACACCTGGCGGCTAGAGCGTGGAGCAAACTTCAAACAACGCCTTACCCTGCATGCTGAATTCCACACCTGTGCAAGACCAGGCTGTAACAAGCCCGCTGATTACTGCCAAGTCCATCACCTCATCCCCTGGCAGGCAGGAGGCTACACCAACATCAAGAACCTGACCTTCCTGTGCGCCTACCACAACGGGATTAACGACGATGACCCACAAAGACCTACCGGCCGCGGCTACATGTACCGGCTTAACACCGGGGTCAGCTTCATCCCACCCTGGGGAGCACCAATCACCGCAATGCCCGAATACCAAGAAGCAGTAGCCAGACTCAACGCCGAACAAGCAGGACAACCACCAGAGGAACCACCCGACAGCAGCTAACACCCACAGCCACCAAACACAGCAACGGCAGAAAGGAAACAGCTAACCACCAGTGACAACACTGCCACCCGCGGACCACATCAAGGCACGCGGGCACATCGGTGATCCTTGACCCCCTTCAAATACCGGCAGGAACAACGCGCATTTAAGCCCTTAAAGAACGAGACCCGCCAACCGGATGAGGGTTGACGGGCCACTTGGGGTGGGTGAAGCGTCGTCAAGCGCGTGCGGTGCCGAAGATAGCTAGGCATTCACCGACGGACCACCCAGAGCCGAGTCAAGGATTCCCGCACCCACGAGATAGTTGGCCAAATCATTCAAGTCCGCTTCGTCCCCGTTGGCATCATAGCCGTCCATGACGTACTCGATAACCGCATTGCCATCCTCAAGCACTTCAGCAATCACGTACTCATCTTCCTCTCTAAAAGCGCCAATCTGGGAGCCGCGGGCCGAGGTGAAATCCTCGACGGTGCCGGCCAGCCCAACGCTTTCAGTATCGCGTATCGCATCCTTGTTCTCTGTGTACTGAGCCACGAATTCTCTGTCCGGACCATAGATGCAAGAAATCGTCGGAACCCACTGAACATCTAGGCCCAGATAGTCCGCCTGCCCGAAGAATGACGTGTCCTTATAGCACTCGTCCGAAAGGTCAATGAGCGGAGCGGGCACCGGGGCAGAAACCTCGGAGGCGCGGATCCTGTCAACCTCATCGGAGTCATATGTGCTGTTCCAATAGGCATTGTCGGAAGCACTTGCGTCTTGCGGCGCATCATCAAAATCGGCAGCAACATCTTTGAAGAAAGAAACTGCAGCAATAATAGCGACGACTGCGATGATGGCGAATACAAGAACAACCGCCAGAACGATCCACAATGCTTTCTTCGAGCTTGGCTTCTTTTCGGGCGCCTGTGGCATCGCCGGTCCGCCGGCGTGAGCACCTTGATTTTGATTGATAAAGCCAGGCGGTGCTTGGTTGTGCTGCGGGTTCTGGCCAAATCCACGGGGCTGCTGCTGCGGGCTACTGAAAGGGTTCGTCATGCCGATCAATTTAGCTGAGACCTACATCACATTACTGCCAACAGTGCAGGATGCGAGGCCCATTCCCCGCACTGGCTTTTCTATCTGGCAGCGAACCGAACTAGACTTCCTCCCGATGAATACTTTCGCCGACCTCGGCCTCCCCCGCGATGTTGTCCGCGTCCTCGACAAACAGGGCATCACGACCCCCTTCTCTATCCAAGAAGCCGCGATTCCCGACGCCCTTTCCGGCAAGGACGTCCTAGGCCGCGGCCCCACGGGCTCGGGAAAAACCTTCACGTTCGGCCTTCCCATGCTCACTCGACTTGCCGAATCCGGGGTCTCCCGACCGGCGCACCCCCGCGGTCTCGTGTTAGCACCAACGCGTGAGCTGGCAACGCAGATCCAACAACGCCTGGATGAACCCGCAGCCGCGCTGGGGCTGCGGGTGTTGGCGGTTGTCGGTGGTGTCAACATCAACAACCACATTCGCTCATTGGCCCGCCCGGTTGATCTACTTGTTGCTACGCCGGGCCGCGCACAGGATCTCATCGACCAAGGCAAGCTTTTCTTCGACCAGATCACCATCACTGCGCTCGACGAGGCCGACCAGATGGCGGACATGGGCTTCCTTCCCCAGGTACGCAAACTGCTCAATCTCACCCCACCAGACGGCCAACGCTTACTCTTCTCCGCCACCCTCGACGGTGAGGTCAACAAGTTGGTTGAGCAGTTCATACACGACCCCGTAACCCACTCCACAGCCCCCGTCGAGGCCGCCGTGGACACGATGGAGCACCACCTCATCTTCATCGGCACCCGCGAGGCACGCAACGACGTCGTCCTGCGGCTCGGTGCGCGCAAGGGCAAAACCATCATGTTTATGCGGACCAAGCACGGAGTCGACAGGCAGGCAAAGAAGCTGCGCAGAGTCGGCATTAACGCACTGCCGCTTCACGGCGATAAGGGCCAAGGTTCACGTACCAAGGCAATTGAGGGCTTCGCCGACGGAAGCGTACCCGTGCTCGTCGCCACGGACATCGCCGCGCGCGGTATCGACATTGCGGATGTCTCCCTCGTCGTCCACGTAGATCCACCCGCCGAGCACAAGGCTTACCTACACCGTTCCGGCCGCACCGCCCGCGGCGGTGAGTCAGGCACCGTCGTCACACTCGTTACCGACGAGCAGCGCGACGAGGTGGCCAAGCTCATTGCAAAGGCCGGAGTGGACCACACCGACCTCGACATCAGCGACCGCGCCAACCCCGCCAGCAGCCCCGAACTTGCCCAGATGACCGGTGCACGCAAGCCGAAGGGCGAGCCGCTCGGGCCACCGAACCAACAGCAGCCTAAGCAGGAAGCACCGGGGCACCGCCGCCGCGGCCGCAACAACCGCCACCGTCGAGGCAGTGCTGGACAACGATGATTCTCGAGCCCAAGGATTGGCAAGCCCGGATGCGACAGCACGAGGAGGAAGCACATGAGTTCCTCGCTCGCTATCGCCACCCAGGCTCGTATCACCCTGTCTACGACTTCCTTTTCGAGTACTACCCCGTCCGCCCCCCTCATCTGCGCCGTTGGCACCCAGGCATAGGGGTCACCCTGGAAGGGAACGCTCCGCACAGCGAATGGCGCTACTACCGCCGCACTGCCGAGGGCATCACGATGGACACCGAGGCCTTCCTCGAACGCCGCGGCGGAACCGTGCGCTACATCCTGGAACTTCTGGAAAAGACGGCGCACAATCCCACCCAATTTGATTGTTTTGGCCTGCATGAATGGGCCATGGTGTACCACACCGATTCCCCTCGCCATGACCTGCCGCTGCGGTTGGGAGCGGAAGGGACGAACGCAGTCGTCGACAAGCACCGCATCAAGTGCACGCACTACGATGCCTTCCGTTTCTTTACTGAGCCCGCCCGCCCGCTTAACCTCACGGTGCTGACCCGTGAGGACCAACCGGACAACGACCAGGCTGGCTGCGTCCATGCGACTATGGATTTATATAAATGGGCGTGGAAATTGGGCCCGTTGGTGCCAGGTGACTTGTTCCTCGATACCTTCCGGTTGGCGGTGGCCGCGCGCACGCTCGACATGGAGGCCTCGCCATATGACTGCCGCGAGTGGGGCTTTGGGGTTGTCCCCATCGAAACACCAGAGGGAAAGTCGGAGTATGTGCGGCGCCAACGCGCGCTTGCCGACGCCTCCGAGCCACTCCGCGCGCGGCTTGTCTCCCAAATTAGAGCAGCGCTGAGCGCTACAATGAGAGACCATTGATGTGACCCGTCGGGGCGCCCTGACTGCCCCGAGACCCCAGCGCGGAAGGAAAAAGATGGCCCGGCACTCGGATGGAAAGAATAACTATGCAATCGCACCGTGGGTCATCATCGTGGCCGTCCTCGCGGTTTTGGCGTTGGTTATCGGCGCATTCTTCCTCTTCCGCGGAGGGGAATCCGATTCGAGCGAGCCAGTAGCGGCGGATAAAACCACTGAGTCATCAGCCGTACAGAAACCGACGAGTGAAAGCGCTAGCACTACGTCTGCATCGACCACGCCCTCGAAGTCAGAACAGCCGTCCAAATCGGCATCAGCCGCGCCCAGCACTGAAAACAAGGAAGAGCAAGGGGTGGCGCCGAATACGTTGTTCCTTCTTGATACCTCCGACAACCTTGCGCCGTACTTCAATGAGGTAACCGAGGGCGTGGCGGAGGCGGCGTCGGCAGTCGGCGCGGAGGGAAGCCAGGTGGCTCTCTGGAACTATTCCTCACCCATTTCAGCCACGGCCACCGTGGGCTTCCGTCAGAATGTAGCCTATGGCGACGCCGAGAACGTGGCCTTCGCAGTACGGCAATTCGGCACTGGTGGCGTTCCTCAAACTCGCAGCGCCGTGGTCGCGGCACTGGATAACGCCACGGACCAAGAGGCAGAAACGGGCAAAGACGCCCGCGTCGTGCTCGTTACTACCGGGACCCAACAAGATATAGATGACGCAAGCTTTACAGAGGCAGTCAAAGCCGCGCGCGGTCAGGGCGTTAGCTTGAGCGTGGTGCATATCGGTGAAGGTGAAAAGGACGCCGAGCTCGAAAAGCTCGCTGACTCCTACAAGACCATCTCGGACCCTTCAAATGCCCAAGAGGACAAAAAGGCCATCGCCAACGCCGCCGGGGCACGATAACCGGGACATTTCAGGCGCATCGACGCCGCACATCAAAAAGCCGCCGCTTCCTCTAGAGCACTGACGTGAGCTGCAGTGACTAAGAGGAGCGGCGGCGGATGGCTTCCTTAGGAGGTTTTGCGCTTGCGCCGAGCAGCCAGTTCGTCGAGGCCAAATACAACGTCGACTTCTTCGTCCTCCACAACGCGCTCGGCCGGGAAGGAAGTGATGGTTCCGGAAAGCTCCTTCAGGATGCCTGGGACAGCGATGCCAAACACGCCCTGTCCACCGGCAAGAAGGTCGATGACTTCGTCGTTCGAGCGGCACTCATACACCGTGGTGCCGTCGGAAACGAGGGTGAGCTCAGCGAGATCGTTAACTCCGCGATCCCTCAGGGATTCCACCGCGAGGCGGATATTCTGCAAAGAAATGCCGGTATCCAAAAGGCGCTTGACAATCTTGAGCACCAGTACGTCCTTAAAGGAGTACAGGCGCTGGGAGCCAGAGCCGCGAGCAGTGCGAATCGAGGGCTTCACCAGGTCCGTGCGAGCCCAGTAGTCCAACTGGCGGTAGGTAATGCCGGCTACCTGGCAAGCGATGGGCACGCGGTAGCCCAGCTCTTCGTCGGGCCCGACATCAAAAAGGGATTCCTGAACATAGTCCTTGGCTGCGAAATCTTCGAGCGGCAGTGCGCTGGACTCGGGACGGTTATTCTTACTGCTCACGTAATTACTCCAGTGATACTTGAGGGGAGTTCTATTTTTCTATTAAAGGGCACGTCAACGACCGCGTCAAGAGTCGTCCTCCGTGAACCTCTAGTAGAACTTTAGACTTTTTGAGTCACTTTGTCATCATTAGTCACACGCGTGTCATTAAAAAATTCAGTGGTAGCACGACTAAAGCGACGCCACAGAGGGCGCCGCTTCTAATGTCTAGCTGGGATCAGGGCTTAGGGCTGAATTTGGAACTAGTCGCTGGCTTCGGTATGGCTTGTTTTCGTCCCTGTCTGAAAATGATCCGGGGGG
>NZ_VDTC01001100.1 GCF_007672725.1 Corynebacterium aurimucosum ATCC 700975
AGCTGGAAGGGGGGAGGGGTGAGATTAGGGGGGGGATCACGGCAACCGGGGAGAAGGGGGGGGGGAGGGGGGAGGGGGTGGATGGAGGGGTGGTGGAGGGTGGGGGAGGTGAGAAAGTGATAGTGGTGGGGGGGAATGGGGGGAAGGGTGGGTTGGTGCTCAGGGTTGAAAGGAGTGTTGGGGAGGGTAATGAGATCAGCAACGGAGGGGTCGATGTTGTGTGGG
>NZ_VDTC01001101.1 GCF_007672725.1 Corynebacterium aurimucosum ATCC 700975
TCATCCAACCATTCCCCACAATTCCACCCCCTCACCCTCCCCCATCCCCTCCCCAGAATCCTCCCATCATCCACCCACACTTCCCCCAACCCCACAACCCCCATTACCACATTCACCCCAACACCTTCCCCCCCATCCATCCCCACCACCTTCACCCCCTTCACCCCACCCATCTTCTTCTCCCCCTTCCCGTTCTTCATCATCTCCTTCACAACCTCACCCTCC
>NZ_VDTC01001102.1 GCF_007672725.1 Corynebacterium aurimucosum ATCC 700975
TTCGATGGAAGGGGAAGAAGGTTAGGTGGGGTTGAGATAGAGGAGATTGGTGGAGAGATGTAGTGTGGGTTGTGGTTGGTGTAGAGGTGGTGGATGGTTGTGGTGAGGTGGTGTGGGGAGTCGAACCAGGTCGGTGGTGAGGAGGGGGACGGGGTGGTGGGGACTGGGATTAGGGGGGGGTGGAAAGAGGGGGAGAAATCGCTCATCATGGGCATGGGGTGTTTG
>NZ_VDTC01001103.1 GCF_007672725.1 Corynebacterium aurimucosum ATCC 700975
GGGGGAAGAAGTAGAAGGGAAGGAGGAAGAGGAAGAAGAAAGTAATGGGAAAGGGGAAGGACATGAATGAGGTGGTGGTTATGGGGTGGGGGGGGATTGTTATTGGGGAGGGGTGTGAGTTGGATTAGTGGGGGAGGGAGGGGTGGGGGGTGGTGAAGGAAGAAGGGGTGGGGGTAAGGGTGGTGAATTGGAAGCGGGGAAGGATTATGAGGGAGGGGGAGTTG
>NZ_VDTC01001104.1 GCF_007672725.1 Corynebacterium aurimucosum ATCC 700975
GGGGAAAGAGGGAGGGGGAGCATGAGCGGGGGGGAGAGGGAATGGATGGCTGGGGAATTGAGGAGGGTGGGGATAAAGAGGGGGAGGGAGTTGATGGGGAAAAGGAGGGAATAGCGGAAGGGGGAAAAGGGGGAGTGGTTGTGGAGGAGGAAGGGGGAGGGTGAGATGTAGGAAAAGATGGAAGAGAAGGGGAAGGGGATGGTGAGGAGGTAGGGGGAGAGGGG
>NZ_VDTC01001105.1 GCF_007672725.1 Corynebacterium aurimucosum ATCC 700975
AGGGGTAGGAGGAGATGAAGGATGTGGAGGAGGAGATGAAGGAGGAGATGGAGGAGTTGTTGGTGGAGTAGAAGGAGGTGGAGGGGAAGAAGGAAGTTAGCGGGTGGGGGTGGGGGGAGAAGGGTGAGGGAGAGAAGATGGTGGAAGAGGGTAAGGGTGGGTTCAAATAATTGGGAGTTGTAAGGGAAGTTTTGATGAAATAGGGGGGGAGAGTGGGGGGTTTG
>NZ_VDTC01001106.1 GCF_007672725.1 Corynebacterium aurimucosum ATCC 700975
GAGATGTAGAGGGTCATCCTCGTAGGGGTCGGGATGGTGTGTGGAATTGTTGGGTTGAGAGTAACGCTGAGTAGGGAAGTGAAGGGGGTAGTGGTGATGGCATCGGTGGTTGCGGGGACTAGTGGGGGGGTAAAGGTGAGGAGTAGAAAAGGGGGGGGGTAAAGAGAGATAGGCGGGAATATGGAATGAGACTGTAGATTGTGTATTGGGGTTATGGTGGGAAG
>NZ_VDTC01001107.1 GCF_007672725.1 Corynebacterium aurimucosum ATCC 700975
GAACGAAGTGGTGTGGGCTGAGGGGGGCGATGGGATGTTGAGGGGGGGGTGGGAGTGGGTGGTGATGTTGGTGGGGAAGGAGAGGGAGAGGGGAAAGTGGATGGGGGTTCCGGCGGTCGTTGCGGATTCGACTGAGGACGAGGGGGTATGGGAGGGGGGGGAATGGGGGATCGAGGTGGGGAAAGGGATCGAAGGGGAGATGGAAAAGGAGCGTTATGCGGGGG
>NZ_VDTC01001108.1 GCF_007672725.1 Corynebacterium aurimucosum ATCC 700975
GGTGACGTGAGGGTGTTTGTGGTTGGTCAGAGCGTTGAGTGGGGAGTGGAAGGAGGCGGGGTAGGGGGGGGGGAAGTGGAGGGGGGTGGAATGGAGAAGGGGGGAATGGATGTTTTTGTTGGGAGTGAGGGTGGGATTATTAATGAGGGAGGAAGGGATAGTGGAGAATGAGAGTGATGGGGGTCGGAGAGGTGACTGTGGGGGGTGGGGGAGTAGGTGGAGTT
>NZ_VDTC01001109.1 GCF_007672725.1 Corynebacterium aurimucosum ATCC 700975
AGCTTGTGAGGAAGGAGGGGGATAGGGAGGGTGAGGAGGAGAATGGAGCAGGTGACGTGGGGGTGAAGGGTGATGTGGAGGGGTTGGGGGGGAGGAGGATGGTGGGGGGCTGAGGGAGGGAGTGGAGGATGATGGAGAGGTGGTGAAGGGGGAGGGGGTGGACGGGTTGTGGGATAATGGGGAGGTGGATGGAGGGGGGGGGAGTTGGGATGTGGGAGGGTTGA
>NZ_VDTC01000110.1 GCF_007672725.1 Corynebacterium aurimucosum ATCC 700975
CCCCCCCCCCCCACCCCCTCCACCCACACCTCATCTTCTTCCCCCTTCCCCACCATCCCCTCCACCTCATCCATCTCCTCCCCCCACCACTCAATCTCCATCCCCACCCCACACCCCCCCTCTCACCCGTCCAATACCCCCCCAACTTCTACTCCTCCATCTACCCCTTCCACTCCACTCCCCTCACCCACTCCCCCCACACCCCTCCTTCCCCCCCCTCCTCATCCAACTCCCCCTCCCCCACCATGTTATCCCTCATTCCTCTCCCCCTCCTTCTACCGCTTCTTCCCCTATTCGTTCTCTCCCCACCCGCCCACGCCCCACACCTCATCCTCCCCCTCACCCACTTCTACCCCATCCCGCCTTTCCCTCCCCTACCCCACACCCCCCCCCACATCCACCCTCCCCTCCCTCACCTC
>NZ_VDTC01001110.1 GCF_007672725.1 Corynebacterium aurimucosum ATCC 700975
CAACCTCCACGTTCCCCTTCTCCTCCACCACCTCCACCTTAAACCCCTCCCCACCAACCCCCTCCTCCCCTTCCTCCCCCCTTTCACTCACCCCCTCCCCAGCCATGTACCTGTCACCAATCCCCCTCCCCCATCCCTATCCCCCCCACCACTTCCACCTCCACACCAACAACCCCCCCCCAGTTCCCCACCCCATTCCCCACCCCCCTGCCATCTTCCTTGCC
>NZ_VDTC01001111.1 GCF_007672725.1 Corynebacterium aurimucosum ATCC 700975
TGGTTGAATGGATGAAATGGTCTTTGATTGCGTGTGGTTTAGGGGAAAGGTGGATTGGTGATGATGGGAGGAATGGTGGAGAGGGACTGAATGGGGTTATTGATGGGGTTGGAAAGGGTAGGTAGAAAAGTGTTTATGTTTGGGGGGAAGTAAAAGGGGGGATGAGGATAGATTGATGGGTTAAGAAGTGAGTTGAAGAAAGGATGATAGTATGTTCGGAGTG
>NZ_VDTC01001112.1 GCF_007672725.1 Corynebacterium aurimucosum ATCC 700975
ACTGGAGGTCACCACACCAGTTTTCCCCTCCATCCTCTACTTCCAACCCTCAACATCCTCTTCCCTCATCCCCCATCCATCCTCCTTCTTACCAAACCAGAACTTCCATCCCTTCCCGCCCTCCTCAACATCCTCCTCCACACACTCCTTCCCCCCTCTGACCTCTACCTCCTACCTACCCCCCGTGTCCCTCTTCACCACCACGACCCTCCCCTTCACCTCC
>NZ_VDTC01001113.1 GCF_007672725.1 Corynebacterium aurimucosum ATCC 700975
AGGGGGGGGAGGGGGAGGACTTGGATCGGGAAACGGGGGAGGGTATGGAGGGTTAGGGAGTAGTAGTAAGAGGGGTAGGTTGAGGGGGGTTTGAAGTGAATTAAAAGGGAAAAGGAGGTGGGTTGTGGGGATGATGGGGTATTTTGAAGTGATGAGAAGTTTTGGGAAAGGTGAATAGTCCATGAAGAAGGGGTTTGTCGGTAGGTGGGTGGGTTGTGTGGGG
>NZ_VDTC01001114.1 GCF_007672725.1 Corynebacterium aurimucosum ATCC 700975
CCACAACCAAATCCATGCCATGGTCCCTTTCTCGTTGCCAGTCACTCTCCATCACTTCCTCATCATCTACCCCACCCAGTTCCCCGTAATCACCCCTTATCACCACCAACACTTCTACCACCCAAATCCTCCCAACCTACCCAACCACATCCTCAACCTCCACAACAACCTCAACCATCCCCACCAACTCTCCCAACACCAACCCACCTCCACCCATCCCCAC
>NZ_VDTC01001115.1 GCF_007672725.1 Corynebacterium aurimucosum ATCC 700975
CGGTTGTGGATGTGGTGGGAGCGGGGCAGAGGGTTGAATTGGTGGATGGGTGGGTTGAGGTGGTGAGGGGTGAGGGGGTGAGGGTGGGGAATGGAGGGAAGGTGGAGGTTGTGTAGGTGGGGGTGATAGGGGGGGATGGGGTGGGGGGGGGAAGGGGAAGATGTGCCTACGGGGCACTCCTAGCGTGAGTAGAAGGTGTAGTGCTGGTGGAGGGGGAGGGAAG
>NZ_VDTC01001116.1 GCF_007672725.1 Corynebacterium aurimucosum ATCC 700975
GGGGATTGGGGAGGGCAGGAAGATATGGTGGAAGGGGGGGGAGGGATTGTTGGTGGGGTAGATCAGGGGAATATGGGAATATGGGGTGGGTTTATCGGGGAGGGAATGAATTTGTGAGGGGATATAGGGGGGGTGGTGGTGGTGGTTATGGGGGAGGTATGGAAGGATGTTTTGGGGTTGGTGGTGGGGGGTGGAGAGATTGTTGTTGGGGGGGGTTTGATTT
>NZ_VDTC01001117.1 GCF_007672725.1 Corynebacterium aurimucosum ATCC 700975
GTGAATGAGAAGGGGGGAGTTGGGGAGAGGTGGGGAGGTAGGGTGTTAGGGTGGGTTATGAGGTGGGAGAAAGGAGTGGGGGAGGTGGATGATGTGGAAGTGAGTGAAGGGAGGTGGGAATAAAAAATTAAAGAAGGGGGTATGGGAATGATGTTTTGGATGCATGAGATTGGATGAGGGTTCGCGGGAATTGTATGAAGGAAAGGGGGGTGAAGGGAAGAGA
>NZ_VDTC01001118.1 GCF_007672725.1 Corynebacterium aurimucosum ATCC 700975
GTTTTTGGAAGCGAGGTGGGATTGGGGTACTGGAGGTGAGGGGGAGTAGTTGACGGGGATGGCAAAGGTTGGGGGAGAGGAAATGTCGAGGAAGGAGATGGGGGAGATGTTAGGTAAAGAGAGGAAGAAAGTGGGTGCTGTGGGAGGGAAGGTGATTAGTAAAGGATTGATGTATGGTGGAGAAGAGGGGAGGGTGAGGTAGAGTGTGGGAAATTTTGAGGAC
>NZ_VDTC01001119.1 GCF_007672725.1 Corynebacterium aurimucosum ATCC 700975
CTCCACTCACCCTTCTACACTCTTACCAATACCTCCCTACCCGCGCTGCGCAACAGACATCCAACACATGAACACAAAAACAACTTTCTATCTTTTTCTCCATGAGTCAACACGTATGCACTTTGCTCTAAAACCCTCCACCCACTTCCTAATCACACCATTTTCCACTTTCCGTCCACCAGCCACTGCGATACGACTGCAAGCCCTGAAGTATGAACTTATG
>NZ_VDTC01000111.1 GCF_007672725.1 Corynebacterium aurimucosum ATCC 700975
GAAGGGCTTATAGGAGTTGCGTGGCGGTTTGGGGGGATTGGCATGAAGAAAGGGCAGTTGATGGAGGGAGGAGGGGATTGTAGAAGTGGATGGGGTGTAATGTGGGGGTAGAGTGTGGAAGAAAAAGTAGTAGATGGAGGAAGGGGGATAATGGAAGGGTTGGTGGATTAAGTGTTGTGTGGGGTGGAGGAGTGGGATTTTATGGGGGTGGTGAAAGTTGTTAATGGGATTGTTGGGGGGAGTGGAATGGGGGAGAATAGGTGGGGGGGGGTTGTGGGGTATGGGGTGTTTGATGTTGTGGTAGGTGTGGGGGGAGATGGGTAATTGTTTGGAAAAGTGTGTGAGGGTGTTGGGGTGAGGAAGGGGATGGAAATGTGGGAGGTTTGTAGGGTTATGGAATGGAATAGGGATGGGGGTA
>NZ_VDTC01001120.1 GCF_007672725.1 Corynebacterium aurimucosum ATCC 700975
AGCGGGAATAGAGGGGGGGGATGGG
Organism: Corynebacterium aurimucosum ATCC 700975; assembly: GCF_007672725.1. GTDB lineage: Bacteria > Actinomycetota > Actinomycetes > Mycobacteriales > Mycobacteriaceae > Corynebacterium > Corynebacterium hesseae. Next base: position 26 of record NZ_VDTC01001120.1, read on the forward strand.
TCGGGGTTGATAATGGTGAGGGATGAGGGGGAGGGAGGGGGAGGGGGAGTTGGATTGGATGATGAAAGGGTTGGTGGGGTTGAGGGGGTGGTAGAAGGAACGGTGAGAGGGGGGGAGAGTGGTGAGGTGGAGGTGGGGGAGGGGGTGGTTGGGGGTGTTATGGTGCGGGGGGGAGGTGGGGTAGGGTTGGGGGTGGGT
>NZ_VDTC01001121.1 GCF_007672725.1 Corynebacterium aurimucosum ATCC 700975
CACCCCTCCCCCACACCTCCTTCCTTCCATCCCCTCCCACCCCCTCCCTCTTCCTTTCCCCATCATCCACCTTTCCTTCCCCCCATATCACATTCACCGCCTCCACCATCATCCCTCAATCCTTCTCACCCCCAATCACAACTACTACCCCCACAACCCTCCCCTTCGTCAACTACTCATGTTGCCCAGCAGCCCCCATCCCGCACCCTTTCTACCCTCACAC
>NZ_VDTC01001122.1 GCF_007672725.1 Corynebacterium aurimucosum ATCC 700975
CCTGCACCTCAACACTCCACCCCCCGTCCCCAATAACCCTACTATCCACCCACTCCTACACCCCCAACCCTCCCCACCACATCTAATCCTTCAACCCCCCCCCAACACCCTCCTACAACCACTCCACCACCCCCATCCCCCCCTCACCCACCACCCCATCTCCCCCCACATCCTCCCCTTCATCCACAAACATCACCTGCTCATCCCCCACGCCCCCACCTCC
>NZ_VDTC01001123.1 GCF_007672725.1 Corynebacterium aurimucosum ATCC 700975
GAGGGTAGTGGGAGGCCTTGAAGAGATGGTCGGCGGGGGGAATGTAGAAAATGTAGGGGTGGTGATGGGGGTGGGGGGTGTGTGGGGTGTGGTAGTAGGGATGGGGGAAGAGTTGGGGGTTGTTGTTAGGGATGGGGTTAGGGAAGGGGTGTGGGTGGGGGGGGGTGTAGTTGGGGAGGTTGTGGGAGATAGGGATGATGTGGTGTTGGTAGAGGATGGGAGG
>NZ_VDTC01001124.1 GCF_007672725.1 Corynebacterium aurimucosum ATCC 700975
CCAACACCAGTCCCTCCTCCACGCCACCCAATACAAACTTCTCCCCCCATACCTCCCCCTTCCTACTTCCCAACCCCCCTCCCATCACAATCCTCCCCCCAATCCCACCCCCACCCTCCCACCCCCCAGTCCCTTCTACATTAACCCAACTCCCTCTCCTCCCCACCCCGACCACCACCGCTCATCTCCCCCCCCCCGGCTAACTCCTCCCCATCCCCATACT
>NZ_VDTC01001125.1 GCF_007672725.1 Corynebacterium aurimucosum ATCC 700975
GAGTCTTGATTTAACGGCCCTGGTGAAGGGAGTCGATATGGGGTAGGGGTAGGGGGTGGTGGCGAAGGAGTGGGTGTGGGTAGGGGTGGGTGTGGAAGAAATGGTGGGATGGGTGGATGGTGAGAGTAATGAGGGGGGGGGAGAGGATGAAGATGGTGAGCGAGCGCAAGATCAACGGCGCGGAGGGAGGGATCAGCTTCTTGTGAATGACAAGTTCATCGGG
>NZ_VDTC01001126.1 GCF_007672725.1 Corynebacterium aurimucosum ATCC 700975
GTGCCCAATTCCTCCATACCCTTCACCCCCTCCACCCCGACCCTCTCCACCTCACCCACCACATACTCCCCTTTCATCCCCTCTCTAACCTCCCACACCTTCTCCCCCTCCCTCATCTCTCCCATCTACCTAAACTCCCCCACCTCCTCCCCCCCTCCTCCTCCGTACCGCTCCACCCCCTGCACCTCCACCCCTAACTTCTCAAACGCAATTACCAACTCCT
>NZ_VDTC01001127.1 GCF_007672725.1 Corynebacterium aurimucosum ATCC 700975
TTCCCTATGGCGACGAATGCTTTGACGTCGTCTTCTCCGGGTTCGGGGGCGTAGCCTTCGTGGGCGAGGTGGGGGCGGGGGTGGGCGGGGTCTTGAGGGGGTTTGGGGGCGTGGAGGGAGGGAGGGTGGGGATGATCGGGAACGGGGAGTGTGTGGATGGCGGAGGGGGGGGGAAGGGGGGGGAAGGGGTGGGCGTTGGAGGGGGGGATGGGTCGGAGGGGAT
>NZ_VDTC01001128.1 GCF_007672725.1 Corynebacterium aurimucosum ATCC 700975
AGGGGATGAAAGTTGAGAGGGACGGGTGAATGGGTGTGGAAGGGAGGTTTAGGGGTAAGGAGATGGAAGAAGGGGATGGGATGGTAATTGGGGCGGAGAGTGTGATTGGGAAGGATGGTTTCGGGGGGAAGGGGTTGGGAGGAAGGGGGGTATTGGGGTGGTTGAGGAGGTTTGGTTGTGGGTGCTTGTTAGGAAGGTGGAAGGGATAGTGTCGATGCTTTGG
>NZ_VDTC01001129.1 GCF_007672725.1 Corynebacterium aurimucosum ATCC 700975
CCGAAAGCTCCCCTCACCCCCCCCGCTGCCCCCCCGTACCCTCCCCACGAAACCAACTCCATCTCATTCCATCACCCCCCCCCCCCACATCCCATACCCGCTCCTCACCACTTCCCCCCACCCTTCCCTCAATCTCCTCTCCCCCCTCATTTCTTATCCTCCTTCCTCAACACTCTTCCTTCTCCGTACTCCTCACGGTTCTAATCATTCCCCAGCACCATCC
>NZ_VDTC01000112.1 GCF_007672725.1 Corynebacterium aurimucosum ATCC 700975
GGGGTGGGGGAGAAAGTGGGGGTTGAGGGAATTAGGGGAGTGTTGAAAGGGGGGGTGAGCGGGTGGGAGGATATGGAAAGGTGATTGGGGGGGGAAGTGGATGGGTGAGATGGTGTGGAAGAAGGAGAGAAAAAGGTTGGGGATGGGGGGGGGGAATATGGGGAAGGGGGGGAAGGAGTGGGATTTGGTGTGGTGGCTGTATGGGCTGATGACGCTGGCGTGGGTGATAATGGCGATGAAGTGGGTGGGGGGGGGGATGGGTGATGGGAGGGGTTGCGGAATGGTGATGAGGGTAGTGGAGGGTGGGGGGTAGGGGGGGAGGATGGGGTGGAGGTGGTGGGGGGTGAGGTTTTGGAGGTTGTGGGGGGGGGGAGGGAAGTGGTTGTGGTGGAATTGGTTGAAGGTTGGTAGGGGAGCG
>NZ_VDTC01001130.1 GCF_007672725.1 Corynebacterium aurimucosum ATCC 700975
ATTACCTTTCCCTACGCACCTTAGTACTCATCCTCTCAATCTTCACCTCCTCCCCCACCAACCCCACCCAACCCACTCCCTCACCCATCTCTTCTCCCCTGACCTTCACCTCCCCCTCCCCCCCACCCTCATCCCAACCATCCTCTTCTTCATCTTCATCTACATCCTCATCCCCCCCTCGTCCAACCCCCTCAACCTCACCCATCCCCTCCACCCGCTTCCC
>NZ_VDTC01001131.1 GCF_007672725.1 Corynebacterium aurimucosum ATCC 700975
GGGGTGGTGTGGGAAAGGAAGGTGGAAGAGATGAGGTTGAGGCGGTGCTTGGAAGTGTGGTGGGGGGAGGGGTGGGTGGGGGAGGGATAGAAGATGTGGTTGGGGAGGTGGGGTGGGATGGGGAAGAGGGGGAGGGGGGAGGAGAGGGGTGGACGGGATGAGGTGGAGGGAGGAGGAGAGTTGTGGGGGTGATAGTTGGAGGAGATTGGAGTTGGATTTGGGA
>NZ_VDTC01001132.1 GCF_007672725.1 Corynebacterium aurimucosum ATCC 700975
GATGATAAAGGAGTGATAGTAAGGAGGGGGGATAGGATTGGGGGAGTGTTTGAGTGGGGTGGTTGTTGATGTGGTGGGGGGTGATGTGTGGTTGAAGTGATGGGGTGAGAGAGTGTAGTAGGGATGGCGGTTAGTGGATTGTTGGTGTAAGGGTGTGAGGTGGTGTGTAGGGAAATCGGGAGAGGGTTTAAGGTGAGGGGTGGTGGGTAGGGGGAATGTGGG
>NZ_VDTC01001133.1 GCF_007672725.1 Corynebacterium aurimucosum ATCC 700975
GTCTACACCCACCCCCTCCCGTACCCCACACCACCCCACGACCTCCTTTACTTTTCTCCACGGTCACTCCTAATCCCCCTTTCCTCATCACCTACACCCACATGTCCTCTTCTCCCTCCCCCCTTCCTAACCTCACTATCCTTTTTAACACCATCTATCCACCCCTTTTGCTACCTCCTCCCTTTAATTACACATCCTCACCCCTGCTTCCTCCTTCACCAC
>NZ_VDTC01001134.1 GCF_007672725.1 Corynebacterium aurimucosum ATCC 700975
GAATTGGGTGCACATGGTGGCGGCGGTTGGTCGGGGTAGCATCGTTCATGCGGGCCACCTGGCACACATCACTATTGCCTTGATGGGGTTTGTGGTGGTTGGTGTAGTGGTTGTTGTGTTTAGGGAGAAGTTGAGGTTGGGGATGTTGTGGAGAGGTGTGGGTGTAGGGGTGTTGATTTGGAGGGGGGGGGTGGGGTTGGGAGTGAGGGTGTTTAAGGGTTA
>NZ_VDTC01001135.1 GCF_007672725.1 Corynebacterium aurimucosum ATCC 700975
GAGGGCTTGTGGCAGTGTTAGGGGGGGCGGTGGGGGTGGGTGGGGGTGTGGAGTTAGGAGGGGGGGGGTAGAGTAGGGGGTATGAGGAAGGGAGGTTTTGGGGGCTGGGTGTATGGAAGAGGGGAGGAAGGTGATGGGGGGGATGGATTGGTTTGGGAGGAAGAGGATGGTGGTTAGTGGCGTCGTGGTTTTGGTGTTGATCACTCTCGATACCTTTGATGT
>NZ_VDTC01001136.1 GCF_007672725.1 Corynebacterium aurimucosum ATCC 700975
TGGGAAGGTGGAATGAGGAGGGGGGTGAAGGTTTGGGTGGATGGGGGGAAGGTTGTGGGCGTAGAGAGGAGGGATGGGACGGGGGGTGGTAGGGATAGGGGGGTTGGGGAAGAAGGGGTGGTGGAGGGGGTGGAGGGTGTGGTGGGAGGAGGTAGGTAGGGATGAGTGGATGGAGATGGGGGTGGTGAACAAGGGGGAGTGGGAGAGGGTGGAGATGTTGAT
>NZ_VDTC01001137.1 GCF_007672725.1 Corynebacterium aurimucosum ATCC 700975
GTAGAGGGAGTGGGAAGAACGGAACTGGATGGGCTCGAAAAAGAGTGGGGGGTGTGAGTAGAGGAGAGGTTTGGGAGGGGGGGTGGTGGGGGGGGAAGAGGGAGGAGGTGGGGTGGTGGATGAGTTGGTGGGCGAGGTGGTAGGAGGTGGTGGGAATGGGGGAAATGGATAGCGGGGGCTCGATGGAATGGGTGTAGGTGAGGTGGGCGTGGTAGTGGAGTT
>NZ_VDTC01001138.1 GCF_007672725.1 Corynebacterium aurimucosum ATCC 700975
TGATGAGGTGGTTGGGACGGAAGAAGGGGAAGAAGGATTGGGGTTGGAGGTGAAGGATGGAGGGGTGGGAATGGGGGAAATTGGAGGGGGTATGGGGGGGGAAGGGGGAGGGTTAGAGGGAGGGAAGAAAGGGGTGGGTAGCAAGGGGGGGGAGGGGGGGGGAAGGGTGGTGAGAGAGGGGGGAATGTTGTTGGAATGTGGGTTTGTAAGTGATGAGGGGAA
>NZ_VDTC01001139.1 GCF_007672725.1 Corynebacterium aurimucosum ATCC 700975
AAGGGGGATGAAGGAGGGTGAGGTTGAAGTGTTGGGGTTGGAAGCGGTGGGGGGCGGGGAAGGAGGGAGGAGTGATGGGGGGGATGGTGGGGGTGGTGTATGAGTAGGTGGGGTTGGTGAATAAGGTGGTTATGGAGGGTGGGCGTGATGGAGGGGGGGAGAAGGGAATAGGTGAGAAACGTGATGAGTGGGAGGGAGAAGGGGAGAAGAAGGGGGGTAAGG
>NZ_VDTC01000113.1 GCF_007672725.1 Corynebacterium aurimucosum ATCC 700975
CCGCGTCATCCCTGCGGCTCGCGACGCCAACATTGCATCCCTAGCCGTCTACCCCGAGCCCGATGCCGATCCCCCATTCGTCACCCTTCCCCACCAACCCTTCCCACTCCCCCCCCAAAACTCCCCTGACTCTTACCTCCATATCACCAACATTCTCCACCCCCCCTCCAAATCCCCCCCCCACCCTATCCACCCCCCCATTGCCCCCCCCCCACTCCAACCCTTCACCCCTTCCCTCCCCAACCACCCTCCCCATCTACTCCTTCTCCATCTCCTCCCCCACCCTCCCCCCCACCTCCCCCACTCCTACCACCACCCCCTCCTCCCCCATCACCTCCCCCCCCCCCCCCAACCCACTCACATCAACCCAACCAAATCCCCACCCCCAACCTTCCCCCCCGTCACCTCACAGCCAGCA
>NZ_VDTC01001140.1 GCF_007672725.1 Corynebacterium aurimucosum ATCC 700975
GGAGGTTGGAGGTGGTGTGCAAGGGGAAGGTAGGGGGTGGGGGGTTGGGGAAGGATGTTGAGGGAGGGATGAAGAAGGTGAAGGGGGGGAAGTAGATGGGGGAGGGGGAGGAGGTGGAGGTGGGTAAAGGGGTGGTGAAGGAGGTAAGGGATGAGTTGTTGGCGGAAGGTGTTGTAGTTGGGGGGTAGGTTGGAGGAGGGGAGGTGGAGGTGGTAGAGGCTG
>NZ_VDTC01001141.1 GCF_007672725.1 Corynebacterium aurimucosum ATCC 700975
ATGATGGTGAGGGAGGTTGGGAGGAAGGGTGAAGGAGAGATGGAAGGGGGGGTTGGTTATGGAGGGGGGATTTGGGTGGGGAGGAAGGGGGGGATGGTGACGGGGGGTGATGAGGCGGAGTCGGGGTCGGTGGGGTGGGGGTACGGGGAGGGGGAGGTTGGTTTATGTTGGGGGTGAGAGAGGAGGTGAATGAGATGGGGGGGTGGAATGATGGAAGGTGGA
>NZ_VDTC01001142.1 GCF_007672725.1 Corynebacterium aurimucosum ATCC 700975
GGTGTAGTTCTGAAGAAGGTGGAGCGGGTTCCTGATGGGAGGGAAAAGATGTGGGGAATGGGGGAGTCGGTAAGTAGCTGGTGGGTGGGGGGAGGAGGAATGAGGCGGGGGTGGGGGAGGAGGGGTTGGAGAAGGAGGTGGAGGATGAGGTGAAGTGTGTAAGGGGGGAGGTGTTGGAGGAGATGGAGGGGGGTAGGGGTGTGACGGAGGAGTGGAAGGATG
>NZ_VDTC01001143.1 GCF_007672725.1 Corynebacterium aurimucosum ATCC 700975
AAACCAACGACAAACCACGCCCCCAGTTGCTCTCACCACGTCCAGACCCCGACGACTCACGGCACATCCACAACCACCCCCACTACCATCAATCCCCCACCCCCACCCACTACTCCCCTCCAACCTTTCCACCTCCAACCCTTCCACCTTTCCCACCCACCCCCCCCCACACACCCACAAAACTCCCCCACCCTCTGCACCCAACCTCTCTTCATACACAT
>NZ_VDTC01001144.1 GCF_007672725.1 Corynebacterium aurimucosum ATCC 700975
GTTGCTGGGCCGGTTGTTGGGGTTGGGGCGAAGAAAAGGGTTGGGGATTTTGTGGTTGAGGAGGAAAGGGAGAATGAAGGTGGGTATGAGGATTGGGAGTGTGTAGGAGGAGGAGACGTTGGATAGGGGAAGAGTGGTAGGGATAGGGAGGGGTAGAAGTGGGAGGGGGGAGGAGGTTTGTGTGGAGGGGGTGGGGTGTTGGGGGTGTTGGATGATGTTGA
>NZ_VDTC01001145.1 GCF_007672725.1 Corynebacterium aurimucosum ATCC 700975
TCTCTTTCCCCCACCCAACCACTATTTCCATCCTCCCCAACCCCATCCCTTCCCGCCCCAACCCCGACATCCCCCGACCCACTATCCTCCCCACCTACCACCTCCCCCCCCAAACAAACCAAACCACCTCTTCCATCACTTCCTCCACCATCCTCCCTCCCCCCTTCACCACCTCCCCTCCCTGCACGACCCTCACCAGCACACTCACCTCCTCCCAACCT
>NZ_VDTC01001146.1 GCF_007672725.1 Corynebacterium aurimucosum ATCC 700975
GGGGTTTGGTTAAAGGCGGGGAGTTGGTTAAAGCGGGGGAGTTGCTGGTTTTGGGGGAGTTGGGGGAGGAGAAGGTTGTGGAGGTTGGGGGGAATAGGTTGAATGGGTGAGGAAGAAATGGGGTGAGAAGGGATGAGTAAGGGGGGGAGAGAGTGGAAGTGGGGAGAAGCAGGATGAGGGTTGAGATCGAAGATGTCTCGGTGGATAGGTGGTGCTGGGGT
>NZ_VDTC01001147.1 GCF_007672725.1 Corynebacterium aurimucosum ATCC 700975
AGAAATTAAGAAGGTTGGCGGGGGGGAGGTGGGCAAGTTGCTGACTACGGTTGTGGTGTGCGAGGGGAGCGGGATGGTGTGTGAGGGGGATGAAGTAGGAGGGAGGGAGGGGGGGAAGAAGAAGGTGTAGTGGGAGGAGAAGGAGATTTGGTGGATGGATTGGTGGATGTTGGAGGAGGAAAAGAACATCGTGATGCACGGTTTTACTAAGCGTGTGATTA
>NZ_VDTC01001148.1 GCF_007672725.1 Corynebacterium aurimucosum ATCC 700975
GGTGGGTGTATGGGGTTTGTGGAGGGGACATAGAAACTGTTGGAGTGAGGCATCAATGGGGTGTTGAGATTGAATGAGTAGGAATATAGATGTTTGCGTAGTGTTACGCGGGGTGTTGTATGATGATTGTGGGGAAGAGAGTGGGGAGAACGGAGAGAAATACCCGAGATAGTGAGGACCACCGAGAGGGAGAAAGAGTCATGAGGCAACCACTCACGCGA
>NZ_VDTC01001149.1 GCF_007672725.1 Corynebacterium aurimucosum ATCC 700975
GGGGGGGGGTGGTATTGCGGAAGGTGGGGGTGGGTGGACGGCGTGTAAAGAAGGGGCGGGTGGGGTGGGAGGGAAAAGGGGGTGGGAGTGAGTGTAACGCTAGGGCCAGTGAGGGCAGGGGGAGGGGCAGTGGAGGGGTGAGATAAACTCGGCCCGGAGGTTTGTTGAGGGGAGGAGCGTTACAACGGGGGGGCTAGGGAACGGGCAAGCGCAGCTTCTGG
>NZ_VDTC01000114.1 GCF_007672725.1 Corynebacterium aurimucosum ATCC 700975
GAGGGCAACGGGTGGGAATGGGCGATATGTAGCAAACGCAGTACGCTGGCGAGAGCTTGGGTGGGGGGATAGGGGTGGAGGAGGTGGGGAATAGTGCAGGGGGGGGAGTTGGGGAGGGGGGGGGTGGTGGGGAGATGGGGGATGGGGTGGGGGGGGAGGTGTATGGGGGGATGGTTTAGGGTGGGGGGGAGTGGGTGGTGGGGGGGAGGGGGGGGAGGGTGGGGGAGGGGGTATAGGGGATGGAGGGGGGGAGGGGGGGGAGGCAGCGGATGGATGAGGTGAGGGGGGGTGAGGATGGGAGGGGGGGGGGGTTAGCTGAGGTGGGGGAGGAGAATATGGTGAGGGATGGTGAGGGGTTGCGGGAGGAGGTGGGGGAGGACGGGAGTGGGGTGTAGGGGTTGTGGAGTGGTTTTGGTGG
>NZ_VDTC01001150.1 GCF_007672725.1 Corynebacterium aurimucosum ATCC 700975
AGGGGAGGAAGGAGAAGGCCGGGGAAGGTGTTCGGCGGGGCGGCTAGGTGGTCGTTGAAGGATGGAAGGAAAGGGGGGAGGTGATTGTGGTGGGGAGGGGTTGGGAGGTTGAGGTGGGGGTAGAAGGGGGGAAGGAGGTGGAGGGTGAAGGGACGGGAAGGGGGGTTGTGTGGGGTGGGTGGGTGGAGTGGTTGGAGGAGGAGGAGGGGTGGTAGGGGGAA
>NZ_VDTC01001151.1 GCF_007672725.1 Corynebacterium aurimucosum ATCC 700975
TCACTACCACTCAAGAATCAACTCATCCAAGATCCCATCTACAACCCCTACTTGCACGCACTTCCACCCACTCCATCAATTTCCTACATCAATCACTCCACCCCGTCCATCCACCCCATTCCCTCCAACATTCAAATACCCAACCAACCCCCCTTCCCCCCCCTCTACTACCCCCCACCCCAAATCACCAACCACAACCTCGACTATTTCCATCACTCCTA
>NZ_VDTC01001152.1 GCF_007672725.1 Corynebacterium aurimucosum ATCC 700975
AAGAGGAGGTTGAGGGACGGGGCATTGGGGGGGTTGGCATTGTCTGGGAAGAGCTGCACCGGAGGGGGGGTGGGATGAATAGGGGGGGTGGGGGTGATGGAGTAGTGGGTGGTGATGGGGTGGGAGGGATTAGGGATGTGATATGGGCGGAAGAGGAATGGCAGTGGCAGGAGGAGGGGGGGGGGGGGAACAAAGGGAAGGATGTAAGAAAGGCGGGTGAG
>NZ_VDTC01001153.1 GCF_007672725.1 Corynebacterium aurimucosum ATCC 700975
TCGTCGTGGATGAGGCAGAGGAGAGGGTCAAGATGGGGTTTGAGGAAGAGGTTGAGCGGATTGTTGAGGAGACGCGAGAGGAGAAGGAGGTAGGGGTATTTTGGGGGAGGACGGGGAAGTGGATGGGGGGGGTGTGGAAGGTGGATGGGTTTAGTGGAGAGGGAGTGGAAGAGAAGTAGGGTGTGAGGCCGCAGGAATATGGGGAGTTTGGTGGGTTGGGT
>NZ_VDTC01001154.1 GCF_007672725.1 Corynebacterium aurimucosum ATCC 700975
GCAGATTGTGGGTATGGTGTGGGTGGGATGGATGGCCATGGGGGTGTACATGATGGGGGTAATGGTGGGGTAGGGAGCGGGGGTGGGGAAGAGGGGAGGGGAAGTGGTAAAGTGTGTGGTGATGTGAAAATCGGATAGACGTACGGGGGGGGTGGTGGGGGTGGTGGGGAGGGGGTGTAAGGGGTGGGGAAGATTTGGGGAGATAGGGTGGGGGATAGTGG
>NZ_VDTC01001155.1 GCF_007672725.1 Corynebacterium aurimucosum ATCC 700975
AGGGTATGGTGGAAGGGGGGTGGAATGTTGTGGAAGAGGTTTTGCTGTTGTGGGTGGTTGAGGGGGTGAATGGGGAAGGGAGGGTTGAAGTAGGGGTGGGAGACGAGGTTTTGGCGGGGAGGAAGAGTGAGGGTGGAAGGGGAGTGGACGCGGGGAATATTGGGGTGGAGGGATTGCGGTTCGGGGAGGTAGTGGAGGTGGGTGGTGTCGAGGGAGCGGTG
>NZ_VDTC01001156.1 GCF_007672725.1 Corynebacterium aurimucosum ATCC 700975
GAGGATGAAGTGGGGGGTGGAGATGAGGGGGATGAGCGGAATGGGGTTGGGGGAAATGTGAAGGATGTGGATGTGGGGGGGGGGAAAGGGTGGGTGGGGTGTGTGGTGTGGGGTGAAGGGGATGGAGGGTGAGTGGGATGGGAGAGGTGGGTGGGGAGGAGACGGAGGGGGTGGGGGGTGTGACGGGTGGGGTGGGGGAGCGAGGGATAGTGGGCTTGATG
>NZ_VDTC01001157.1 GCF_007672725.1 Corynebacterium aurimucosum ATCC 700975
CCCCCCAACCCCACCCCTCCTCAACCACCCAACCCCTCACCAATCCCCACCTCAAACCACACAATCCCAATACCCCCCCTCACCACCCCCACCATCTACCCCATCACCAACCCCCCACCACCCTTCTCATAACCAACCTACCCCAACCCCCAAATATTACCCACCCCCACACCCCACCCAATACCACCCATAACCAACACCAACCCCCTCTTAAACCTAT
>NZ_VDTC01001158.1 GCF_007672725.1 Corynebacterium aurimucosum ATCC 700975
AGAGGAAATGTGATGGGAAATTTGATGAGGGAGGTTGTGGGGGGATTCGGCGTTGAGGTGAAAGGTGTGGTTGAGGTGATGGAGGAGGTGATGGGGGGTGAGGGGGTGGGGGGGAGGGAGGTTGAGGTGTTGGGAATTGGGGTATGGGTGGAGGAAGGGGTGGTGGTGGATGAGGAGGGTGAGGGTGGGGGGTTGGTGGACGAGGGGGTTGATGAGGCGG
>NZ_VDTC01001159.1 GCF_007672725.1 Corynebacterium aurimucosum ATCC 700975
GGTGGGGATTAAAAGTGGGTAGGTGTAGGAAGTGAGGTAAAGGGGGAAGGGTGAGGTATGGTAGGGGGTGGGAGGAAAGAAAAGGAAATGGGGGTGAGGAATGGGGAAGGGGATTGTTTAGTGGAAGGGGAGTTTAGGGAGTTGGATGGAAGGGATTGTTGAGGGAGGTGATGAGATGAGGGAGGTGGGAGGGGGTGTGGTGAATGGGGTGGGAGTTGAG
>NZ_VDTC01000115.1 GCF_007672725.1 Corynebacterium aurimucosum ATCC 700975
GAGCGAGAACAGGGTACGGACGAGGGGGTGAAAAGTGGATTTGGTTCGGGGGGGTGGTGGGGTGTAGGGTAGTGGAGGTTGGGGAGAGAAGGTAGTAGTGGGGAGGAAGAAAAGGAGGGGGGGTGGGGGAATTGGGAGAGGGGGGGGGTTGAGGGGGGTGGTTTTGGGGGGGAATGGTTGTGGACGGATGCTTCAGCGGCTGGAGCGGAGGGTTGAGGAGGGGAAAGGGGGTGGAGGGGGATGGGGGGATGAGGGGGAGGGGGTTAAGAGGGAAAAGTTTAAGGTGTGGGAGGTAGGAAAGATGAGGGATGATGTGGTGGTGGGAGGGGAGGGAGATGGAGGTTGTGAGTATGTAGGTGGTGTGGAGGGAGAAGGTGAAGGGGAGGGAGGAGGAGGTGTAGGTGGGTGGGGGGTGT
>NZ_VDTC01001160.1 GCF_007672725.1 Corynebacterium aurimucosum ATCC 700975
CCTACAAAACTCTTTATCTTTCCCCCCAACTAAAACGCCCCATCACCATACATTGATCCGTTAACAACTCACTTCAACAAACCATCATACTATCTTCCCACTCAAACATCCTACCCCTAAAACCCCTACCCACCCAAATCACAAACACCCCCTCCCTATCCACCCTTTCCTTACCTCCAAATACCAATTCCCATCTTTCAATCCCTTTCTTCCTTCCTCC
>NZ_VDTC01001161.1 GCF_007672725.1 Corynebacterium aurimucosum ATCC 700975
CTACACTACTCCATCCCTATACACTCCCCCCATCCCCCTTCACACACTCTTCATCTACCCCTTACACACCATCAACCCCCCCCTCATCTCAACCCTATTAACTCATCACCTCCCTTCCCACACTTCCTTCCGACATCCCCTTGCCCAACCAACCATTTTCCATTTTTCCACCATAACTTTCATCCCACTCAACCCCCGTAATCTCTTCCCTAACATCTTC
>NZ_VDTC01001162.1 GCF_007672725.1 Corynebacterium aurimucosum ATCC 700975
CTGGGCGGGATTGGGTGGGGTGTGGGTGGAGGACTAGTGGGAGGTCTGATGGTGAGGGTGGGGATTGAAAGTGGGGAGTAGGTGTTCTGGGTAGGGTTTAGGGATATTGATGATGTGGTTTAGAAGAGGGTGGGGAGTGTTGTGGGGGGAGTTGTTATGGGGCGGGTGAGGGGTGAGGGAGGAATGAAGATGGTGCAAGGCGTTGGGTTTGTCGTAGGAG
>NZ_VDTC01001163.1 GCF_007672725.1 Corynebacterium aurimucosum ATCC 700975
TAACATTACATCACCTCCCCTCCCACACAAACCATCTTCATCAACCCCTTATCACCAACTTCCCCACCAACCCCACCCCCCCAGCACCCCAGCTAATCCACCAATCACCCCCTTCCCCAGCGAACAAACCCACCATCTCATCCACCCACCCCCCCTTCACCCCCATCCCAATCCCCATACCCGCATCCCCCCCCGCCTTCCCAACCTCTTTAACCCGGCC
>NZ_VDTC01001164.1 GCF_007672725.1 Corynebacterium aurimucosum ATCC 700975
CTGCCAGCGCGGCTGAGGCCGGCGCGGCTGGGGGGGCAGGTGAGGGGGGGGCAGGAGCGAGGGGTCGGGGAGGAGGCGGTGGGGGGAGGTATGGGAGTGGTTGGAAGGAAGGGGAGGGAGAAGGATGGTGGTTGGGGGGGAAGGGAGGGTAAAAAAGGGAAGTGGGGGGAGAATGAGGAGAAGGAGAAGAATCAGTGCGGAGAGAGGTAAAAGAATAGAT
>NZ_VDTC01001165.1 GCF_007672725.1 Corynebacterium aurimucosum ATCC 700975
GAGGGGGGGTTGGGTTGTATTGGGATGGGGATGGGTAGGTGTGAGGTGGAGGAGGTGATGGGGAGGGAGAGAGTTTGAGTTAAGGGGTTTAAAAGAATGGGGATGGAGGTGAGGGGTGAGGTGGGGGAGGAGGTTTGCGGCAAGGATTTGATTTTGGGGATGATTGGGAAGATTGGGAGCGGGGGGGGTGAAGGGCAGATGATGGAGTAGGGGGGTGAGG
>NZ_VDTC01001166.1 GCF_007672725.1 Corynebacterium aurimucosum ATCC 700975
TCGACTACGACTTCTCCTACAACTTCCACCCCGGAGACCCCCTCCACGGTCTCACACTCATCCTTCCCCTCCCCCTCCTCCCCCAATCCACCACCCCCATCCACATCCTCTACCCCCCTCATCTTTCCCTCTATTACCCGCTGACCACTATCCTCATCCCCCTCCCCCTCTCCGTTCTCCAGCTACCCCTCGCCCTTCTCATCCCCCTACTTACCTTCTT
>NZ_VDTC01001167.1 GCF_007672725.1 Corynebacterium aurimucosum ATCC 700975
GGCGTGAACGCTCGTGGCGTTCGGCAGTGGGAAGATGCAGGGATTGATGGGTCAACGAGGTGGAAAGATAGAGGGGAGGGTCGGCGAGATGGGGGTGAATGATGGAGGGGGGGAGGGGGGTATGGGGGAGGGAGGAGGGAAGGGGGTGGTGGCAAGAGTTGTGGGGTTGGTGTAGGGAGGGAGGGAGAATGTGTGGGGTGGGGGGAGGATTGAGGTGGT
>NZ_VDTC01001168.1 GCF_007672725.1 Corynebacterium aurimucosum ATCC 700975
ACCGAGCCATCAGCCTCCATCAGCACAACAACCAACCCCTACCACACCTCCTGAACGACCTCCCCGTCCTCCACCCCAAACTCACGTTCTCCTCCCCCAACCACCCCCATTACTACCTCCACCTCCCCCCCCCCACCCTCCACCACCTCCAACCTCATTTCATCTCTCAAAGCCCCCACCCTAACTACTCCACCGTTCCCCCCCGCATCCTTCATCACC
>NZ_VDTC01001169.1 GCF_007672725.1 Corynebacterium aurimucosum ATCC 700975
GGGCATGAAGGGTATTGACGGGATGAGGGGGATTGGTGGGGGTGAGGGTCAGTTGATGATTGGTGAGGGTAAGAGGGGTAAGAGGGGTGTGTGTATGGAGAGGATGGTGAAGGAGAAGGGTAAGTGGGAATGTGGGGAGAAGAAGAAGGAGGTGGGGTGGATGTACGTGGGCATGGGGGAGAAGGGGTGGACGATTGCTGGTGTGGGGGACACGGTGG
>NZ_VDTC01000116.1 GCF_007672725.1 Corynebacterium aurimucosum ATCC 700975
GTTGGTTGCTGTGGAAAGGAGTTTAGAAGGGGAAGGGGGTGATGGGGGAGGGGGGGTGGGTGGATCAGGGTTCCGGGCATTGTGGAATATTCGCGACTGCTGCCTCGGGTAGGAGTGTGGGGGGTATCTGAGTGGGAATGTGGGGGTAGAGGGTGTGAGGGGGGGTAGGGGTGGAGGGGTTGGTAGGGGATTAGGGGAGGAAGAAGGTGATAGGGGGGGAGGTGATGTTGGAGGGAAAAAAGTTTGGAAGGAGGAGAGTAAAGGGAGTTGATATGGGGTATTAGAGGGAGTTTGGGAAGGTTATGGGAGAGTGGAAGGGAGATGAGGGAGGTGTTAGTGAGGGGTTGGGGAGTGGAGTAGGGGTTGGAAGGAAGAGGGGTTTGGGTTGGAGTGGGATGTGTTAAGGAGGGGGGGA
>NZ_VDTC01001170.1 GCF_007672725.1 Corynebacterium aurimucosum ATCC 700975
GTGCGGAGGGTTAAGGACAGGTTGGATGCGGTGTTGAGGGTGGTGCAGGATGTTGTTGTATGGGGGAAGAAGAAGGTTGGAGAAGAGAATGAGGATGATGGGGAAGGGAATGATGGAGGAGAGGAAGTGGTAGATGTTGGGGAGAAGGATGGAGTTGGGGGTGTGGAGGGGGAGGTGGTGAGTTGCGTGTGCTGGAAGGTAGTAAATGACGTTGTTGA
>NZ_VDTC01001171.1 GCF_007672725.1 Corynebacterium aurimucosum ATCC 700975
AGTGGGGGGAAGGTGGCAGCGCTGTTCGTGCAGTATGAGTGATAAGGAAGAGAGTATGGGGGGTAGGGGAAAAAGATGATGGTTGTGTGATTGGATTGATGGATACGGGGGTGGGGTATAGGATTGGGTGAAGAGAATGGGAGGGATTGGGAAGAGTTATGAAAGGGGTGATTTGTCTTGGTGGGGGGTGGGGGGGAGGGATGAGCGTGTCGTGTTGG
>NZ_VDTC01001172.1 GCF_007672725.1 Corynebacterium aurimucosum ATCC 700975
GAGATGAGTCGGGAGTTGTGGCTGGGGTTAGAGGGTGAATATGAGTTGGAGGTGGGGGAAGAGAAGATGGTGTGGGAAATGGAGGGGATTGAAGGGGTGGAAGGTGTGTGAGGGTAGGGGTTACGTGAACGAGGTGGGTGAGGGTGAGGATATGGATGGGGATGGTTGGAAGTAGGGAATTTGGGGGTGTGGTGGGGTGGAGTTGAGTTGGGAGTGGC
>NZ_VDTC01001173.1 GCF_007672725.1 Corynebacterium aurimucosum ATCC 700975
CACCGCTCGTCACCAATTCGAACCCGGCGTTAGATGTAGCCCCCAGACGGCGCCCTACTTTTTCCTCCCATCCTACTAATCCCGATCCATTCCCCACTTCCCCCACTACTTCCATCACCCTCCCCAATACTTTCACCTCTATCCCTTCCCATCTCCCGTCCCAACTTTCCTTTCCCCGATTCTTCGTCCACTTACTAACGTAATCTCCCAAATCTTAA
>NZ_VDTC01001174.1 GCF_007672725.1 Corynebacterium aurimucosum ATCC 700975
GTGAGTGGGGGTTGGATATTGGGAAGGTGGGTAAGGAGAGGGGGGTAGTGACGTTTGAGGGGGGGTATGGGTGTAGGGGGTGTAGGGAATGGAAGATGAGGTTTATTAATGGTGAGGAAGGGATGGTGGGGGAGGGGGGTTAGGAGATGGGGGAGTTGGGTGAGAAGGGGAGGTTGAAGGAGGTGTGTTAGGTGCTGATGAAGGGGGAGGTGGGGAGG
>NZ_VDTC01001175.1 GCF_007672725.1 Corynebacterium aurimucosum ATCC 700975
TCACATTCTTCCCCTTCTCCTCCCCCCCCCCCATCACCCCCTACCCATCACCCATCATCATCCCTTCTACAACTTCAACATTCACCCCCTCCCTATCCCACAAATTCCCTACGTCCCAACTTCCTTCTTCCCACTCACCCACTAAATCACTCACCACACCTTTCCACCTCGCCCCCACGCCTCCTTCCCCATCACACAAAACGCCTACCTTCTCTCTA
>NZ_VDTC01001176.1 GCF_007672725.1 Corynebacterium aurimucosum ATCC 700975
AGGGGGGTGGAACGTATGGAGAGGATGGGGGATGGGAGGGTGAAAGAGGTGAACGGGTTGTGGGGAAGGGAGGTGTGGAGGGTGGGGGGGAGGAGTAGGTGAGCAAGGGGTTGTGTATGGAGGAGGTTGTAGGGGGTGTGGGAGCGGGGTTGGGGGATGGTAGCGGATAGAGTGGGGTGAGGTGTAGTGAGATGGCTGCGGTTGGGGTGGGTGATATG
>NZ_VDTC01001177.1 GCF_007672725.1 Corynebacterium aurimucosum ATCC 700975
TCCTTTCTTACCCCTCCCCACCCTTCAACCGCCGATCCTTCTTCTTCATCACCAACACCTTACCCTCCCCCCCAATAACCTCCCACTAGTACATCTACCCACACATCACCAACACCCACTTCATCATCACCTCCCCACCCTCTTCCCAAATCCCGACCTCATAAAAGTTCCCGAAAAGATACACCACCTGCAGCAAACCCACCAACTCCACAACGTTG
>NZ_VDTC01001178.1 GCF_007672725.1 Corynebacterium aurimucosum ATCC 700975
GGGGAAGGGAGGGGAAGGCATGGAGTGAGGGGTGCTGTGGGGGGAGGTGATAAGGGTTTGGGGGGAAGGGAGGTAGGGTGGGATGAAAGTGGGAGAGAAGGGGGAGGGGTTGGGGGGAGGGTTGATGGAGGTGGTGTGAGTGGGGTGACGGTTGAGGGAGAGGGTGATGGAGTGAGAGTTGGAGAGGTGGTGCTGGAGGGGGATGTGGTTGTTGGTGT
>NZ_VDTC01001179.1 GCF_007672725.1 Corynebacterium aurimucosum ATCC 700975
TTCTAGTTTTCCCCCCCATTCCCCCCTCCTTCCAACGACTTCTCCAAATCCAAACCCCCGATACCACAACCCATCACTCACTCCCCAATCCTTTCCATCCCTTCTTCCCATACTCATCCCAACTCCCCCCTCAAACACAACACCCTAAACCCCTCCACCCTGCACCACCCACCAACACAATTTTCCATCATCAATTCCCCCTTACACTCCTCCCCAAT
>NZ_VDTC01000117.1 GCF_007672725.1 Corynebacterium aurimucosum ATCC 700975
CCCTCCTGCCACCCATCCACCGTCCATTCCACCTCATCCCTCCTCCCACAACAATCCACATCCTCCACCCCTTCCATCCCCAACACCTTCACCATCCCCTTCCACCAATACTCCAACAACTCCATCAACCACCCCAACATCTTCACCTACCACATCCTCGACGCCCACACCCACACCCCTCTCTTCATCCCACCCCCCATCCTCTACTTCTTCCCCAACACCTCCCCCAACACCATCCTCACAACCCTCCACACCCCCACCGCGCTCACCCTACCCACGCCCACCCACACCCCCCTCCCCACCCCCTTCTCCACCTCCCCCTCCACCTCCTTCTACACCACCTCCATATCCCACACCCTCCTCTCCACCACCCCCGACCATTTCACCACACGCTTACCCTCCTACATCATCCCCT
>NZ_VDTC01001180.1 GCF_007672725.1 Corynebacterium aurimucosum ATCC 700975
CTCTCAACAATCCCCCCATACGCACCATCAAACCAAGATCTCCCATCCAAGATTTCTCTGCCTACACAATCATCACCCACCTGGCCTCCATTTCCTTCCTCATGGTTATCCCCAACCTTTTCCCCCACCAACTCCCCCCCCCTCACCTCATCATCCACGCAACCCATAACTTCTACTCCCCCCACCTACCCTCCTCCCCCCCCCATCAACTCCGCATT
>NZ_VDTC01001181.1 GCF_007672725.1 Corynebacterium aurimucosum ATCC 700975
TATGCGGGGTAGTGGGTGTGGGATTGTGGGGAGTGTAGGGGGAGTGGGTAGGTTTTCGTGGGTTATGGTTGGTGGTGAGGGAATTGGGGTAGAGGAAGGGGCAGAATTTTGGTTTGTTGATGAGGAGAATGGGAGTGGGAGTGTTGATGTGAAGGGGAGTGGCTTGGAGGAAGAGGGCAACGTGGTTGATGAAGAGAAGGGTGGTGATAAGGGGATTG
>NZ_VDTC01001182.1 GCF_007672725.1 Corynebacterium aurimucosum ATCC 700975
GTTGGGGAGTGGTGGTGGTGTAGGGAGTGTTTTTGGGTGGGGAGTGGGGAGGGTAGGTGTTGTTTGTGGTTGTGGTGGGTGGGGGGGTTGGAGAGGGGGTGGGGGGGGGAGGAGGGGGATTTGGTGGATGGGGTGGTGGATGGGAGGGGTGGAGGGGGGAAAGTGGAAATGAAAGTGGGGAAGGAGTTGTAGTGTTGTGTGGGAGATTGGGGAGGGGG
>NZ_VDTC01001183.1 GCF_007672725.1 Corynebacterium aurimucosum ATCC 700975
CAACCCCAAACCTAACCCCTTCCCCCCCGCCCATCTCTCTCCCCTCACCTTCCCATTGACCCCGTCTCCTCAGTAATAATTCTTCCATCACCCACAACCCCAAACACAACAACAACGATTTCCCCATCCGTCCCTTCAATGCCGCCCACTATCCCCACATCCCACAAATCTATCAGCAGCCCCTCAACACTCCCCACTCTACCTACCAGACCCCCTCG
>NZ_VDTC01001184.1 GCF_007672725.1 Corynebacterium aurimucosum ATCC 700975
GACTGGGACGTTAAGTTGCTGGTAGTCGATGGGGAGGATGTCGAGGTGGTTGAGGAGGTTGAGGATGGGGAGTAGGAGGTTTTTATGGAGTACTTCGACTGGGGTGAGAAGCATGTGTAGGGGGTGGTGGATATGGAGTGGAATGAAATTGGTTTGGGGAGAGGGGAGGAGGTTGAGTGAGGTGGAATACAGGGTGGTGGGAATCGAGAAGCGAAGGA
>NZ_VDTC01001185.1 GCF_007672725.1 Corynebacterium aurimucosum ATCC 700975
TCCCCCCACCTTCCCCCTCACCTCCCACTCCCCCTGCCCATCCTCCCCCGTCCCCCTCCCCCTCCCACCGCCCACCCACCCTCCCTTCACCTCCCTCACCCCCCCCACCACCCCCTTCATCCCCCCCACCTTCTCCTCCCCACATCTCCATCTCTGGACCCTTATCCTCCCAACTCTCCCCCCAAGCAGCCTCACACACGAAACCATCCACCCCTTCC
>NZ_VDTC01001186.1 GCF_007672725.1 Corynebacterium aurimucosum ATCC 700975
ACCACTCCTCATCCCTTCCTCCCCACCCTCCTTCACCAACCTTCTCCATCACCACTTCATCCTCCATAACCCCCTCCTCCCCCCTATCCACTCCCTTTCCTTAACTCTTCCCAACCCCTTCCCCCACCATCTCCACCTCCCCACTCCACTCCCCCACCTTCACTCCCCCCAACCGGATGCATCTACCGCCCACCAACTCAACAACATCAACGCAGAT
>NZ_VDTC01001187.1 GCF_007672725.1 Corynebacterium aurimucosum ATCC 700975
GAAGGATTTTGACGGGAGGGATGGTGAGTGGGGGAAGGTGAGGGAGGTGGGAGAGGGGAGGGTAAGGAAGGGGGGGGAAGAGATGGAGGTGAAGGAGAAGGGGGTGGGGTTGGAGGGGGATTTGGAGGTGATGATGGGTGATGAGTAGTTGGTAGTGGGGGAAGGGGTAGTGGGGAAAGAGGGGAGAGTAGAAATGGAGGATGTCTTGGTGGTGGGG
>NZ_VDTC01001188.1 GCF_007672725.1 Corynebacterium aurimucosum ATCC 700975
GGGGGGTTTGGGGGAGATAGGAGGGGTTATGGCGGGGGGGAAGGTGGTGGATGTGTGGGAGGAGTATGTTGGTGGTTTGAAATTGGATGATGTGGATTTGGGGGGGGAGGGGGGGGATGAGGTGTTGGGAGGGAGTGTGGAATTGGTGTTGGGGAGTAGAGGGAGAGAACTTGTTAAGTGGGGTGAAGAGGTGCTGGTGTGAAAGGCGGGTGATGAG
>NZ_VDTC01001189.1 GCF_007672725.1 Corynebacterium aurimucosum ATCC 700975
GGCGGCACGGGGCTGTCGAGTTCTTAGGGTCAAATGCCATAAGGATTGCTTGAGGGGTTGATGTGAGTGGGGAAACTTGGGGGATGTGGGGTGGTTTTGGAGGGGAAGGAGTCGGGGGGGAGATGGGAGGTGAAGAAGAACGTGAATGAAGATTGATGTGGTGGAGAAATGGAGGAGAGATGGTGTGTTGATTGCGGAGTGGGATGCGTGGGAGTTG
>NZ_VDTC01000118.1 GCF_007672725.1 Corynebacterium aurimucosum ATCC 700975
AGGGGGGAATGGAGTCGAGGTGTAGGGGTTCGAGGGTCTGTGGTGGGGTGATGATGTGATGGGGGATGGTGGAGTGGGGGAGATGGAAGAGGATGTGATGGATGACGGTAGGGTGTGGGAAATTGTGTAGAATGTGGAGGGAGGGGATATTGGGGTGGATGGTGGGCATGGGGTTGGGAAGGGGGGGAAGGGTGGGGGGGGTGGGTGAAGGGAAAAGCGCGGAGGAGGGAGGAGGAAGGGATCGGGGGGAAGTATGAAGGGTGGTGGTGGGGGGAAGGGAAGATAGAAATAGAGGGGATAGGGAGGGGCGGGTGGAGGGGATGATGGTGGGGGGATGGGGGTTGATGGGGTTGTTGAAGAGGGGAGTGGTGGGGAAGTGGAAGGTATGGAGGTTGAAGGAGTGGAGGGTGATGGG
>NZ_VDTC01001190.1 GCF_007672725.1 Corynebacterium aurimucosum ATCC 700975
CCAAAGCTCCCTCAACCTCGCTTGTTACCAACTGCTCCTCCACCTTATCGCACATCTTCCCCACCTCTGCTACTCCGCACATCATCCAACCGAACCCATCCCCCACACCTCCTTTACCTTCCATCACTCCTCCAACCATCTTCTCCATCACCTTCATAACTCTTGCACCTACCTCAATCCCCATTGCAATCTCAGCATGCCCACCGCCCTTACCCGC
>NZ_VDTC01001191.1 GCF_007672725.1 Corynebacterium aurimucosum ATCC 700975
GGATGATTGTAACGCGGGTAGGGTGGGATGGGTAAATGATGGGTTATGGGGGAGTAGTTTTAGGGTGAGGGTAGGTTGTGAAGAATGAGGGTGTTGAGGGATAGGGGGTGTCGGTGGGGTTGAATGGTGAGGGTGGGGTGGAGGGATTGGGGGATGGGGAGGTTGAAGTTTCGGGAAAAGGTGGGTTGGGGGAAAGGTTCTGGGGGTTGGCGATTGT
>NZ_VDTC01001192.1 GCF_007672725.1 Corynebacterium aurimucosum ATCC 700975
CCCACTTCGCCTTACTCATCCTGCTGAATTTCCTAAACCACAGCAACAAACCCACCATAAACCCCACCAACAACCCAATCATGAATCCCACAACCCTCCGCAACACAAACACTCCCAACTATTTCTTCACCCTTCCTTCCATCCTCCTCAAACCTTAAATTCACCTCCTCCCACCCCTTTCCCAAACCATGGCGCCCACGAGACGGCGCCTGAGCGC
>NZ_VDTC01001193.1 GCF_007672725.1 Corynebacterium aurimucosum ATCC 700975
ACTGAGCGGGGTGGTGTGCAGGAGGGAGTGGATGGCGGTGGGGGTGATAGGTTATGGGGGGGATGATGGAATTGGTGTGGGGGAGGAGGTTTGGGTGAGGGGATTGGACGGGATGGGGGGGGGGGTAGGGGTGGGAGTGAGGAGGGTGGTGGAGCGGAATAAGGAGAAGGGAGGGGCGGTGGGGGGGATGTTGGGGGGGGTGATTGAGGGGGAGGGT
>NZ_VDTC01001194.1 GCF_007672725.1 Corynebacterium aurimucosum ATCC 700975
GAATTGCACCTGCTCCGCGTTGTTTTCCCTCATTCCTTCACCTCTCCTTCCTCCTCCCTCCGCCGATCACCGCAGCACCTCCCCCCCCTCCACTCCTTACCCCACCATCTGCCCGCACCACTCCACCACCTTACCCCGCACACCCTCCCACAACCCCTCCCCCACCATATCCAACATTTCCCCCAACCTCCACACCCAACTCAACAACAACTGCCCC
>NZ_VDTC01001195.1 GCF_007672725.1 Corynebacterium aurimucosum ATCC 700975
GAGGGCGAGGTGGGTTGGAGGAACCAGGACGGGAGGGGAGGGGTGGATGAGGTTCTGGAGCTGGCGGTTGAAGTAGGGGTGGAGAATGAAGGGAGGGAGGTGGGCATTGTTGTGGTAGGGGTGAGGGATGGGGTGGAGGAACTTGGGGGGAATGATGGATCGAGGGGGGGAGATGGTGGCGAAATGGGGTGGGTGGAGGTTGGAGCGGAAGTGGTGG
>NZ_VDTC01001196.1 GCF_007672725.1 Corynebacterium aurimucosum ATCC 700975
GTGAGGTGCAGTTGGTAGGTGGGGTTGAGATGGGGGTGGTGAAAGGAGGGGAAGATGGGGGGGGGATGGGATGGGTGGAGGTGGGAGTAGAGGTAGGTAGTGTGATGGGGGTGGTGGTGGATGGGGTGGAGGGGGAGGGTTGGGTGGGATGATGGGTGGGGGGGGGGGGAGGGCTGGTGGAGGTGGGGCTGGGGCTGGTCGTTGGGGATCGCGGGGG
>NZ_VDTC01001197.1 GCF_007672725.1 Corynebacterium aurimucosum ATCC 700975
CCTACCCCCCTTGCCCACCACATCATCCTTCCTATCCCCCCCCCTCACCCCCCACCTCCCACACCCCCCTCCCCCTCCCCTCCCCCCTCCCCTTCCCCACCTCCTCCCTCACCCACTCCCCCCTCCCCCACCTCCACTGATATCCAACACCCAGCACGGGCAAGAGGCAGCCGCTGAAACACCTCACTTTTTACACCGCCTCCGCCAGCTAGCCGCC
>NZ_VDTC01001198.1 GCF_007672725.1 Corynebacterium aurimucosum ATCC 700975
ATTTCTAAACATTTACCTGACTTTTTCAGAATACTTCATACCTCACCACCACTTTCTTCACAACCCTTTCCATCAACCTAACAACCCACCCCCAACTCCCACCCCCCCCCCCCCTCCTTTCTAAACAAAACTATCCAATTTCAACCCTTCACCCCGCCAAACCCAAAACAAACTTAACCCCCCCCCCCCAAGACGCATGAACTCACACACAAACCT
>NZ_VDTC01001199.1 GCF_007672725.1 Corynebacterium aurimucosum ATCC 700975
CCCCATAAAAACCTACAACCCTACCTGCACGGTCCCTTCTTTACTAAGCCAAGCTCCCTTCCGGACATCCATTTCCACCCCACTATCACCCCCCCCCCCCCCGAATTTCTCCTCGCTCCCCATCCAAACTTCAACCCCAATACCCTCCCCCTCCATATTCTTCCCCACCCAACCATCACCCAACACTCCCCCACCATCACCCTGACCCGCAATTTC
>NZ_VDTC01000119.1 GCF_007672725.1 Corynebacterium aurimucosum ATCC 700975
GCAGGAGGACCACGAGAACCCGGAGAATGCCGGGGCGAAGGGGGGGCCGGCAGGGAACGAGAAGTGAGATGAGAGGGCAGGTGGTGGTGAGGAGAAGGGAGGAGAGGGTGCCGGGGATGGGTGGGGGCGGGGTGGGGATGGGTGTGGTGAAGGGCAGGTGGGTGGTTCGGGAAGAGGGGGGGGGTGGGGTGGGAGGAAGAGGTGGATGAGGGAGAAGGCGGGGGGGGGGGGGATGGGGGAGATGAAGGGGGTGTATGAGTAGATGGAGATGATGGGGGGGGGGATGATTGGGGATGGGGGGCAAGGGGTTGGGGGGGGAGGATTGGTGGGGGGGTGGGGGGAATAGAGGTGGTCGAGAGCCTTGGGGAGGAAGAGGACTTGTGGAGGAATGTGCAGCGGGGGGTGGGGTGGGGTG
>NZ_VDTC01000011.1 GCF_007672725.1 Corynebacterium aurimucosum ATCC 700975
CGCTGATGGTACTGCAACCGGGAGGTTGTGGGAGAGTAAGAAACCGCCGACACCAAACAACAAACAACTCAATACAGCAAAGAGAGACCGTTAAAGCACAACACAACTGCTTTAACGGTCTCCTTCTCGTTTTCCCAACGCGAGTAGCAACTAGGTCGTATCGCCGCGGACTTCTATTGCAGGGGCCATTCGTTATGGACCAAGCTTTTGCTGTTCAGCGGAGAGCCTACAAATGGGATAGCCTCACCGTTCCACTCGATTCTCAGTGCAAAGCCGTCCTCTTGACGGTATTTGAGGCGGATGACCGCTAGTTCGAATTCTTGCCCGTAGGACTGTTGCTCGACGAGCGCAACTGCACTTTTGTGGACCTCGCGGCGAGGGATAGGGGCGATGCGATAGCTGCCGTTATTCCAGCAGAAAATCGCATCAACTTGGCGGAGGGAGGTACCGCCCGTTGCCTTGCGCACGACAAAGTTTATGGCGAAACCGTCCCAGTCTCCATTGGAGGTCTGGTTGAAAAGCTGAATGGATGGTTTGACGTCGTTGATGAGTTGCTTGACTAATCCTCCATCGTCGCCGTTGGTGCCATTCCCATAGGCTGCGGGTGGTATGGCGTAGTCCAAAGCCGGGTAGGAGAACTGGCCAGATTGTGCGTTCTTGTGGCTCTGGTCTTTCAAATCCTGTGCAATGGGAGAGAGCTCCTCGAGGTTACTCGGCGGAGTGTAGTGGTCGGGGTAGTCTTTCCGGTCATACGTAAAGCTATCCAGCTTGTAGTCATAGCGCACGACCAGCAACGTTGCCACGATGTTGCTTGCGTTGAAAGCCTCCTGTGCTTGCTGCAGGCCATGCAGTTCACCCGCAAAGTTGGGCGGAAAGAGGTCTAGCAACAGATTCTGGTGAATGCGTTCGTGCGCTTCGCTATAACGCAGAACCCTGTCAAAGGGCGGTGCACCCGTGATTTCAGCGACATTGACGTAGATAAACCCGGCGGCCTTTTGCCAGACGGCGTAGAAGGTAATGGACTCGACGTTCTGCTCTTTGATGGTTGGGTCTGTGACGAATGAATGACGTACCGCCAGCTCGAATCTCTCTGTGGGAGAGCCAAAGCCGTATTCATAATGTTGCTGTGACATGTGAGCCACAATACAGAGTTTGCCCCGTTCCGGTCGGGGACGCTGGTGATAAAGCCCCGGAGAGCTTTTCTAGCAATTGTGCATCATACGGCGCACCGCTTCGCGGATGATCTCCGGACGCTTGCAGAAGGCAAAGCGAACCTTGGACTTCCACGGCTCTGGGTTGTCCGTGAAGGCGGCCAGCGGGATGGCTGCCACACCCTTTGTTGCGGGCAGCTGCATGCAGAAGTCCACGCCGGTCATTCCGGTGGGGGAGACATCGGCAACCACGTAGTAGGTGCCGCCGGTGTCGTGGACGTGGAAGCCCAACTGTTCTAGCCCTTCCACTAGGATGCCGCGGCACTCTGCAAGCTCAGACACCATGCCATCCAGCCATTCTTGTTCATAGCGCAGGGCATGTGCCACGGCGGGCTGGAAGGGCGTGGTGGAGACGAAGGTGGTGAACTGCTTGGCTTTGATGACGCCGTCGAGAAGCTTAGGCTCCGCAATGGCCCAGCCGGTCTTCCACCCGGTGCAGTTGAAGGATTTGGCGGCAGAAGACACCGTGACGGTGCGCTCGGCCATCCCCGGCAGGGAGGCGATGCTGACGTGCTCGGCGGTGCCGAAGGTGAGGTTTTCGTAGACCTCGTCAGCTAACACAAGGAGGTCCTTCTCCACGCAGAGCTCGGCAAGCTCGGTGAGCGCCTCGCGGGAGAAGACCGAGCCGGTCGGGTTGTGCGGGGTGTTGATGATGACCATGGCGGTCTTGTCCGTCACGGCAGCACGTACCGCAGCAACGTCGATGTCCCAGCTGTTGCCGGATTCCTTCAAGGGGACGGCGATGCGGGTGGCGTCGGCAAGCGCGATGGCGGCGATATAGGCGTCGTAATAAGGCTCGAGGACGATGACCTCCTGGCCGGGCTCCACGAGGCCTAGGACGGTGGCGGTGATGGCCTCGGTAGCACCGGCAGTGACCACGACGTGATCCTGCGGCACGGAGTAGGTCTCCGCGATGGCGTCGACCAGTTCTGGGACCCCGCGTAGGGGAGCGTATTGGTTGTTGCCACCGGCGATATTCTCCTGGGCAATCTCCAGCATGCGCTGTGGGCCATCGCTATCGGGGAAGCCCTGGCCCAAGTTCACCGCGTCATGCTCCACGGCAAGCGCGGTCATCGTGGCAAAGATGGTTTCGCCAAATTCTTGAAGCCTGTGAACAGTCATTTACAGGACCAACAGATCGTACTTCGTAGCCTTGACATCAGTCAGACGCTTGCGTGCGCGCTCCAGCCGCTGCCACTGATCCTCCGGAATGGACTTGCGTGCAATCGTCACGGTCTCCGCGTCCGGGGTGCCCCACGCAATTGGCATCGGGGTGATCTGCTGCCAATGGTCTTTATCGCTGCTGCTGCGCTGGCCGGAGACCGCGGCCACCGGGACCTTGGTGCCCACGGTGCGCTTGATGCCTGGAATGCTCGTGACCGTGCGCAGACATGCGCCCCACCGCGGCGGCGCCTTCGGGTCAACATTGGTGTTCACCAAGGCCATGAGGACCATGTCACGCTCGTTAACCTCCGCTACCACGGCCGGGGCTAGCGGATAAGAATCATAGAGCTTTTGTGCCGTGCCGACCTTGCGCGAGGCCATGATGCCAACAACGGCGCAAAAGATTCCGAAGAGCACCATGCCGACGGCCAGCGTGATGCGCCAGACGGCATCCATGCCCAAGTAAACGGCGAGGGCACCGAGGATAAGAACCAAGCCCATGATGAGGCCGGAATTGCGCAGGCGCGAGGAATCCCGCAGGAGCTCGTTGTTCTTCTTGGCAAAGTCTTCGTTGACGTCAAACTTGAAAATCTTCATCAGCTCACAAGTCTACTTCGTCCACCAGCCGGTAGGCATAACCTTGCTCGGCCAAAAACCGCTGTCGGTGCATAGCATATTCCGCGTCGATCGATTCGCGCGCCACCAACGTGTAGAAGGTTGCTTCCTGACCATCCTTCTTAGGACGCAGCAGGCGGCCCAAACGCTGGGCCTCCTCCTGACGGGAGCCGAAGGTGCCGGAAACCTGGATGGCCAGGGCGGCTTCGGGGAGATCGATGGAGAAGTTCGCGACTTTGGAGACCACCAGGGTAGGAAGCTCGCCTTCGCGGAATTGCTGGAAGAGCTTTTCGCGTTTGGCGGTGGAGGTCTTGCCGTCGATGACGGGCGCGCCTAGGTGCTCACCGAGCTCCTCCAGCTGGTCCACGTAGGCGCCGATGATGAGCGCCTGCTGACCTGCATGCTTCTTTAGCAGCTTGTCGACGGCCCGCAGCTTAGCGCTTGCCGACGCCGCAATCCTATACCTCTCCCGCGCCTGTGCCGTGGCATAGAGCAGGCGCTCCTCCTGCGTCATATCCACGCGCACCTCGATGCAGTCCGCGGTGGCGATGTAGCCGGCGGATTCCAGTTCCTTCCACGGCGCGTCATAGCGCTTGGGACCGATGAGCGAAAAGACATCGCCTTCGCGGCCGTCCTCGCGGATGAGTGTGGCGGTCAGTCCTAAGCGGCGGCGCGATTGCAGGTCGGAGGTCATTCGGAAAACTGGGGCCGGCAGGAGGTGCACTTCGTCGTAGATGATGAGGCCCCAGTCATGGGAATCGAAGAGCTCGAGCGCGCGGTATTCGCCCTTGGTCTTGCGGGTGACCACCTGGTAGGTGGCGATGGTGATCGGCTTGATTTCCTTCTTCTCACCCGAATACTCACCGATCTCCTCCGGCGTGAGGCTGGTGCGCCGCAGCAGCTCATCGCGCCACTGGCGCCCAGCTACGGTGTTGGTCACGAGGATGAGCGTGGTGGCCTGTGCTTTGGACATGGCGGCAGCACCCACGATGGTCTTGCCCGCGCCACAGGGCAGGACCACGATGCCGGAGCCACCGGACCAGAAGGAATCGGCGGCGTACTGCTGATAATCGCGAAGCTGCCAGTCCACCTCCTCCGTACTCAGCGCGATGGGATGGGATTCGCCGTCGACATAGCCAGCGCGGTCATCGGCGGGCCAGCTGGCTTTGAGCAGCTCTTGTTTGAGCCGCCCGCGTGCGGAAGGCGGCACGGCGATAGTGTTGTCATCAATGCGCGGGCCCAGAAGTTCGCTGACTTTTTTGGTGCGCGTGAGCTCCTCTAGGATGACGGGCTCGTCCGATTCGAGGATGAGGCCGTGGGCCGGATGCGCCAACAATCGCACGCGGCCGTAGCGCGACATGGTCTCGGCGACGTCGATCAGCAGCGCCTGCGGCACCGGGAAGCGGGAGTAGTTCTCCAGTACGTCCACGACTTGCTCGGCATCGTGCCCGGCGGCGCGCGCATTCCACAGGGCTAGCGGGGTGATGCGATAGGTGTGAATGTGCTCGGGCGCGCGCTCCAGCTCAGCAAAAGGCGCGAGTGCTGCGCGAGCTTCGTTGGCTTGGGGGTGATCCACCTCGAGGAGGACGGTCTTGTCCGATTGGACGATGAGCGGTCCGGGCATGATGGGGCCTTTCTACTCTGTGCGTCAGGGAGGGACTTAATCCCTGTCGGCGAAGCGGACGGAGGAAATGCGGTGAACCGGGAAACGCACGGGCTTTCCTGCGGTGCCTAGAGCATCAATGTAGCCGCCCTCTACTGATAATGGCTTCACGGTTACGGTGCGGAGATCGCCGCTTTTATCGGCATAGGAAATCACGATATCGGCGTGGAAGCGCGCGGCGGCGCGGGCCAGAGTGAGCGGATCTGGCTCCTCCTCCTGGTGTTGGCTCGGATCCTGCGCTGACTTCTGCAAAGCCTGAAGCGCCTGCTCCACCGAGGCGGGCTCGCGCTTGCGCGGCTTCGTGCGGGGCGTGGGCAAAAGGTAGGGCTCGGGGGCGACGGTAAGGGAAGCGCCGGATTCATCCTCCGGGGTGGGGGATAGGCCCTTCGCTCGCAGCTTCTCCAGCAACTCGCCCACGCGCAGCTGCGATACCGCGACGGTGGGCGCGAGCAGGCGCAGACCGGGAACGGATGCGACGGCAAGCTCCAGCAGCGCGGGGTCCTCGCTGCGAAGGTACGAGAGCGCTGGCCCGCTGCGGAGGGTGCCATGGCGCTTGGCGACGTCCCCGATGGCAAACCCCAACGCCTGCGGCACGCCCGTCGGGCAATGCGTTTCCAAAAAGTCGGTCATTTCCTGGGCGGTCAGACCCTGGTCCATGCCACGGCGAATGGTGGACTCGCTGATGCGGTACACGCTGGCCAAGCCTGGGGATTCGAGGTCCGCCAGGGAGGCGAGGGTGCGGTGCGTGTCTGGCTCAAGGGGGCCGGGCACGAGGACGGTGAGATCTTGTTGGATGATGAATTCGCTGACGGTATCGGGGACGAGGCTGGCGGCCGCGGCGGAATCAGCCAGCACGCGGGTGGCTTTGCCCAGTGCAATGGCACCGATCCATTCGGCTTCGGCGCGCAGATTCTCAATGGTCAGCGTGCGCGTGTGGCTGGCAAAGAGAGGGGAGCGAAAGCGCAGATCCTCCCAGAACTCTTCGCTGTTCAGCGCGACGGCGGAGTGAGCGTAGACACCCAGGACGAAGCTACGGAAGCGCGGCAGGCGGCGCACTGCGCTGTCGTCTGCGAGCACCCGAGTATCGCTCCATGTGGCCCAGGGGGAGGTACGCCAGGCGTCGAGAAGAATGCGCCACTTCTCCCCGAGATCGGCCTCGAGCCAGTCCTGGGAGCCGGTGGTGGGGGCGAGGAAATGGCCCTCTAAGCCATCAGGTTCGCCGCGGTGGAGAAGCCGGGCGTGGTGTCCTAGAGCAATAAGCCGCCCGACTTCTTCTTTATCCAAGTCGAGGTCCTTCGCCAACTGGTTGAGCGGGCGAACGCCCACCGAAGAATCCTTGAGCAGCGCGACCGGGTGGCTACCGAGCAACTCGATGAGCCTCTCCATGCCGCGCACGGCCTCGAGGCCCGCCGCGGCACCGGCGTCGTCTGCCTTTGAATCCGGTTCCGGGGTGCCGGCGCGTCCTGAAGGAGTGGTGGGGATGGGCGGGGTTGCGTCCCCAACCAGTGCACGGGCGAGCGCGCGCGGCAGGCGTACCGAGTGGGCATTGATGCGCTCCAAGAAACCTTTGGCCAGCAGGCGCTTGGCGGGGTCGTCAGAGTTGATATCCGGCTCGGTGTCAGTGGTGTATCCCACGCCATCGCCCTTGGCCAAAGCGTCGAGGATGTGGCGCTCTTCTGGAGTGAGCGCTTCGATGTCTTGTGCGTCGAACTCGACTTGATTGCGCAGCGACCAGCCGGTGGGAAGCGAGCCCATGACGGCGGTGACGATGCGCACCTGCGGGGCGTTGCCGAAGACGAGGCCGCGCTCCTTGAGCTGTTTCGTGATTGCCGGGTTGGTGTCTTCCACCATGTCGACTTCGCCGCCGCGTTGTGCGATGTCCTCCAAGGCGGCGAGCTGCTCGGCGTTGCTTGCCGCCAAGGCATCCGCGACGTGCATCGGAAGTGTCAGGCGCGAGGCCAGCGCGTCGAAGTCCTTCGGTGCGGGGGAGAGAACATCGCTGCGGTTACTCAGCAGGGCGCGTAAGTCTTCAGCGGGTAGTTGGCTGAGCCATTCGCGGTAGCTCTCGGTGACGTGGGCGCGGTTTGAGGGGGAGGTCATGATGGCCATCAAGTTTAGTAGGCGGGGGAGGGATGGGGCCCTCGTTGGGTGATTAAGTTACTTTTCGGCGCAGGGTTTGGAATAATAAGGAGCATGTCGAATGAGAACAAAGGCTTCGTATCCCCGGCTTGGCCGAAGAACAGCCCCCGCGAGCACGTCATTACTGAGATCACTGCACCGTTTGCTGGCGCATCCAGCCCGTATGGTGACGATCTGATTCTGCCGATGCCGGCAGAGAAGCTGAACTACGTACACCCGTACACCCGCATCAACCGCTAAGTTGGCGCGCAGAAATCTGCGCTTCACTTAGCGAATGTGCTGAGCCTGACTGGCCTGCTTTCAGCCCCTCCGAGAATGTTCTCCTCGGTGGGGCTATACGTGTTTGTAATGTACTTGCGCCTCAACTAGTCGGCACGGGAACTAGTCGGCACGGGCTTGGGCTTTAAAGCCGTCGAGCAGCGTATCGATGAGCTGGGCTTGTATACCTGATAGGTAGTCGGTGCTCACTGGCGTTCTGGGCAGCGGGCGGGTGATGAGACCGATGCCGATGTGAAGTTCGAGTGGGGTGAGGGACTCGGGGCAGAGGCCTGCTTGCCGCGCGAGTTCGAACATCGGTTGGTAGATCGATTTCAGTTCTGCTGTGCGATGGGCAGCGATCTTCTGCGCGTCATCGTCTGAGAACGCAGCAGTGTTCATTTCGGCTGCCGCAGCTTGAACAACGGCGGCGAAGTTAAGGCCGGCGATGCGATGAATGATATCG
This sequence comes from Corynebacterium aurimucosum ATCC 700975, assembly GCF_007672725.1. Classification (GTDB taxonomy): domain Bacteria; phylum Actinomycetota; class Actinomycetes; order Mycobacteriales; family Mycobacteriaceae; genus Corynebacterium; species Corynebacterium hesseae. The sequence continues at coordinate 7,514 of NZ_VDTC01000011.1, forward strand.
CGCCAGGTGCCTTCGGGGTCCTCGTCGAAGCCTTGCAGGTGGCTGTCCACCTCTTCCTTGATGTTCGCTACCTCCGCGCTGGTGATGGCAACGATGAGGGAGAGCCGCTCGGGGAAGTGGCGTGAGACCGTGGCGACGCCCACGCCAGCTTTCTTGGCGATTGAGCGCATGGATACGCCCGGTCCCTCGGTGATGAGCAGCTGCCTGGCTGCTGCGACGATGGCTTGCTTGTTTTCTGCTGCATCTTGTCTCACGGCTTGCATCATATCAAACGGAACACTATGCTCCACTTTGTAAGTGAAACATCCTGTTCCGTTTGGAGGCTATGTAATGTCAGCGGTGAAAAGTCGGGAAAGAAAGCAGCCATCGGTTGCTGTGAAATCGATAGCTGCCATCGTGGGGATCCCCATCGTTATCGGTCTCATGCTGTGGGCATTCTTGGCGCCCACCTTTGCATCCGGGCCAGCCGGAGTGCCGATTGCGGTCTCTGTACCGGAGCCCATGCTCGATGGCATCTCGCAGAAGATTGAGAGCGCGGCTGGGGATGAGGCCCCGGAGATCGTCGTGAAGCACGGCGAGGCGGAGGTGCGAGACGCGGTGCTACAGCGTGAGGCTGTTGGCGGCCTCGCTATCTCTCCTCAGGGCGCGAATGCTTTCACGGCCGCGGGAAATGGTGCTCCCTACGTTGCGATGGTTGACGGTCTTGCGAGCCAGCTCGAGGCTCAGGGGATGACCGTGGAGAAGCGGGAGCTGGCACCGACGACGAAGGAGGACCCGCAGGCAAGCGGCATTGCATTGCTTGGCCTTCCGCTAGCTTTTGGTGGCATTATTTCCGCTGTCATTGCCACCTTTGCATTCCGTGGTAAGAAGTGGATCAAGATGGGAGTGCTCGTTGGTATCGCGCTGGTGGGTGCGCTTATTGCTACGTGGATGCTGCACTCGGTTTATGGAACCCTCGGTGGCAGCTTCGCTGCCGAGTGGATGGCCATCGCAGCGGGTATCCTTGCGACTTCTGCGGTAACCGCCGGCCTCGCGGGAGTGATGGGGGCCGCGGGCATCGGAATCGGTGCTGTGGCGACCATCTTCCTGGCGAACCCGCTGTCGGGTCTGGCGACGGGACCATGGCTGCTTCCTGCCGGGTGGTCGACGCTGGGGCAGTGGATGCCCATCGGCGCGACGGGCCACTTGGTCCGTTCACTGTCCTTCTTTGATGGCAATGGTGCCGTCCATGCGTGGTGGGCACTGGGGCTGTGGATCGTTGTCGGTCTAGTGTTGCTGGCCTTCGATAGGTCGCGCGCTAAGGAAGACGTTGCCGTTGAGGAAAAGGTTTAAGCAAAACCAAAAGAGACTGGATGGAGGACACCATCCAGTCTCTTTTTATGTAGTTAGAGTTTTGCCTCGATGTGCCGTGCTTGCACGGCGCTGCGCGCTGCTTAGCGTGCAGCCAGAACCTGTGCCAGCGGGTCGATGACGTGGCGGTTGGCGGAGTAGAAGGCGTTGAAGTCGTGGCGGTTTGCCTTGTACTGCTCGGTGAAGGATGCCGGGATCGTCAGGCCGTACTGGGTGGCGGTGTCCTGGATGAGGGAGTAGAGGGCGTCGGAAGCCAGCTCATCGGTGGGCTCCTCAGCGGCCTCCTGAACGGCCTGCGGGGCGTCAGCCGGAGCCTCCGGAGCGGTCTTCTCCTCGGCCGGGGCTGCGGCTGCGCTTGCATCACGCGGGGTCGGGGCGGAGTTCAGGCCCAGGCTTGCGGAGCAAGCCGGCCATGCGCCCCAACCCTGCTGTGCCAGGGTGCGCTCAGCAACAACGATCTGCTGCTCGCGGGTTGCCAGGTTAGCGGTCGGAGCGAACTCGCCGCCGCCGTAGGCCTGCCAGGTCTGAGCGTTGAACTGCAGGCCGCCGTGGTAACCGTTGCCGGTGTTGATGGCCCAGTTGCCGCCGGACTCGCACTGCGCGAGGCGGTCCCAATCGGAATCCGGTGCAGCGGCAGCGTTCGGTGCCATGATGGCTGCGGCGGCGCCCACGGCAACGGTGGAGGTGGCAAACTTGGTGGCGATGGACTTGTTCTTAGCGGAGTGGCGTCCCATTAAAGTATTCCTTCTCTAGGTTGTTCTTGCTTTCTCGCGCCCAGATGATGCCCAGTCCGGCATAATGTCTTGCAGTTGATGTTCATAGTCATGCACATCATATGCGGCCGCCTAGTGGAAGCCCGGACTGTGTCTGGGGCGAGACTTCCACGGCCGGCGGCCGAAGTGCCTGTGGGAAAGAGTAGCGGTTTATAACGAAACAGTCACGTTAAATGCTCCAAAACGGTAACAATCATGCCAATTTATCTATGTTTCCCCTGTTCGCGGCGGGAATGTTAGCTACATCACACGTGTTATGGGTGTGGTTGATGGGGTGAACTCTGGGGCAAGTTTCTCTGGCGGAGCGTGGGGAGGTTAAGATGTATCTCTTTATAAGTTCCACGGATAGTTCCTCCGCGCGGCCGCTTCAGTATTAATTACGCCGCGCCTCCTCGTCCCGGAATGCTTGCGGCCTATAGGCCTGGTGCATGGCAGCGCCTAAGCTTTCTAAAGAGGAGAGACGGAAAGAAAGTGAGTGAAGAACCATGCCTATCGGCAAAGTGAAGTGGTATGACGCGGACAAGGGCTTCGGCTTTGTCAGCAACCCCGGCGATGAAGACGTCTACGTTAGCCGCAACGTGCTGCCCAAGGGCGTTGACGAGCTGTATCAAGGCCAGCGAATCGAGTTCGACTTCGCTGCTGGCCGCCGCGGCCCGCAGGCGCTGCGCGTGAAGGTCCTTGATTCCCCGCGCCGCCGTACCCCGGCCCGCAAGCCGGAGGAGCTGTCGAGCATGCTTTCCGACGTCATGACGTTGCTCGAAACCCAAGTGCAGCCCGTGCTGAGCCAGGGCCGCTACCCAGATCGCAAGACCGGCCGTCAGGTGGCGGAGATTCTGCGCGCTATTGCCAAGGACTTGGATAGCTAAGGGGCGGCCTACATTCGTAGGCCGATGACTGAAAAGTGCCCTAGTTGCCAAAAGCTAGGCTGATTTTTCAATGATCAGCCCTAAGTTTGGCAGCTAGGGCACTTTGTCGATCGGTGGGGCAGGGGCGCTACTTCTCAGCTGGCGCGTCGCCCGTGGCCTTGGACTCCTTGAGTTCTTCATCCGTCATGGTGGACAGGGACCACACCGTCTGCATCGGGGTTTCCTCGCCATTGGCATCGTGGCCAATCATGAGCGTGGAAATCTCCACCACCATCAGCTTGGGGCGCTCACCGGTGGAGGCCTCAATCGGCGGCACAGAGCCGGGGATATCCAGCGAGGTGGTCTCGTTGGCGCCGTGAGAGGTGCTGTCATTGGCGGCCGGGTCATCATAGATGGACAGCACGGACCACTCGTGGTTAGAGATGGCCTCGGGGATCTCCAACTTCAGGGTGTCATCGGGGCCCACCGTGAGGTTGGGAACCTCGCCTTCCTTGCAGTCGGTGCCAGGCTCGCAGACGCTATAGGGTGCAACGTCAAGGGTGTCGGAGCCCACCGTAGCCGTGATGGTGACGTCCTGTGGCTCGGGGCCCGGGCGGTCATTCCTCCACTTTTGGAACAGCACCACCGCCACGACGATGACCGCCACGGCGATGATGAGCACCAGAAACTGCAGCAGCGACTTCTTCCTTGCTTGCTTCACGGTAGCCATGGCTGAGAATCCTACTCGAAGCGCACCCGGTACAGCTCATCCCAGAGCTTGCCGGTGATCCAAAACTCGTCGGTGCCCGGGATTCGGGCAATGCCGTTGAGGACGGCGTTGGGATCCGTAGAAGGGGAATGGTTGAGGTTTGCGGTATCGATCACGGCGGTGACAGCGCCGGATTCCGGGTCAATGCGCAGGATATCCTCGCTCATCCAGACGTTGGCATAGACCGCACCATCGACGCACTCAAGCTCGTTGAGGTTATCCACGGGGGAGCCGTCGAGGGTGACTTCGGTGCGCGGGCCGAGCTCTGCGAAGGTCTTCGGATCCAGGTGACGCAGCTTGGCGGAGCCGTCGGACAGGATGAGTTCGGATCCCGCGTTGCACAGGCCCCAGCCCTCGCCGTCATAGCTAGCGCGGTCCAGTTCCTCGAAGGTGGCGGAATCCCGCAGGAAAGCTGCCCCGGATTTCCAGGTCAGCTGCCAGATGCCGGCGTCGGTCTGCGTGATTCCCTCTCCGAAGAATGAGCTTTCCAGCGAGGTTTCTTCCTGTGGGGCCTCTGCACCCGGGCTGAGGCGCAGCAGCCGGGACTTGCCGTTGAGCCCTGTGCCGATCAGCAGGTTGCCATCGGGGTCGACCTCCAGGCCCTGGGTAAAAGTATCGGGCGGCAGGGGTGCGGTGTCTAGGACGGTAACGCCCAAGCGTTCTGGGGAGCGTGCGCTTGGCGACGTCTCACCGCTCCCCATCGACGAGGAGGACGACGCCGAAGAGGCTGACGACACCGAAGAGGCAGGCGACACCGCGTGATCGCCTGCGGGCTGGGAGGAACACGACGCGAGCGGTGCGAGGAGAGCGCCGGCGGAGAGAACTGCAGCTAGTGCGCGAGACGCGAGAGTGAGGTGTGGGAGGGCCATGACTGTCATTGTGCACTATGGCTTGGTGCGTGATTAATAATGGGAGGGTGACTCGCAAGAAAAAGATGCATTCCCCGCTTCTCGATTCGACCGCCGTCGACTTGGCGCGCCGGGCCGTGGAAGAGGTAGGTGAGGGGGACGTCGGCAAGCACCGCGGCGTTGCCGGAGTAGGCCGCAACGTGGCTACTCACCGTTTCGACGCCCACGTGCCGGGCTATCCGGGGTGGGAGTGGCATGCCGTCGTCGCCTGCGCGGAGGGCTCGCGCACACCGACCGTTAACGAGGTCGCGCTGGTTCCCGGCGGCCAGGCCCTCCAAGCGCCCGAGTGGGTGCCCTATTCCGAGCGCCTGCGCCCAGGGGACCTTGGCCCGGGCGACCTCATGCCGCCCGCGCCCGGTGATGAAAGGCTTGATGATGGGAAGCTTTCCGAGGCAGGCCTCAAGGAAGCTAAGGATCGCTGGCGCAAGAAGTATGGGCCGAATTCGGAGATGGCAGCGCAGGCGCAGCTGCAGTGCAAAACCTGTGCTTTCTATCTTGAGCTGATACCTAATTACGGCGTCTGTGCCAATGAATACTCGGCGGACGGGAAAGTGGTGCACGCCACCTACGGGTGCGGTGCGCATTCCGGCACGACCATCCGTGAGGAGGGATCGGAGCAGGAGCGTCCCTTTGATGATGAGAAGCCGATCTTTTAAGAGGCTCGCCTTGCTCCCCGCACGCAGCAACGACGCAGCGTGCGGGGTTTGCGTTTTAGTACCTGGATGGAGCACCCTTAGCAGGTAAAACTTCATTTCTCTAGATAGAAGGGGCGCTCTCTCACGATGAACGCAGCTATCGATCGCTATTTCAAGATTTCCGAACGCGGATCCACCGTGGGAACCGAGGTCCGCGCCGGCGTGGTCTCGTTCTTTGCGATGGCCTACATCATCCTCCTCAACCCTCTCATCCTGGGCACGTCCGCTGACGCTGCCGGTACCACCCTGGGCATCCCGCAGGTCGCCGCCGCCACCGCACTGGTGGCCGGCGTCATGACCATCGCCTTCGGCATGATCGCCCGTTACCCATTCGCCATGGCTGCGGGCCTGGGTATGAACACCTTCGTCGCCGTGACGATGGTTTCCCTCAACGGCCTGGAATGGCGCGAGGCGATGGGCCTCGTCGTCATCGAAGGCATCATCATCGTCCTGCTGGCCATCTCTGGCTTCCGCCAGGCCGTTTTCGATGCCATCCCGGCCTCCATGAAGGCGGCGATGGGCGTGGGTATTGGTATGTTCATCGCGCTCATCGGTTTCGTGGATGGTCACTTTGTCACCCGCGTCCCGGATGCCGCGATGACCACAGTTCCGGTGAGCCTGGGCGTTAACGGTTCGATCGCTACGTGGCCGGCCTTCGTCTTCGTCGTGGGCCTGATTCTCTCCGCCTTCTTCGTCATCCGTCAGGTCCGCGGCGGACTGTTCATCGGCATCGTCATTACCACCATCATCGCCATGATCATTCAGGCGCTGACCGGTTCCGAGGACTGGGGCATGGCCACTCCGGAGGTGCCCAGTTCCTTGGGTGGTCTGCCGGATCTCTCGATTGTGGGCCAGGTCGATCCGATCAGCGCCTTTACCAAACTCGGCGTGGTCTCCACGGTCTTGCTGATCTTCACCCTGCTGCTCACCAACTTCTTCGACGCCATGGGCACCATGAACGGCCTGGGCAAGCAAGCCAACCTCGTGGACGAGAAAGGCAACCTTCCGGAGATGAAGACCGCCCTGGTGGTTGAGGGCTTTGGCGCCGTTGCCGGTGGCGCCGGTTCGGTCTCCTCCAACACGGTGTTTGCGGATTCGGCGGCCGGCATCGGTGACGGTGCCCGCACCGGCCTGGCCAACGTAGTGACCGGTGTGATCTTCCTGCTGGCCATGTTCCTCACCCCGCTCTACGAGATCGTGCCCATTGAGGCAGCGGCCCCCGTCCTCGTCGTCGTGGGCGTGATGATGGCGGCACAGCTCAAGGACATCGAGTGGAACCGCATGGAGGAGGCCATCCCGGCCTTCCTGACCATCGTGGTCATGCCCTTTACCTACTCCATTGCTAACGGTATTGGTGTGGGCTTCATCGCTTATGCCCTGATGGCTACCTTTGCCGGCAAAGCCAAGAAGGTGCACTGGATCATGTGGCTCGTGGCCGCCCTCTTCGTGGTCTACTTCGCCATGGAGCCCATCAGCTCGCTGCTGGCTTAGCCCGCCTGGGGTGAGCACGCGGCCCTGTGCCTAAACTAGGGGCCATGCGTTTTGTCATCGATGACCCCACAGACCCTCGCCTGGACGATATCCGCGATCTCAAGCACGCGGACAAGTCCGGCGAGGGTTTCGTCTTTGGTGAGGGCCCACTGTGCGTGGAGCGCCTGCTCGCCTCACGATTCCCGGTGCGCTGCATCATCGGCTTTGAAGGAAAGCTCGACACTTTCCTAGCGAACCACGATGTTGGCGATATTCCCGTCTATCAGGTCACTCGAGCAACGTTGGGGGAGGTCACAGGTTTCGACATGCACCGCGGGCTGGTTGCCGCAGCCGACCGCGCAGAGGCCTGGACCGTGGATGAAGTCATTGAGGGCGCTCGCACCCTGGCCATCATGGAAGGTGTGGGTGATCATGAGAACATCGGCTCGCTCTTCCGCAACGCCGCGGGCATGGATGTTGATGGCATCCTCTTAGGCTCGGGAGCTGCGGATCCGCTCTACCGGCGCTCGGTGCGCGTTTCCATGGGGCACGTGCTGCGTTTGCCCTGGGCTCGGTTCGATGGCGGCTTTACCACCTGGCAGCGCGGGCTGGAGAAGCTGCGCGACCAAGGCTTCAGGCTGGTGTCGCTGACCCCGCATCCGGAGGCCGTGCATATCGCCGACGCCCTGGAGGGGGCGGAGAAGGTGGCGCTGCTGGTTGGCGCGGAGGGCCCAGGCCTGACCGAGCATGCCATGCGCGCCACCGATGTGAGGGCGCGTATCCCCATGGCGGAGGGCACGGATTCCCTCAACGTGGCGACGTCGGCGGCAATTGCCTTCTACGAGCGCCAGCGTTCCCAGAGGCTCCGTGACGTCGACACCGCATAGCGGCGCACGAGTCCGCCGAGGTGCTTGGCGGTGCGGACAATCTCTTCGCCGGTGGATTCCGGCTCGAGGTCGTGCTCTTCATAGTCGTCATAATCGTTGAGCCCCAGCTTCGCCACTGAGGTTGTGGCCACCTCAGCCACGGTGCGGCGCGGTGGGGGAGTATCGACCTTGGGCTCGGGGCGGCCGTCGGTGGCATAGCCCACGACGTCCACGTCTGGGCCATCTTCGCCCACTTCGATGCCCAGCCAGAACTCTTGGGCTGCCTGGGTGATGGTGAGCGGCTCGAAGGGCAGGGCAATCCCACCTGCGGGCTCGTCCATCTCCCCGGCCCAGTAAGGGGCCTCAAAGGTTTCGGGCAGGCCATGATCCTCGTAGAGGTTAAAGCGCGTTCCACACAGGGAGCGCCGCAGGCGGCTGCCCGTCCAGTGCGCAAAGCCGGCATAGCCAGTCTCTGGGTTAGAGGTGAAGGCGTAAATCTCCTCTGCCGGCACGGCCTCGCGCAGGGTGCGGGAGAGCTGCGAGAGGATCAGCTGGTCATCATGGATGATGGTTTGCACGACGGCCACACCGGGGTAGCCGCCGATGTAGAACTCGCTCGCGCCGGGTTCGGCGGAACGGTTTAGGGGGAACTGCCCGATAGGCGTTACCGGTAGGGAGGGGTTGAGTTGAGCGAGAAACTTGCGGCCGAAACCGCGGTCAGCCTTGGGCTCTCCGCGGAGAACCTCGGCGGGATCGGCGGCGGTGACGTACCAGAGAGTGAGAACGGCGCTTTGGGTATCCACGGCAGGCTACTCGTTAATCGCGGGGGCGCTTGGTAGAGGAACGAACGCCGAGCAGCACATCCTCCCAGTGCGGGGTGACGGCCTTGCGGCGGCGCTTGGCAGGCTTGGGTTCCGGATCCGGGTTCTGGAGGAAGTCCTCGTCTACGCCCGATTCCTTCTCCTCCGGCTGTGCCGCCGCGCCCTCGTCGCGGGCATCTGCGTTTTCATCGGCGCCGGTTTCGGCGGGGTGCTCCCCACCGCGCGGGGAGGGAAGCACGGAAGGCTCGGCAGTGACGTCGGCCTCCGCCTCAGTGTTCTCATTGCCATTGCCGGTGTACGAAGACAACTCCGTCACGCCGGGGGCTCCAGCGCGCGCGTCCTCGTTGACCTCTCGGCCCTCGGCGTAGTCACGCCCATCGATGGCTTCGTCGTAGCGCTCGCCACGGCCCACGGAGGTCAGCGAACGCACCGGCTGCACGAAGTCCGGGTCCGTCAGGTCTGCGGCCACGGAATTGCGTGCCTCCACCGTGGCCGGGGAAGACATCGTCTGCTTGAAGGTCCACTCCGCTTCGTTGGCGGAAAGTCCCGTCTTCCACGTGATGCGCAGGATCCACGGTTCGCCTTGATGGCGGTAGGCGTCCCACGTTGCCTCCGACAGCGAGTGCCCGCGTGCGGCGAATGCGGTGGCCAGGATTTCCCACAGGGTGAGCTTGGCCGGGCCATCCTCGCGGATGGGGTGCGCCTGCTTGGCGACGTCCGCAATGCGCGCCCGCTCCAAAAGCACCGGGTGCGCGAAAGGCTCGATGCGGGATTCCGGAACGTCGAGCTCCCCGGCGATCTCAGCGGCGCTGGCACCGGCGCGGATGCGGGCTTGAATCTCATTGGGGCGCAGGCGGATTTCTTGCGCCTGCTGCGTGTGCTGAGTCTGCGGAGAGGAAGGAGAGCCACCAGAAGATGGCATGACGGTGTGCAAACCAGCAGAGCGCGAAGCCTGTGCAGAAGTGGGGGAGGAATCGTCGGTGGCGTCCCCGGCCTCGTGCGTGGTTTGGTCGGATGCCTCTTTCGCGGAGTCGGAGTCGGCGGAGTCGGCGGGAGCGAAAAGCTCGCGAAGCTCGTCGGTGACCTCGAGGAAGAACTCCTCACCATCCTCGGCCCGGAGGACGAGCGAGGTGTCAGTTGAGTCGCTGGGTGCGAGGAAAATCTCGCGCATGATGGCGCTCCTTAGCCTGGTAGCGGACATGTGATGAAATCCACTTTACCCAGAACATGCCCCGAACTCTGGCAAGAGCGCGGGGCATGTTGTATGACTCAACACATAGGTGCAAACAAAGTTGTTGCGTGATGCAAGGAGTGGCGGGCGAAGGCTAGCGGTTGTCCAAAACGTAATCGATAGCCTTGGTGAGCTTGGTGACGTCTGCGGAGTCGATCGCCGGGAACAAGCCCACTCGCAGCTGGTTGCGGCCCAGCTTGCGGTAAGGCTCGACGTCGAGAATGCCGTTGGCGCGCAGCGTTGCGGCAACCGCAGCTGCGTCGACAGAGTCCTCGAAGTCGATGGTGCCCACCACGAGGGAACGCTCGGAAGGCTCGGCCACGAAGGGGGTGGTCTCCGGGCGGGATTCTGCCCAGTTGTACAGGATGGAGGAGTTCTCCGTGGTGCGCTTGACCATGCCGCCGAGGCCGCCGTTGGCGTTCATCCACTGCACCTGATTCTCCAACATGAGCAGCGTGGCCACAGCTGGGGTGTTGTAGGTCTGGTTCTTGCGGGAGTTGTCCACGGCGGTCTGCAGGTTGAGGAAGGCTGGGATGAAGCGATCGGAGGAGTTAATCTTCTCGATGCGCTCGAGGGCTGCTGGGGACATGGCCGCCAGCCACAGGCCGCCGTCGGAAGCGAAGCACTTCTGCGGGGAGAAGTAGTAGACGTCGGCATCCGACATATTCACAGGCAGGCCGCCGGCGCCGGACGTGGCGTCGACGACGACGAGCTGCTCCGCGTTTTCGGGGTTGGGGCGGGTCACCGGAACCATGGCGCCAGTCGAAGTTTCGTTGTGGGCCCACGCGATGATGTCGGCGCCTTCGGCATCGGCTGCCTTCGGATCAGGTGCGGTGCCGACCTCGGCTTCGGTGACGAGTGGGGCGTCGAGCCAAGGGGCGGCGGCTGCGGCTTTAGCAAATTTAGAGGAGAATTCGCCGAAGCTGAGGTGGGCGGATTTCTTCTCAATCAGGCCGAAAGTCGCCGCGTCCCAAAACGCGGTGGCACCGCCAAGGGAGAGAACAATTTCATAGCCCTCTGGCAGGGAAAACAACTCGGAAAGCCCTTCGCGGATGGAACCGACGAGGTTCTTGACGGCTGGCTTGCGGTGCGAGGTGCCGATGATGGTGCTGGCACCCGCGGTGATTGCCTCAATTTGGGAGGGGCGGACCTTCGAGGGCCCGCAGCCAAAGCGGCCGTCGGTAGGGAGGAGATCTGCTGGCAGGACGAGTTCTGAGTTGCTCATGTGGGCAGTGTAGCCTAATTTCGTTCGCGCATTAGATACTTTGCCAGGATTGCCAATGTTGGCAGAGTCACAGGTTTTGCTAGAGTGTGAAGAGGTTTAGATCTGTCGCGCCGGCTGCGGTCGGCGTTGAACATTGAGGAAAGGAATATACGTGGCTTCTGAAAAGAACAAGGTTGTACTGCAGTACCCCGGCGGCGAGTACGAGATGGACATTAAGCAGTCCACGGAGGGTGACTCCGGCTTCGATATTGGCAAGCTCCGTAACGAGACCGGCCTAGTCACCTTTGACCCGGGCTATGCGTCTACCGGCTCTACCGAATCCAAGATCACCTTTATTAATGGTGAGGAAGGCATCCTCCGCCACCGCGGTTACGACATCGCGGACTTGGCTGAGAACGCCACCTTCAACGAGGTGTCTTACCTGTTGATCAAGGGCCACCTGCCCACCGAGGATGAGCTGTCCAAGTTCAACACTGAGATCCGTCACCACACCCTGTTGGATGAGGACTTCAAGGCAGCCTTCAATATCTTCCCGCGCAACGCGCACCCGATGGCTGTTCTAGCCTCCTCCCTCAACATTCTTTCCGCCTACTACCAGGACCAGCTCAACCCGCTGGATGAGGAGCAGCTGGATAAGGCGACCGTCCGCCTGCTGGCTAAGGTGCCGATGCTGGCCGCTTATGCTTACCGCGCATCGCAGGGTAAGCCCTACATGTACCCGGATAACAAGCTCAACGCGCGCGAGAACTTCCTGCGCATGATGTTTGGTTACCCGACTGAAGATTATGAGGTCGACCCGATCGTGGCCAAGGCTCTGGATAAGCTCCTTATCCTGCACGCTGACCACGAGCAGAACTGCTCCACCTCCACCGTCCGCATGATCGGCTCCGCTCAGGCCAACCTGTTCGTTGCTATCGCCGGTGGTATCAACGCCCTGTCTGGCCCGCTGCACGGTGGCGCTAACCAGGCTGTTCTGGAGATGCTCGAGGATATCCAGAACAACCACGGTGGTGACGCAACCGACTTCATGAACCGCGTGAAGAACAAGGAAAAGGGCGTTCGCCTCATGGGCTTCGGCCACCGCGTGTACAAGAACTACGACCCGCGCGCGGCCATCGTCAAGGACACCGCTCACGAGATCATCGAACACCTCGGTGGCGATCCGATGCTGGACTTGGCTATGAAGCTCGAGGAGATTGCGCTGAATGACGACTACTTCGTCTCCCGCAAGCTCTACCCGAACGTCGACTTCTACACCGGCCTGATCTACCGCGCCATGGGCTTCCCGACGGACTTCTTCACCGTCCTCTTTGCCATCGGCCGCCTGCCGGGCTGGATTGCTCAGTACCGCGAGCAGCTTGAGCTCAACACCAAGATCAACCGCCCGCGCCAGATCTACACCGGCGAGACCCTGCGCAAGGTCACCCCGCGCAGCGAGCGCTAAACGGTAGCCTGAACGGTGGTCTTTAACAGGCCGCCGTGGCTTGACGTATAGCCCATACGCTGGGTTTCTAGGGCCGAGCCCCGCATCTCCGCTTATACTGGGGAACGTTGTGGCTCGGCCCACGCGTATGCGGCCAGCAAAGAAGAAAATATCCAAGGAGGATAATCCCCAATGGAAAAGCCCGTAATTGAGCCGGCAACGGAGCCTGCTCCCCAGGACCTTGTCATCGAAGACATCGTGGTGGGTGACGGTGCCGAAGCCCAGCCGGGCGGCTTCGTTGAGGTCCACTACGTTGGTGTTGACTACGAGACGAACCAGGAATTCGACTCTTCGTGGGGCCGTGGCCAGTCCATCGAGTTCCCGCTGACCGGCCTCATTGCCGGCTGGCAAGAAGGCATTCCCGGCATGAAGGTCGGCGGCCGCCGCAAGCTGGTCATCCCGCCGGAGAAAGCTTATGGCCCGGCCGGTGGCGCACACCCGTTGTCGGGTCGCACGCTGACCTTCGTCATCGATCTCATCCGCGCCTAGGGGAGAGGGCTTAGCCCTTTCTGTTTCCCTAAACGACGCCCTGCCCGGCCGTGCACTACTGCACGGCCGGGTAGGGCGTTTCGCATGCGTAGGTTTGGGGTAAAGCGCTGAGGAGCTATGCTTCGCCCCCACAGGAAGTTAAAGTGCGGCACAATGGGGGACATGAGTGTCCCACAAACCACGTTCAATGATGACCGCGAGATGCCGCTGATGGGTCTCGGAACCTACAAGCTGCGCGGAGAGGATCTCATCCGCTCCGTGCGTGAAGCCATCGATCTGGGCTACCGCCACTTCGATACTGCGACTCTGTACGAGAATGAAGAAGAACTTGGGCAGGCACTGAATGAGGCCATGAAGGCCGGTGACGTAACCCGGGATGAGCTGTTTATCACCAGCAAGGTCTGGCACGACCATCACGGCAAGGACAAGGTAGGCCAAGCCTTCCGTGAATCCTTGGACAAACTGCAGCTGGACTACCTTGACCTCTACCTCATTCACTGGCCGTGGCCGCAGGGTGGGCTCTATGTGGAGACGTTCGAGGAGATTGCCCGCATGCAGGGCATGGGTCAGATTGCGTCGATTGGCGTGGCCAACTTCTATGAGGAAACCTTGCAAACCCTGATTGATGAGACCGGTATCGTCCCAGTTCTCAACCAGGTGGAGCTGCACCCGGGCTTCACCCAGCCGGAGCTGCGCGAATTCCACGCCAAGCACGGCATCGTGACGGAGGCTTGGTCGCCGTTGGCGCGCGGCGTAGTGCTCAACAACCCGGTGGTTGAGTCCGTCGCTGAGAAGCATGGCATCACCGCCGGACAGGCGGTGCTGGCGTACCTGCTGAACAAGGGAATTTCTGTTATCCCGAAGTCCAGCCGCCGGGAGCGCCTTGCAGAAAACTTCGCTGCCGCAGAGGTTGAGCTTACGTCCGAAGACGTAGCGGCTCTTGATGCGCTTGATGGCCAGGAAGGCTTTGGCCGTATGTTCAAGGACCCGCGAGAGTTCCCTGGCGCCTAAGCCGAAACACGTGGGGCGTATCAAACGCCCGCGAGCGGTGGAGCCCGCCTTCAACGCCTTGCTCTTTCTTCCTACATCGTTAGGGGAGAGGGGGAGGATGCTGAAGGCGGGCTTTGTTGCGTACCCAGGGAAGTGGGAATCGTGAGGGGCGGGGGAGTGAAGATCTGTGAAAGACTCTGTGAAGTTTCGGTTTGCTAAATTAGATTCTTCCTTTGGAATCTCCTGTGGGGGTGCTAGCAGCGAGGTAGAAATCCCTTGTAGTTGCAAGGGTAGGGGGTAGTGAAAGTGTATGTTATTAACTTTTCTTGGCAGGATTTACAACCTTGCAAGAGCGGTTAGGTAACTTACTGTGCAAGGCAAAACGTGATTGAAGACACTACCCCTTTGTCTCTCACCGCGGTTTGTGGAGAAAAGACCCCTTGTAAGGAGAGCGACATGACTGACGCACCTGCTTCGATTAACTCGCGCCGCGAACCTACGCCGCAAGAGTTCATCGAGATGCGTGACAGCCCGCAGTTTGCCAAGCTGCGCAGCGCGTACCGCAAATTCACCTTCCCCATGACTGTGGCGTTCTTTGTGTGGTACGTCCTCTATGTGCTGGCTGCGGTCTTTGCGCCCAGCTTCATGGCTATAGAACTTGGTGGCGGTTGGAACATTGGCCTTGTCTTTGGCCTTGCCCAGTTCTTGACAACCTTCATCATCACGTACATCTACGTCAACTACGCCAATAAGAACATCGAGCCGCAGGCAGCGGCCATTCGCCAGGAACTGGAGGGCTAAACAATGCAGACCATTACCTTGGCCGCAGCGGAATCCTCCGCCGGCAACCCGATTCTGAATATCTCAGTCTTCGCCGCCTTCCTTGTCGTCACCATGTACGTGGTGCTTCGCGCCGGCAAGTCCACGAAGGAAGCCTCTGACTTCTACACCGGCGGCGGTAGTTTCTCCGGCCGGCAAAACGGCCTTGCTATCTCCGGCGACTACCTGTCCGCCGCGTCCTTCCTGGGCATCGTCGGCGCCGTTGCGCTCAACGGCTACGATGGCTTCCTCTACTCGGTCGGCTTCTTCGTCGCCTGGCTTGTTGCGCTGATGCTCGTCGCGGAGCCGATGCGCAACGTTGGCCGCTTCACCATGGCGGACGTGTTGTCCTTCCGTCTCAAGCAGCGCCCGGTGCGCGTGGCAGCGGCTATCTCGACCCTGTTCGTGTCGCTGTTCTACCTCATCGCGCAGATGGCCGGCGCAGGATCCCTTGTGGCCGTGCTCCTGAATATTCACGACTTCAAGTGGCAGGCCGTCGTCGTTGGCATCGTGGGCATCCTCATGATTGTCTACGTTCTTGTTGGTGGCATGAAGGGCACGACCTACGTGCAGATGATCAAGGCCGTGCTCCTGGTAACCGGCGTGGTCATCATGTGCATCCTCACCTTCGTCATGCTCAAGGGCGGCTTCAGCGCACTCTTTACCCAAGCCATTGATATGCACGCTAACTCCGCTGCCATCAAGGAAGGCGGCTACGAAGCCTCCCAGATCATGGAGCCGGGCCTGAAGTACGGCAAGAACCTCACCACCAAGCTTGACTTCATCTCCCTGGGTATTGCCCTCGTTCTCGGCGTTGGCGGCCTGCCGCACGTTCTCATGCGCTTCTACACGGTGCCGACCGCGACCGAGGCTCGCCGCTCCGTTACCTGGGCCATCGTCATCATCGGTGCCTTCTACCTCATGACCCTGGTCCTGGGCTACGGCGCTGCCGCCCTGGTTGGCCCGGACCGCATCCTCGCCGCACCGGGTGGTGCTAACTCCGCAGCACCGCTGCTGGCCCTGGAAATCGGTGGCTCCATCTTCATGGCGGTCATTTCCGCGGTGGCCTTCGCTACCGTTCTGGCTGTCGTCGCTGGCCTCGCCATTACTGCATCGGCCTCGATTGCGCACGACATCTATCACTCGGTTATCCGCAACGGTGAATCCACCGAGGCTGAGCAGGTTCGCGTTTCCCAGATCACCGTGGTTGTCCTGGGGATTGTCTCCATCATCCTGGGCATTCTGGCCATGACCCAAAACGTTGCCTTCCTGGTGTCCCTGGCCTTCGCGGTCGCGGCATCCGCTAACCTGCCGACCATCCTGTACTCCCTGTACTGGCGTCGATTCAACACCGCGGGCGCTGTCGCATCGATGTACACCGGTGTCATCTCCTGCTTGGTACTCATCTTCCTGTCCCCGGCAGTCTCCGGTACCCCGACCTCGATGTTCCCGAACGCCGACTGGTCCATTTTCCCGCTGTCCTCCCCGGGCCTGGTCACCATCCCGCTGGCCTTCTTCGCGGGCTGGATCGTCTCCATCATGACCCCGCCGGACAACCTGGAAGAGCTGTCCGCAGAGATGGAGGTTCGTTCCCTGACCGGTGTGGGCGTTGAGGCTCCGGTGGACCACTAAAACACCTAAAACACTACGTTTCGGACGGTAGAGAGTAGACTCAGGTTCTGTGTTTTACTCTCAGCTTTCTCACAGGGCGGTGTCAGCGCGAGCTGGTGCCGCCCTTCTGGCGTGCGTGCTCGGAGCAGCGAGTCTCACTGCATGCTCGCCAGCGCATGAAGAAGACTCCACGGCTGGCGGTTCAGCGCAGACCAGCGCAAGCAAGCCTGGTCCCATCACGCATAGGAAAGGGCAGCTGCAGCTGGCAGCTGTCCCGGACTCGGTAGGTCAGTTCCTCAAGGGCGATGAGTCCAAGGCCATCACGTATTACCGCATTGAGACGGGCATGCACATGGGCTCGGCCACCGAACACCAGCCGCGCTATGCGCTGAGCCTGATCAAGCTCTACATCGCAACCTACGTACTGGAGCACGGGGCCTTCGAGGATAAGTACGTAGCGCTGGATATGATTTCTGATTCCTCCGATGAGAGCGCTGGGAAGCTCTTTGAGAAATACCCGCGGTCCATCGATTCAATAGCCAAGGAATACGGGCTGAAGTCTACGTCCGCGGGGGAGGACTGGGGCCATTCCATGACTTCTACCTATGACGTGGTGCGGTTCATTGTCCAGCTCATGGAAGATGATCCGACGCACCCTGTGCTGGTGGCGATGTCCCATGCCGATGCCGTCTCGGCCGACGGGTACCAGCAAGACTATGGAACCGCGAAGTTGAGTGACGTCGTGGGCTCCAAGTGGGGATGGTCGGACAGCAAGGACCGGCACTCCTCGGTGTCTTTCGGGGAGGACTTTGTTGTGGCTGCGTCCATCGAAGGCTCCGCCGAGGAGCTCACCTCCTACGTGCGCAAGGAGATCACCGGAAAGAACCTGGTGAAGGGCAACAACCTGAACAAGGAGGCGCTGGCCAACCCCAGTGCTGTTGCCACGCGCTTGGCGACGCCCACCGCTACCATCAGTGCAACCTCCACAACGTCCACGGCGACGTCGCCAACAGCAGCGTCCTCATCTGCGGAGCCGTCCTCCTCTGCGTCCTCGCCGGCTTCGCGTTCTAAGGCTTCGGCGTCGAAGGCGACTGCGGCGAGGTAGGGGACCGCGCTGCAGAAAGGCGTTTAGCCCATGGACTTGCGCACGGTGTTGAGGATATCCACCGCACCGCGCACCTGGTCAGTACTGATGGAGGAACCAGCGATGGTGATGCCATCACCGTTCACGCTGGAGCCACGCCCGGTGGGATCTGGCAGAGAGATGTTGGGCAGCGGGATGTTATTCGGTGCCGCCGGGGTGTCCTGGGTCTTCGGCGGGTTAACCGCGCCGTTGCCCGGGGTCCACTGGCCCCAGTCGTTGGCGTAGACGGTGTTGATATCGCAGGTCACGCCGTCGATGGTGGCTTGGTTCTTGGCTTTCTGGTGGATGGTGGTGCGCGGGTGGATCTTGCCGCCCGAGCCCCAATCGTGCATCCAGTAGAACTGGCCGATTCGGTCGGCAACGCACCAATCGATGACGTTGTAATTGCCGTATACGCCGGTCTGGTAGCCGGCCGCGCTCAGCGCTGTCGAGAAGGCCTTGAGGTAGGGGCGGATCTGGTTTTCATACTGGGCGCGGGTGGGGTTGTCATCGATGGCAATGTAGATGGGGCGGCCCGTCGGCCCGCCCGCGGCCTTGTGAATGGCGATGGCCTGCGGCGCGTGGATAGCAGCGCCCGCGGCACCGTTGAGCCAGTCGGCGTTGTCGGCGCGGCCGAACTGGTAGATGGAGGCGGTCTTCAGGCCCGCTGCGGCGTTGGCCTTCGTCTCTGCTAGGGTGACGGGCTTGCCCTTCATCCACTCTGCGCCCGGACGGCGCTGGGAAACATAGCGGATGGCGCCAAGGTGGCCTGCCGCTTTGATGGCGCGGGCGGAAGGGACGCCGCCGGAGAAGTCAACGATGGTGCCCAAGGCAGGACCCACGGCGAGCGCGGCGGGGGCGTGGCTGCCGATGGCACCGGCCGTGAGCGCGAGGGCGCCGGCTTTGATGAGGGAGCGGCGGGACAAAGACATGGTGGCGTTCTCCTAGCAGGGGTTAAGCTGGCTGATAAAGATGGGGGCGAAGAAAGTATCTGAAGTCACTTTAGTCACGATGGTCTAAAATTGCACCACAATTAGTATGGGTGGGTGTACAGGTGCGCCTCGCCGAGTTATCGAGGCGCATGGGATCCTAGGGACGGAGGAGTGAGCATGGCCGAAGAGCTGAGAATGCGTTTTGTGCAGGGAGACAGCGTTGTCCGGCTTAATCACCAGCAGTTCAGCGATGCCGAGGTGCAAGCGGTTCTCCACGGCTATATCGAGAACTGTCGCCTGAATTCCCCGTGGATCCTTGATACTCGTAAAGAAGGCAACACTCTCGTGGTGGAGCATCTTTTCCCGGCTGAAGAATTCATTGAGGTCAATAGCGACCGCATGGATATCGATGCCGACTTCGTCGAGTCGCTGCCCCTGACGTATCCCATCGTGTTTGAGATTCGATCTGGCTACCTGCGCATCCACAAGCCGCTGGCAGCCAGATACGGTGCGCTCCTCTCTGACTTCATTCGAGGCCTCTGGGAATTGCTGTTGCAAGGGCAGATGCACTACCTGTGGGACCACGGCTTTGCGCAGTGCGGCGGAGTGGGAACAATCCAGCTCAATGCCTATGGGCTGCTGGAGCCGGACGAGCCGCTCATTGGGTTCTATCGCGTGGACGTCGACATGCAGCACGAGGCCTGGGTGTACATCACCCCGCAAGGGCTCATTCTGGTTTTCGACGATGACGACGTCCTTGCCTTCGACAAAGTGGACATGCGCAATCCCTCGATTCCCTCTGGAGTCTTTTCTTTTAGCATGCTCAAGGCTGAGGTTGTTGGAACCGGTGGCGGCAAGACCATAAAAACCTCGTTGAGCCCGAAGGACCTCGGGGAACTGGACCAGGCACGAGCGGATATCCGCACCATGTTGTCCTCACCGCATCAGGGCCGGCCGCGCCGCATGGTGGATCCCAACCCGCTTTCCTGGCTCGTGGTGGACGGCGAAGAGCTGGGCCACATGGCGCAAGCGGATCTTGAGCGCTATCGCCGTCGGCGCAGCGATGCTGGGCGCAACCCATTCGGGGATGGCTTAGGCAACGTGCGCGAAGCGATGGGCAACCCCTTCGTAAATTCCTGGGAGGAGGATCTTTCGCCCAAAGATAACCCCTTCGCTTAAAGCGGAGTGGGCTTAGGGCTGGGTCGTGCGGAACGTGACGTTAGTGGGGTTTTCTACCGTGCGGGACACAGTGCAGTCCTTCTCGTGGGAGATGCGCACCAGGCGCTCCACCATGGACTGGGCCTGACGGCCGGCGTCGGTATCGGGGAAGCGGAGGGAGAATTCCACGTTGACGTCGCTAAGCCTGGAGGCGCCGTCCTCGTTGACGCGGGTGCCTTCCACGTGGACGTCGAAAAGCTCCGGCTCCGTGCGGCGGGAGGTGACCACGTCAACGTCGACGGCCGAACAGCCCGCTACGGCGGCGAGCAACAGCTCGACCGGGCTCAGCATGCCTTCGCCCGTGCCGAATTCGAGGCTGGCGCCCGCAGCATTCGTGGCGCGGTAGCGGCCGGTATCTACGCGGGTGACGTCGACGTCATACTTCTTCGTGATGTTGCTCATGAGCGTTCATCCTAGCGGCGGGAAATCATTTAAACGTGCGTTCATGCGGTCGTTACGTGAGAGCAAGCTATGGAGAATACATTTCTTATGTCTCTTTTGGCTTTATTCACTGTGATTGGAAGATCTATGACTTCTCGCCGCCTGCTCGGCACCGTGGTCACCGCCTCGGTGGCCGGTACGTTCCTCGTTGTCCCCGCCTCCGCCGCCGAACCAGCAGAAGGCCTGGGCTCGCGTTTTAGCATCGGCGTGTTGCCGGATACCCAGTTCTATTCTCGTTACTCCACTCCGGAAACTGGCAACCTGGCCCAGGCGCGCTACGGCAGCGAGCCTTTTAAGGCGCAGGTCGAGTGGCTGGTGAAGAATCAGGAAGCGCTCAACATGGACTTCGCTACGCACCTCGGTGACGTGGTGGACCAAGCGGACGTCGAGGGCGAGTGGAAGGTTGCCGACGAGGCCATGAAGGTCCTCGATGATTCCGACCTGAACTACTCCATCCTGCCGGGCAACCACGACATGATTGAGGATAAGTCAGCGCACCCGTACAACGACTACTTCAGCGCTGAGCGCGCCAAGGCTGCCAACCCGGAAACCTTCCAAGAGCGCCACACCGCAGTCAACAATGACTCCGAGTACCACATTTTTGAAGCCGAGGGTCAGAAGTACCTGGTCCTGGCGCTGGGCTGGCGCGCGGATGATGCGGCTCTGGAGTGGGCACAGGGCGTTCTCGATGCGCACCCGGACCTGCCGGTCATCCTCACCAGCCACGAGGTGCTCAACATCGATGGTGCTGGCGAGGTCTTCTACTCCGATGACTATGGTCAGGGCCTGTGGGACAAGTTCATCAAGAAGAACGACCAGATCTTCCTCACCATGGGCGGCCATCACCACGGTGCGGGCTACCGTGTGGACAAGAACGATGCTGGTCACGACGTCATCGGTATCCTGCAGGACTACCAGATGGCTTACCAGGGCGGCAATGGCTTGCTCGGCGTGCTGGAGTTTGACCTCTCCGGCAACGAATTGGAGATGGCCGCCCTGTCCCCGTGGGTGGCGCAGAAACCGGCGGAGGAGCTCACGCAGTTCGACAAGCTCATCCTCGACGGCAAGGGCGATAGCTACCACGTGCCGCTGAACTTCAAAGAGCGCTTCGCTGACTTTGCCCCGGAGTGGAGCATCGGTGATGAGAATGACCCGGACCTTGGTCAGAAGGCCCGCGACATCGCTGAAGAGGGCTACACCCCGTACACAATTCCGAAGGATCAGCTGCCGGAGGGCCTGAATGACTTTGTGAAGGCTGATGAGACCGTCTTCCACTGGCGCCCGGGCCAGACCAAGGACAAGGACGGCAAGCAGCTTGCCGACGGCGACGTGGCCACCGAAGGTGCAGTCATTCCGGATGCCTTCGGTGCGGATGGTGCCGGCGACCTCGTTCGCGAAGGCGGCCCTTCCAATCTGGGCGAGCGCATCACCTACAGCACCGACCACCACCCGCTGTCCTCCGATTCCGGTTCCCTCTACTGGTCCGACCCAGCTGGCAAGACCGCGATGGCGGAGTTCCGTTCCAAGGAGGGCGCTGACATCAACAAGGTCGATACCTCTGCGGGTTACACCTTCGAGTCCTTCGTGAAGATTCCGAAGGATTTCAACGGCTCTGAGCACGGCTGGGGGAGTGCGCTCTCCCGCGACTCCAGCATTGCTGAGCTTGTCGACGGCTCCGATGACACCGACCCCACCGTCATGTTCGGCATCTCCAACCTGCGTGAGCTGCGCTGGTGGGCAGAGCCCAAGGAAGGCACCGGCTCCACCGTCTGGTCCCACGAGGTACCTACCGATGAGTGGATGCACATCGCCGTGGTGAACAAGCCGGACTCCGACACCGTGGAGATGTTCATCAACGGCGCTCCCATCCTGCGCAACGCTAAGGGCGCTGAGGGCCTCCTCCCGGGTGACCTGCAATGGGTGATGGGCGCTGGTTTTGATAACCGCAAGCCGCAGGACCCGTGGTACGGCTGGATCGGTGAGACCCGCCTGACTCAGGGCGCTCTGGACTCCGACCACTGGTTGACCGCTCGCCCGGCCATTCAGGAAGACCCGTCCGGCGAGGACAACACACCGTCCCAGCCGACGGATCCGAACGATAAGAACGAGCCTTCCATTGACGAGTTCGGCCAGGCCTTCTTCGCTGGCTCTAGCCGCGGTGCGAAGGTCATCCTGCCGATCGTCGCCATCATCGCAGTCCTCGGCGGCGCCGCTTACGGCCTGATTCCGACCATCAACCGCATCTTCGGACTCAACATCCCGCAGCCGCAGCTGCCAAAGATTCCGGGCCTGAACTAACACTCAGCCTACGAACCGCCATCCCCCGCTTCACGCCGAGGCGGGGGATTTCTACTGCCAAGGTGCGTTCTCGTAAATATGGGCTAAAACCTGCCAGAGCTGATTGCTTATTTACCGATTTGTATCTGGGGCTGAGGGTGCAAGACCGAGCAGGTGACGTATCGATCAAATAGTGCTCAAAAATTGGCAGGATTTCAGGCCCTATTTGTTAGAAATGTCGTTTGAACGTGGGTGCTTCGAGATGGCTCAATCGTGGCTGAGTTATGGACGAATCATTCTGGAATGGGTAGTATGAAACTCATGGGTAGGCCTCGTAAGTTTGATGAAGCAGAAGTTCTTGCCGGCGCCATTGCTCTCTTTGGCAAGAGTGGATTCAACGCCGTATCGGTTGATGTGGTGGTGAACAAGCTAGGGCTCAATCGGTCCAGCTTTTACAACATTTATGGCTCGAAGCATGGGTTGTTCCGTGCTGCTGCGGAAGCAGTATGTGCCCAAGCTAGGAGTGGGCAGGTACCGGAAGCGGCAAGGGACTTTGTAGTGGTGGCACTGGTTGAGGTGGCGCCGGTCAGTAAGGATTTACGGGAACTTATCCAACAGGCCTATGAACTGTGCTTCAGCGACCCAGACTCACTTGGGCAGCATGTGCTTTCCCGCTCTCAAAGAACCGAAAAATAAGGAGAAACATCATGAACAACAAGCTCACTCTGGCGGACAAAGAACTCATCATTGAGCCACGCGGTCTGGATAAAATGTGGTCATTTACTCGCAGTATCGCGGTTCCGTGGAGCCACGTTCGCGGAGCTACTCATGACCCTGGAATGAAGCACGAGCCGAAAGGTTTTCGAGCACCTGGGCTGCGAAGCGGCCAGAAACTATCGGGCACATTCCACGCCGACGGTGGCCGCCAATTCTGGAACATCAATGGCTATGAAAACGCCGTTGTTATCGAACTAAAAGATGAGCACTTTGATCGGTTGATTGTGTCTCTAGAAAATCCGACTGAGAGCGCTGCCCGCATCAATGAGAGGGCTCAGGCCAATTAAGTGCTGTTCTCATCGACTGGGCTGGTCGTTCTTTGTCGCGCATGCTCGGGGATAATCCGCACTCGATGCCGGATTGCCTACGTTCACGGTGAATGGTGGTTGAAACGGGAGAGTCCCACAGACTGAGTCTACGGGTAAGCCTTCATTACAACTGCCATAACCAGATCTACGTGCCTGTTGCCGCAATAGTCATTGTCCGAAATGCAAAAGGTGTTCCCATCTAACAACGCCGTGCAAGGACGTCTAGATGCGGCCGAAAACCATTCGTGCATCGAGAATGGACAGAAATTGGCTGAAAACCAGCTGAGTCCAGCTGCTTGAGAAGCTCTACCTCTGACCAGTAATAAGCCTCGGTAATTGCATGCTCGAAGGGGGTGCCTTGCTCTCCTAAAAACGCTCCGAGAAGAAGAGAGCCATCCGGCCTAAGGGTCCTTGCGAATTCAGTTAGAACCAGACCCCAGTCATCTGGTCGCAAATGAATTAACGAGTACCAAGCAAGTATCCCCCCGAGACTGGAGGACCTAAGCGGAATCTCCGACAATTCGCCCAAAACGAAGTTGGTGGAGGGAAATCTATCCTTCGCAATTCCAATGAACTCTGAGACCATATCAAGCCCGACTACTTCACATTTCAAAGTCCGCAATAAGTCTGTCCAGTGTCCGGGCCCCGACCCCGCATCCAGCACCGGACCATTAACCGCCTTTCCCCACTCAGAGATGAGTAATACGTCCTGAGGACTCATGTCCTTAATTGATCCCAAGGCTTCGGTGTATTCGGGAGCGCGCTTTGCATAAGCCTGTCTTACGACGTCGTACAACGTGCCTCCGTCAACTCAGTAAAGATTGCCAGTCGCCTCGACCACTAGAGAGTCTAACTCAATTCCAAGAGTGTGTTTCTAAGTAAACACATACGGAAAAGTGAGAAAAAGAAAGCGAACAAGCCCTGTGACGGTTTGCCACCGATGTCGCGACTCACCTGTCAAGCATGTCGCGACTCATGACAAGCGGGGCAGTCGAGTAATCCCTAGCCCAGCCACTTCACAACAAGCCCGGCTGGGCTTCCTCTCGTCATTTCGAGTCTTCCTCACATTACTGCTGCCCGAAATTGGATGGTTCCGTTACGACAAGAGTTTCTTGATGCCCTCGGAGAGAATCTCTTGTGGGCTAATGTGGTGCGCCGCATGGAGGCGCGCATAAGTCGGGGCTTGTTCGGGGTTGATGGCAACACGCTTTTCGTCGGGCGCCATAGGGGCGGTCAGGGCGGCGCCGATTACTAGGTTTGATAGCCCGTAGGCAGTTCCCAATGGATCCGGGACGCCCTCTCGTTCGAGTAAGATGCACATACTCTCAGATAGTGCCAAGTAAGCAGGGCCTCTGGGGGCGCGCATACCAATGACCTGACCAGCCCACCGGTGGGCCGTGAGGTGCGTGAAGAAAGCTTGCATCAGGGTGGGTAGGTCGGCGCTGCTAATCGACTCGGACATTGCGGGGTCATCTGCAAGCGCTGTATCGAGGGCGAGGTCGAATAGGTCGTCGACTGACTCTACGTGGGAGTACAAGCTAGCTGGGGCGACGCCCACCTGTTGCGCCACAGCTCTCATGGTGAGAGCCCTCAATCCACCTTCGTCCAACAGCCTTACCGATGCTCTAGCAACCTCCGCAATATCCACGGCGCGGAGACGCTGCACAGGCTTTTGATGTTCCCAGTAACTCACCACACCAGCATAACTAAACCTGCTTGAACCACCTATCCGAACTATGTTAGTTTTGGGCACATGCTGGATGCCACCAACCTTCCGATCACTTTTGAGAACACTTGCCTGCGCCCTCTCTCCGAACTGGACGCAGATGCGTATGCAGCAGGCACCAAAGATGGAGCTGTGCGGCGCTTCGCTCATCTACCTGAACCTGACTACACCCCCGAGTCCGTGCGACGGATGATCAGGGAAGAGGTCGCGACGGGCCTTTCGTCCGGCACGTTGGCAGTCCTTGCACTTGCCGACGCCGAGACCGACCAGTTTGTGGGTTCCATGGTTCTCTTTGATGTCGGCTCCGAGGCTGCAGAGGTCGGGTTCTGGATTCATCCCGGTGCGCGAGGGAGTGGGCATGCCGGTCGGGGCTTGGAGCTTGCATCACGCTTCGCGCGCACTAGTGGACTTCGAACCTTGACGGCACGCACGCTTCCGGAAAACAAGGCCTCCCAGCACTGCTTGACGACGGCGGGATTCCGCGAGACCGGACGAGGCTTAGGGACCACGCCTGCAGGGCAGCGCGAAGAATTGTTCCATTACCAGCGCGATCTCGTGCCCACATTCAAGTGGCCGTTGGTTACGGAACGACTTCGACTTCGTCTGCATGAGACGGGCGATGTCGCATGGCTTCACGAGCTGTACTCGCAACCTGACGTTGCTCGTTACCTGTTGGACGAGCCATGGACTATGGAAGTCACCCGTGACAATCTTGCGGAGCGGCTATCAAAGACTGACCTCGATGGTGAGACTGCTGCACTAGCACTAGTTATCGAGCATGGCGGCACCCCCATAGGAGACGCTGCACTGTGGCTCACAGATAAGGAGCACCGCCAGGGCGAGATCGGGTGGGTTCTGGACCCGGCACACGGTGGGCAAGGATTCGCAAGCGAAGCCGTTCGCGCGGTGCTTGCCCTCGGGTTTGATCATTACAATCTCCACCGCATTACCGCACAGATGGACGCTCGAAACAGTGCCTCCGCAGCACTTGCTAACCGCGTTGGGCTCCGGCTCGAAGCGCATCACGTCCAGGACTGGTTTAGCAAGGGGGAATGGACCGATACCCTCGTTTACGCGCGGCTTGCGTCCGAGAACATAAGCCAATAAATGGCGTCTGATGTGAAACGAGCAGCGGCTGGACGCCGTTAGCGAATTCTAGTTGCTGTCTGGTTCGGAGACATCGTTCCGGTCTAACCAGCCCAGATGTTTCACCACATCGACTCGGTAGAAAACCCTGAAGCCAAGACTGCCCAGGCACGATGAAAAGTGATGTCTTGAGACATCGATCCTCTGCGTCTTTCCGCACCGAAGTGACGGCTGCTGGAAATAGGCCCGTGTGATGGCCAGCTCTGCTGCTTTTAGCGCTTTCAGGAGCAGTTCTAGAAGTGTGTCTCAACCTATGAACAACAGCTGAGGTCGGAACTAGGTCTCGCACACCTGTCACTGTCATTCACGGTGAATAAGGTCGAAAAATTTCAAATTTCTGGCCCTTATCTACCGTGAATGTCGGCCTCGGCTCTGAAAACGAAAAATCTCGAGACACCGACCGGAACGATGTCTCGAGACTTCACAGCGTGCCCCAGAGAGGATTCGAACCTCCGACACCGGCTTTAGGAGAGCCGTGCTCTATCCCCTGAGCTACTGGGGCGGGGGTGCGTTGCGCACCTAGGTAAGACTAGCAGCCTCGCTTAGGGCGGCGGTAAAAGCGTCGCCTTTGGTCGCGCTGGTTGCTCGGCTTATTCGCCGGCTAGCTCCGCGTACTTGGCGCGGACCTCGCTGGCGGAAGGGTTGGTGGCGTGCGTGCCGTCGGAGTAAAGGACGGTGGGCACGATGCGATTGCCGTCGTTGACGGATTCAATCCATGCGTTGATGTCGGCGGTGTCGGGGGCGTCGGCTTCGACGTCGACGAGCTCGTATGGGGTTTCGGTGCGGTCCAGGTTTTTGATCAGCTTGGCACAGAACGGGCACCAATCGGCGAAGAAGATGGTGACGTGCTCGGTGGTTTCCGGGGTAGTAGCCATTATGCAGCAGCCTTTCTGTCGTAGGTGAGGAATCGGTATCTCATGGGCAGCTCACTCGGCGGCTGCCCGGGGATGGTGAGGTGTCCGGACTGTGAGGTCAGCCAGTCGGAATCGGCAGACAAGCTGAACGCCTCAGGAACGCTCGGGGCCAGTACGGCATCGTCGCCGTAGGCATCGCCCACCTGCACGCCCATGAGGGTGAGCTCGATGGTATCCACGCGATCGAGAGCGGAGCTATAGAGCTGGCCGCCGCCGATGATCCAGGCGTCGTCAAGCGTGGCGTCAAGTGCGGAGTCGAGGTTGTCCACCACGGTGCCACCCGCGGACCATTCGCCCGGCTGACGGCTGGACAGCACAATGTTCTCTCGGCCTGGCAGCGGGCGGAATTTGGGGTTGAGGGACTCCCAGGTCTTGCGGCCCATGATGACGGGCGCGCCCATGGTGACTTCCTTGAAGTGCTTGAGGTCCTCCGGCACGTGCCAGGGCATGACCACGCCGTCACCGATGACACCGTCGAGGGACTGGGCCCAGATTGCGCCCAGCATTAGACGGAGACCTGTGCCTTGATGGTGGGGTGGGGGTCGTAGCCGATGACTTCAAAATCATCGAAGTCATAGTCAAAGAGGCTTTCGGCCTTGTGGAGCTTGAGCTGCGGGTATTCGCGCGGCTCGCGGGAGAGCTGTTCTTTGACCTGTTCGATGTGGTCGTTGTAGATGTGGCAATCCCCACCGGTCCAGATGAGCTCGCCCACCTCGAGGCCTGCTTGCTGGGCAAACATGTGGGTCAGCGCAGCATAGGAGGCCAAGTTGAAGGGAACACCGAGGAACATGTCCGCGGAGCGCTGGTAGACCTGCATGGAGAGTTTGCCGTCCGCGACGTAGAGCTGGAAGAGCAGGTGGCAGGGCATGAGCGCCATCTTGTCCAGCTCAGACACATTCCACGCGGAGACCAAGTTGCGGCGCGAATCCGGGTTGTTCTTGAGCGTGTCCAGGGCGACCTGGATCTGGTCGATGTGCTGGCCATCCGGCGTGGGCCAGGAGCGCCACTGCACGCCGTAGACAGGGCCCAGCTCACCGTCCTCATCGGCCCACTCATTCCAGATACGGACCTTGTTTTCCTGCAGCCACTTCACGTTGGACTCGCCGCGTAGGAACCAGAGCAGCTCACCAATCACACCGTGGAAGTAGACCTTCTTGGTGGTCAGCAAAGGAAAAGACTCCGCCAAGTTATAGCGCAGCTGGGCGCCGAAGAGGGAACGGGTGCCGGTACCAGTGCGGTCACCTTTGGGTGCGCCTTCTTCGAGGACACGGCGCAGGAGGTCCTCGTACGGTGTTTTGAGGGATGAAGAAGCAGTGGGAGTTTCACTCATGACGTCCAAGTGTAGAGCGTTCAAAAAGTCTTAGGTAGTGAGGCAGGGCTACTAGTGGTTGGATTTGTCACTACGCCGACTGAGCTTGATGAATAGCCTTTAATGCTTCGTCGGTTGGGGTCGCCTGCCATGAGGACTTAGTTCCGGTAAGAATGGAGGGACGGTCCCACAGGTATCTCATTTCTTGTAGGCCTCGCAGGTCCGTGCTGACAATGCCACCTAGCTTCAGCATCCATGGGCGAATCGTGATGGGGGAGTGTTGGCATCCGGCGCTTCGAGCAAATTCAGCTTGGGTGAGCGCGGGCGCGCAAGGCGTGGAAACTATAGGGGGTGTCGATTCGTCCAGTAGTGCGTCAGCTAGCGCACGGGCGAAGTCGGGAAGGTACGTGACCGAGTGTTTAGCGTGTGCGTTAAAAAGAGCAAGGGGACGCTTCTTCCCGATGATGAGCTGATGGTAAACGCATCCGGGGCCGGCATCAGGGCCATACAGGTCGGATGCGATCACTGAGGTCGTGCGTGCAGGGGAAGCTAGGCGGTTCTCGATTAAGGCCGCTCGAACGCCAGGTTTGCCATTGCGAGATCGGGCGAGGGGAGTGTCAGGCGAAATTACCTCGTAAGTCTGGTCGAACCCATACATCGATTCGGGAAAGACAACGGGGATACCCCGTTTGGCGGCTACCTCTAGCACGGTTTCTTCAGCTGGAATGAGCAGGTCGCGCCACTTTTGTGCGTCGTATGGGGCATGGATGCAGTGGGCAATTCCGTCGATCTGTTCTGGATAGGCGTCACTGTGTGTTGCATCGCCTTTCTTGAACTGCACGTTCCTACTGGCGGCGAAATGGGGCTGCCATCGCGTCATGATTGTGCATGTGTGCCCTCTTTTAGCGAGTTCGCGTGAAAGTGATCGGCCCACGGGGCCTGCCCCGGTGATGAGAAAATGCATTAGGTGACCTCTGCTCTAAATAGTGACTAGTGCTCTCTAATTCTATAATTGCAGTTATTCAGATTCAAGAGCAGTGCTCTCTTTCTTGTTGATATAGTTTCTATATGTCAATGACCCCAAGAGCGCGTGCTCGCGAACAGACGATGTTGCGCATTGTTGAGGTAGGGCGGGAGCAACTTGATAAAGGCGGCCCAGAAGCCTTGAATCTTCGTGCAATTGCACGTGATTTGGGGATAGTTTCTTCGGGTATCTACCGCTATGTGCCCGACAGGGCCCACCTATTAACGATGCTGATCGTTGATGCGTTTGAAGCACTTGATGATGCCGTCGCGCGAGGAATCGGTGAGGCTACCGAGACGCGGGACAGATTCCTGCGCCTTGTGTTTGCTATGAGGGCGTGGGCTTTGAAGTTTCCTCAAAGGTGGGCGCTAATTTATGGCACGCCCATCATTGGATACGAAGCGCCAGCTTCAGAGACTGCGGTCGCGGGTACAAAAGTTAGTCGGCGTCTGGCCGAGTTGTTAACTGAGGCCTCGGTTGAACAGTTAGAACCGCGTTCCTCTCAGTTCTCGCGCGACCTTGCCGCAGCCGCTGATGAGCTTGATGTAGAACTTTCCGCTGACGTCATGGAAAAGGCGCTTGAAGCGTGGATAAGTATTATTGGCGTAATAAATGCCGAGGTATTTGGATACCTCGGCAAAGACACGCTGCATGACCACCACGAGTTAAATGCTCGAATGGTCTCTCGTCTTGCAGATGAGTTGGGGATTTAACCTAGCTGTGCTGCATAGAAGGGTAACGCAGCACGAGAAACCTAGTAACCGCCGTTGGCCTCCGCGTAGGCGGCGGCGTGTTCCAGAATCTCGTCTGCTAGCTCCGGGCGGCAGATCAGCAGATCCGGGATGAAGGTGTCCTCGTTATTGAACTTGATGGGGGAGCCGTCCAGACGCGAGCAGTGCAGGCCCGCAGCCAAAGCCACGCCCACCGGGGCGGCCTGGTCCCACTCGTACTGACCGCCGGCGTGGATATAAGCGTCATAGTCACCCAAGAGCACGTGGATGGCCTTCGCGCCCGCGGAGCCCGCGCCGACAGTTTCAAAGCCCATCTTCTCCGCAACATAACCCGCAACCTTCGGCGGGCGGTTGCGAGAGACCACGAACTTCTTCGACAGCGGGCCCGTCACCGCGCGCACATCGGAGGACTTAAAAGTCACGCCCATGTCTGGCATGCCGACGGCCGCGTGGATCGGGGTGCCGTTTTCCACCAGCGCGATGTGCACGGCCCAGTCCTGACGGCCGGTAGCGAACTCCTTGGTGCCGTCGAGCGGGTCGATGATCCACACGCGGTCCTTCTTCAAACGGCTCAAATCATCGGCGGCCTCCTCCGACAGGACGCCATCCTGCGGGCGGTGCTGCTCAAGGACGCGGGCGATCCATTCCTGAGCGGCTTCATCGCCGGCATCACCCAGCGCCAAGCCGCGCAGCAGGCCACCGTTGCGCACGCCTTTGAGGATCTCGCCACAGCCATCGGCGAGGGAGTTGGTCAGACGGGAATCAGAAATCTCAACGGTCATAGTGACCAGATTAGCGCGCGCGATACAGTAGGGCATGTCCAAAAACGTTCTGGCGAAATTCCGCCCGCAGGTTGCTGGCTGGTTCGCCGACGTATTTGCTGCCCCCACCCCGGTCCAAGAGCAGGCATGGGAGGCGATTTCCGGCGGTGCGAACGCACTGGTTGTGGCGCCAACCGGTTCCGGTAAGACGCTCGCGGCTTTCCTGTGGGCCTTGAATTCCCTGGTGGAGCGCGAAGGCCAGACCGCCCTGCCGCTGAGCAATGAGCCGTCCCGCGAGGGCGCTCATGATGGCGTGAGAGTGCTGTATATCTCACCACTCAAGGCCCTGGGCGTGGACGTGGAGAACAATTTGCGCGCTCCGCTCAACGGCATTGCTCGCACCGCCGAGCGGCTGGGCTTGGAGGTGCCGGATATTACCGTCGGTGTGCGCTCGGGGGATACCCCGCAGGCAGAGCGCGCCCGCCAGGTACGCAAGCCACCGGACATCCTCATCACCACGCCGGAATCGGCCTACTTGATGCTCACCTCCAAGGCGGCGGGGATTTTGAAGACCGTGGATACCGTCATCATCGATGAGATCCACGCCCTGGCCGGCACCAAGCGCGGCGTGCACCTAGCGCTGACCTTGGAGCGCCTCGGACTCATCGCCGGGGAATTTCAGCGCATCGGGCTTTCCGCCACGGTGCGCCCGCTGAGTGCTGTCGCGAACTTCTTGGGCGGTGACCGCCCCGTGGACATCATCGCCCCGCCCGCGAAAAAGCACTGGCAGCTCGACGTCCACGTGCCGGTCGAGGACATGTCGGACCTGCCCACCCCGGAGCAAGGCTCGCCCATCGGGGAGGCGACTGTCGACGACCCCCTTGGCATCACCGAAGGCCCCCAAGACGCGTTGCGCTTATACGCGCAACGCGGGGAAACTAACACGCAGGGCGGGGTTGGAGATTCCGCCCTGCCCACGGCGAAATCCATCTGGCCCTTCATCGAAGAAGAGCTCTACGCCGAAGTCATGGAGAAGCGCT
This sequence comes from Corynebacterium aurimucosum ATCC 700975, assembly GCF_007672725.1. Taxonomy (GTDB): domain Bacteria; phylum Actinomycetota; class Actinomycetes; order Mycobacteriales; family Mycobacteriaceae; genus Corynebacterium; species Corynebacterium hesseae. The sequence goes on from NZ_VDTC01000011.1 coordinate 39,586, forward strand.
CCACGCTCGTCTTCGTCAACTCGCGCCGCACCGCCGAGCGGCTCACCAGCCGGCTCAACGAGCTCTATGCCCAGGAGCACGATCCGGAGTCCTTGAGCCCGGCTACCCGGCGCGACCCGGCCCAGCTGATGAAGCAAGTGGACGTCGCCGGGAAGGCTCCTGCCGTCATCGCCCGCGCGCACCACGGCTCGGTGTCCAAGGATGAGCGCGCGCTAACGGAGACCATGCTCAAGGAAGGCACGCTCAAGGCGGTGGTGGCCACGAGCTCCCTGGAGCTGGGCATCGACATGGGTGCGGTGGAGCTGGTGGTGCAGGTGGAATCCCCGCCGTCGGTGGCTTCCGGCCTGCAGCGCGTGGGCCGCGCCGGGCACTCCGTCGGCGCGGTCTCTCATGGCTCCTTCTATCCCAAGCACCGCGCGGATCTCGTGCAATCCGCGCTTACCGTCGCCCGCATGGAGGAGGGCCTCATCGAGGAAATGCACTCCCCGCACAACCCGTTGGATGTCTTGGCACAGCAGACGGTGGCGGCGGTGGTGGCGTCGGCAAGCGCGGGCACGAGTGAAGGACTCGAGGCCGACGCTTGGTACGACACCGTGCGCCGCGCCTGGCCCTATAAGGACCTGGCGCGCGAGGTCTTCGACTCCGTGCTGGACCTGGTCAGTGGCGTGTATCCTTCGACGGATTTTGCGGAGCTGAAACCCCGTGTGGTCTATGACCGCGTGACGGGCGTGCTCACCCCGCGCCCCGGCGCGCAGCGCGTGGCGGTGACCAACGGCGGCACCATCCCGGACCGCGGCATGTTTGGGGTGTTCCTCGTGGGAACTGGTGAGGCCGGTTCCGCGCCGCGCCGCGTGGGCGAGCTCGATGAGGAAATGGTTTATGAAACCCGGGTGGGGGATATCTTCACTCTGGGCGCGACGAGCTGGCGCGTGGAAGAGATTACGCGCGACCAGGTGCTGGTGACACCCGCGCCGGGGCATACGGGGCGTTTGCCTTTCTGGAATGGTGACTCCGCGGGGCGGCCCTATGAGTTGGGTAAGGCGTTGGGTGCGTTCCGGCGTGAAGCATTTTCGGACCCGTCGGTGGTGCGCGGTGCTGATGAGAACGCGCGGCGCAATATCGCTGCCTACCTGCAGGAGCAGAACGAGGCCACCGGGCTCATCCCGGATGAGAAGACGCTGCTGCTAGAGCGATTCACGGATGAGCTGGGGGATTGGCGCGTGCTGCTGCACACCCCGTTTGGCAGGCCGGTGAATGCGGCGTGGGCACTGGCGGTGGGACAGCGCGTGGCGGAGCGCACCGGGATGGACGCCCAGGCTGTGGCGGGCGATGATGGCATCGTGCTGCGCCTGCCGCAGGGGGAGCAGGACCCGGATGCTTCGCTGTTTCTTTTCGACGCCGATGAGATAGCGGACATCGTCACCGAGCAGGTGGGAAACTCCGCGCTCTTTGCTTCCCGTTTCCGGGAGTGCGCGGCGCGAGCGCTGCTTCTGCCGCGGCGTAACCCGGGCAAGCGCGCGCCCTTGTGGCAGCAGCGCCAGCGCGCGGAGCAGCTTCTCGACGTCGCCCGCAACTACCCGTCCTTCCCCATCATCCTGGAGACCGTGCGCGAGTGCGTGCAGGACGTCTACGACCTGCCGGCGCTCACGGAGGTCATGCGGGAGCTGGCGCACCGCCGCATTCGCATCGCGGAGGTCACCACGGAGCAGCCTTCGCCGTTCGCATCTTCGCTGCTGTTCAACTACACCGGCGCGTTCATGTACGAGGGGGACTCGCCCCTGGCGGAAAAGCGCGCGGCGGCCTTGGCGTTGGACCCGGCGTTGCTGGCGAAGCTTCTGGGCACGGTGGAGTTGCGCGAGCTTCTCTCCGCTGAAGTCATTGCTGAAGTCCACGCCCAGCTGCAGCGCACCGCCCCGGAACGCCAGGCGCGGACCACCGAGGAGGTCGCGGACCTGCTGCGCGTGCTGGGCCCCATCCCGGTCGATGAGTTCGGCGCGCACGCCACGGTGCCATTGAGTGCACTCGATGCGCTTGGTTCGCGGATCATGCGGGTGCGCATCAACGGCCGCGAGCACCTGGCCCAAGCGCTTGATGCGCCGCTGCTTCGCGACGGCCTGGGCATCCCCGTCCCGCCCGGCATCCCCGCCCAGCAAGCCACGATTACCGACGCTCTGGATCAACTAATCAGCCGCTGGGCGCGCACGCGCGGGCCGTTTGTGGCGCGCGATGTGCAGGAGGCCTTTGGCCTGTCGGCCGCGGTGACGCATTCCACGCTGAGTGGGCTGGATTCCATCCTGGCGGGGCATTACCGCCAGGGCGTGGAGGAGCAGGAGTACTGCGCGGCGGAGGTGCTCAAGGTCATCCGCTCGCGCTCGCTGGCAGCCGCGCGGGCGGCCACGCAGCCGGTTTCGCCTGCGGCCTTTGGGCGTTTCCTCCCTGACTGGCAGCAGGTGGCGGCGGTGGGCCGGCGCCCGGTGCTGCGCGGGGTGGACGGCGTCTTTGCGGTCATCGAGCAGCTGGCCGGCGTGCGCATGCCGGCCTCGGCCTGGGAGAGCCTCATCTTGCCTGCGCGTGTAGGGGACTATTCGCCGACGATGCTCGATGAGCTGACCACCGGCGGCGAGGTCCTTATCGTGGGCGCGGGCAAGGCTGGCTCCAACGACCCCTGGATCATGTTGTTGCCGGCGGACTATGCCGCGCAGCTTGCCCCGCAGGTCTCTGCGGAGGAGGCTGGCGTGTCCATGCTGCAGACCCAGCTGCTGGAGGCCTTGCAAGGCGGTGGCAGCTATCTTATCTCCGATATTCAACCGCAGCTGAGCGGTACGCCCGAGGAGGTTCGCGAGGCCCTCTGGGGTCTGGTGGAGGCAGGGCTAGTCAGCCCCGATTCCTTCGCTCCTATTCGGGCTCACCTTGCCGCAGGCGGTCCTGCCGGGCGTACGGCGCATCGCGCGCGGCGCAGACCATCGCGTTCGCGACTGCGCATGGGGCGCACTTCCTTTGCGCAATCGCTCAATGTGTCTGGTGCGCAGGCCGCACCAGACGTGGTGGGGCGGTGGTCGCTGTCCGTGCCCGCCGCGACGGATGCAACGTCGCGTTCCATCGCGCATGGCGAGGCCTGGCTGGACCGATATGGCGTGCTTACCCGTGGCTCTGTGGTGGCCGAGGACGTCCTCGGCGGCTTCGCCCTGGCTTATAAGGTGCTCTCCGGTTTTGAGGAATCTGGCAAGGCCATGCGCGGCTACGTCATTGAAGGACTAGGTGCGGCGCAGTTCTCCACGCCCGCGGTCATCGACCGCCTACGCGGGGTGGATGATTCCCCCGACATCACGGGCTGGCCTTCTGGTACCCGCGAGCCGCAGACCTATGTCCTTGCCGCGACCGACCCGGCCAACCCATATGGTGCGGCGCTGTCCTGGCCTCCCACCGACGCCGGCGAATCCGCGGCCCGCCCGACCCGCGCCGCGGGTGCCTTGGTGGTGCTCATGGATGGCCTGCCCGTAGCCCACCTGACCCGCGGCGGGAAGACGTTGACCACGTTCTTCAACGCTTTGCCCGAGGGCATCGAGCGCACCGAGGTACTAGCCGCAGTGCTTGCAGGCCTCAACGAGCTGGTGGCCGCTGGGCGCTTGAGCAAGCTGGTCATTGAAAAAGCGAATGGGCGGCCGATCTTCGAGTCGAAGCTTGGCGGCGAACTGCGTGCACTGGGTGCGGCACTAACCCCGAAGGGCGTGCGGATTACGGGGGCTGCCCACACCGCCTCTTCCGGCCGTGCAGGACAGCACGGCCAATCTGGAGAAGCCGCGCGCTCCGCCGAGCCTTACCGTCCCGCACGTCGCGGTGGGCGCCGTGCTGTCGAGGCGATGGAGGAACTCACCTTCGATGATCCGGAGGATTCCACTGAGTCTGGTGGCCGATCGACTGCACCAAGCAGCCCAGGTGGTTTCCGCCCGCGCCGTCGACGCCGCTGAATGATATTCACCTTCATTTAGCCCACGGGCTTTTCATGGGTCTAACCTCAAAAGCTGATAGCCCAATAGAAAAGGAGTCTTGTTTCCATGCGGCTGAAGCGCCAACTGCCCAACGTGTCCGAGCTCAAGAACCTCATGCGGTTCGAAGCACCCAACCTCGACCGCCGGGCAGCACGCCTGGCAGAGGCCGCTGATGTGTGGGATCTGCGCAAGATTGCCAAGCGCCGCACCCCGAAGGCGGCCTTCGACTACGTCGATGGTGCTGCCCGCGATGAGGTCAGCTACCGCGAATCCCGCGATTTCTTCCGCGACGTTCGCCTCATGCCCAACGTGCTCAACGGCGCACACGACATCAACCTTGGCACCGAGATCGCCGGCGAGCCGGCAGCATTGCCCTTCGGCATCGCGCCGACCGGCTTTACCCGCTTCATGCATGCCGAGGGCGAGGATGCCGGTTCCCAAGCCGCCCGCGATGCAGGCATCCCGTTTACGCTCTCCACGATGGGCACGCGCTCGGTCGAGGAGGTCGCGACGTCGCAAGGCAATAGCGGGCGCCGCTGGTTTCAGCTCTACCTGTGGAAGGACCACTCCGCCTGCCAAGAACTCATCGAGCGCGCTGCTGCCAACGGCTACGACACCCTCGTGGTTACCGTCGATACGCCCGTGGCGGGCCAGCGTCTGCGCGATACCCGCAACGGCATGCGCATCCCGCCGCGCCTGACCGCCGGCACGGTCTTCGATGCCGCGTGGCGTCCCGAGTGGTGGTTCAATTTCCTCACCACGGACCCGGTCACCTTCGCGTCGTTGACCTCGACCACCGGCACCCTGGGCGAGCTGGTCAACACCATGTTTGACCCAGGCCTCAACTTCGAGGACCTGGCGTGGATTCGCAAGCAGTGGACGGGCAAGCTCTTCGTCAAGGGAATCGTCAACCCAGAAGACGCACGCAAGGTCATCGACCTTGGCGCCGACGGCATCGTGGTCTCCTCCCACGGCGGGCGCCAGCTCGACCGCGTGGTCAACACCCTCCAGGCTCTTGAGGCCGTGCGCGCAGAGGTGGGCCCAGACGTGGAGATAATCTACGACTCCGGCATCATGTCCGGCGTCGACATCGCCATTGCGCTGGCTCTGGGGGCGGACTTCGTCCTTATCGGCCGCGCCTACCTCTACGGGCTGATGGCCGGCGGCAAGGAAGGCGTGGACCGCGTCATTGAGCTGTTGGCAGAGGAGTTCAAGAACACCCTCCAGCTGCTCGGTGTGAAGAGGATCGAAGACCTGTCTCGCCAGCATGTGGTCACCCCGTGGGAGCCGGGCGCGCTGGCATTCGGTGCGGGAAAGGATGCGCCGGTAGAGTAGGCACCCGTTTGGTGAGGAGGTTCTGCTGTGCCTGAGGGTGATTCCGTTCTGCAGCTGTCGCACCGGCTGCAGTTCATGGAAGGCCGGCGCGTGACCTCCTCCTCCCTGCGCGTGCCGCGCTATGCCACCGTGCGTTTCGACGGGCTGGTGTGCGAGGAGGTCTGGCCCTATGGCAAGCACCTCTTCATGGATTTCGGCGGCGAGCTCATCCTGTATACCCACCTCAAGATGGAAGGCACGTGGGCCATCCACTATGCCGGGGACCGCTGGCGCAAGCCCGGGCACAGCGCGCGCGTGGTGCTGCAGATGGAGAATACCCCGCGCGATATTGAGTTGGTGGGGCATTGGCTAGGGCTGGTCGAGGTCTTTCCAGCCCGCGAGTTTGAGCAGCGCATGGCGCACCTAGGCCCCGACATCCTCGCGCCAGAATGGGAAGAAGGCGGATTCGAGGAGGCCGTTCGCCGCATCGAGTCGCGCCCCCAACGCAGCATCGGCGCCGCACTTTTGGACCAGCGCAACGTGGCGGGTTTGGGCAACGAGTACCGCGCCGAGATCTGCTTCCTAGCCGGCGTTCATCCAGCAACACCGGTAGCGCTTGTCGACGTCCCCCAGATCCTCACCATCTCCCGCCGCCTCATCTGGGCCAACCGAGACTCGCCGGTACGTGTGACCACCGGCGTGAAAAGGGCAGGGGAGACAACTTACGTCTTCGGGCGCAACCGTCAACGCTGCCGGCGCTGCGGAATGCTCATTGAGAAGTCCACGCTGGGTGGTGTGGATGCCGGCGGCGATGAAGGGGAGTTAGAGCGCGTCATCTGGTGGTGCCCACACTGCCAGCCACGTCGCTAGGCTGGGATGCATGAAGATCATTTTGAACATCATCTGGTTGGCAACTGGTGGCCTTGTCCTCGCACTGGGCTACTTTCTCCTAGGCATCCTGGCCTGCATCCCCGTCGTGACGATTCCTGCCGGTGTGGCCTCGATGCGTATGGCGAATTTCGCGCTGTGGCCCTTTGGGCGCTCCGTCATTCAACCGGTCAAAGGTACCGGTGGCATGTCTCGGTTCTCTAACGTTGTCTGGTTCCTTGTCGCTGGCCTGTGGCTGGCCATCGGCCACGTCACCACTGCAGCGGCGCAGGCCGTGACCATCGTGGGCATCCCGGTGGCTCTGGCCAACCTGAAGATGATCCCGGTGACCTGCTTCCCGTTCGGCCGCAAGATCGTAGACTCTGACCACATCCCCTTTGGCTGGGAATCGATGATCAAGCTCTAACGAGTATCTCTCCGGTTGCGGGGTTGCCTGGGGTGCCTTAGGGTTCTGAGTCATGGGGGATTTAGAAACCTACTTCTCCTACCGCAACTCGGGGATCACACTGGTGAAGCAAGCGGTAGGAGGCGAGAAGCGATTACGCGCACTCGGCGCTTCATCAGCTGACGCCGTCGAACTGGCGCGCTTAAACTACATCTACTTCGGCGCCACCAAGTTCACGGGTAAGCAACGCACGGCCCGCAGCCGAGCTTTAGAACAAGGCCATGACCTGGCCACGCTGAGCCTCATCGAGGCCTACACGAAGAAGCTGCATAATCAGCTTCATGTGTGGAACCTGCGTGTAAAGCTCGCCGGCACGCCCGCCCACAGCATTCCCGCCGTGGCGGCAAAGCGCTTAAAGGAGCTCAAGCCCAAACGTATTCCTACGCCTGGGGTGCGCATGACCTACCGTGCTGATGGGCCGCACTCGCTGACCATTACTGATGACCCTCTGACCGTCACCGAGATGCGCGGCGTGCTGGAATCCATCAACCAGAGCAATCTGCTGGAAGCAGCCAACCACGTCTTCTTCAATAAATCCCACGGCGGAACCAAACCTGCCGTTCTCACCAGCGTGGTCGTCACCTTGGACAAGCTCGACAAAATTGTTAGCGGCGATGGTGATGACATCGTGCTTGAGCTAACTAATGGCGGCCGGATGACCGGCGCGGAGTTTCTGAACTACAAGTTCGCCGAGATCGGCTACGTAACCCTCATCCACCCCACGATCGGGCCGGTGTGGCTGCACCGGATGAAGCGTTTAGCCGGGTTTGAGCAGCGCATGATGGCCAGCGCCGAGCATCCCACCTGTGCCAGGAAGGGATGTAATAAACCTGCTGATTATGCCCAGGTGCATCACCTAGTGCCGTGGAAAGCAGGAGGTACCACCGATCCACCGAATCTGACAATGTTGTGTGCCTATCACAACGGCGTTAATGATGACGACCCAGAGAAACCAACAGGTGCTGGCTACGTGTTTAGGATTCGCGGCGGTGTGGACTACATCCCGCCCTGGGGAGAACCAATCACCGCTCAAGTGGCATATCAAGCCGCGCAACGCGGACTCGGACCGCCCGGCGGGTAAACCGCCACGCGGGCGAGCCCACAGGGTCCGCCCGACAAGTAAATCGTCACGCGGATGCCCACAGGGCATCCGCGGCCTTGGCGATCCCGCACGTCGATTGCCCGCTAAAAACGGGTGAACCCCCGACCGTTCGGCCGGGGGGACGTCGCCAAGCAGTGCTTAGCGGTGGTTGTGATACCAACCGATCAGAGCATCGGTCGAGCCGTCGCCGGATGCGGCCTCCTCCTTGCCGGAGACTGCCGGTGCCAGGTCATTGGCCTGCTGCTTGCCCAGCTCCACGCCCCACTGGTCGAAGGAGTTGATGTCCCAGATGATGCCCTGGGTGAACACGATGTGCTCGTAGAGCGCAATGAGCGCGCCGAGGGTCTGCGGGGTGAGCTCCTCCGCCAGGATCGTGGTGGACGGGCGGTTGCCCGGCATCACCTTGTGCGGGACCACGGCCGGGTCCACGCCCTCGGCGGCAATCTCTTCCGCCGTCTTACCAAAAGCCAGCACCTTGGTCTGCGCGAAGAAGTTACCCATGAGCAGGTCATGCATCGAACCGGTGCCGTCCGCGGTGGGGAAGTCCTCCTTCGGGCGGGCAAAGCCGATGAAATCCGCCGGGATGAGGCGGGTGCCCTGGTGCATGAGCTGGAAGAAGGCGTGCTGGCCATTGGTGCCCGGCTCGCCCCAGTAAATCTCACCGGTGCCGGTGGTGACAGCGGTGCCGTCGCGGCGCACGGACTTGCCGTTGGACTCCATAGTCAGCTGCTGTAGGTAGGCAGGGAAGCGACCGAGGTCCTCGGAGTAAGGCAGCACCGCGTGGGTCTGCGCGCCAAAGAAGTTGGAGTACCAAACGCCGAGCAGGCCCATGAGCACCGGCACGTTCTGCTCCAGAGGCGCAGTGCGGAAGTGCTCGTCCATGGCGTGGAAGCCCTCGAGGAAACGCATGAAGTCCAGCGGGCCGATGGTGCACATGAGCGACAGACCGATAGCGGAATCAACGGAGTAGCGGCCGCCCACCCAGTTCCAGAAGCCAAACATGTTCTGGGGGTCGATGCCGAACTCCGCGACCTTCTCCGCGTTGGTGGAAACGGCAACGAAGTGCTTGGCGACGGCCGACTCATCACCATCAAACTGCTCAATCAGCCAGCGGCGTGCGGCGTGAGCGTTGGCCAGGGTTTCCTGGGTGGTGAAGGTCTTGGAGGCCACGATGAAGAGGGTGGAGCCGGCGTCGAGGCCGTCGAGAGTCGCGGCGAGGTCCGCCGGGTCGACGTTAGAAACGAACTCCGCGCTGATACCCGCTACCTCGTAGGAACGCAGCGCCTTGGCAGCCATGGCGGGGCCCAAGTCGGAGCCGCCGATGCCGATGTTGACGACCTTCTTGATGGTGTGGCCCGTATGCCCCAGCCACGCACCGGAGCGCAGCGCAGTGGCGAAGTCACGCATGCGGCCCAGAACCTCGTGGACGTCGGCGGCGACGTCTTGGCCGTCGACGCTCAAGTCCTTCTCCACAGGCAGGCGCAGAGCGGTGTGCAGCACAGCACGGTCCTCGGTGTTGTTGAGGTGCTCGCCGGTGAACATGGCGTCGCGGCGGCTCTCGACGTCCGCGGCGCGGGCAAGATCCACCAAAGCGGTGACGACTTCCTCATCGATGAGGTTCTTCGACAGGTCCACGTGCAGGCCCGCAGCATCGAAAGAAAAGTCTGCGGCGCGGGAAGCGGAGTTAGCAAAAAGCTCACGCAGGTTGAGGTCCTTCTTGCTCTCAAAAAGCGAGGTGAGCGCGGCCCACTGCGGCTGAGCGGTGATGTCCATTGCAAAAGCCTTTCTGGCAGGTAGCAGACATGAAACTTACTGTGTCCACCGTAGTCCAGAAATCTCTTCGGTGCCGAGACAGAAGGCTGCGCTGGGTTGAGCTAGGCGTAAAGCTTGAGGCCGAATTGCTTCATTGTGTTTGCGATCTCCATGGCGCCCGTCTCGGAGCCGGAGTAATCGTAATAGTCGCCAAAGGACACGACTCCTGCTGCATATAGTTTGCCGTCGATGGAGGCGTAGACAGGACCACCGCTATCACCGGTATCGCTGTAGCTGCCGAAGGTGAAAAGCCCTTGAGCACCGAATCGGTCGATGAAAGGGTCGCAGGCAATGCCTGCTGTGGAACCGGCAAAGCACAACGTGGGCTTCTTTCGCGTGATTTCTTCCAGGCTCATCCATCCGGCTAAAGGCGCATTGAGCGCCGGTGAGGTAGATACTTCGGCGTCGGGGTTGGACACTTCGATCAGCGCAATGTCGGCCGAGTTGATGCTATCTGTGTTGGTGTTGCTGGCCTTCATTACCATCTGGCCTATCTCTACCTCGCTGCCGGAGCGATCTTCATAGTAGAAGCTGTCGCCCTTGTCCCCGCAGTGTCCGGCGGTAAGGATAAAGAGGCGCTGCCCATCGCCGGCGAAATGACCGGTAGAGCACCGGCCATCATTCGTGCGGTTATAGATAGCCGCACCCGGCGTCAATACTCCCACGTCCATGTAGTAGTCGGCTTTTAGTGCGTTGTACAAGTTATTGCGGGGCTCAAGCAGCTCTGCATGGGGGATTTCAGTGGAGTTATCCCAGATCGCATCGCCGTCGAGGACCTCCTCGAAGTCTTGCGTTGTTCCGGATGCTCCGGAACCTTGTCTGTGGTCGGAGTCGCTGACGGAGGGATGGTCGAGTGGAGTAGCGGAATTTGAGGTCTCAGGTGAAGAAAAGCTGCCGCAGGCGGTCAAAACTAAGGCAGTGACAGCTGCGGTGAGAACAACAGCGGGGCGAGAGGACACATGCATGCTGAGAGCTTAAAACACCGCTAGTTCAGGTGCGCGTGCGTTGGGGATTAGTCCGAGTTGGTGCTAGATTAGCCGAGCTTGCCGCGCCCCAACCGCAGCAGGGCAGAGGCAATCGCGGGGCCCTCCTCGCCAAGCTCGTCGCGGAACTCATTGAGGATGGCAATTTCGCGGGTGTGTACCAAACGGGTACCGCCCGAGCTCATGCGCGTCTTACCAATCGTGCGGGAAATATCGGTGCGGCGCTTAATAGCGTCGAGGATCACGCGGTCGAGGCGGTTGATCTCCTCGCGGTAGCGCTGAATCTCAGCATCGCTGAGCGGGTCATCCGTGCCCGAGGGCATGCGAATGTCGAGGCCGTTGTCCACGACGTTGGGGTCTTGGTGCTCGGGGTTTAAGCCCGAATCTGCGGTGTCAGGATGTGAAGCGCTCATGAGTGAAGATTGTGCCACCACGCTAAGACAAACGGGAATCGCGTGCCGTGACGTCGGTATTCGTCGATAAGAAGCGGCGTGGACGGCAATGTCCGGTGGTGCTAGTAGGTTGGAGAGCATTATGAACAACACTTCTCCGTTTAGGCCTCGTTCTTCGTCTGATCCTTCCGCCGACACCTCCGCCGGTGGCCTGTTTCCCGCGCCCGGGCACAACGCGGATGCCCCTTCCAGCCAAGGAAATGATCCTCTGCTGGAAGGTTTAAACCCGCAACAGGAAGAGGCCGTGACGCATTCAGGTTCGCCGTTGCTCATCGTGGCCGGCGCGGGCTCGGGTAAGACCGCGGTGCTGACCCGACGCATTGCGTACCTTATGCGCGAGCGCGGGGTCGCTCCGTGGCAGATCCTTGCCATCACCTTTACTAACAAGGCAGCCGCGGAGATGAAGGAGCGCGTGGGCCAGCTTGTCGGCCCCGTCGCAGAGCGAATGTGGGTGTCTACCTTCCACTCCATCTGTGTGCGTATCTTGCGCAATAACGCCCAGCTGGTGCCGGGGTTGAACACCAATTTCACCATCTATGACGGTGATGATGCGCGCCGGCTGCTCACCATGATTGCAAAAGATATGCAGCTGGACCTGAAGAAGTACTCGGCGCGTGTTTTGGCTAACCAGATCTCGAACCGCAAGAACGAGCTCATTTCCCCGGAGCAGGCCCGGGCGGAGGCGGAGCGGACGAAGAATCCTTTCGAACTTACTGTGGCGAGCGTGTATGAGGAGTATCAGCGCCGCCTGCGTGCCGCGAACGCGGTGGACTTCGATGACCTCATCGGGGAAGTGGTGCGCATCTTTAACCAGCACCCGCAGGTGGTGGAGTTTTATCGCCGCCGCTTTAAGCACGTGCTTATCGACGAATACCAGGACACCAACCACGCGCAGTACGCGCTTGTTTCGGCCTTGGTAGGCAGGGGCGAGCTGCCGCCGGATGCTCCGGAGCTTTGTGTGGTGGGTGATTCTGATCAGTCGATTTATGCCTTCCGCGGAGCCACCATCAGGAATATTCAGGAGTTCGAGCGGGACTACCCGCAGGCGCACACGATTCTGCTTGAGCAAAACTACCGTTCGACGCAGACCATTCTGAACGCGGCGAACGCGGTGATTGCGAAGAATGAGGGCCGCCGCGAGAAGAATCTGTGGACCGCCCACGGCCAAGGCGAAAAGATCGTTGGATACGTGGCGGATAACGAGCACGACGAGGCGCGGTATATCGCCTCAGAAATTGATTCCCTGGCGGATAAAGGCACGGCATATTCGGATATTGCGGTGATGTACCGCACCAACAATGCCTCCCGCGCGTTGGAGGATATCTTCGTGCGCTCGGGAATCCCCTACAAGGTGGTTGGCGGCACGCGCTTCTACGAGCGCCGCGAGATCCGGGACGTGGTGGCTTATCTGCGCATCATGGATAATCCGGATGACACCGTGAGCCTGCGCCGCATCATCAACGTGCCTAAGCGCGCCATTGGTGACAAGGCGCAGGCGCAGATCGCGCTTCATGCGGAGAACCTTGGCGTTAGTTTTGGGGCGGCTCTCCGTGATGCGGCGGAAGGAAAGGTCGTAGGCCTTGGCACGCGGGCGGTCAATGCCGTCACCAAATTCAACGAGATGATGGAGGGCGTGCGCGCGCAGATTCCGGGCATGGTCAATGAGGTGACTAGCCAGCCGGATTTGGGGGAGTTGCTCAACGCGCTTCTGGACGCCACCGGTTACCGCGCGGAGCTTGAAAACTCCAATGACCCGCAGGATGGGGCACGCCTCGACAACCTCAACGAGTTGGTATCGGTGGCGCGCGAGTTCAGCTCTGAGGCGGCCAATGAGATGGCCTTCTTGGGTGCAGACGCAGAGGAGGCCCCGGAGCTATCGGAAGGTGAAGCTGCGCCGGGCTCGCTTCAAGCCTTCCTTGAAAAGGTCTCGCTGGTGGCGGATGCGGACCAGATTCCGGATCATGAGTCCGGAGTGGTCACGTTGATGACACTGCATACCGCAAAGGGCCTTGAGTTCCCCGTCGTTTTCCTCACCGGCTGGGAGGATGGCCAATTCCCACACATGCGCTCCCTGGGGGACCCGAAGGAGCTTAGTGAGGAGCGCCGCCTTGCCTACGTGGGCATTACGCGTGCTAGGGAACAGCTCTACCTCACGCGTGCGATTCTCCGCTCGTCTTGGGGCAACCCGGTGACGAACCCGGCCAGCCGCTTCCTCGCCGAGGTCCCTGAGGACCTCATCGACTGGCGCCGTGAAGAACCGGACAGCTCGCTGTCCAGTGCGTGGGGCGGAGATGATTCCTACCAATACGGGCGAACCTTCGGCTCAGATAGCGGGTTCTTCCGTTCCCGTGGCGGCGGCTATGGCTCGCGGAGCGCTGCGTCTTCCCCTTCGCAGCGCTCGCGCAAATCAGTTTCGGCGACATCAATGCCGAAGAATAACCATCTCAATTTAGTTGTGGGGGACCGTGTCAACCACGCAAAATACGGGCTAGGCACGGTCATCGAAGCCTCCGGTACCGGCGCGCGGGCGACGGTCACCGTGGACTTCGGCTCAGCAGGCAAGGTCCGCCTCATGCTCATCGGTGGTGTGCCGATGGAAAAGCTCTAAAGCTTTAGATGTGGATGCCGCGCTCGCTGAACCACTCCACCGGGTCAACGGCTGCGCCGCCGCCCGGGTGAACCTCGAAGTGCAGGTGCGGGCCGGTGGAGTGGCCCTCGTTGCCGATGACGGAGATTTGGTCGCCGGCCTCGACGCGGTCGCCGACGTCGACCAGCAGCTGGTCGCTGGGCATGTGGCCGTAGACGGTGATGGTGCCGTCGTCGTGCTGGATGCGGATCCAGTTGCCGAAGCCCTGGGCTGCGCCGGAGGAGATGACCTCTCCATCCATGACGGCGTAGATGGGCGTACCGATTGGGTTCGCCACGTCGATGCCATTGTGGAAGGAACCCCAACGCGGTCCGAAGCCGGAGGTGAAGGTTCCGGAGGTCGGAAAGACCACGGTGTTACCGTTTGCGTCCTGGCTGCGGGTAGGGGTGAGGCCGGAGTGATCGCCTTGCGGCGCGAAGGCTTCAGCGAGTCCGGGAATGCTGGAGGGGTCGAGGACGATATCGAGGCCGTCCTGCGTGGAGTTGATCTCTGGAGTGGATGCCCCGTTGAGGGCCCCGGCCGTCGAAACGAGCAGCCCGGAGAATGCTTTGAAGAGGTCGGCCTTGGAGTCTTCCTTGACTTCGACGTCGTCGGCAGTCGGGCCCTGGCTGGACCCGTCGGAGACATCCACGCTTGCTGCCGGTTCGGCAGCGAACGCTGGGGCCGTCACGGTGGCGGTGGTGACCGCCATGGCGGCGAGTGCGCTGAGCGTGCGCTTCATTACTTCACGTCCTTAAGTCCTGCGGTGGCTCGCTTCCGCCGTCGTAGCCGGCGGAAAGCCTGTGAGCGATAGGATGCGGCCATATCAGCCGCGTTGTGCCTCGAAGTCTGCGACACGCCGGTGCGGTTTCGGCCGTGTGCTGAGCTTCCGTGGCAACGAGATACAAACTATCCCGTGCTATCACCCTGCGCAATGCGCAAAAATGCAGGTAAATACAGGAATTGTTCGAAAACTATCGAACAGCCCAGCGTGTTACGTGTGTGAAAGAAGTGAAAATTGTTACAGGGGTAAAGTGAAGGTTTAAAGAATGGGGGTAGGGGTTGGGGGTGTGAAAAGAGTTGTTCCCCGGCCGAAGGCTCGGTCGGGGAACGGTGGGCCACGAAGGCTAGGTCAACGAACGCGACTCGCTGCGATCCCGTGCGGTGAGCGGGGCTGTCTTATCGCTGCGATTGACCGCGGCCGCTATAGCGGCGGCTATGAGCGGCACAACAAGCACGGCGAGGAACTGCCACCAATCCGGGGTGAAGTAGTCCTGCGGGCGCAGGCCATGTGGGGGCTCAGAGAAGGTGAAGGCGGACCTATCAGTGAAGAGGAACGTGCCAAGGTGTCCCGCGATCACTCCGAAGAGCATGCTTGCGGTGGCCACTATCCAGGTTTGCCACGCGGCTACCTTGGACATCAGCGAGGGGTGCGCGCCAATCGACTGCAGCACGGTGCTTTCATGGCGCATGCTGTTAGCCGCATTGGCGATGATGAGCGCGAGCACGATGAGGCAGATAATTCCCATTCCTAGGCCGAGGTAGTAGCGGAAGCTCTCAGGGGAGGAGACACCGAACTCCAGTGAGTATCGCGACTGCGAAGCGCTCGCTGTTAGGTCTCGCAGCTCCTCTCGCTCTGCTTCGCTCGGCGCCTCATCCAACGCCAGGGCCTGGCCTACGTAGAAGGGCTTCATGTTCAGCTTTTGAGCGGCCTGCTGGCTAATCAGGACCACGTCACGATCCACGGTAGGCAAGGCCTCAACAACTGGCAGATCGGCGTTGTGGGCTCCGCTTGGCTCTTGACTGTCGACGCGGTTATACGTCTTTACGGTTACCGTGCCGTGTGTCTTGTCCCCGACGTGGCTGCTGTGGGGGAGCACGATGCCGCCGGCCTCCAATGTTTGTGCCGCCGCGCGTCGATCCTCTTCCGAGTCGAACTGCCACAGCTCGAGCTGCGAGGAATCAGCTTGGATCATCCTGCTTTGATAGATCAACGGGCTATAAGGGAAGGTCGTCATCAACTCGTGCGCGCACTCTTGGCGGGCCTCCTCGGACTCATCGGTGCGCCGCCCTTGGTTGTCCACGAAG
Organism: Corynebacterium aurimucosum ATCC 700975; assembly: GCF_007672725.1. Lineage (GTDB taxonomy): Bacteria > Actinomycetota > Actinomycetes > Mycobacteriales > Mycobacteriaceae > Corynebacterium > Corynebacterium hesseae. The sequence continues at coordinate 55,285 of NZ_VDTC01000011.1, forward strand.
ACTGCCCTCTCAACCGGTTTGCTGAGATCGACCTGTTCGCACTGGTAGTCAAATTCGGTGCTGAGCTCATAGAATTCACTATCGTCAGGAAGGCTAAAAGACGTGGTCCACGAGGGGAAAGCATAGAAGGAGTGCGTGCGAGCACCGGTAGCCTGCTGGATGGCCTTTACCGCTGCGCGTTCTTCCGACGTAGAAGTCTGCGTAGGTTGGTCAAACGTCGTCTCCTCAATCAGCGCTGTGGTCTCCGGCATAACAAGCGCTTCTTCGGCTACGCTCTTTGCGCTATCGGTCATGACGCCTACACCAAACAGGGAGGCTGTGAAGGAGACCGATACGAGAGCGATGGACGTCGGCAAGGCATGCATGCTGCGCCGGGTAAGGCCGCGCCCGGCAAGGCGCAATGCGAGCGGGCCTCGGCGAGACAACAGGGAGCACAGGAAGACCAACGCTGGAGCGGAGGCGGCAACAGAAATGACTCCGAAGAGAGCGATGATCGTGGGAATGCCCGTGCCCCACGAACTAAAGCTGAACAACACGAGCAGAAGCAGGAATACCGGGCCTATGGCCATCCACTTCCTAAAGCGCAGTAGGCGGTCGGGTGCTGCGCCCTGGATGGCAGTGGACAAGGCTCCGCGCTGCGCCAACCATGCAGGCACAATCGAGACGATGACGCAGCCGGCTACTGCCACCAGCCATGCAAGGGTTATGGCCAGGAGGGGGGGTGGGCTGCAAAGTCCGGGTAGCGGGCCGTCCACCACATCCACGAAGCCGACAGGCCAACAACCACGCCGATAGTTGCGCCGATGAGGCCCATCAGCAGGCCATAGGCCATCACGGCAAACATGATGTGGCGCGGCAGCGCGCCCTGGCTCGACATCAACGCGTACAGGCGGGTATTGCGGCCGGTAGCCAACGTGAAGACGGGCGCGAGAAGGAAAAGGATGAGCAATCCGGCGATGGCGTAGAGGCCGAAGAAGAAGAGCACGAAAAGAATGCTGCCCATGATGCCGCCGAAGGAATCTGGCGCCTGATCGCTTTTATGCGTTTCCCGCAGCTCCGGTGCTGAGATCTCGAGTCCGGCCTCGTGGGCACGTTCTGCGACGTCCTTGGTTAGCGGTGCATCTCCCACGATGAGCCAATTGGTGCGAGACGTGTCAGCGGGGTCGATGGAGGCGTCGTCGAGGGTGGGGGAGGTGACAAAGTCATAGTGCTCGGGCGCAATGGCGGCAACGGTGGCTTGGTGCTCACCCTTGAAAGCACTGTTGCGCACGGTAATGACATCACCAACGGAGGCGTCGATCTTGTGTGCTGAGGTTCGCGAAAGTACTGCCTGATTGGGGCCAAGGTCAAACTTGTCGACGGCCTCCCGTGCTAACTCCGGCGGATTCTCCGCGTCGAATTGGCTTAGCCATGAGCTGGTTGATTTGCCGGCATGGATGAGCGAGGTGTTGTCAAAGGTTGTGACCGGGCTGACGCTGAGGCCTTTTGGCAGCACCTGGGCGGCCAGGCGGGGAACGTCTTCGTTGGCAATGTCCTGACGCTCGTTGCTCACCTGAAGGGACCGATCGGGCGAGCTCAAGGCTGCGGAGAGCCGTCCGGAGGAATTATCAAAGAGCGCAATTCCGATGACTAGGGCCACCGGCAAGGCAATGAGCATCACGGCGGCCAGAGTGCGCCATGGATGAAGCTTGAGATCACGCCTCGTCGGGCGGGTAGCGGCATTAATGCCGGACATATTAGCGCACCTCCTCGCCGGTGAGGCGCCCGTCGCGAACCATAACGACGCGGTCGGCCCAGCCCGCGAAACGCGGCTCGTGGGTGACCAGAATGCCGGAAGCACCGGCGTCGATACGCGCGCGTAGAACCTTCATGATCTCCTCGCCCGTCGAGGTATCCAAGGCACCGGTGGGCTCATCCGCGAGCAGAACTTTGCGCGGTCCAATGAGCGCGCGGGCAATCGCCACGCGCTGGGCCTGACCACCGGAGATTTCCTCGGGGAAGCGGTCAATGGTGCCGTCGAGGCCGACCTCGCTCAGCGCTTCCTCTGCTGCCTCACGGCACTGCGCAGGCGATAGGCCATCGAGTTCAAGGGGAAGGGAAACGTTTTCACCAACGGTCAGGGAAGAAACCAGGTTGAAGTGCTGAAACACGAGGCCCAAGTGGCGGCGTCGGGCAATTGCGGCCTTGGCTTTGGAGAGCTGGGAGGCATCGGCGCCGTCGAGAAGCACGCGTCCCGATGTCGGCGGTTGCAACAGTCCTGCGACGTTGAGCAGGGTGGATTTGCCGGAGCCGGAGGGCCCATGACGGCTACCAACTCGCCCGGTTGTAGCTGCAGGTTGACGGAATCCAGCGCGGTGACCTGGCGAGCGCCGCTGCCGAAGATACAGGTGATGTTTTCGAGTTCGAGCGGGAAAGGAATGTGCTGGGTGGTGGGCACGGAGTCGGGGGTCATCGCGGGTCCTCCTCGGTAGTGGTTGGGTTGGTCAGAGATTCCACGCGGTCGAGCCAACGTGAGAGAGATTCCAAGTCGAAGATTTGGCGCTCCACGGCCAAGCGCTGGGCGCTGCGCTCCGCGGGCAATTCTGAGGCTCGGCGGTTGAGCTCGCGGAGCTGGCGAACGGTAGCGAAACGCTGGGCGTCAAGGACGGCGATAACGTCGACGTCGGAGCGCCGCGCAGCGAGTGACACCTTGAGCACGAGTTCATCGCGTTCGATGGCGTCGTTGTGCAAGGTGGACATCCACCACTGCGAGAGCTCTTCGCGGCCAGCGGAAGTGATGGCGTAGCTGGTGGCGCGGCGCCCAGTGGGGCCGGTGAGTTCGCCGTCGGTGGCGATGAGCCCATCGCGCTCTAAGCGGCTTAGGGTTTGGGCTACTTGGCCCATGTTGAGCGGCCAGAGGTTGTCGAAGGTCTCCGCAAAGCGGGTCTTGATGTGGCTGGCTGTGGAAGGTTGATCACTGAGCAGCGCGAGAACGGAGTGTTTGACGGACATGGTCACCTCCTGCGCGGAGGACAAGGGGAGGATTAGTTCGGTGCATACCCGGTAAGTTACCGGGTAACTACTGGCTTGGCAAGAGGTTCCGGAACGGAGAGTGGCGCTTACCCCCGCCCGGTGTCCCGCGAGGTGGCGCGCGACCCTACGCGCCTGACCATCGGTGAGTGAAGTGAAATACACAAAAGGCGGCATAGAGCAGATTCGCTCTATGCCGCCTACGTGGTGTTGGAAGGTTTGGTCGCGTGAGTTTTAAGCGACGTCGATGCCGCGCTCTGCGAGCCACGGAACCGGGTCCACGGCACCTTCACCGGTGGGGTGAATTTCGAAGTGCAGGTGGGAGCCGGTGGAGAAGCCGAGGGAACCCATGCCGGCGATCTTCTGGCCAGCGTGGACGCGCTCGCCAACAGCGACGTCAAGGGTCTGCATGTGGCCGTAAACGCTCATGGAGCCGTCATCGTGCTTGATGCGGATCCACTGGCCGTAGCCGGAAGCCGGGCCGGAATCGATGACGGTTCCATCCATAACGGAGAGGATCGGGGTGCCCACGGCATTAGCGATGTCGATGCCGGAGTGGAAGGAGCCCCAGCGGGGGCCGAAGCCCGAGGTGAAGGTACCTTCTGCCGGGCGGGCTACGGAAGGCGCGCGGTTTGCCTCATCGGCGGCGGCGCGGGCATCAGCGGCCTGAATGGCCTTGTCTAGCTGCGTGGACAGGTCAGCGACCGGCTTGGTTTCTGCGATCGAGAGGATCTGCGGTGCTGCGTCCTCAACGGCGGCCTGTGCGTCCTTGAGCGGATCGGTGTCTGCCTGCAAGGTGTAATCGATGGACTGCGCCTTGGTCTCGCCGGTGCCGGCGGATTGGATGGTGCCTGCTGCGGCACCGCCAACGCCTGCGGTAGATACGGCACCAGCCGCGATGGTCATAACCGCCAGACGCCCCTTCGCGGTCTGCGAGGTGGTGATTTTGCGGTGGCGACCTGCGCTTCGCTGAGTCTTGCTTCGCATGAACTCTTCTTCCGTCTTAATTCACTATCGTCCAACCAAAATAATCGTTACGTCTAAATCTGGTTGGTTATCCGATTGTGACCTTCCTGTTACCAACGAGATGTAACAGTAGCGTCTCGACGGGTGCAGAGCAACCCGGATTGCAGTTTTTCTTCTGGATATACCGAAAGATTTCAACGTCATGATACGGCAGCTATTTACTGTGAATAAAGTAAACCTATGGTCAGAGTGGCGGGGTGGTCGGTGAAGAGGGGGGCAGGAAAAGAACTCTCGCAGTGCTGTTGTTTCGGGGTGTACCGGATCAATTGGATCGGATATCGACGTGCCACCCCCGGTGGGGGAGGCGCGCGTGGCAAAGTGGACGCCGATGAATAAGAACACGAGTCCCCAGTCCAGGACGTCAGCTCGCCCCCGCGCGCATGTGCGTGGTCGTGGTGATAGCGCCGAGAGCTCAGAGCGAGGCTACAGGCGAGATCGCCGGGCTCCTGCTGAGCGCATTAAGGGAATTGAATCGGATAAGGCTCGCGCTCGTCGCGCGCAAGCCCCGACGACGCTGCGCGGGCGTATTCGCCGCATGCTTATCGTCGTCGGCGTCCCGCACCTCGTCGTGGTTCTGGGTATTTTCGTGGTCGCTATCGCCGCACTCCTCCTCACCAGCTCTCCCTTCGCGTGGCTGAACACCATCGTGGGGGAGGCGTGGATGGTGTTTAACCTGGCTCCAATCCGGGCTGGCGGGATCGATATCGGTGTCCTACCTGTTCTTCCTGCCGCGTTCTTGGCCTGGCTGGTAGGCCGCCGCGTTCGAGCGGCGGTTAAGGACAAGGTGAGTATTAATGACTTGCTTGTCCTGAGCTGTTGTGTGCTGGCGGTGCCGGTGGTTCTGACCATTATCGCGTGGCTGATGCTCTGGGATGCCGGAAAGGTTTATGACGTCTCTCCTCCGGAGTTGTATCGCGTTGTGCCCCGCATGCTCCTTCTGCATGCTGCTGCTCTCATCGGAGGCATGGGCCCGCGCTTGTGGAAGGCCTTGGCTAAGCGCAGCGGGGTTCCCCGCGTATTTGTCGACGCCGCTCAAATCGGCCTGAGCTACCTTGGCTACCTTGGCGCCGCAGGGCTGGTTCTCGTTGTGATTATGTGGGGGTGTGGCTGGTCGCGCCAGGCTGAGATGCTCGCTAGCTATCCGGTTCTCACAGCGATGGGGACCGTGGGGCTTTTCCTGCTAAGTATTCTGTATCTCCCGAATGCCGCTGTTGCTGCGGGGGCGGTGCTGAGCGGTTCGGAGCTGCACATTGGGGAAGGCACCAGCGTGAGTCTGTTCAGCGGCCACGTAGTTCCACTCCCGCCGCTGCCGTTGGCCGCAGCTGTTCCTCCTTCAATCAGCTCGTGGTTCGCGGTTTTCTTGGTTGTTCCAGTACTCGCTGCGGTGGCGGCGTTTTATCGTCGCCGAGCGCTGGTGTCTTTCCACGTAGCGCTTGTTGCAACCATCACTGTTGCTGTGTCCTCTCTCGTGGCGTACTACGCCGTGTCCGGCGCGCTAGGCGTGTACGGCTACACCGGGCCCGAACTCTGGACTGCGGTGGGCTTGAGCTCCCTGTGGTGCCTCGTCGTGGGGTGTGCATTTGCGACGTCTCAGGCGGTGTCCGCATGGCGCGCTCGCCGCGCTACCGTCCCGGCTGCTGAGGCAGAAGCCCCCGCGGCCGCCGAGGAGGCAACGACAGACTCCACCGACACTGCTCAGCCGGAGCAGGATTCTGCAGTGCTTGGCGACGCCACCGCTGCCGAAGCGGAAGAAGCAGAGACTGACGCGGAGGAATCCAACCCCGACGAAGAAAGCGAAGCCGAGGCCGACGCTGAGGACGAAATAGAGGACGAGCAAGAGGGCCAGACTAAGGAGCAAGCTGAGGCACCAGTTGAGGAACAGGCCGAAAGCCAGACCGAAACCGACGTAATTGACGCAGAAGTCGTGGACGTAGAAAGTGCCGAAACCGAGGCTGAAACCGATGAGACCGCTGAAGCCACGGGGAAGCTCGACACAGACGCAGAGGAACACCAAGAAGCTGAAGGCCCCACAAAAGAGTAAAAATTCCGCGGTTCACGGCGGTAGCGGCTAGGCTGTAGCGCGTGACTACACCGCATCAGCCCGCTGCTATTGCCCACCTCAACGTTGTTGTTCTGGTTTCCGGAACTGGCTCGCTATTGCAGGCCATCGTCGATGGCCAGGATGAGCATTACAGCGTCGTGAAAGTCATCGCGGACGTGCCTTGCCAGGGCATTGAGCGCGCGAGGGCGGCGGGAATTGCCACCGAAGTCGTAGAGATGGGCGCTGACCGCGCCGAATGGAACCAACGTCTGGTTGCCGCAGTGGATGCTGCGCAGCCAGACGTTGTTGTTTCTGCAGGCTTTATGAAGATCTTGGGCAAAGATTTCCTGGATCGCTTCGAAGGTCGCACCATTAATACCCATCCAGCGCTCTTGCCTGCTTTCAAAGGCGCGCATGGCGTACGCGATGCGCTGGCTTATGGTGCCAAGGTCACAGGCTCGACCGTCCATTTCGTTGATGCCGGCGTCGATACCGGCTCCATCATTGCCCAGGAACCCGTCCGGATTCTGGCAGAGGATGATGAGGCCAGCTTGCACGAGCGCATCAAAGTGGTCGAAAGAGAACTTATCGTTAGCGTTCTCCGCGCGGCGCGCGTGGAGGGCGAAGCACTCAGCATTCAGCTCTAATTAATTCATTACCGCAAGGAAGGCTTAAGTCCCCGTACCATGAGCGAAGATCGTAAGAACATCAAGCGCGCGCTGATTAGCGTTTATGACAAGACCGGTCTGGAAGACCTCGCCCGGTCCCTCGATAACGCTGGCGTGGAGATTGTTTCCACCGGTTCCACCGCGAAAAAGATCGCAGACTTGGGCATTGACGTCACGCCCGTCGAGAAGCTCACCGGCTTTCCAGAGTGCCTTGAGGGCCGTGTGAAGACGCTGCACCCCCGCGTGCATGCGGGAATCCTGGCGGATACCCGCAAGGACGATCACCTCAAGCAGCTTGAGGAGCTGGAGGTAGAGCCCTTCCAACTCGTCGTGGTGAACCTGTATCCCTTCCGTGAGACGGTTGCCTCCGGAGCCGACTTTGATGGCTGCGTGGAGCAGATCGATATCGGCGGCCCGTCCATGGTGCGCGCGGCCGCCAAGAACCACCCTTCCGTTGCTGTGGTTGTAGACCCTGCCCGCTATGGCGAGGTCGCAGACGCCGTGGCCAACGGTGGCTTCACGTTGGAACAGCGCCGCGGCCTAGCCCGCGATGCCTTCCTGCACACCGCTGATTACGACGCCGCGGTGTCTGCGTGGTTCGTCGATCAGCTCAGCGAGGGCAAGGAGACCACCCCGCTGCGCTATGGCGAGAACTCGCACCAGTCCGCGACCGTGACCCGCATCGGTGCCAAGGGACTGGCCAATGCGACGCAGTTCAACGGCAAGGAAATGAGCTACAACAACTACCAGGATGCTGACGCCGCGTGGCGCGCCGCCTGGGATCATGAGCGCCCGTGCGTGGCAATCATCAAGCATGCCAACCCGTGTGGCATCGCGGTGTCTGACGAGTCCATCGCGGCTGCTCACCGCGCGGCCCATGCCTGCGACCCGATGTCCGCATTCGGCGGCGTCATCGCTGTGAACCGCGAGGTCACCGTGGAGATGGCGGAGCAGGTCAAGGAGATCTTCACCGAGGTCATCGTGGCCCCGTCCTACGAGGAGGGCGCCATCGAGGTTCTTAAGGCCAAGAAGAACCTCCGTGTGCTGCAAGCTGAGTACGAGGCTCCGCAGGTGGAGCGCAAGTACATTTCCGGCGGTGTGCTCACCCAAGAGCCGGATACCTACCAGGCGGAGGGCGATAACCCGGCCAACTGGACGCTGGCTGCGGGCGAGGCCCTGAACGAATCCGACCTAGCGCAGCTCGAGTTTGCTTGGCGCGCCGTGCGTGCGGTGAAGTCCAACGCCATCCTGTTGGCTAAGAACAATGCCACCGTGGGCGTGGGCATGGGCCAGGTCAATCGCGTCGACTCCGCCAAGCTCGCGGTGGAGCGCGCCAACACGCTGGCCGACGGCACCAACCGCACCGAAGGTTCCTTCGCTGCTTCGGACGCCTTCTTCCCGTTTGCGGATGGCCTCGAGGTCCTCCTCGAAGCTGGCGTCAAGGCCGTGGTTCAGCCGGGCGGCTCCATTCGCGATGAAGAGGTCATCGAGGCCGCTAAGAAGGCCGGCGTGACCATGTACTTCACCGGAACCCGTCACTTCTTCCACTAGAGCCTGAACCAGAGCGTTCCAGCAACTTTAACTGCCCTAGCTGACGAATCTAGCCGCCGTAATTCGACGCGGAAGCGCAAGGTTTGGCAGCTAGGGCAGTGGTGATCTCAGCTTCTTAAGCGCCCGTGATGGTAAAAGACGTTGTCGCGAGCGCTGCCGTCGAGGTTGGCTCGGAGCTTGTACCGGTCTGGCCCGTATCGGATGATTCGCGGCCCCAGATAAACCACGCGCCGACGCCAAGGACGACTGCCAGGATGAGGAGCAGAGCAATCAGCGCTGCGATAGCACCGCTGAAGCGCCCTGTGCCTTTCGGCGGGGTAGGAGCGGCATAAGAGTTGGGCTGGGGTGGGTTTGGGGGTGTTGGCGCGCCACCGCTGAACGGCTGCGGGGCGGAGCTAGCGGGGTGCCCACCCAACTGGGGAGTGCTTCCGAATCCGCCGCTCGGGCCATTCGTTTCGCCGGGATGGCTCGGGCGGCCAAATCCGGGAGCAGGTGAACCGAAGCCGGAGGAACCGGAATTGCGTGGCGGGGTGCCCGAAGGGCCAGTAGGAAATGACATGGCGGGTAAACAGCAACCTTTCCGTGCACAGGCAGATAGAGCATCGAGATACCTCTAACAATCTAAACCCTTGAGCACCGTCCGTGGGGACGTCAATGGAAGCTCGTGGAAATACTCCCCAGTGGGGCAGGACGCTCTGGCAGCACAGCAGAGCGCACGCTGAGCGATGCGCCAGTAAAGACGTAAACGCTGCGCAGAGAATTGTGACTGTGCAAAGATAGGACAGATAGAAAACGCCTATTGGCATTTGCAAACGTCACGATCTACGGAGGCTTTGGTGACTGATTCAGATCGCAATCATGGATTCGGCGCGCGTCCCCAGCAGGGAAACGGCAGCCAGCCACAGCCTTCTCATCAAGAAACCCACCCGGAAACCGCGGATTTTGAAGCCCCGCCAACACAACAGCGCCCAGTACAGCCCCAGCAATACCCCCAAAACATGGGAAGTAATCCGAACTACTCGCAATCGGGTGAGCGCAACTACTCAAATCCTTTTGCTCCCCCCGGTTCCCAAGGCCAGTATCCTCAGCAGCAATTCTCCACGCAACAGTTCCCGCCCCAGGCGGCGCCGCAGGACGGATTTGGCCAGTACGATCAGCAGCCGGCTGCCTACGCGAATTCCTATGCACAGGACGATGCCGGAAACCATGGTTCCTCTAATTCCGGAAAGCTTGTCCTCATCGGCGTGTTGATCCTGGCGGTAATCCTCGTCATTGCCGCGTTGGCCTACCTCATTTTCTTTAAACACGCTGATTCAGGATCCCAGGCTGAACCGCCCCAGACTCCTGCCCAACTCACCGAGCAGAATGAGGGGCCACAAGATAGCACTTCAGCTGCGGAGGAGCCTGAAAAGACTTCAGAGCAGTCTACGACGACTTCCAAGGCGCAGAAGCGTCCGGAGCACCCTGACCTGCCCGCGGGCGCGATCCCGGCGAACGACGCCGCCCGTAACAACGAGCCCGGCGGCAACTTCAACAGTGTCTATCGCGGCACTGAGGTGACGACGGAGCCGTTCGCCAACTCCGTGCGCGATGAATACGTCAAACACTATGTGGATACCCACGAGTTCGACGCCAAGATTAAGGCCTTTAGCCCGGTAACCAAGCAGTCCTATTCAATGGATTGTTCCGATAACGGTGAGTATGTGACCTGCACTGGCGGCAATAACGCGGTTGTATACATTCTCTAATGCGTAGGCGAGCAACGATGAAACTCAGAACACGACCAGGCCGCACACATGAGCGCCCGTGGCGCCGGCCGGCGGCACTGGCAGCACTGGTGGGGATGGCGGTGGCGTCGCTTAGCGCCTGCACCATCGGGGACGTCTCCCAGCCTGAACCTAGCGCTCCGGCAAGCAGCCCGCAGCCTTCCCTTCCTGATTCTGCTTCCGGCTCGTCCGCACGTCCTGCCCCTGATTCCATCCGCGACAAGGAACCATCCGTGATTAAGGCCACCGACCTTCAGGAAGCCGTCGACGCCATCGCCGCCGACAACCCGGGAACCGGAATTGCGGTGGCTGGGGCACAGACCGTCGCCGCCGCGGGCATCACCGACCCGCGGCCCGCATGGTCCACGGCGAAAGTCCCCCTGGCCATCGCCGCCGAACGCGCCGGGGTGGCGGATCCGGATGCTGTGTCTAGGGCAATAACTTTTTCCGATAACGCTGCAGCAGATTCTCTCTGGGAAGCCCTCGGCGGGGGAGCGCAGGCTGCACAGGCTACCCAGGAAATCATCGGAACGGCCACCGTCCCCGCCGCCCCACCGCGCCCAGGGTTTAGCGCCTTCGGCCAAACGCAGTGGTCGGTGTCCGAGCAAGCGGAATTCGTCACCGCGCTGGGATGTCAGGAAGGCGCTGATCCCATCCTCGCGGCCATGGGTGACGTTGATCCGGCACAGCAGTATGGCCTTCGCACCCTAGACGGGGCGGTGGTGAAGGGCGGTTGGGGGCCTGCCGAGGACGGTTCCTATGAGGCCCGTCAGATGGGGCTTGTCACGCTGGGTGGGCACACGGTGGCGGTGGCAATTTTTGCCGCAGCACCATCCGGTGATTACGGCGAAGCCCAGCAGATGCTCACCCGACTAGCCAGGCAACTAGAAACCGCTCAGGTGGAGTGGCTGGACGCGGGATGCCAGCAGGGAGCTGTCTAAAAGCCCTAGTGCGGTTCCTAGTGAGGCCAGTAGTCCTCGAATTTTCCGGCTTCCCCGTCGATGTCATAGTCCGTACCCCGGATGTTGAGCACGGAGCCGGTGTCATCCCCGCTGGTGGGATCGAGGATCGTGGCGCTAAAGGAGCTTCCCTCACCGTGCGCCGGACCAAAGGCAGCACCGCTGGACCAGACTCCGCGGTAGAAAAGGGAGTCCTGCTTTTCACAGATCACAATGTGCGAATCGGGATCCGAGCCATGAGCAGCGAAAATCATGTTCTCGCCGTGCTGGCAGCGTGCCTCTGGGTAGTCGGACCATCCGGCCGCAGTGAGTCCTTCGGGAACATCGACAGCATCAGGATTAAGCGATGTCTCTGGTGCCTGCTCGCTGGCAGCTTCTTCGTCATCAGCAGCTTCCTCGTCGTCAGCTGTTCCTTCTTTTGAGGCCTTCTCCTCCGGCACAGCCCCGCCTACGCGGGTGGTTTCCTGCTCCGTTGCACTGTCGGCTTCGGGGCTTGCCTGGCTAGTGGAACGGACATCATTCCAAATCACGATTCCTGCAATCAGCAGCGCGATAAGGATCGCGATGGCGCAGATGATCGGAACGAGGTTGCGCTGCTCTGACTGGGGCCGTTGGGTCTGGCCCGATGCCGGCGTAGGGGGCTTATTCGCGTAATGGTTAGTGCCAAATCCTGGGGTGCTCATAGGGTCCTTGGAAAACAGTAGAGAACTACAGGTAGCATATCTGGCTCCGCACAACCAGACGGAACTGCGGTGTAGCACCCTCCATTTGGGGGCGATGGGACATGGCAACGTCAAGCCTTGCTATGCGTGTGGTGCAATGGGGCGGTGACTAATTCCTACTTCGTGCAATGGCTTACCCAGCAAAAGCGGTATACCACCGTGTACCTGCTGGGCGAGGGCGGCATGGGGCAGGTTTTTCATGCTACCGATCCGGACCTGTCCCGTGAGCTCGCGGTTAAAGTGCTGCTGGATGATGTCCGGGATGAGGCCTCTCGAGCCCGTTTCCACAACGAAATGAAGGCTCTCACCAGGATCGGTAGCCACCCCGGGGTGGTTCAGTTCTATTCCAAGGAGTCGACGCCGCGCGGGGATGACGTAATGGTCATGGCGTTCATCGACGGTGGAACCTTGGCGCAGGCGATCCGGGAACGAGCCAACAAGGGGAGGGGTTTTACGGTCGCCGAGGTGGCGTACTACCTCAAACCGATTGCCGCGGCGCTGGACTATATGCACCACGAGCTGCACCCCGGGTGGGTGCATCGGGACATCAAACCCGCCAATATCTTGCTGCGTAAGAATCCAGGCAGCCTGCCGCCGGCTGTGCTGAGTGATTTCGGAATCAGTATCGAGGAAGGCCAGTCGCGCCTGACCAAGATCGGTCACATCGTGGGGACCGAAAAGTATTTGGCCCCGGAAAACAACGGCCATGCTTATGGTGATGACGACATGTCGGCGCGCGCGGACGATTACTCGCTGGCGCTTATCGCCTTCGAGATGCTCACGCTTCACCACCTCAAGGACACGATGCCGCGCAGCGAGTGGGAAGGACAGCGCCGCATCCCGGATCTGACCAGCGATGCCTTCGCCGCATTCCTTGCAGAAGACACTGCCCGCGTTGCCTCGGAGGTACAGACCGTGCTGAACAAGGCACTCAACAGCGTGCCCATGCAGCGCTATGGGCGGGCCCAGGACTTCATCGCCGCGCTTGACGACGTCTCCCGTTCCCGCCCCTCCCAGCCCGCTTCCGGTCCCACGGCCTCTGCCCCGCGTAGCGTCCCAGCCCCGCGTATCGCCCCCGCCCCGCAGCATTCGTCGCAACCAGAGCAGCCGCGGAATACACGAAGCACTGGGCGGACGGGACAGTTTGGCCAACAGAGGCAATCACCCCAGCGTTGGCCGGAGCCCTCCGCCTCCTTCGGATCCATGGACCGGGCAAGGCCAACTGGCTTCGTCGCCCCCTCTAACCCGATCGCGTCGTCGGGAACCGTGTCACCCTCCACGCCAGTTACCCCGGCGATGCCAGGGTCTACGGTGCAACGACGGTCTACACCGCAGCGGGCAACCCGCAAGCCGGCCGCGAAGGATAACTCGAATGCCCTCATTATCACGGTCACCGTCGTGGTCATCATCCTTATTTTCATAGTGACGTGGGCCATCGTGGCCTAGCGCTGTTATGTCCATAGGGTTTTTGGACATGGAGTCCGGTGTCTTTTTGGACACGGAATCCATGG
>NZ_VDTC01001200.1 GCF_007672725.1 Corynebacterium aurimucosum ATCC 700975
AAACTGTTTCGTGTGCAGGGGGGAATTTACAGGGATGAGTGGTGGGCGCTGGCGGTGGCAGGAGGGGTGGGTGAGGGGGTGAGTGGAATAGATTTGAGGGGTAAGAGCGGGGGGGAAATTGAGTTGGGGGGGAAGTTGAGGTTTGGGGTGGAAGGGGAGGGGGGGGGCAGGGTGAAAGGGAAAAAGTTTGAGGTGAGAGATTGGCGGGTTTGGGGT
>NZ_VDTC01001201.1 GCF_007672725.1 Corynebacterium aurimucosum ATCC 700975
TACCCACCCCACCCACCCACCACCTTCATCATGCACCCACTCCCCCCCCCCTCCTTCACCAACCCCTACTTCCCCTCTGTCTTCCCCTTCACCCCCATCCCGATCCCCATCCACATCCCCCTGACCTTCACCCCAAACCCCTACCCTTTCCACCGCGCCCCATACCCTAACCCAAACCTCAGACCCGACCCCACCGCCACCGCCACGATCTCCAAC
>NZ_VDTC01001202.1 GCF_007672725.1 Corynebacterium aurimucosum ATCC 700975
TGGGGGGATGATGGGAAGGAATTGGGGTGGGGGGATAGAGAGATTGAGGGGATTGAGGAGGGTGGGGGGGGGGTGGGGGAGGAGGTTGTGGAGGGGAGGGGGGGAGGTTCATGAAGGTGAGTAGTTAGGTGGTTTTAGAGGTGGTGTGGGAGGTTGTAGTGGGGTTGGTTGGAGTGGGGGATGTGGTGGGGAGCTTGGTTGGGTGTGTAGGAGAAG
>NZ_VDTC01001203.1 GCF_007672725.1 Corynebacterium aurimucosum ATCC 700975
GGTGAAAGTGGTTCTAGATGAGAGGCTCAGAGAGAAACTTCTTGAGAGGCTTGAGGAATGAGAGGGGAGGAGGAATGGGGGGGGAGGGATAAGGGGACAGGGCGTTGAAATGTGTGAGATGAGTGGAAGGGTGAGGGGTGTAGAGAAGGCAGGGTGGGTGGTTGGGAATAAGTGAGTACGGTGGGAGGGAAGAGGTAGGCGGGATGAAAGATGAGG
>NZ_VDTC01001204.1 GCF_007672725.1 Corynebacterium aurimucosum ATCC 700975
AGGGGGAGGGTTTCGGGGAGTGCGGGTTGGGGGGGTAAGAGATGGGGGAGGGATTGTGGGGGAATGTAGTGGAAGGGGATGTAGGAGAAGATGGGGTGGTTGTGGTGGAGGTGGGGGTAGTGGTAGGTAGGTAGGAGGTTGTGGGAATGGATGGATTGTGGGGGGTTGGGGTGGTTGGGGAAGGGGGAGAGGAAGTGGTTGTTATGGGAGAACTCT
>NZ_VDTC01001205.1 GCF_007672725.1 Corynebacterium aurimucosum ATCC 700975
GGTGGGGGAGAAGGGTGTGAGGCAGGGGGGCATTTTGGGGGATGTGGTGGAGATGAGTGGTGTTGTGGTGAGGAAGTTGGATGGGAGGGGGAAGAGGGGGTTTAAGAGTGGGGTGAAGGGGGGGTAGTTGGGGAGGGGAGGGGTGGAGAAGGATGGGGAGGTGGGTGATGGTGGAGGTGGGGGGGATTATGTGAAATGTGAGGTGGGGTGTGGTGG
>NZ_VDTC01001206.1 GCF_007672725.1 Corynebacterium aurimucosum ATCC 700975
ACCCACCAATCCTCCTACACCGCTCCAGACACGCCATCAATTCATCGTCGATCACAACCACCTTCATCCGCTTTTCCTCAATCCACCCCCCAACCTCCACCCCCCACCAACCCACCTTCACCAAAAACATCTCTCCCCCCCCATACCCCTTCCCACCCACCCCGGTGATCATCCCGCACCCATTGCGCCCCATCACGCCGACGCGAATCTCCTCCA
>NZ_VDTC01001207.1 GCF_007672725.1 Corynebacterium aurimucosum ATCC 700975
TAAAAGGGGGGAATGGGAAGATGGGAGGGAAGAATTGGGTGTGCGGGGAGGTGTTGGAGGGTGTGGATAAGTTGGTTGGGGAGTTTGGGGGGAAGGATGAGGGGGAGGGGAAGGGAGGGTTGAGGGGGGAAAGGAGAGATGGTGGGTGGTGTAAGGGGAGGGGTGAGGGGCTGGAGGTGTGGGAAGTTTTGTTGTGGGAGGTTGTAGTGGAGGATG
>NZ_VDTC01001208.1 GCF_007672725.1 Corynebacterium aurimucosum ATCC 700975
CTCTCCTCCCACTCTCTTTCCCCTCTACTCCCCACTCCCTCACGTGTTGCAACAATAACCCCCTTTTCACCATCCCCCACCCCTTCAATTCTTTATATTTTTCAATCCACAAATACATTTCCATCCGCTGCCCCCCCCCTCAACAATTCGCTAACAAATTTGCCCCCACCTTCCTTTTCTCTAACTACACCCTATTCTCCCAAAACCTCTCTTTGA
>NZ_VDTC01001209.1 GCF_007672725.1 Corynebacterium aurimucosum ATCC 700975
CGCTAGCGGCCCTTAGCCCGTGGCTGTGGGGTGGGGGGCCTGTGAAGCGCGGGCGGGGTGGGGGGGGGAAAGGGGAGAGGAGGGGTGAGGATATGGTGGATGTGCAGGGCAGGGTCGTGGGTTAGGGGGTAGGGAAGGTGAGGCGAGATGTAGCTGTGGGGGCCTGGAAGGGGCTGCAGGAGGGTGGGGGCGTGAGGAGGGGGGGGCAGGAGGTCA
>NZ_VDTC01000120.1 GCF_007672725.1 Corynebacterium aurimucosum ATCC 700975
GGGGAGTGGGGGGTGATGGTGGGGTAGGGTGAGGAGGAGTGGGGGTTGGAAGCGAGGGGGATGATTAGGGGTGAGTGTGGGGGGGGGGGGGTAGGGTGGGGTGGAGAATGAGTGGGTTGTGGGGTGGGGGTTGAAGGGGTGGGGGGAGGAGGTGAGGGATGGGGGGAGGGTGGATTTTGAGGATGGGGTTGAGGTGGAGTTGGTGTGGGGTAAGGGGGAGGGGTTGGAAGGGGAGGGGGAGTGGGAAGGGAGGTTTAGGGAGGTGGAGTTGGAGTGGGAAGGAGAGGGGGTGGAAGTGTTTGGTGGGATGGAGCGGGGGGGGGGGATTGAGGGGATTGAAGGAGGGGTTGTGGGGATCGGCGGTTAATTTGGTTGGATGAAGTGGAGGATGGGGGAGGGTGGGGGGGGGATGGG
>NZ_VDTC01001210.1 GCF_007672725.1 Corynebacterium aurimucosum ATCC 700975
CACCCCCATCCAACCCTTCCACCTTCACCCCCCCTCTCCTGCTCCTCCTCCACTCCTTCACCACCCCGTTACCATCAACCTTCACCCTCCCATCCCCCTTTACCTTCACCTTCCCCTTACCATCACTCCCCTGCACCCTCAACTCCCCACCCCCAACCAACCCCTCCCTTTCCATCTCCGCCCCCTTCTCCGCATTATACCTCCCCTTTTCCAACA
>NZ_VDTC01001211.1 GCF_007672725.1 Corynebacterium aurimucosum ATCC 700975
TTGAAGTGGATGGGGTATGGGCTGGGGAGTGGGGTGAGGGAGGAGAGGAAGGGGTGAGGGAGGTGGGGGTGGCCGGGAGCATTGACTGGTTGTGGGAGGAAATGTGGGGTGGTGAGGGGGAGGGGGTGAAGATTGGGTTTGAGGTTTTAGGGCAGGGGTTGGAAGGGGTGTGGGAGGGGGTGATGAAACCGGTGTTCAAGTTGTTGGCGCAGGGTG
>NZ_VDTC01001212.1 GCF_007672725.1 Corynebacterium aurimucosum ATCC 700975
TGGGCTGGGGCGGAAGGGCGGGGGTTAGGGGGAGGAGGTAATTCGGGGCGCATCGTGTTGGGATAGGAGAAGGGGGGGTGGAGGGAGTGGAAGGGGGGGGGGTTGGGTGGGGGGTGGAGGGGGAGGGAAAGAGGATTAAGGGGGGGGGGGTTGTGGGAGGGGAAGAAGGATTGAGGTGGGGTGGGAGGATGGGGATGGGGATGCAGGAGGTGGTGG
>NZ_VDTC01001213.1 GCF_007672725.1 Corynebacterium aurimucosum ATCC 700975
CCCCCCCCGTCACCATGCTATTCCCCACCCCCAACCCCATCTTAACCCACCCCCACCCCCACGTGTCCAACATCGAGCCGCTCATCTCCACCTTTTCCTCCCCCCCCCACCCCACCACTCTTTTTCTTCTACACCCTCCCCCTCCCTTCCCCCCCCATCCACACCCTCAACCTCCCCCACCACCTCCACTACTCCAAGTTCCTCAACATCCCCCAC
>NZ_VDTC01001214.1 GCF_007672725.1 Corynebacterium aurimucosum ATCC 700975
TAGGAGGTTACAGTTCGGTACCTGGTGCGTCTTGTGCGTGGTGGTGAGGGGAGAAGAAGGGAAATGTGTGCAGGCGTGATCACCGGATAGTTGGGGTTGAAAGAGGTAATTGGAGTGAATGGGGAGGAAGAAGTGGAGGGGATGGGAGTTGGGAGAGGTGAAGAAGTATGGATGAAGGGTTTGTGAGACAGCGGTGTGGATGAGGTGGTGTCGAAG
>NZ_VDTC01001215.1 GCF_007672725.1 Corynebacterium aurimucosum ATCC 700975
TAAGGCAATCGTTAAAGCCAATACTAAAATAATTCCGAATAATTTTTTCATAGAATATAATCCCCTTTTCTTTAGCGTTTATCGATTTTATTTGTAAGCCAATCCCCTAGGAACTGGATTATAAATACAATAATTAAAATAAATACTGTTGAAACTAAAATGACATCATTTTGATTTCGAGTAAATCCTGTTAAATATGCTAAATTACCTAAACC
>NZ_VDTC01001216.1 GCF_007672725.1 Corynebacterium aurimucosum ATCC 700975
GTGCTCGCGGCAGTACCGGTTGCGGACGCCCTCCTGCCCGACCCCACTCCCGACAGCAGCCCCGTGGGCGGGATCCCGGGAGTGGAGTGGGGGGAGGATGGGTAGGGGTGGTGGGAGAGGTGGAAGTGGGGGAGGGGGAGGATGATTTGTGAGGAAGGGAGGTGGTGGGGGGAGGTGGAAAGGTAGGTGGGGGGGGAGGAGGGGTGGTTGAAGGG
>NZ_VDTC01001218.1 GCF_007672725.1 Corynebacterium aurimucosum ATCC 700975
TGGGGGGTGTAGAGGGAATAGGTGAGGGAATTGTGAGGGTGGATGAAGATGGGGGGAGGGGGGGAGATTGGGGGGAGGGGAAGAATGGGGTGGTTGTGGAGGGGGTGGTGATGGAGGTGATTGGGATAGGAGTGGTAGGAAGGGAATAGGAGGGGAGGGTGTTGGGATTGGGAAAATGGGAGGGTGGGGGGGGGGTTTGGTTGAGGAAGTTGGTT
>NZ_VDTC01001219.1 GCF_007672725.1 Corynebacterium aurimucosum ATCC 700975
GTGATCGGGCGGATGGGGGGAGTAAGGGGGAGATTGGGATGGAGAAGGTGTTGAGGTATGAGTGGAAGGTGTGGGTGGGTGAGAGGGAGGTTAGGGAGGGGGAAATGGAGGAGGTGATGTGGTGGAAGTGTGGGGTGATTGGTGTGGGGGGGGTATGAGGAGTCATGGAGGTGGTGGGGGGGGGGGGGTTGGTGTCTCGTTCGGCAGTGAGGGGG
>NZ_VDTC01000121.1 GCF_007672725.1 Corynebacterium aurimucosum ATCC 700975
TTTTGTGGTGGTTGGTGGGGTAGAGGTTGGTGATGAGTGTGAGGGGGGGGGGATGATGGAAGAAAGGGGGTGGGAGGGGGTGGGGGTGGTGAAGGATGCGGCCCGATGAGGCGGTGGGGGGGGGAGTGGCGAGGGGGGGGTAGGAGAGGGGGGGTTGAGGGAGGAGGGGGAGGGGAAAGTAGAGGGAAGGGTGGATGGGGAGGATGGGGGGGAGGTTGGGGAGTAGGTGGGGGGAGGGGATGAGGCCCTGGGTGTTGTAACGGATGTGGAGCAGGAGGTGGTGGTGGTGAAGGTGGTGGGGGGGGGTGGTTGTTGGGGGTGAGGTGGATATGAGGGGTGAGATGGGTACAGGAAAAGTGGAGTTGGAGGAGGAAGGGGAGCGGTTTGATGGGAAGAGGAGGGTGTTGGGGGTT
>NZ_VDTC01001220.1 GCF_007672725.1 Corynebacterium aurimucosum ATCC 700975
GTGGGGGGGATTGAGGGGTGCAGGGGTGAGCGGGGGAAGGTGATGGTGGTGGAGATTTGGAGGGTGATGATTGGGGAGGATGGGAATGGGGAGGAAAGGGGGATGGAGAGGGTGTGGTGGGTGTGCAGCATGAGGGATGAAGAACTGAAGGAGTGGAAGGGGAGGGGGGACGGGGCAGGTGAGAAGTAGGGCGGGTGGGGCACGGATGGAGAAAG
>NZ_VDTC01001221.1 GCF_007672725.1 Corynebacterium aurimucosum ATCC 700975
TCCTCTCCCCTCACCTCACCTCCCTCCCTCAACCACCTTCCACCACCCATCTCCGTCCCCTCACCCGATACCCTCATCGCCCCTCCTTCCCTCTTTTCTTCCCCCGCATCTCCTTCTCCCTCCATATCCCCCTCACCCAACCCCCTAATCCTCACTTCCACCCCCACCTCCTCCACCAACTTCCCCTCCCACTCCCCCGCGTTCTTCTCCTACAC
>NZ_VDTC01001222.1 GCF_007672725.1 Corynebacterium aurimucosum ATCC 700975
GTGAGGAAAAAGTCACAGAGAATGGTCGGACGAAGAAAAAGTGGACTATTGTGAGAATGGAAAAGAAGGAGAAGAGGGGTGAGGGTGAAGAAGCGGAGTGGGGGGAATAGGGGGAAGGGGGATTGAGGGGGGGGAAAAAAGGTGATGGAGATGTAGAGGGTGATGGTGGTAGGGGTGGGGATGGTGTGTGGAATTGTGGGGTTGAGAGTAAAGGT
>NZ_VDTC01001223.1 GCF_007672725.1 Corynebacterium aurimucosum ATCC 700975
AGATCAACCCCCTGTATCACTACATCCACATCATCCCCCCCCCCATCATTCGCCACCCTCTCCCCCCTTATCACTCCCTCATCCTCATCCCCTCCACCCTCCCCCCCCTCCTCATCCCCCCCCTCCCCATCCCCCACTCCCCCTTCCCCCTCTCCTACTCCCTCTACAAAGCATCCTCCATCCTTTCCATTCATACCTATAACCCTTCCCTCCAC
>NZ_VDTC01001224.1 GCF_007672725.1 Corynebacterium aurimucosum ATCC 700975
GAGGGAGACGGTTGTTCGGGTTGGGGAAGTGGGGAAGATCAAGGGGGTGAAGGACGGGAAAGGGGATGTTGTGGGGGGTGGAGGGGTTATGGAGGAAAAGGGATTGGGATGGTAGTGGGGAGATGAGGGGGTGAAGTTGGGGTGGGTGGGGCTGGGTGGTTGAGGGGTTACTTCGGTGATTGGTGATATTGCCTCGGGTGCCGTGGGTGATGTCT
>NZ_VDTC01001225.1 GCF_007672725.1 Corynebacterium aurimucosum ATCC 700975
AGGACGTGGTTTATCGAAGTCGTGGACCAGTTCTGATATTGGTTCTAGGAGATCGGAAAGGTGTTCTGGTCGTAGGTGGTGAAGGGTTTGTGGAGGTGGGTTGGTGGGATTAAATGGGAGGGTTAGGAGTTGGTGTTGTTTGATATTTGGGGGTGGTTGGATGAGGGGGTGGTTGTATTGTTGGGAGTTGATTTGTTGGTGTTTGTGTGGTTGGG
>NZ_VDTC01001226.1 GCF_007672725.1 Corynebacterium aurimucosum ATCC 700975
AAATTTATCACCCCTACACCCCCGCCTGCCCCCCCCTCCAATCCCCCCACCCACCCCCTCATTCACCCCCATCATCCCCTCCACCTCCCCAATCACTTCCTCCACAATCATCCCCTTGAATTCCCTATCCCCCCCCACCCCCACCAACTCACATTCACACACCCCCCCGCACTCCCCCACCACCTCAATCCCCCCGCCCACCCCCCCCAACTACC
>NZ_VDTC01001227.1 GCF_007672725.1 Corynebacterium aurimucosum ATCC 700975
TCCCACTTCATAACCAACCCCCCCCCATACCCACCCTCAACCTCTCCCCCATCCCACCCCCCTCACCCCCCATCCACACACCCTTCAACACCTGCCTACCCTCCCTCCACCCCTCCATCACCTTCACCTTCACCTCAACGCTATCCCCCCCCCCCAACCACCCCAGTCCCCCCCCAACGCCCCTTTCATAACGCGTACGGGTCAACTCCGCCACA
>NZ_VDTC01001228.1 GCF_007672725.1 Corynebacterium aurimucosum ATCC 700975
AAGAGGAGGGGAGGAATTGGAATGAGGGGATGGAATTGTTGGATGAATAGGGGAACGATGATTGGGAGGGTGGGGAGGGGGGAAGGGGGGGTGAGAGGGTGGGGGAGGTGGAGTGGGGAGAGGGTGGGGGATGGGGAGTATTATGAGGGGAGCGAGGATGGGGGGGAGAAGGGTGTGGGGGCGTACCTGGGAAGGCTGGGGGACATCATGGGGGG
>NZ_VDTC01001229.1 GCF_007672725.1 Corynebacterium aurimucosum ATCC 700975
GACCGGGGCGGGGTGCGGGGGGGGCGTGACGGCGGCGGAGTGGTCGAGGTGGTGGGTGGGGGTGAGGGGTTTGGGGGTTTTGTGGTAGAAGGTGGGTGTTATTGATTGGGGGAGGGGGGGGATGGGAATGGGGGGGGGTGGGATGGGGGGGTGGGGTGGGGTAGGGAGGATGAGGGGGGGGGGTGTTGTGTTGAGGTGAGAGGTAAGGGTTGCGG
>NZ_VDTC01000122.1 GCF_007672725.1 Corynebacterium aurimucosum ATCC 700975
CACCCACTCTCCCCTATTTCTTCCACCCCACCTTCCTCACTCCTCCCCCCACCACCACTCCTCTCCCCCCCTCACCTTTTTCACCCACAACTCATTCCACCACCCCACCACCCATCTTCTCCCTGAACCCCAACCCCCAGGCAAAACACCCCGACTCCATCTCCCCCAACATTCACTCCACTCCCATTCCCCCCTTCACCAACCCCCACAATCCCAACCTCCTCACCTTCACTACTCCCTTCCACCCAAAACCCTATTCCCACCTCGATCTCCCCACCCACTCTCCCCACCCAATCCCTCTCCACCATATCCTCAAAATTCTCTCCCCCCACCAGTACCCCCACCCCCTCCCCAACATCCTCATCCACCGCAACCTCCCGGCCGACCCCATCCACCACCTCTTCCACCCACC
>NZ_VDTC01001230.1 GCF_007672725.1 Corynebacterium aurimucosum ATCC 700975
TTGTTGGGGTAGGAAGGGGGCTGAGAAGGAGTGGAGTTTTGGGTGGGGAGTAAGGGTTGGGGTGGGTGGGAAGAGTGTGGGGTAGGGTGGGGGGGTGGGGTGGGAGGGTGGGAAGTGGTGGTGAAGGATGGGGGTAGTGATGAGATTGGGGATAGGGGAGAAATGTGGTTGAAGGTGGATGGGGGGGGAGTGGGGGTGAGTGTGGGTTATTTGA
>NZ_VDTC01001231.1 GCF_007672725.1 Corynebacterium aurimucosum ATCC 700975
AAAAAATCTCACACACCAAAAAAACATTTATTGTTTTTCTTTCATCACCCCTATCACCTCCACCTCCCTACCTTCCATTTATTACATATTAATACCCCTATAGAAATTATCCCCCCTCACCAATCTACCTCCACTCCCCACCAAGCTTCCCCCCCCCCAAAACCCTCCATAACCCTTTACCGCTCACTCAATATTATCCCCATAATTTCCCCCC
>NZ_VDTC01001232.1 GCF_007672725.1 Corynebacterium aurimucosum ATCC 700975
TGGGTGGGGACCTGGCGCGGGCGGAGGACGAGCACGGGGGCGCCGGAGGGGCGCAGGGCCTCAGGGAGGTTGATGAAGAAGGTGTGGAGGGTGGGGTTGGAGGGGGGGTTGCGAAAGTTGGAGGGGGGGCGGGGGAGGGGGGGGAGGGTTTAGTGGTTTGGGGGAAAGGGAGTGGTGGGTGTGGGAGGAAGGGGAATTGGTGAGGGGGGTGGGA
>NZ_VDTC01001233.1 GCF_007672725.1 Corynebacterium aurimucosum ATCC 700975
TGCGCAATGGGGAGAGGTTGGAGGGGTTTTTGGGAGGGAGGCGGGTGGAGATTGAAGGTTATGAATGGGAGGGGGGGGGGGTGAGGTGGAAGTGTGGGGATGGTGAAGGCTGGGGTGTGTAGGGTGAGGGAGTCATGGGGGAGGTGGGTTAGATGGATGAGGCAGGTTTGGGGATGGGGGTTCTGGACGGGGAACGTTTGCGGGGCGGTCGGGT
>NZ_VDTC01001234.1 GCF_007672725.1 Corynebacterium aurimucosum ATCC 700975
CTACCCAACCCCATTCCTTACCTGCCCTACACCTTCACCCCCCCCATCCCCCCCCCACCACCCCACCTCTCTCAATCCACTTCCACCCACCTTTTACCCACCCCCCTCCCACACCTCACTCCTACCCACATATTCACTCCCCCCCCTCCCACCACCATCCCTCAACCCACGATGCTGATCACGGACCCCCCCCTGTCCTCACTCCTCCTTCTTA
>NZ_VDTC01001235.1 GCF_007672725.1 Corynebacterium aurimucosum ATCC 700975
CGTTGGGTAGTTGAGTAGTGGAGGGTGTTGCTGGGAGAGGGGGTTGGGGGAAATGGAAAATGGAAGAGTTGTGTGTGTATTGTGGGAGGTGGTGGGGGGGGGAGGTTAGGGTGAGTTCGTGGGTTGAGGAGAGGGGGGTAAGGGTGTTTGAGTGGGGGCAGGGAAGGTGAGGTGGGAGGTGGCAGTGTAATTAGGTGGGAGTTTTAATTAAGGG
>NZ_VDTC01001236.1 GCF_007672725.1 Corynebacterium aurimucosum ATCC 700975
GGGATAGAATGGGGGGAGGACGGGTTGGGCAGGGGGTTCCGGTGAGAGAGAATAGGGGGGTGGGGACAGTGGAGAATGATGTGGGGAGAGTGGAGAGCGGGGTGATCGGGGAGGAAGGGGTTGAGTGGTTGGGGGATGGTGGGGGGGTGGGCTGCGAACTGGTTGGGCAGGTGGAGGATGGGGATGGGGGTCTGTTCATCGATGAGGGGGAGAA
>NZ_VDTC01001237.1 GCF_007672725.1 Corynebacterium aurimucosum ATCC 700975
CGATGATGTTGACCGAAAGATTCATCAGATTTGGAAAGACTCCGATGAGGTTTATGGTGCTCCTCGGATCACCGCAGAGCTCGCCGAGCGCTACCACATTTCGCTTAACCGTAAGACTGTGGCGAAGCGGATGCGCATTGTTCAGAAGACTGAAATGGTAGCGGTGTGGTGAGTATCTGGTAGCGCCTGAGTGAGTATCCG
>NZ_VDTC01000123.1 GCF_007672725.1 Corynebacterium aurimucosum ATCC 700975
AGAGAGGGAGGTTAATTGCGGGACGGAGGGCGTGGTTGAAGAGGTGGGAGTGGAGGAAGAGGTGGGGGTGGGTAATAGAAATAAGGTTGGTGGGAATGAAGGGGGAGACGTGGTTCGGGTTGGTGTGAATGATGGGCAGTGGGGTGATGGAAGGTGGAGGGATGTGGTGGGAGAGCTTTGGAGGGGGGTGGAGGAGAGGGGAGTGGAGGTAGAAGAGGTGGCGGGGGTAAGTGTGGTGGGGGGGGGGAGGGGGGTTGTGGGGAGGGGGGGGTGGATGAGGGGAGGGGGAAGAGGGGTGAGGGAGAGGGGGGGGTAGAGGAGGGGGGTGGAGATGAGGGGTGAGGATTTGAGAAGGGGGATTGTGGGAGGGGGGGATATGATATATGATTGGGTTGTAAGAGGGAGGTGAGAT
>NZ_VDTC01000124.1 GCF_007672725.1 Corynebacterium aurimucosum ATCC 700975
AAAGGAGAGTGGGGGAAAGGCGACGGGGGAGAGGGAGAAATAAAGGAGGAGTAGTGTGGGTGGGTGGGTATGAGGGAAGGAGAGGAGGGGGTGGTGAATGTGGGGGTTATGGGGAGGGAAGGGGGGAAGGGTGAGTGGGAGTGGTTGAGGGAGGAGGGGGTGAGGGGTGGGGGTGGAGGGGGGAGGTGGGGTGTAAGAAGTGGTTGGGAAAGATATGGGAGATGTTGTTGGAGTTGAGTTGGGGAGGTTGGGGGTGGGTGAGGGGGTGGAGGAGGGAGGGAAGATGAAGAAGGATGAGGGGATGGAGGGGTAGAAGGGTGTGGGTGAGATGAACGCGTCGGAGTTGTGGGAGAGGACGGTGGATGGGACGAGCGGTGTGGTTCGGCGTGTGGATTTGGAGGAGGCCCAGC
>NZ_VDTC01000125.1 GCF_007672725.1 Corynebacterium aurimucosum ATCC 700975
TGGGGGAACGGGTGGTAGGTGTAATGAGGGTGGGGGGGGTGGGTGGGGGTGGTGGTGTAGGGAGGGGAGAATAGTTGGAGTGTGTGGTTGAGAGGGGGTGTGGGTGGTTTGAGGAGCGGGTGAAAGTGAATGGGGAGGAAGTGGGGTTGAGGGGTGGTGGGTTTATGAAGGAATATGTGGTGTAGGTGGTGATTGGTGAAGGGGGCGAGGTGGTGGGGAGTAGTGAGGGGAAGGGTTCGGAGTGGTTGGTTGGGTGGGGAAATGGGGGGGTGGGAGGAGGGGAGATGGAATAAATGGAGAGGAGGGATGGGAGAAGGTTGGATGGTAGGTGGTGGAGAGAGGGGGGGGGGGGGTGGGTACGGGTGGTATTGGGGAGGGGGTGGGGGGGGGGAGGGTGGGTGTGGGGGG
>NZ_VDTC01000126.1 GCF_007672725.1 Corynebacterium aurimucosum ATCC 700975
TGAGGGCGTGAGGTGTGAAAGGTGAGGGGAGGGTGAAAGGAGGAGTGGGGGAAGTGGGTGGAGGGATAGAGGAGGAGGTGGGGGGTTTCATCGTGCGGGTGGGGGGGGAGGAGGATGGGCGAGGGGTGGTTGTGGGGGGTGATGTGGGGATGGGGGTAATGGGGGGTGAAAGGTGGGGGGGGGGGTAGTGGGGGATTGGGGGTAGGGGGGGGGGGTATGGGAGGATTGGAGGAGGTTATTGTGGGGGTTTTGGAGGGGGAAGGGGATGATGAGGGGGGGGATGATGGAAATGAGGATGGGTATGGGGGGTGAGGGTTGGGGTGGAGGGTTTGGGGATGGCTAGGGAAACAAGCTTGCGGTCCTCCTCGCGAGCCTGTTGAACAGGGTCGTTGCTTTGCTGAATGAAGG
>NZ_VDTC01000127.1 GCF_007672725.1 Corynebacterium aurimucosum ATCC 700975
GGTTGGATGAGGAAGGGGTTGAGGAGGGTGGGGTAGTGAGGGTGATAATGAAAGGGGTTGATAAGGGGGTGGTGGTTGTGGGTGTGGTGGGTGTGGGTGTTAGGTGGTGTGGGGTGGTTGGTGTGGTGGTTGTGGTGGTTGTTGGGGGTTGAGTGTGGGTAGTGGTTGTTGGTATTGGGGGATTGGGGTGATTGGTGTGGGGGAGGGTGGGATGAAGGTGAGGGGGGTGTTAAGGGGGTAGATGTAGGGGGGGGGGGTAGGGGTTTGTGGGTGATGATGGTTGATGGGGTTGTGGTAGGGGGAGAGGAAGGTGAGGTTGTTGATGTTGGTGTAGGCTCCTGCGTGGGAGGGGATGAGGTGATGGAGTTGGGAGTAATCAGGGCGGTTGTTACAGCCTGGTGTTGGACA
>NZ_VDTC01000128.1 GCF_007672725.1 Corynebacterium aurimucosum ATCC 700975
ACCCCCCTCGACATCATCCCCCACCAACCCCATCTCACCTACCTCCCCCTCTCTCCCCGCACCACTCCCTGCCAAGACCTCCCTTTCCACCCCATTCCCCCCCTACACATCCATCCCCCTTACCACCCCACCACCCACCCCCACCTCCAACTCATTCACAACCTACCCAACCACAACCTCCCCCAACCTCCTCCCTTCCTCAAACAACTCCCCCCCCCAACCTCCTCCATCCATCAACCTCTACCTCCACTCCTACCTCACCTCCACCCCCACCCACACCCTCTCCCTCTACCACCACTCCCACCACTCCACCCCCCCCCACCAACCCTCCCCACATCTTCCACCCCCCCCTTCTCCCCCCCCCCCCCTTCCACCCCCACATCCCCCTGACCAATCCCCACCTG
>NZ_VDTC01000129.1 GCF_007672725.1 Corynebacterium aurimucosum ATCC 700975
GGGGACAGGAAGATGAGTAGGAAGGAGGAGATGAGAGGGGTGTAGATGGATGGGAGAGGGGGGGGGGTGTTGAATGGAGGGGAGTAGAGGGAGTAGAGGATGGTGGGGAGGTTAGCGGATGGGGGGAGGGGGAAGGGGAGGGAGAGGGGGGTGGGGGTGTTGGAGGGGGGGGGGAAGTGGGTGGTGGATTGGTGGTTGTGGGTGGTGGGTAGGGAGGGTGAGGAGGGGGGGGGTGGGGAGGAGGAGGAGGGTGAGCGGAAGCAGAGGGAAAAAGGGGCGCGTGATGTTGGGTGGGGGGAAAGGATAAGAAGTGATGGAGAACAAAGTAACGGGTAGATGTGAGATAGAGTGGAGTGGATGAAGGATGTGTATGAGTTTGTTAATGGCGCCTGGATGGAGTGGG
>NZ_VDTC01000012.1 GCF_007672725.1 Corynebacterium aurimucosum ATCC 700975
TTGTGGGAGAGTAAGAAACCGCCGACACCAAACAACAACAAACAACTCAATACAACAAGCCCGTCACCTAGAGCAACAACTCAACGGTGACGGGCTTCTTCGTCGTTTTTGCATACAGCCTACAAGTACAGACCTGAAAATACAGACCTGCAAGTAGGCGTCGTCAAGCACCAAGGGGCCAGGATCGGCGACCTGCGTGAATGCACTTCCAGGTCTGCACTAATGGCCACACACAAACACATTAGCCCAGCTTCAAGATTCCGGAGCATATATCCATTCAGATGGAGGAGTGAGACGTTCGACCAAAGGCTCATGCAGTAGAGAAGGTGCTTCTTGCACCGCGCCTTGAGCGTATCGGCTTATTAGAATCATTCATATCAGTGCCTTGGCGGGAAAGTAAGGAGTACGCGATGCGGTTCACCCAAACGTCAGCTACGTTCTCTCATTCCTACAACGCGGCCTTCCTCAAGGACCTGAAGTCCGTGCGCTTCAGCACACAGAATGGCAATCCTTCCTCTTTCAGGTTTCTCGATGCATTTTTGTCGAAGAGGCCTATACCGCATGTACGTGATGGGCGCGGCGGTTTACTGTTCTTAGTCATTATGCTCGTGGCCTCGGCCTGCATTTTCCTCTTCGCTCTTCTGCTAAATGGCTTTGATATCTCGTGGCTGCTTGCGTTCCTTCTTGGTGCGTTGTTGTGTTGTCGCGCGTCAGTGGGTGTTGTATATCAACAGACTGGTAGACAGGTATTCAATCCGCACAAAGAGGTGTGCCTTCCCCGGGAAGTTGGTGGTGGAATTGGCAACAATGTCGATTTAATGAGGCATGGCGCGCCCCTATATGGATAGATCGAAACCCGGTGAATTTGCACCATATCAGCCAAGATGATCGAACAGCTGTAGTAGAAATTACAAAACAGATGCACACAGAAAACGCTAAAGTTCTCCCTATATTCCACAGAATGAATGGGAGCGGGTTTCCAACAGATGTAACCCTTGACGACCGCGCATCCTTTAGGGAGTGTCGACACACATACTGGAAAGAAAAGGCATTGGACTACCTATGACCGGTCAGAAAAAACTCTCAGATAAGCTACTCTCATACGTGTACGGCCACGGACTAAGTAAAAGTGAACTGTCTCAGCTGAAGTCGGTGGCTCCATCTTGGATTCCCGAACAATACTTCCAATTCTGGAAGCATTACACGGCCTTTTCTCCGCCATCGTTAGTTTTCTTCACACCTGCCCCATACGGAGTCTATGAAAACGCCTTCGAAGGGTTTCTAGAAGATTTCCGGTCAGTCGATCTTGTCGATTCAAAACGCTTCTTCCCAGTAGCCTATGATGACGGTTTTGTCTGGGGCGTCTTCGAACAGAAGCCCAATGGGTCGGTTATATGTGGAATGTACGATTTTCAAGAAAAGGACTACGTTGAAGGCCCCTTCAAGACATTCGAGGAGTGGGTTTACAGCTACGGATAAACAGGCTTTGCGAGCCCGGCTCAAATGGATGAATTAACGACGTACTAAATGATCGGAAAGTGGCACAGACGGCACTCCTGGTGCGGCCTTCTAGCCCCCCAATGACTTCGAAGCACTCACATCAGCTACACCAACCCAAGCAGCATAGCTAACCCCCGATGTGTCTACTTTCCGGGGGTCAGGCCCGTTCGCGCGTCGAATTCGCCTCGCCTGGAACAATGGTTGGACCTTTTGGGCAGTCGTCCGTGGTATGCCATTGGAGCACGGAAGCGTAGAGCATGGACTTAGCTCTTCGCAGGTGGCTGCGGGATTAGAGTGCGTGTGTGATGAGTGGCGTTTGGGTGAGGTTGCCTGGCCGCCGAATAGTGTGTAGTCGCCGAACTGGGACCGTAGGTTGTGGGGCACTTCACTAGCAGTTGGTTCGTATTGCCGTTTCTGGGGCCGTGACCTGTAGACTGGTTCGGTACATACGGACACGTCTACCGCAGAAAGTGCATGGCTTTAATGTCTGAATCCAACTCCCGTAACCACGGCCGTGGCCGCGAAGGTTCCGCAGAAGGCAACCGTGGGCACTACGGCTCTGGGGGCCGCAAGTTTGAGAAGCACGGCGGCGCAGCGGGGCGTCGAGAAGAGCGTCGCGGTGATCGCCGAGACGACCGCCGAGGTGGCCGCGCAGGCGCTAAACCTCGCCGCAACGACCGCAATGGGCATGGCGGCGGCAAAAATAAGGTCTCGCACCCACAGCGTTCAGGCTACCGTGAGGAGCGCATCAGTCGTCGTATGACAGATCCAGACCTGCCATCTGATATCGACATTACGGATCTTGATCCTTCGGTACTTCAGGATCTTTCGTCGCTCTCCAAGGAAAACTCCGAAGCCGTTGCTAAACACCTCATCATGGCGGCAACGTGGCTTGAGGACGACCCCCAACTGTCGCTACGCCATGCACGTGCTGCCAAAGACCGTGCCGGACGTGTATCAGTCGTCCGTGAAATGAACGGAATCGCTGCATATAGGGCTGGAGAGTGGAAGGAAGCCCTTGCGGAGCTGCGTGCAGCGCGCCGCATTTCCGGTGGCCCTGGGCTGCTCGCGGTCATGGCTGATTGCGAGCGAGGCCTCGGGCGCCCAGAAAAGGCTGTTGATTTGTGGCGGGGCGAGGAGGCTAAGGAACTCGCGGCGGAGGATGCGATCGAGTTGGCTATCGTTGCTGCAGGGGCGCGATTGGACATGGGGCAGGCAGATTCAGCCGTAGTTACCATCCAACGCGCAAAGCCTTCTAAGGATTCCACGGGATTCTCGGCATGCCGCCTTTCCTACGCCTATGCCAATGCTTTGTTGGAGGCTGGCCGCAAGGAAGAGGCCCGGGAGTGGTTCCAGCACGCGATTGACATCGATGAAGGAGACTGGACCGACGCTGCAGAGCGTCTGGCCGAGTGCAAATAATGAGTATTCTCAAAACCCATGATTCATTGCTCCTCGATCTCGACGGAACAGTATGGGAGGGCGGACAGGCTCTTCAGTGCGTCGTCGACGTGGTCAATTCCTGCGGTATTCCTGCAGTTTATGTCACGAACAATGCATCCCGAAGCCCCCAAACCGTAGCGGGTATGCTCGGCGAGATCGGCTTGGAGACGGATGCGCAACACGTTGTTACCTCTGCGCAAGCGGTAGTCAAGATCACTCGTGAGGAACTTCCAGCAGGCGCGAAAGTCCTCGTCATCGGCGCGGACTCATTTCGTTCACTGGCGCGTGAGGCGGGCTTCGATGTTGTACACAGTGCCGACGATAAGCCCGCCGCGGTCCTGCAAGGTATGGACAAGTCGGTGGGCTGGGAGCAGCTCTCTGAAGGCGCGTTGGCAATTAATCACGGCGCAAAGTTCTTTGCCTCCAACCTGGATACGTCTCTTCCGACGGAGCGCGGAATGGCTGTGGGCAACGGCTCGCTAGTCGCAGCTATCGTTTCAACTACCGGCGTAGAACCCATTTCGGCAGGTAAGCCGGAACCCGCTATGTTCACTCAAGCAGCTAAGCTCGTGGGGTCGACGAAGCCTCTAGCTGTAGGGGACCGCCTTGACACGGACATTGTTGGCGGCAACAACGCTGCAATGGATACCTTCCACGTCCTTACAGGTGTGTCCCGGGAGCTTGCTCTGATTGAAGCTACTGCGGAGGAACGCCCTGATTTCATTGGTGCAGGATTCCACGAGCTCTCCTTATCGGCCGCACAGGCGCGCCCAGGTTCCCAGGGAGGCTTCCGGGCACGGTTTGACGGCTACGACATTGTTCTTCAAGGCGGGAACGAGAAATCGACGTCGATCGAGGCGTTGCGTACCGTCCTCGAAGTTGCCTGGGCCGGTGCTGAGCCGCCTCGCTACATTCAGCCACGGAGTGAAGCCGCGGAGAGGGTTGTGTCTACATGGCGGTAAAGCCTCATGACCCGCGCGCGGTTTTGGCTCCGGAGAAGCTGGATGCGTCGCTCGCGGAGATTCTCAATGAACCAGCTGAGAACCTTGAACAAGAACTTGCTCAGCTGGATCGCGCTCATACTGTGCTGCGGGATGCGCTCCAAGACAATTAGCGCTGACCGTCGAGGATTCTAAGGGAAGAGGAGCTTTTCATGCCACCGCAACGCCGCCGTCTCGACGCGGAGCTAGTGCGCCGAAAGATTGCGCGCTCACGGGAACAAGCCGTTGAGATGATCAAGGCCGGCCGCGTGACCGTCGGGGGTTTCAAAGCGATGAAGCCCGCGACGGTAGTTGAGCCTGAGGTGTCTATCAAGGTTGAGGCCAGCGAGGGGGATGATTGGGCTTCGCGTGGCGCGCACAAGCTCCTTGGCGCTCTCGAGGCTTTCGACGTTGACCTTAGGGGAAAGCGAGTGTTGGATGCGGGGGCGTCGACTGGCGGCTTTACCGATGTGTGCCTGCGCCGCGGTGCCGCGGAGGTGCTATCCGTCGATGTGGGCTACGGGCAGTTGTTGTGGCGTTTGCAGAATGACGAACGGGTTACGGTGCTCGACCGCACTAACATTCGCCACCTGACACTTGAGCACACGAATGGTCCCTGCGACGCCATGGTTGGTGACCTATCGTTTATCTCCCTGAAGCTTGTGCTTCCAGCGATTGCATCGTGCATGGCTGATGGCGCGTGGCTATTGCCCATGGTCAAACCACAGTTTGAGGTGGGCAAAGACCGGATAGGGTCCGGTGGTGTGGTGCGCTCTCCTGAGCTACGGGCGGAAGTAACCAAGGATGTCGCTATCTTCGCTCAGGAGCTCGGGCTCAGCGTGAAAGGCGTGGCGGCATCGCCGTTACCTGGACCAAGCGGCAATGTTGAGTACTTCCTCTGGTTGGTCAAGGATGGATTGTCCACCCCGGAAGATAGGCTTGATGCAATGATCGAGACGGCTATCAAGGAAGGACCCCAGTGAGCAGTAGTGTCGCCGCGGAGGGCACCAACCGCCGCGAAATTCTTCTTGTTCCGCACGCGAGCCGCGCGGATAATCTTGCCGCTACGCATCGCGCGGCGGAGCTGCTCCAGGAGGCAGGCATCAAGGTGCGCGTGTGCGCAGCGGATACCGTCCTTCCGGGCCTGCAGCATGTTCGGCATACGCCAGCTGCTGCCGAAGGTTGTGAATTGGTGCTGGTTCTCGGTGGCGATGGCACATTTTTGCGCGCGGCAGATATGGCGCGTGCCGTCGATGTTCCCGTGCTTGGAATAAACCTGGGCCACGTCGGCTTCCTCGCCGAGTGGGAAGCGGAGTCACTCGACCGTGCGTTAGTACGAGTTATCGAGCAATCCTATGAGGTCGAAGACCGGCTTACTATCGACGTCACCGTGTTTGATGCTGACGGGAAACTGCGTGAGCGTAGCTGGGCGCTCAATGAGGCGTCGATTGAGAATCTCAACCGCTCGGGGGTGCTGGACGCCATCCTCGAGGTGGATGGGCGCCCGGTATCTGCTTTTGGTTGCGATGGCGTGCTCATCTCCACTCCGACTGGATCCACGGCCTATGCCTTCTCCGCCGGAGGGCCAGTTCTGTGGCCTTCTCTTGATGCCATCCTGGTTGTGCCAAACAACGCGCATGCCTTGTTTACCAAACCGCTCGTGGTGTCTCCGGATTCGCAAGTCGCGGTGGAATCGGCGTCGGCGACGACTCCGGCCGTGGTCATCCTTGACGGATTCCGGGAAGTCTCGATGCCTCCAGGTTCGCGCGCGGAGGTCGTTCGTGGTGAAAGGCCGGTGCGCTGGGTACGTCTAGATCAGCAGCCATTCACTGATCGTCTGGTGTCCAAGCTGCGCCTCCCCGTGGAAGGTTGGCGCGGGCCGCGTCACTAGGTTGTTTGGCGCGTATTTAGGAAGGAAGATAGCTCACCGTGCTCGTTGATATCAGCATCTCTGACCTCGGCGTGATTGAAAGCTCCGCAGCGGAACTATCGCCAGGACTCACCGTGCTCACCGGCGAAACCGGCGCTGGTAAGACCATGGTGGTAACCGGCCTACGCCTTCTCGCCGGCGGTCGCGCGGATGCATCACGTGTGCGCGATGGCGCCGCGAAAGCAGCCGTAGAAGGGCACTTTTCCTCCAGTTCTCTTGCCGTAGCGAAGGTAGTCGAAGAATCAGGCGGTGAGCCAGATGAAAACGGCGAATTCATTGCCTCCCGCACGGTGTCGGCGGCGGGACGCTCACGCGCCTACTTGGGTGGGCGTTCAGTGCCGGCGGCGACATTGGGGGAGTTCGCCTCCCACCTGATTACTGTGCACGGTCAGAACGACCAGCTGCGTTTGCTATCTGCCGATCAACAATTGGCAGCGATCGATCGCTTTGAACCTGCGATTGACAAGGTTCGCACCGCATATACCGATGCGTTTAGCCACTGGCGCGCGTTGGCTAAGGACTATCAGCGTCGTACGGAATCACGGCGCGAGATGGCGCAGGAAGTTGACAGGTTGCAGTTCGCTATTAAGGAGATCTCCGAGCTCGATCCGCAACCAGGCGAAGATGCCGAACTCGTGACCCTTATTAAGCGCTTGCAAGATGTTGATGCTTTGCGTGAGGGCGCAGCCACCGCTCTCAGTGCTCTGGATGGGGGCGAAGGATTTGGGGATGAGGACACCGCCGTCAATCTTGTCGGCGCCGCCGAATCAGCACTCGCTGGGGCAAGTGATACCGAGCTCGCTCGCCTAGGGGAGCGCGTTAGCGAAGTCACCGCGCAGCTGACCGACATCGCTGCCGACCTCACGACGTATTTGAGCGATCTACCCGCCGATCCCAACCTCCTCGAGGAATCCCTACAGCGCCAACAGGAGCTCAAGCGGCTTACCCGCAAATATGCTGCTGATATCGATGGAGTCCTGGCCTGGCGGGATGCCGCTGAGGCCAAACTCGCTACGTTGGATACCTCTACCGAGGCCCTTGAGGCCTTAAAGAAAGAGGTAATGGAGGCCGAAAAGACGATGGTGTCCAAAGCCGAAAAGCTCACTGCCGCCCGTACCAAGGCCGCGAAGAAGCTCGGGGCTCAGGTCACCGAAGAAATTCATGGCCTGGCCATGCCGAACTCCACCTTGACGGCCGCCGTCAAGAAGACGAAGTACTCCAAGTCCGGCGCGGATGAGGTCGAATTTCAACTCAACGGCAAGCCCTTGGCTTCCGCGGCCTCGGGCGGTGAGCTCTCGCGCGTCATGCTGGCCATGGAGGTAGTTTTGGCCAGCGGCGACGGGACCACCTTGGTCTTCGACGAGGTGGATGCCGGCGTCGGTGGCCGCGCGGCGGTGGAGATTGGGCGTCGTCTAGCGCGGCTGTCCACCACCAACCAGGTCATTTGTGTCACCCACCTGCCGCAAGTGGCCGCCTATGCGGACTCACACTTGCACGTGTCGAAGGAGAAATTCACGTCGGGTGTTGCGGATTTGGCCGCCGAGGAGCGCGTTGAGGAGCTCGCGCGTATGCTCGCTGGCCTCGATGACACCGAGACGGGCCGCGCGCATGCACAAGAGCTCTTCGATAGGGCTCAAGCAGAAGTCGAGACTTTCCGCGCGCCTTCCACACCTTGAGCCCCTAACAGGGGAAACTGTCAGACATGAGTCTGTTTTCCCGTAATACCGATCTGCCTGGAGAACACGGCGCGCTGCGTGATTGCACCCCGGGCGGCAAGGGCATGAAGAAGTTTAGCGCTGGTGACTTCGCAGTCATCAACGCCGCCAATATCTCCCGCCAAGAGGCCCAGACCCTCGTGGATATGAAGCCGGCCGCCGTGATCAACGTCGCGGAGTTCTCCACTGGTTCTATCCCGAATTATGGACCCCACATGCTTCTCGACGCCGATGTCACCCTCATCGAGGGCGTAGGCCAAGATTTTGTGGACAATTTCAAGGATGGAAAGAAGGCGCGTCTGACCGAAGACGGCGCAATTTTTGCGGGCGATACCCAGCTTTCTTCGGGAACGGTGGTTACCCGCGACCGGGCGGAAAAGAATTTTGCTTCTGCCCAGCAGGAACTCATCGATCATATGGAGGCATATTTCGGTAACTCCATTGAGTTCATTCATTCCGAAGGTCCGCTACTCATCGATGGCCTGGGTGTTCCCGATGCAGGGTCCGTCATGGCCGGGCGCAAAGTTCTCGTGGTCTCGCCCACTGAGGAACACCGCAAGAAGCTGACGCTCCTGCGCAACTTTATCCGCGAGTATGAACCCATCATTATCGGCGTGGACGCTGCCGCGGACACCCTGGTTGAGCTGGGATACCAGCCTCACTTCATCGTGGGTAACCCTTCCGAGGTGAGCTCGGAAACCCTGCGCAGCGGTGCCCAGGTTATTCTCCCCGCCGAGCCGGACGGCACTGCTGACGGGCTCGAGCGCATTCAGGATTTGGGGATTGGTGCGATGACCTTCCCTGCCGCCACGGATTCAGCTACCGATCTCGCGCTGTTGCTTGCGGACTACCACGAGGCTCAGATGATTGTGCAGGTTGGTGGATCCCTCGACCTCGACGACATCTTTGCTAACGAGCCGAATGCTACGCCCGCGGCTTTGCTGTGCCACATGAAGGCGGGCACGCGCCTGGTGGATGCGGACGCTGTTATCAACCTTTATTCCGCGCCCGATTCCGGAGCTATGGGATGGCTGTGGGCGCTGCTTGGCATCCTCGTAGCACTTGCCGTCGTTATTCTGATCGTCGGCTTGGGCGGCGATGAATCCTTCCTCCAGAACCTGATCGATACCTGGAATAACTTCGCGTTAAGCGTGCAGGAGTGGTTTAAATAATGATGTCGCCTAAGTCCCTCATTATCACCGGCCTCGGTTTCGGCGCAGCCCTTGGCATTGCGTTGGGCACGCTGGTGATTGCTCCAAACATGGATTCCGGATCGGGTCCCGGGGGTGAATCGACCAGTGAGGTGCGCGAGAAATACGGAAAGCTGGTTCTTGAGAATAACATCGCGGAGGCCCAGCTAGACTCTGCTGATTCCGTTATGGGAGATCTCGGCCGATACGTGGTGGATGGTTCCTTGGCGCAGCGCCCGGTCATGGTTGTGAGTATGCCCGATGCCGACGACGCCGACGTCAAGGCCGTCAAGGATTTGCTGGGTTCTGCAGATTCCACCGATGCAGGAAGCATCAAGCTGACTGAGAAGTTTGTAGCCCAAGAATCCGCGGACAAGCTTTTGTCCCTCGTTACCACCACGTTGCCGGCGGGAGCGAAGCTCGATAAAAAGAAGATTGATTCCGGCACACATGCTGGTCAGGCACTTGCGGCGGGGTTGATGATGGATGCTGAGACCACCGAGCCGCTTGCATCAGTTGATGATCGCGCGACCCTTTTGCGGGCTCTGCGCGATGCCGGCTACATTGACTACAAGGATGGCACTATTCTTCCTGCCCAGGCCGTAGTCGTCGTGGGCGGAGGCATGACCCCGGGAGAGGAAGACGACAGCGCTGCTGCGAAGTACGCCATCGATACGACGGTCAACTTCCTAGAAGGTTTTGATTCGGTGGATACCGCGATGGTTTATGCAGGGCGCGTGGAATCCGCCGGTGACGACGGCGTCCTGGATAAACTCCGAGCCGACAAGACGAAGATCAGCACCGTGGACTCCATTGATCATCCGGTGTCCCAGATGGCCAGCGTTTTAGCCGTGAAGGAACAACTCGACGGTGGCCACGGTGTGTATGGTTCTGCGGCGAATGCTGAAAGCGCAGCGCCGGCGCTGCCGAAGGATCTCTAGATGTCACACCATTTTCGTACGGTGGGAACCGAGCTGCTTGTCGACGCCCCCATCATCGCTGTTCGCCGCGATGATGTCGTCATGCCGGGGGAGGTTGTTGCTCAGCGAGAAGTTGTCGAGCACCTTGGTGCTGTAGCCGTTGTGGCGTTGGATGAGAACAACCGTATCGCCATGGTGGAGCAGTACCGGCATAGCGTCGGCAAGCGCTTGTGGGAGCTGCCGGCCGGCTTGCTCGACGTGAAGGGCGAAGACGAGCTCAGCGGCGCGCAACGCGAGCTCCAGGAAGAGGCCGGCCTGGCCGCCGAGGAATGGGCAGTGTTGACTGATCTGGTGACCTCCCCGGGATTCTGCGAGGAAGCCGTGCGCGTGTTCTTGGCGCGAGGCCTGTCGAGCGTGCCCAAACTCAACGCCGAAGGCGACGAGGAAGCTGACATGGGCTTTGCATGGGTTCCCCTTGCGGAGGCTGTCGAGCGCATCCTGGTGGGGGAGATTGTGAACTCCATTGCGGTGGCAGGAATCCTTGCGGCATATGTCTGCGTGCGTGGGGATGCCACCCCGCGCCCAGTTGGCTCTCCTTTCGAGCTACGGCCGGAATCGATCGCTCACCGGCGCCCGGGTCCGGATCTTAAGCAGCTGTGACGCCCTCTAACCCCGCCGCAGCCGCCGGACAAGCTTGGTTGATGCACCTCATGGTGGAAAAAGGTGCCTCGAAGAATACGGTAAGCAATTACCGTCGAGACATTAACCGTTACGTCAATTGGCTTGCGGAATCTGGGATCACGGATTTGCGCCACGTAACCCGCTCGCACGTGGAGAACTACCTCGTTTACTTGCGTAAGAGTCTTGCGCAGTCCTCTGCTAGTCGCGCTTTGGTTGTCGCTCGAGGACTGCATAAGTTTGCCCTGGCCGAGGGGATGATCGAGGAAGACGTCGCGGCGGAGGTTTCCCCACCCAAGCGGGCGCAACCGCTGCCGGAGACTCTTAGCGTGGAGGATGTGGAGGCACTCCTCGATGCCATCCCTAGCGGAGATACTGCAACGCCCATTGATATCCGAGATCGCGCTCTATTGGAGATGCTGTATGGTACGGGCGCACGTATCTCCGAAATCATCGCGCTAAATGTGGACGATGTGACGGGTGAGGGGAGTGCTTCAGTTCGTGACATTGTGTTGTTGAGCGGCAAGGGCGATAAGCAACGGCTAGTTCCGCTGGGTTCACATGCGGTGACAGCGGTGGAGAACTACCTAGTGCGTGCCCGCCCTGTGCTGGCTACGGGAGCCTCTCACACCCTGTTCCTCAACACTCGGGGCAAGTCTTTATCGCGGCAAAGCGCCTGGGCCGTGATCAAGACCGCAGCGCAGCGCGCCCACCTGAGCACTAAAATCTCTCCGCACACACTGCGTCACTCATTTGCCACCCATCTGCTCGAGGGCGGGGCTGATGTGCGTACCGTACAGGAGCTCTTGGGGCATTCTTCCGTGACGACGACACAGATTTATACTCACGTCACTGCGGATTCACTCCGCGAAGTGTGGCGCACTGCCCATCCACGCGCCTAAGAGCGCTTAGAATCGTCACGACTTCTACCGATGAAAAGGATTTTTATGGCTTCAACCACTTCTTTGTCCCGAACCTATCGAGCGGTTGCGCTAGCTTCCGTGCTCTCCGTAGGTTCCCTTTCCGGCGTCGCGTCGGGCATCGTGAGCGCAACTGGGGTGCTGCCAGGCTTCGGCACGGCCACCGCCTATGCACAAGACGCCACCATTCCGGTGCCGGCTGGTCAGACGACGACCGTTTCGCTGCCAGTGCCTGTCGACGTCAACGTGGCCTCCGATGGCTGGAACGTCACTGCTTCTGGCGGCAGCGCTACGGTGACTGCACCACCCGCGGGAGGACAAATCAGTGTG
Source organism: Corynebacterium aurimucosum ATCC 700975 (assembly GCF_007672725.1). Lineage (GTDB taxonomy): Bacteria > Actinomycetota > Actinomycetes > Mycobacteriales > Mycobacteriaceae > Corynebacterium > Corynebacterium hesseae. Next base: position 11,607 of record NZ_VDTC01000012.1, read on the forward strand.
CCGGTGACCTACCAAGGCGTGACCATGACCATCGTGCTCGTGGCCGACGCCGACGTCACCGCCGATGAACTCAACGACGCAGCTGAGAACGGAGACCCGGGCCAGCTCGGCGGTGAGCAGCAGGACCACGAGAACCCGGACAATCCCGGGGGCAACGGGGGACCGGCGGGGAACGAGAACTCAGATGACAGCGCAGGTGGTGGTGAGCAGAACGGAGGACAGCCTCCCGCCGATGGCTCGGCGCCCGCTGCGGATGGCTCTGGTCAAGGCCACGTGCCTCCTTCGCGAACAGGCCGCGGGTGGGAAGGAATTGATGATTCGAATACTTCCTATGTGAACCTGGAATCCACGATTGACGGCCAAACAATCACTGCCAAGCTTGGGCTCAAACAGGCTCTCGACCTGTACAACCGCTTCAAGCACCTTGAGGATGACGGAGTTACGCTGCGCTACCTCAACGCGGAAGGCGAGTTCGTAAAGGGGGTCAAACGGGAGATCGACAAAGGCTCGCGCACCATGACCCTGACCTACCCAGAGGGGGCGGAGCCGGACAATCCTTTCATCATGCAGTTCGTGAACAAGGACACTCAGTCCGCTGAGCTGGTAGTGACGCTTACCGATCCAACCCGTGAGAGCGCGAGTGAGGTGCCTGCGGAGCAGCAGCTGGATTCTGATGCAGCTGACAAGGCCGGCGGAGAGGAACAAGGAGAATCGGGGCTTGGAGTTGGCGCACTTGCAGCAGGTATCGCGGGCCTCGGAGTTATCGCGCTCATCGTGTGGCTCGCGCTTAAGGGACGCCGGTCGGAGGGAGCACAGGAGGACGCCTAATCTAGGCCATGGACTTTATTCACCGGTTTTCCTTAGCTATAATCGCGGCGCAGGCACCCACGGGGTACCCTATAATCACAAGGATGTAAGAATGCGGCGCCGCGTGTTGCTGCAAAGCCGAAGCGGAAAGACCGCACAGGGGCCGTACAGGTCAAGGAAGCAGGTGTGACTGTGAGCGACGAGGGACTGTTTGAGGCCTCGGAAGCACAGGTCGGGCTAACCGGCCGCCCACTGCGGGAGCTTCCGGAACCAGAGCCATTGGAAAAGCATGGTCCCGCCACGATTATTTCCATGTGTAACCAGAAGGGTGGCGTCGGGAAAACCACGTCCACCATTAACATGGGCGCGTGTCTGGCGGAGCTGGGGCGTAAAGTCCTCCTCGTTGACTTGGACCCGCAGGGTGCTCTTTCGGCCGGCCTGGGCCTGACCCACGACCAGATCCAGGACACCATTTATGACGTCATGCTTGATAGCGAAGTCTCAGTGCATTCCGCTATCGTGCACACCGGCGTGGCCGGGCTCGACCTCGTCCCCGCCAACATCGACCTCTCCGCCGCTGAGATCCAGATGGTCAATGAAGTTGGCCGCGAACATACCCTGGCCCGTGCCCTTCGCCCGGTACGCAAGGACTATGACTTCATCATCATTGACTGCCAGCCTTCACTGGGCTTGCTCACGGTCAATGCTTTGGCCTGCTCGCAGGGAGTTATCATCCCCATGGAGTGCGAGTTCTTTTCCCTGCGCGGCCTCGCGCTGTTAACCGATACCGTGGAGAAAGTAGCGGACCGCATTAACTTCGACCTCGAGGTCATGGGAATTCTGGTCACCATGTTCGATCGCCGCACCCGCCACGCCCGGGAAGTCATGGACCGCGTGGTGGAGTATTTCGGGGACAAGGTCTTTGACACGGTGATTACACGTACCGTTCGTTTCCCAGAGACGTCGGTAGCCGGCGAGCCCATTACTACCTGGGCGCCCAGCTCCCAGGCAGCCAAGCAGTACCGCGACCTGGCTAAAGAGGTCATCGAGCGAGCTAACGGCTAGCCGCTCATTATGACCCAACCGGAGATTACCGGCTTTCGCATCGCCCTGGGCAATTTTGAGGGCCCTTTCGACTTGCTGCTGCAGCTGATTCAAGCGAAGAAGCTGGACGTTACGGAAGTGGCGCTGTCTGAAGTCACCGATGAGTTCGTGGCCTATACGCGTGCTTTAGGGGCAACCGCGGACTTGGATGAAACCACGGAGTTCCTTCTCATCGCCGCAACACTTTTGGATTTGAAGGCGGCTCGATTATTGCCGCGTGGCGAAGTCGATGACTTTGAAGATCTTGAGCTCCTGGAGACTCGCGATCTCCTCTTTGCGCGCCTTCTGCAGTACAAGGCTTATAAGCAGGTTGCCGACCAGTTCGCGCAATGGCAGCGCGCGGCCCAGCGGCGTTATCCGCGTGCGGTGGCGATGGAGGAGCGCTTTAGCAACCTTCTTCCGCCAGTCAAGATTGGGCATACTCCGGCCACGTTCGCCGAACTCGCAGCTGGTGTCTTCCGGCCCAAACCCCCGGAAGAGGTTGCCACAGGCCATATTCACCAGGTTGCTGTCTCCGTGCCGGAGCAGGCCGGAAAGATCCTCACGACGCTCAAGATGCTGGGCACGGGCCAATGGATGAGTTTCGAAGCCTTAACCAGGGACTGCACCATCTCTATGGAGGTCGTTGGACGTTTCCTGGCGTTGTTGGAGCTCTACAAAGCCAAAGCGGTTGATGCTTCCCAGCCAGAGTCTTTGGGGCCACTTGAATTGTCCTGGACCGGGCTCGACGTGGACCCGGCGGTCGTCGCGGCGGCGAACTGGGATTAGGGTAGGCTACCGAGTCATGGACGATACGTCACCCTTGGCCCCCAGCGACCTCGCAGCCCCGAGCGGACAGGGAGCTTTGCCTCTTATTTCACAGTTGCGCTCACGCCTGGAGTCCATCCTCCTCGTTATTGATTCCCCAGCCAGCGTGGAGGAGCTGGCCCGTGTACTGGATGCGGAGGTCACCGTCGTCAGCGATACTCTGCGTGCACTAGAGCGCGAGCTGAGCGAGCGCGGCTCCGGCATCGATCTGCGTGAGACACCGGAGGGCTGGCGCTTTTATACGCGTAAAGAGAACGCAGATGCCGTCGAGCAATTTGTTCTCGATGGCACCCAAACCAAGCTTTCCCGCGCGGCATTGGAGACCTTGGCAGTTATCGCTTACCGCCAACCGGTCACCCGAGCTCAAGTCGCTGGCGTACGCGGCGTCAACGTCGACGGAGTAGTTCGTACGCTCATGTTGCGGGGGCTCATCCGGGAGATAGAGAGCCCAGAGCCCTCAGCTGGCAACGCACATCACTATGAGACTACTGAGCTTTTCCTAGAGCTACTCGGCATTGATTCCCTTGAGCGCCTACCGGATCTCGCTCCGCTGCTGCCAGACATCGAGCAGATCGACGAGGACTACTCATAAAGGCGCTGTCTGCGGTAGGATTGCGGCCGGACATCGGCGTGTTTCCGCGCGCCGCAAATTGAAGAACTATTGAGAGGACACATTCCCGTGACTCCACCCGCTCGCCGCGATGGCACACCGGAAAAGAAAAAGCGTGACAGCGACATGATCGTGTCGAACGCTAAGCCGGCCCGCCATCAGCATGTGAAGAAGAAGGCCACCGCAGAATCTATCGCCCGAGACTTGGGCGCGGACTGGCTGGTAGACGGTAAAGATAAGAAGAGCTCCCAGAACCAAGGCGAGCGTCTGCAAAAGGTCTTGGCCAAGGCCGGCGTTGCTTCGCGCCGCCATGCAGAGATCCTCATCGATGAGGGCCGCGTTGAGGTCAATGGCCAGGTCATCATCAAGCAGGGCACTCGTGTTAACCCCAACACGGACGTGATTCGCGTCGATGGCACACGCATCAACGTCAACGAGGAGACCCAATACTTCGTGCTCAACAAACCGCGCGGTATGCAGTCCACGATGTCGGATGACATGGGCCGTCCTTGCGTGGGAGATGTGGTGGCTGATCGCGTGGTAGCAGGCCAGCGCTTGTTCCACGTCGGACGCCTCGATGCGGATACCGAGGGGCTTCTCTTGTTGACTAACGACGGCGAACTTGCCAACCGTCTCATGCATCCCAAATATGAGGTGACCAAAACATACCTCGCGACTGTCCTTGGTGAAGCAGATAAGAAGCTCGTTCGTCAGCTGCGCGAGGGCATCGAATTGGACGATGGCCTTGCGCAGGCGGACTATGTGCAGATCGTGGACAAGAACCAGGGCTATTCGCTGGTGCGCGTCGAGCTGCACGAGGGCCGGAAGCACATCGTGCGTCGCATGCTTAAGGAAGCCGGGTATCCGGTCCAGCGTCTCGTGCGCACCAAACTCCACACGGTGCAGTTGGGTGATATGAAGCCCGGCTCCTTGCGTGCACTGAACTCCAACGAACTGACCAGCCTGTACAAGGCGGTGGGGATGTAATGATTTCAAATATGCCCAATCAAGGCCTCATTCTGGCTGTTGACGGTCCCTCCGGAACCGGTAAATCCACGACGTGCCGAGCACTGGCCAAGAAGCTTGACGCCAAGTACGTCGATACCGGTGCAATGTACCGCGTGGCAACGCTTGCTGTGCTGCGCGCGGGTGTGGACCCAGCGGATACTGAGGCGGTGATTTCCACGACTGCTGACCTGCCTCTCGAGGTGTCTGATGATCCAGATTCCACCATGGTCATCTTTGATGGCGAGGATGTCTCCCGCGTCATCCGAGAAGATGAGGTCACCCGCAATGTCTCGGCAGTTTCCGCCATTCCGGAAGTGCGCCAAAACCTCGTTGAACTGCAACGTAAGCTTGCCGCCCAGGCTCATCGCGCGATTGTCGAAGGGCGCGATATCGGCACGGTTGTTCTTGCCGATGCCCCCGCGAAGGCTTTCATGACGGCTAGCGCCGAGGTCCGAGCACAGCGCCGTCACGACCAAAACCTAGCTGCCGGCATTGACTCGGATTTTGACTCCGTGCTTGCCGCCGTCGAACGGCGCGACGCCGCCGACTCTTCCCGCGCTACATCGCCGCTGCGCCCGGCGGAGGACGCGGTACTCGTTGATACGTCCGAGATGACCCGAGATGAGGTCCTTGACGCTCTCATCGCCGTCGTCAAAGAATCGGCTGCACAGGAGGCCTGACATGACTAATGAACCGCAGAATCCGGATGTAGATCCGGCGCAGCAGCCGGAAGACTTTGAGACGGAATTTCACTATCCGGCCGGAAAACTTGAAGAAGAGGTCGTACGCGATCCGCACGGCGGCTGGGCTCCGAAGGATTTCGACTCTGAAGACTTTGACTATGAATTCGACGAGTCTGAATTCAGCGAGGCCGATTTTGGTGAGGATGAGACCGATTTCGACGATGAGGCTCCGCTGAGCGAGGAAGAATGGGAAGCCCTATCCCACGCCTTTGGTGTCGGTGAGGGCCATACGGAGGAAAACCTGTGCACGGTGGCCGTAGTGGGTCGCCCGAACGTGGGCAAGTCTTCTCTGGTGAATCGCTTCCTTGGGCGCCGTGAAGCTGTTGTAGAGGACCACCCGGGCGTGACCCGTGACCGCGTGTCTTATGTAGCGGAGTGGAATGGCCAGCGCTTCTTTGTTCAGGACACCGGAGGTTGGGACCCGAACGTCAAGGGAATCCATGCCGCCATCGCCCGCCAGGCAGAGCAGGCGATGGAAACTGCCGACGTCATCGTGTTCGTGGTGGACACCAAGGTGGGCATCACTGAGACCGATGCGGTTATGGCTCGGAAATTGCAGCGCTCCGAGGTCCCAGTCATCCTGGTATCCAACAAGTTTGATTCGGAAACCATGTATGCAGACATGGCCGAGTTCTACGCGCTTGGTTTGGGCGATCCGTGGCCAGTATCCGCTCAGCATGGTCGGGGCGGTGCCGACGTCCTCGATGAGATCCTCCGTTTGTTCCCTGCGGAACCGCGTCATTCCTCGATTACCTCCGGTCCTCGCCGCGTGGCGTTGGTGGGCAAGCCGAACGTGGGCAAGTCCTCCTTGCTGAACAAGCTGACGGCGGAGGAGCGCTCCGTGGTAGACAATGCTGCAGGCACCACGGTCGACCCAGTTGATTCCCTGGTGCAGCTGGACCAGCGTTTGTGGAAGTTCATTGATACCGCAGGTCTGCGCAAGAAGGTTAAAAACGCGCAGGGCCACGAGTACTACGCCTCCTTGCGCACGCGCGGCGTGATTGATGCGGCCGAGGTGTGCGTCATGCTTATCGACGCTTCCCAAGAAGTCTCGGAGCAAGACCAACGCGTCCTCAACATGGTTCTTGAGGCCGGAAAGGCCTTGGTTATTGCCTTTAACAAATGGGACCTTGTGGATGAGGATCGCCGCTACTACCTAGAGCGCGAAATTGATGAGAACCTGCGCCACCTGCCGTGGGTGACCCGCGTGAATATCTCTGCTGAGACCGGGCGCGCCCTGCAAAAGCTAGAGCCCGCCATGATCGAGGCCCTAGAAAGCTGGGATCAGCGCGTGTCCACCGGTCAGCTCAACAATTGGATGCGTGACGCAATTGCCGCGAACCCACCGCCGATGAATAATAACCGCCTGCCGCGAGTGCTCTTTGCCACTCAGGCGTCGACGCAACCACCGACCATCGTGCTGTTTACAACCGGCTTTTTGGACGCTGGCTATCGTCGCTACCTAGAGCGTAAATTCCGTGAGCGTTTCGGTTTCCACGGCTCGCCCGTGCGCATCGCGGTGCGCGTGCGCGAGCGCCGTCAACGCCGATAGCTCCGCTAGCGGGCTGAAGGCGGGACCACGGAGAGGCCTCAAATCCACCCGTTTGCTTCAGCGCGCCGTGCAGCCTCGAAGCGATTTCCAGCCCGCGTCTTCGCCATGATGGCGGAGACGTGGTTGCGCACGGTCCCGCCGCTGAGGTGAAGTTGCGAAGCGATGTCAGCGGAGCCGAGTCCACGGACTAACAGGCGGCATACCTCGATTTCTCGTTCGCTCAGTGGGTTGTCGGGGGCGAAGAGAATGTCCTGAGCAAGCTGCGGATCGATAACGCGCAAACCCGAATGGACACGGCGGATGGCATCAGCGAGTTCATCGGGAGGGGTGTCTTTGACGAGAAAGCCATCTATACCTGCTTCGAGAGCGCGTTTGACGTAACCGGACCGTCCAAATGTGGTGACGATAAGGCTCCGGCAGTCAGTGCCGGCGATACTCTTGGCAGCATCGATGCCGTTCATGCCAGGCATCTCAATATCGAGTAAAGCCACGTCAACGCTGTGCTTGGCGACGAGCTCCGCGACCTCTGTCCCAGAGCCACAGCCTGCAACGACTTCAATGTCCGGCTCGGTATTAAGGAGCGCGGTCAGCGCGCCGCGAACTAGAGACTGGTCCTCGGCAATGAGCACCCGGATGGCGTTCGTCAAAGCTACTTAACCTCCTGCGTATCAGGGCCTTTGAGCGTCACGCGGACTGTGGTCAAACCGCCGGCGCGCTCGATTGTGACCTCACCGCCGGCGGCTTCTGCCCGGCGGCGAAGACCTGCGAGGCCCGTGAGACCGGAGGCAAGTGCACGCGAAGCGTCTTCTGTGAAGCCGCAGCCGTTGTCCGTAACCTTGAGGGAGTTCTCCGTGAGTAGTACCCAGCATTCAGTAGCTCCAGAATGCCGCACGACGTTGGTGCTAAGCTCCCGCAACGCCCAGGAGAACAGATCTTCATGAGACTGGGGGCGCGTGAGGGTATCCGGAAGGTGAGTTTGTATTCCGGCGGTTTCGAGGATCCGGCGCGCGGCGTGGATCTCGCCGGCAAAGGTAGGGTTCTTCATGCGGGTAACAGTCGAGCGGACTTCGGCGAGTGACATCCTTGACAGGGCGCTAATCTCCTCGAGCTCGGCAGCTGCCTTGGCGGGGTCGTGTTCGATTAGCCGACGGGCTACTTCGGATTTGAGGTTGATAGCAGTAAGCGAGTGGCCGAGAAGGTCATGGATATCAGAGGCAATATCCTCGCGTTGATGCGCCAGATCTAAATCATGGCGAAGAGCTATCTCAGTGTCCTCTCTCTGGGACAATGCTCCGAGGACCAAGATGAGAAGCGGCCAGCCGAAGAGGATGATCGCAAGGTCCATAAAGCGAGGATTCTCGTAAATCCATGCGGGGATACCAGCAAGTATGCCGGTGAGCATAATAACCGTCGCGGCAGTCCTGAACGGTTGTGTATAGGCTACGAGCGCTCCGAGATATGGGACGAAGGCGACAGCCCAGGCACCATATCCCGGAATAGATGCTAGGGCGAGTAGCGCGAGGATAACCCACCGAAGGGTTACGCGTTGACCCAAGGTCCAGCCGCGCGGAAAGAAGTCGACAGAACCAAAGGAGAGAAAGTAGGCCACACAGAAAAACACAGTGATGGCCACAGCCCAGGTCCGCTGAGCAGGCGTATAAGTGGGAAGGAACAAAACTTGGAGAAGGACAAGCAGGAGAAAGATCAACCAAATAGCTGCGAAAGCGGCATTGCGAACCTTGAAGCTACTCATCATGCTCGGTTCTTGTCGCGCTTGTGAAGAATCAGACACAACCCGACGAAAACCATTGTCCATACAGCGATATTAACCCATGCGTACCATAGCGGGTCTTCAATAAAGAGCTGCTCGCTATTGATCATTTGGGCGCCTTCAGACAAAGGCCCACGAGAAAGAGCCTGTGCGCCGTACATCGGAGTGAATCGTCCGACCGCGAGTAGCGATTCCTTTAGCGGCATGAAGACATTTCCGGCGAAGGCGAGAATGACGATAGTGGATGTTGTGATAGAGACGGTGTTTTCTGAGGGAAAGAGCATGGCACAGGCCATGCCGTAGAAGCCGAAGGGGATAGCGCAGGCGACGGTAGCAAGAAATGCTAATGCCCACTGGGTCGGTTGCATGCTTGCTGCGGTGAGTGCACCGGTAATGAAGACAGCGGCGATCGGTAAGATTGCGCGGACCGCGATATTGAGGAAATTGGAAATCCCTAGCTGGGAAGAGCGTAGGGGAGTGAGCGCCAATTGTCGGCCCCATCCTGCACGGTTTTCTGCAACCATGGAGCCGGCGGCGCCAACAGCACCTGTAGCACCGGCATAGAGAGCCATGCCGATCATCACCATGGCAGCAACATTTCCGCCGTTAAACTCGACTTGGCCGTATTCTTGCATGGCGCCGAAGAGAATATAGAAGATGATTGGAAGACCAACGCTGAAAAAGAGCGTGGGCAGGTCGCGACGTAGCCGCTTTAGGTCGTGGGCAGCGTAGTTCAGGGTGGTGCGAAGAGTGGGGTGCGCAGCGGTGTGGGGGCTCATGTGAAATCTCCTTATCGCGTGGTGTTACTGGATGTAGCGTTGTAGAGCTCGAGGAAGGAATCCTCCAAACTGTGTCCTGTGATAGTGATGTCGCGAGCAGTGGTTTCGTTAAGCAGGTAGCGTGCCACCGCATCAGAGTCTCGAGCAGTGATGACCAGCCCCGTGTCTGTTTGCTCTTGGTGGATAACTCCGGGAAGTAGGTTGGCCGTAAGCGCATGTGGCACCTCGCCGGGAAAGGCGGCCCGGATGACACGGGTGGAGTTGGAGTTGCGGATCTCTTCTGTCGAGCCATCGGCTTGAATGTGGCCCTTGTTGAGCATGATGATGCGCTGGGCAAAGGTCTCGGCTTCTTCAAGGTAATGGGTGGTGAGCACGATGGTTCGGCCGGCATCTGCCTCTTCGCGCATAGTTTCCCAGAAGTGATGTCGGGCACCGGCGTCCATGCCAGTAGTTGGCTCGTCGAGAAGCAGCACTTCCGGATCTCCTAAGAGGGCCAGTCCGAAGCGGAGGCGTTGTTGCTCACCACCGGAGCATTTGCTCACGCGGCGCGACAGGATATCTCCTAGATTTGCGCGCTCGATGATGTCGTCAAACGCACGGTGAGATGGGAAGGCCGCGCCGAGGAGCTCGAGGGTTTCCTTGACGGTGATGTTAGGAAGAAGGCCGCCGGATTGCATGACGGCTCCTATGCGTCCGCTTTTAATAGCGGTGTGTGGGCTTTCTCCGAGCACCTGGATAGTGCCGGAAGTCGGTGTTGTCAGGCCCAGGATGAGATCAATAAGCGTCGTTTTTCCGGCGCCGTTCGTTCCTAGCAGGCCAACGATTTCGCCCCGATGAATAGAAAGGGAGACGTCGTGAAGCGCTTGTACAGGATTGGGCGATGACGCATTAAAAACCTTGCTGACGTCATTGACGTCAATGACTGGTGGGAGAGTGCGTGTTGTGCTCATATCTTCACGCTATGGTGGGCAGATATGTGCAGCGTAGACGTGGTGTCACCAATTAGACGTGACAGTTGTCATGGTTGGGGCGGGCTGGCTACTCGCCAGCGCGGGCCAATAAGAAAGCATCTGTCCGATAAGGAATGCGAAGGACTTGGCCGGGGCGAAAGCCCATGTGTTCGTAGAGGTACCAGTTGAGGTTATGTGTCATGCGTTCATGGATCTTTTGGCCATTGCGAAGCCAATATGAGCGAGTATGCATAAGAGAATGAAGGCCTTCGGGGCTCAGCTTGTGTTCCCACGTCAAGCGGAGCTCTTGGCGAAGCGTCCATGGTTCACAAAAAGCGGGATAGAAACCGGGACGGTGGACATCTCCGGAATGCATGATGCGGGAAAGACGCAGGACCCACGGGTCCGCATTGACGTCCAGAGTGTTCCACACCAAGAGGACTTTTCCGTTGGGGCGGAGAACCCGGTCAAATTCTGCACAGGCTCGTTGGACGTCAACCCAATGCCAGGTCTGCGCGCAGGTGAGGGCGTCGAGGGAGGCGTCGGCAAGCGCAGTGTTCTCGGCAGTTGCACGCCAGCACGGCACCCCGAGGCGGTTTAGGACTCGGGTCATGTCAGGGGATGGATCGCTGGCGTAGACAACGGGGTTGCTTAGTGATTCAGTGAGCTTTCCGGTGCCTGCGCCAACATCGAGGACAGTCCGCGCGGAGGCAATGAGCCGTGATACCTCCTGCGGGTAACCAGGACGCACATCATGATAGGCGTCAGCACCGTGGCTGAATGATTGGGCAGAACGAAGACGCTGCTGAACTGTGCTGAAGCTCGGTGCCTCTTTCCCTGAAGCCGGGCGATAGCTGGGGTAATGCTCGGGGACCGGGAAAGGGGATGAGACGCTGGGGGAATCAGTTGATTCGGAAGGAGTTGGGCTCATGATGCTCCTAAATCTACCGTGGTGCTGCAGGTTCGTGGATGTCGGTGGGATGTTTTAAGGTGGACGAGGATATTTTCCCGAGGGCGAGCGTGGCGAGGCAAATGATGAGTGAAGATTCCGCAGCATGGCTACGGTGTTCGCGCACGCTGGCTGGGATCATGTCAACCGCAGCTTGCGTCATGGCGCTGGTCTCGTGCAGCTCGCCTGAAGAAGACACGACTACTTCTCCATCAACAGCAGAGTGGAGAAGTGACCTCGGTTTTCCCGTCGCCCCTATGCTCGTTGGCCCCGACCCCGGGCACACGAAAAAAATGAAGTTAGCCTCCGGACGTAGTTTTCTCCTCCACGTGCCCGAAAACTACACTGCAGATCGATCCTGGCCGGTCCTGTTGTCCTTCCACGGTTATACAGATTCTCCGGAAAACATGGAGCAATACAGCCAGTTTGATGCGGCTGACGCCATAGTCGCCTACCCTGCAGGGGAAAGTGCGGCGTGGGCTCCGGCGCCTTATGCTGCTACCAGCGCGGAAGAAGACCTAGAATTCGTGCGAGCAATCGTGGACAGCCTGCGCGCGACTTATGAGGTAGACGATAACGCTATTTTCGCTGCGGGCCTGTCCAATGGAGGAGGATTCGCGGCATTCTTAGCCTGCCGTATGCCGGGGACGTTTCGCTCGGTAGCTACTGTATCGGCGGCTTATTACGAAGGCATCCATACGGATTGCTCAGACAAGCCTGTTGGCCGTTTGGATATTCACGGTACAAAAGATCCCGTTGTCAACTATGAGGGCGGCGTGCGGCACGAGACTGCTTATGCTTCGGTCGCAGAAGTGCTCGGGCAGCATCAGCGTCGTAACAAGTGTCGTGGCGACGTCGAGTCTGTACGTCTCACAAACGGTGCCACCAGAGAGACATGGACTGCCTGCCAAGCACCGCTGCAGCACATTCGCATCGAAGGCGGATCCCACGTTTGGCCTGGTGGAAACAACGCTACGAAAACTGAGGTGGGTAAAGGTTTTGCCACCGACGCGGTACTAGACTTCTTCGGTATCCCCGGCCGGCCTGCAGACACCGAGGAACACGGAGTGGCCTAGGACTGATTCCTTCGTGGACTACTCGCTGAGCGTGTAGTGATTAAAGGGGATGCCGAGGGAGCGAACCCGCGCTAAGCAGATATCTGCCACCGTTTTATACCCAGCTTGGTGCGCGGCACTGGTGGTTTCCGTGGGGGCCGGAATCTGTACGAGGTGAAAGGAGCGTTGGCCGCCATCCTCGCGATTGAGCTCGACGACGGCCTGCGCGGTGGTGCCAGAGCCAGCAAAAAAGTCAAGGACTACCGCGTTGGGGCCGCCGGCGATTGCGATGAGGTGCTTGATAAGCCGCACTGGTTTGGGAAAATCGAATACGCCTTTAACACCGAGTGCCTCTTCAGCGTCACGACGGCCTGTACGGGTTACACCGAATCGTTCCCCGTCCAGTATGGAGCGTGGGCGCGCACCCTTCTTTTCATAGTTTTTGGTATAGACAAAGCCGCGTCTGAAAACCAGGTCGTCATAGTGCTTATCAACTTTGTCCCGCCCCCAACGCCAGCGCGCGACCTTCGACTTCCCGTCGGGTTGATGAGGCCAGTATTTATCACCATTCGGACCGACGATGGGAAAGTCGAGGCTTGGTAGATAACCCAAGGTCTTGGAATCTAGGCGAACGAGGGAATAGTTACCCTTCTCATCGCGATGGTTGTAGCGGGTCGATGTCTGCGCCCCTAGATCAACATTGAACCCGGAGTTTTCCGGAGATTTAGCGTAGCAAAGGACATATTCGTGCTCTTGGACGGCATATCTTGAATCATTCTTTCCAGTACCGCCTTTTTTCCAAATGAGCTGGCTTGCAAAGCAATCCTCGCCGAAAACCTCGTTGAGGAGTAGGCGTACATGGGCACATTCTGATTCGCCGATCGAAACCACGATGAATCCTGTGTCTGCGAGTACTTCACGCGCAAGGATCAGTCGCGGAAGCATCATAGAAAGCCATTCGGCATGCCATTGACCAAAGTGCTCTGAGCGCATTTCTCGCCGTTGGCGGAAGTTGTCGCGATAAACAAAATCCTTGCCGGTGTTATACGGCGGGTCGATATAGATGACGTCGGCCTTCATACCGCGGGCAAAAAAGCTCTTGAGCGCGGATAGATTATCGGCGACGGTGACTGAATTGGTGGTGGAATCCGAGCCGCTTATCAACGTTTGCCTCCCCGCAGCTTGAGAGGCAGCAAGCGCAGCGGCAGCATTCTTTCCGGGCCACACTAAGCCAAAGGCTGAGTCATCGTTTGTGGGTATTTCTAGCCCATGAGAGGGCGTCGAAGAATCAGGTTGTGTAGCGGGTCGGGGAGTTGGCTCAGAATGAGGGGAAGGCATTGTGGGCAGGTTTGTACTTTGGCGATTGATCTACGGACGAGGGTATGTGCGTTAATTATTGCGCAAAGAACTGAGCGCGGAGCGCAGCCAAAGAAGTGTGTCCTAGAGTGCACAGCAATGCCAACGAAAGCGCGCCTGCTTTTACCAAGTTGTTGAACGAAAAGGGGTAGGTGGAGGGGGTAAACGGATGCGCCGACCCTGAGAATTCTTAGAGTTCTGCTTTGTGTGGGAACGGTACGTCTCATAACTAGGGTGATTAATAACTCGTGTGGCGAAGACTCTGGTGCGTCGGTACGGTGGAGTCTCGTGATGGCTCGCAACGTGAATGCCGCGGTCGATAGTGCACTTGTTCGTAGTGTGCGGAGCCGATCGATGGGGTTCACGCCTACTGATCGGTTGTAGCCGCAGGCGTATTGACACGTTGGTAGCTAGCACGGTTAGAAACAGTAAAAGCAACGAAAGGATTGTAGGAATGGGTATTTTTGACAAGGCAAAGGACGCGCTGAACTCCGATAAGGGCGAGCAGGTTTCGGACAGCGCACTGGACAAGGGCGCTGATCTTGCTAAGGGTAAGCTCGGCGAAGATAAGGCCGATAAGATTGACTCTGCTCGCGACCAGCTCGATGATCGTATCGGTAACGAGGGCGCTTAAGTCCTAAAAATTGAGGGCGGAGGCAGTGTGCCTGGTACCCTGACGTCGCAGGAGTAAGAACCCACTGCCTCTGAAATGCCACGCTAGGCTCGCTCTATTAGTCCTGCCCACGATGTGGGCAGGACTGTATAAGTTTTGTAGCAATGTATATGTTGGTTTCGGCTGGGACATAATATGGGCGAGTTGATAGAGAAAAGGAATCTGAGAGAAACCTTTAAATCCTCCTATGTTGTGTTTATGAATATAAAATCGGTCATTTCCTAGGTAGGCTGAACACTGTGAATACTTCAGTAGGTGTGGAACAAAGTAGCCAGCCCTTTAAGCAGCTTCTGATTGAGCAAGCTGGCCGGGTCATTGCTAAGGCGGGCATCGATGAAGTGCGCCTTCGGGAGGTTGCTGACCAGGTTGATGTGCCTCTTGCGGAAGCTCAGGCACTTTTTGCTTCCGAAGCGGAACTCGTCGAGGCAACTAAGCACTCTCTCAATGATGCACTGACGTCAACTATTGATGTGCACCTACAAGGATTGCCCGAAAATGCGACCGCGGTAGATAAGCTTCGTGCTACCGCGCTGTCCTACTTTTCTTTTGCGGTCGAGGACCCATCCTCTTTTGCGGCTTTTACTGCTGTCTACGCTTCTCCCCGCACGGGATTGACGGCTGAGGACTTTGCTAGCCGTGATGGAGAGGCTGACACCTGCCCCATTATGCGTATTCTTTTTGACCTGACTAAAGACGCTATTAAAGAATCCGGCGGCACGGAGCTCGATGCCTATGGGACGCTGCTCTCCGCTCTGTCGATATTCTCCCACCTACACGGCGTTACACAGCTTGCAGCCGAAGGGATTCTGCGCTACCTCTCGCCAGCGGCGAAAAAGCAAACCTTTAGTGCTGTCATGGATACGCTGAGCGTTGGTCTTTATCCCTTTTTTAGGGGCGAGCGTATCAAGCGCGCCGAACCTTGCGGCCTGGCAGGGGAGCAGCCTGAAACACTCCTAATCAGTGCAGAAAACTTTCCGCGGGGGACTGAAGAAGAGCAGCGGAGAGCTCTGCTCCGAGGTGCCGTTGAGGAGGCTCTAGACCACGGCGTGACTGGCTTGCATATCGGTGGCGCCGCAAAACGAGCAGGACTTAGCGTCCAAGAGGCTGAACACCTTATTGAAAGCGACCAAGAGCTGGCGAGTTTCTTGGAGCGCTATTTGGACAAAATCAACTATGAGTTCATTTACCGTCAGGTAGCCGCGTTGCCGCAGGACGCTAGCGCAGTGTCGAAGATTAAAGCTACGGGCTATGGATATGTCTCGCATGCTTTGCATGACCCGCAAGGATTTGAGGCGCTCATTAAGATCGCATCCGGCCCGATCGTGCCCATGTCGTTTGAGGATGACTTCCTGCCAAACGCGAATAAAGCGGTCGAGCTTCAACGTGATTTCAGCGAGTTCGGCCGAGCCTTTGGGTTCATTATGTCTCTCGTGCGCGAGGCTATCGATGAGGTGGACGGGCCGCGCACTCCATGGGTTCTTTTTACATTAGTGATTTCAGTGTGGGCTGGCGCCCACGGTCTTGCCATGCTGAGCACCAACGGGCCATTGCGTGGGTATAATTCCGATTTTATTTTTGAAATTCTGACTCAGTATATGGATATCGAACTCGGCGGCATCATGCGAAGCCTCAATGGCATGGCAGGCTAGTTCAGTGAAATGAGCGTGCGGGATGCTCAACTGAGAGTGATTCGCATCATATTCCTCCCCACTTTCTTAGAGTGAAAGTGGGGATTCTTTTGTCAATATCTGAGGGTGGCTGCACCTTGTCGGGGTGGTGTGGACGTGGGCTTTGGCTGGGCGCATTCATTGCGTGAAGGGGGTAGAAATCGGTCTGGAGCGACTAATGTTTACGGCGTGAACTGCAAAGATGTCGATGGCCGGTGTCTCTGAATGGGGGTAGCAAGTAGTTGCTCAAGTGTAGAAAATATACTCTGCAGGTTGTATGGTGGCCACGTCCGAACCTTAATTGCAAGCCTTATAAGGCTAAGCGGGTTTTCACTTCAGTTTAAGAAAGACTAACTATGCGCCCTACTCGCTCTCGCATTGTCGCCACTGTAGCGGCAGTGGCTACCTTTTCCTCCGTTATCGTTGCTCCTCAGGCAATTGCGGTAGAGGAACCGGCAGAATCTTCCTTCGTTCATGAGGAGAATGGCACTGGCACTCTTGATGTCAACGGCACTGCCTTCGACGAAGACGGCAACCTGGTTGATGAAGACAACGCTGGTGATAACGCGATTGAAGAGCTTGACCGCGACTCTCGCAACAACGACATCAGCTTTTATGACGCGGAAAACAGCAAACCGACGACGCTTGATGAGCTGAAGAGCACTGAAGCATCGACGGCTGACGCTTCGATCAAGGTCGTCGAGAAGGACGGCAAGCTGGTCTGTGAGATTTCTGATGCTCCTGGTAAGGAAGGCGAGATTCTTGAGCGCAAGCTCGACCTAGCTCGTGCATTCTATGATGGCGGCAACAAGCTGCTGCAGACCGTATGGGAAGTTATTCCTGTTGTCGGCGATCTCGTCCCGTCGGACTTCATCAAGAAGATTGGCGCAAGCTCGTGGGAGCGGATCGCTGAAATGGTCCGTGAAGGCGAGAAAGACAAGGATGTCACGTGGGACCTCGCACGTGCGCAGGGCATGGCTATCGCAAAGATCGAGAA
Source organism: Corynebacterium aurimucosum ATCC 700975 (assembly GCF_007672725.1). Taxonomy (GTDB): domain Bacteria; phylum Actinomycetota; class Actinomycetes; order Mycobacteriales; family Mycobacteriaceae; genus Corynebacterium; species Corynebacterium hesseae. The sequence continues at coordinate 28,435 of NZ_VDTC01000012.1, forward strand.
CTCCGATGCTGATGTCGATTTGAAGAACCCGGATGCGGCGAAGAAGACCGTCTCTGGGCTCATCAAGTTTGCTGATGGTGCTTTCGGTACTGGAGTCGCTACCGTATTGAAGGTTTTTAATGCCGCCGTTACGATTGCTGGCCTTTTCCCGGGCGCTAGTGCCGCTAAGGACTTGAAGCTGAGCGATACTCAGCGCAAGGAAATTGAGTCCACCCTGTCTGGTATCTCGACCGCGGCTTCTGCGTTGGCCGAGGTTAACGCACCGGCTGGACAGAAGTGTGCGGACATGCTCAATGGCAAGCAGGTCAGCGACGAAGCGCCGGATTCCACCTCGACAACCGAGTCCTCTGAGCCTTCCGAGTCCGCCGAGCCTTCTGATTCCGAGAAGCCCTCCGAGTCCACTGAGCCTTCCGAGTCGAGTGAACCCTCCGCATCAGATGAGGCTTCTGAGTCCGCAGAGTCGACTGCGCCTGAATCTACTGAGTCCGAGGCGGCCGAACCTGAGGATCCGACGGAGGAATCCGAGCCTGCTTCCACTACCTCGGCCCCTGTAGATTCCGATGATGAGGATAATAACGGTGAAGACGGGGAGCCTGGCCGTAATGGCAAGGACGGTGCCGACGGCAAGGATGGCCGCGATGGACGCGACGGTGAGGACGGCCGCGATGGACGCGACGGTGAGGACGGCCGCGATGGGCGTGACGGCAAGGACGGCGCCGACGGCAAGGATGGCCGTGACGGCCGCGATGGGCGTGACGGCAAGGATGGCATCAACGGCCGCGATGGCGTCGACGGCAGGGATGGCATCAACGGCCGCGATGGCGTCGACGGCAAAGATGGTAAAGATGGCGAAGACGCTGATATGTCCTCCGCTGTTGGTTACTCATTCCTTGGAGCGATTCTCGGTGGCGGTCTAATCGTTTCCATCTTCGGCGCTATTGATTACCTCTACCTGCTGGGCTACCTGCCCAAGGAAGGCATTCCGTGGCGCGCTAACCGCTAAGACCAACTCGTAGTTCCAGCCTGAGCAGAGAAATCTCAGGCAGAGCACTACAGAACAGCCCCATTGCATCCGCAGTGGGGCTGTTTGCATGAGCGATTGAAGGGTAGGCAAGCGCAGCATTGGGGCAAAGCTCGCTGTTTATAGCAGCGTGAGTGCGCGTTTCAGAGCTGCCCGTGATGGCGTCTACCCTCCCGTCGGGATGGCACAACGAACACAGCGGTGTTGACCAGATGGTTTATCGCAATAAGAGCACCATTCCTGTGGCGGTTCTAGGCGATGAGTAGGTCGTAAACACCGGACTATAGTGTGGGAAGCGTGACTGTAATAGTCCTTTAAGCACTAATTTCTCTTTCATGCGCCACGTCGTTCGCGGTACCGCCGACCCATTGGAGGTGAAGTAGGTGGGCAAATCAGCTCAGCCCGCAACTATGAAGAGCTCGCGGAGGTTGCCGCGCCGGTGGTGGGAAATCGGCGTAATCCTGCTCGTCGTCGTGATCATCGCCGGCAGCGTACACGTGGCGCGTAATACCGCAGGGATATCCGTGGGAGAGTTGGACCCGATTGATCGGCGCGCCTTAGAGGAGTACTCGGAATACGCCGCTGCCGTAGAGGATGCTCCAGATTCGGCGGCCTGGCTCAATGCGGCTGCGACCGAGCACCCCACGCTGCTAATCAGCAGGAAGACCCACTATTCCTACCTGATCAACCCCTCCCAAGAAGTCTCTTCGCCCTTCGCTGCCCCTGTAGACATGGGCGATAACCCCGCCGGCCTCGAAGTCTATCGGTTGGACCGGATCTACCCGAGGCTGTGGCCGATTAAGATTGCCGGCGGCAACTTCAACACGGTGGGCGAGACCACGACGGTCCATGGGAGCGATGTCTACTACCTCAAATTCGGCGAGGATAATTTTGACAAGCAATTCTCCTCAGAACACTTCATTACCTTCTTCGCGCATGAATCCTTCCACTTCTACGGTCAAGCTCGGTGGGCTTTGGACTCGCGTGTCTTTGGCGAGCTCTCCCCGCATGGGGTGGAGCTGCTCGACGAGAGAATGCGGCTGCTCGATGCAGTCCGCGACGCGGGTGCAGACCAAGCTCGGCTGAGGGAACTGGCCACAGAATTGCTCGCTCTGGAAAAGGAACGCCTAGCTGCAGATCCTGACTACGTCAGCCAAGAACGCTGGATGGAAACCGTGGAAGGCACGGCTACCTACCTCGGGATAATGGCCTCACGTGCGGTGGGGTATGACTTTGGCCCGATGTACTTCGACAACACTAAGGAAGCGCGTTTCACGGACGTTGTTCCGTTCCTAGAGTCCGGGCAGATCGACAAAGACTTTCTGCGTAATCGATTGCCATATGAGGCCGGTGCTCAGTTGTGCTTGCTGCTTGCCGCATTAGCACCAGGCGGGGAATGGCAGGCCTTTCTCAATGAACAATCGCCGGATTCTCGCCGCACGCTTATCGACGCCCTGGGCTACGTCCTTAGCCAAGAGAAGTAGATCCGCTAAACAGCGCCGCCTATGAATTGGGCGAAAAAGAAAGGCTGGTCAGAAAAGCTCTGACCAGCCTGGATGCTGTCGGACTAACAGGATTTGAACCTGCGACCCCTACACCCCCAGTGTAGTGCGCTACCAAACTGCGCCATAGTCCGCCGCCGCACCATTTGGTGCAACTGCTACAGATTACACCAGCGGTATTCGCTTCGACAAATCCCAGGTCACCCTTCGTTTTAGCGGCAGCTAAAACTCGCCGGTGGAATATACCCACTGCCCGTCTTGCCGGCGGAAAGAGGAGCGTTCCCGTTGAGAACCCTTTGCGGCGCCCTTATAGAAGGCCTCGAACTCAACGACGCCGGTATCGTCCAAGGGGCCGCCGGCGACGGTGTCGATAATATCGAGGCGGTAAAAGCGGATGCCGTTATCTGCGAGGTTAAGGCGCTCAGGGCGGGTCTCTGGGTCCCAGGTACGGAGCAAATAGTCCTCGTCGCCGGTTACGAAAGCACTGAACCGCGAGCGCATCAGCGCCTCGGCCGAGGGCGCGGGCGTGCCGGCGTGGTAGCGCGAGCAGCACTCGCCAAACGTCAAGCCGGATCCGCAGGGGCAGCGGGCAGCCGGATCAAGAGGGTTGAGAACAATCATGTGAATCTATCGTGCCGCGGTTGTCACGGTGGTGGTCACCTCGACGGCGAGGAGGGAGTCGATGGTGGTGGATGCGGAGGCGTCGCCAAGCGCGCGTTGTTGATCCGCGCTAAGGGAGGCAGGAAGTGTCACCGTACGTGTAAATCGGGATTCGGACTCTTGGGTAATGCTGACGGACACAGCTTCGAGAGCCTTCGCGTCGATCTTCTGTGCCTTGCCCGCTGCCTTGATGGCCTGGGTGCTTGCCACAGCCAGTGCAGACATGAGGAGGCCTTCAGCGGTAAAACCTTGGCCCTTGCCGCCGCTTTTCTTCGTGCGGTCAGCGGTCACAGAACGGTCGTTGTGGCGTACTACGACGCCCATCCTCGTGCCCACAGCTGGGATTGCCACCGCGGAGTCATCTGCGACCGGCGCGGGAAGGTTCTCCGGAACGATGAACTGCTCCGCCCACGGGCCAATCAGGTCGGCAGCGCGTGCGGCGGCGCCTTGCTTGGTGACGAGGTGATCAGCCTTATCCAAGGCGACCAAGGACTTGGGGTAGCGCGTGGTGCGGAAAATGTTCTGCGCATTGTCGATGCCAACGGTCTGATCAATGGGGGAGTGCAGCACCATCAGGGGCTTGCGTAGGCGCGGAAGGTACTCCTCCGGGTTGGTCTCAGCAAGGTCTTCGAGGAAAAGGCGCGAAATAGTTAGCGCGCGGCCGCCCAAGGTGACCTCTACCTCGCCATTGGCGTCGACCTCGCCAATCTTGTCGGCGTAATGCAGCACTGAATGTGCGGGATCGAAAGGAGCACCGATGGTGGCGACGGCTTTGAGGGTACGAATGCCGTTGGCCGCCGCGAGGGCTGCGGCGCCGCCCAGCGAGTGCCCCATGAGGAGCTGCGGCGCGGAGTAGTTCTGGGCCAGCCACTCGGCGGCGGCCTGGATGTCTGCAACGTTTTGGCTGAAACAGGTATCAGCGAAATTTCCCTCGGACTGTCCCAAGCCTGGGAAGTCGAAGCGCAGGGTGGCGATGCCAAAGTTTGTCAGCTGCTTGCTCACGCGGGCGGCGCCGGGGGTATGGCGCGAGCCGGCAAAGCAGTGCGCAAAGATGGCGAAGGCTTGCGGAGGGGAGTCTGGGAAATCGATGGTTCCGGCCATCGTGGTACCGGTGCTGGAGGGGAGCGACACGTTCACGGATTGCATGCCCACAAGGATATAAGGGCAACAGCACGCCTGCGAACCGGGGTTGACTAAAGTCGATAGAAGACCTGTATGACGCACAAGGATGGAGGAGTGCTCATGGGCGCATTTGATTGGTTCTGGAAGGCAATGGGCGCGCAGTCCGAGCGCAACAATAAAAAGTCGAAAGCCGTTGTGACGGCTGCGGATTCTGCGGTGGAAGAAATTGCCAACTTATCGGATGCAGAGGTTGCCGCCACCGCCCGGGAATGCGTGAAGGATGGCAAGATTGCGGATAAGTCACGGTTCCTCGCCGCTCTGGCCGTGGCCAGCGAACGCAAACTCGGCATGCGCCCATTTAATGTCCAGTCCCAAGCCGTTCTCCGCTTGCTTGAGGGTGACGTCATCCAGATGGCCACCGGTGAAGGTAAGACCCTGGTGGGCGCAATGGCCGCGACTGGTTTTGCGTTGACCGGAAAACGTGTCCACCTGGTGACGGTCAATAACTATCTAGCGGCGCGCGATGCCGAGTGGATGCGCCCGCTGGTGGAGTTCTTCGGCCTCACGGTGGCCTCGGTCACCGAGAAGTTAGGCCCGGAGGATCGTCGCTCGGCCTACCTGTGCGATATCATCTACGCCCCCGTCAACGAGCTGGGCTTCGACGTTCTGCGGGATAACCAGATCACCTCCCGCGAGCAGACGGTGCAGGCGCGCGCGGATGTGGCGTTGGTGGATGAAGCGGACTCTGTGCTTGTCGACGAAGCCCTCGTTCCCCTCGTCCTCGCCGGAAACCGCCCTGGTGAAGAGTCCACGGGCCATATCACCAACGTGGTGTCGCGCCTGCGGGAGGAGCAGGACTACGTCATCGCGGAGGACGGCCGCACGGTGGCACTGACCGACGATGGAGCGGCGCGAGTCGAGCGCGAGTTGGGCATTGATTCGCTCTACTCCGAGGAGAATATCGGCTCCGTACTGGTCAAGGTGAACTTGGCGCTGCACGCAAAGGCTTTGCTTATCCGCGATATTCACTACATCATTACAGACGGGAAACTGCAACTTATCGACGCCTCTCGGGGCCGCGTTGCCGAACTACAGCGCTGGCCCGATGGCCTGCAGGCTGCGGTGGAGGCCAAGGAAGGCTTGGAGGTATCGGAAGGAGGGCGCATCCTCGACACCATTACGCTCCAGGAACTCATGCGCCGTTACCCGCTGGTGTGCGGTATGACCGGTACCGCTGTGGAGGCGACCGATCAGCTACGGCAGTTCTATAACCTCCACGTCTCGGTCATTGATAGAAACAAGGAACTGCAGCGCTTTGATGAAGCGGATCGCATCTATGCCTCGGTGGATGAGAAGTCCCGGGCCATCGTGAACGAGATCGTCGCGATCAACAGCACCGGTCAACCAGTTTTGGTGGGCACCCACGACGTCGCCGAATCCGAAGATCTCGCCGCTGCGTTACGCGAACGGGGGATCGAGGTTAACGTCCTTAATGCGAAGAATGACGATGACGAGGCGCGCATTGTGGCGGAGGCTGGCGACGTCGGCCGTGTCACCGTTTCCACCCAGATGGCGGGCCGCGGCACGGATATCAAGCTGGGTGGCGCTGATGAGTCAGACCGCGATGCCGTCGTCGAGAAGGGTGGTCTGGCGGTGCTCGGCACCTCGCGGCACCGTTCCTCGCGTCTGGATAACCAGTTGCGCGGTCGCGCTGGCCGCCAGGGAGATCCGGGCAAGTCCATCTTCTTCGTTTCCTTAGAAGATGACGTGGTTAAACAGGGTGGGGAAGATGAATCCTTGTCCGCCCGTCCCGATGCCGACGGGCTCATCGAATCCAAAAGGGTTCGTGATTTCATTGCGCACTGTCAGCGCGTGACCGAGGGGCAGCTTCTAGAGATTCACGCGCAGACCTGGAAGTACAACCACCTGCTCGCAGATCAGCGCATCATCATTGATGAGCGGCGAGCTAAGCTGCTCGATACCGACCAAGCCTGGCAGGAGCTGGCTGAGCGGGCACCGGAGCGTGCTGCTGAGCTTCGTGACGTCCCCGCTGAAGCGCGCGAGCGGGCGGCCCGTGAGATTATGCTCTTCCACCTCGACCAGGCGTGGGCCGACCACCTGGAGTTGATGGATGATGTGCGGGAATCTATCCACCTACGTGCCATCGCCCGCGAGACGCCAATCGACGAATACCACCGCATCGCGGTGCGCGAGTTTAAAGACCTAGCGCAGCGCGCGGTTAATGACGCCGTTGATACTTTTAAGACCGTGCTTATTGATTCAGATGGTGCCCATCTGGAGGATCACGGCCTGTCTCGCCCTAGCGCAACGTGGACTTATATGGTCTCCGATAACCCACTATCAGGGGGTGGAAACTCCGTGCTCAAGGGCATAGGAAACATTTTCCGTTGATGTAAATTGCGGAGAGGCGACTCGCGCGGGCAGCGGAGTCGCTAATATGGAATGAGTCAACATTGATCCGACCCTTCGGAGGTAAAAATGAGCGAGAATACCGGAACGCCGGAACCGCAGGCAGAAACTACTTCTGTCTTCCGCGCAGATCTTCTTAAGGAGATGGAAAACGGCACCGCGGCGGGCTCTGACGCCTCCGTTGCTGGCGCTGAGAACTTGGCTGAAGGCCAGGCCCTGCTCGTCGTGAAGCGTGGCCCTAATGCAGGCGCTCGCTTCCTGCTTGATCAGCCGACCACCACCGCCGGCCGCCACCCAGAAGCTGATATCTTCCTCGATGACGTCACCGTGTCTCGTCGCCACGCGGAGTTCCGTGCGAAGGACGGTCAGTTCGAGGTGGTTGATGTCGGATCGCTCAACGGAACCTACGTGAACCGCGAGCCGCGCAATGCTCAGGTGCTCGAAGTGGGCGATGAAATCCAGATCGGTAAATTCCGCTTGGTATTCATTGCCCCGAAATAAGGCAGTGCCTGTCCTAAAGAACTAGGGGAGAAGGCCGGGAGAAAGCTTCCTCCCGTGCTCCCCTTATGTCATAGTGAAACCGTGTAGAAAGCAGTAGTAGTCCTATCGTGAGTGCGCAGAAGTCCACCGCCGCTGCCGCAGCAGCGTCTTCCGTGGCCAAGAAGACCAAGCCTGCTAAGCAGAAGCCCATGTCCATTGGCGTAACGCTAAAGCACGTGCAGAAGCAATTTCCGGATGTGACGGTGTCGAAGATTCGCTTCTTGGAATCTGAGGGGCTGATTACTCCAGAGCGCACCGCGAAGGGCTACCGCCGCTACTATCAAAAGGACCTTGATCGCCTTCGTTATATCCTGACTGCGCAGCGCGATCACTATACGCCGCTCAAGGTTATTCGGGAACAGCTAGACGCGATGGATTCGGGGCAGGTTACCGCCATCGTGTCCTCCCAGGCCGAGGCCCTCATCAGCGCCGAGCAGCTACGCGCACCGGTGGTTTCTCGGCTTACCGACGCCGATGTGGCCGACCAAGCAGGCACCACGCAGGAAAACATCGCCAAGCTGGTTTCTGCGGGACTGATTAAGCCGGATCCGGCGGGCTTCTTTGATACGGATGACGTGTCCATCGTGTCCGCGGCCGTGGCGCTGGAATCCTTCGGGTTTGAGGCGCGGCAGTTGAAGTCTCTGCGCAATGCCGCCCGCCGCCAGGCGGACATGATTTCGCAGGTCGCGACGCCGGTGGCGCATTCGAAGTCTGATACTGCCCCGCAACAGGCGGAGGAGCTTTCTCAGCAGATGGCGGCCCTTGTTTTGTCGCTTCACGGGACACTTGTCAAGACTGAGCTTCGTGACGAGTTCCGGCCTTAAATCATACGGGCTTTTGTTTCCGCAAGCTTGGCGACGACTTTTCTACGCCACTCAGCCGGCCCGACAACCATGGGTAAGGAATGTGTGTAAAAGTGGATTCCATGAACACTGAAGTCTTGAAATTTCTCGGAATCCACCCCGTTGGCCCCGAAAATAACTTATGCGCTCTTTTCTATTGGGCGGAGGCAGACCGGCACGTGCCGGTGTGGGTCTCACCCATCGACGGCGCGCGTGTCCTCCAAGTACTCGAGCGGCACTTCAATGCGCGCCCAAGCACGTATGAACTGCTCATCGCCTTTGCGGACCAACTAGATGGCATCGAGCATATTTGTGTGTCCGAGTACCGTAAGGGCGTTTTCATGGTTGATCTCTTGGATGGAACCGGTGAAGAGCACGATGCCCGTTTGTGCGATGCTCTTGTCCTTGCAGATCATTATGGGTTGCCCATTCATTTTGAGAAGGATGTGCTCGACGAGGTAGCCATTTACATTAGCGACGAGGACCTTAAAGAGTATTACGGCCTAGAACGCGAGGCAGAATCCCCGGAGACGTTCCCGGAGAAGCGCATGCGCGAGTTTCAGGAGCGGCATTCCCAGCAGAGCACGCTGGAGGACGATGACTTTGAGCAGATGATGCGTGATTCCGGAATCTCCGAGGAAGATTTGCTCGGTGGCGAAGATGGTGACGACGAGTAAAAGGGGAGTTTAAGCTCTCTTCCACACGATTCAGCCCTAAGCCTGTTATGTCCATAGGGTTTTTGGACATGGAGTCCGGTGTCTTTTTGGACACGGAATCCATGGAGGTCTTGGACACTTCTAGCGTGGGGTTGCCCGCAAATCGTGGACACGTAGTGGAGCTACCTAGTGGTTAGGCAGCTATTTCTTTTCTGCTGTTGATTGCACCGGCGTGGTTCTCGAAGTCGACGGGGCTGACCATTCCGAGTGCAGAGTGCCGGCGCCGACGGTTGTAGACGACTTCAATCCAGTAGGCAACAGCCTTGCGTGCAGCATCACGGGTAGGCCATCGCTGCCGGTCATAGAATTCAGTCTTTAGCGTCGACCAGAACGACTCAGCCATCGCGTTATCGAAGCACACACCAGTACGCCCCACAGACTGAGCAATACCCAGTCTGCTGCAGACCTCCCAGAGCTTCTCACTGGTAAATTGTGTTCCACGGTCAGCGTGAAACACCAGCCCATCAGGAACATCACCGCGCAGTGTATGCGCCATCCGCAGGGCCCGTTCGACCAGGTGTGTGTCTTGCACGCTATCCATAGCCCAGCCCAGCACTCTGCGGGAATGACCGTCGCGGACCGCGCACAAATACAACCAGCCCTCACCGGTGCGCAAGTAGGTAATATCCGACATCCACACCCGGTTGAGCTCACCAGTATCAAACATGCGCTTGACCAG
>NZ_VDTC01000130.1 GCF_007672725.1 Corynebacterium aurimucosum ATCC 700975
GGAATGGAGGATGGGGAGTTGGTGGGGGATGAGTGGGGTGATGAAAGGATTGAGGGGGAGGGAGGTGTGTTGGGTGGGGAGATAGTGGGGGTGGGGTTGGATGAGGTGGTGGGGGGGTGAGGGGGGGGGTAGGGGGGAGGGTGGAGAAGGTGGGGGGGGTGGCTGAGGAGGTGGAGTTGGAGGTGGTGGAGGTGGTGGGGGTGGTGTTTAAGGAGGAGGTGGGTGGGGTTGGGGTTGTTGTATTGAGGGAGGAAGTTGAGGTGGTGGAAGTTGTTGGTGGTGAGGTTGGGGTGGTCGAGAGGGTGGTTGGGGGTGTTGTAGTGGGGGAAGTTTTGGAGGTTGAGGGGGAAGCGGGGGTCGTTGGTGAGGTCGTGGAATACGGGCGAGTCTTGCATGTTGGGG
>NZ_VDTC01000131.1 GCF_007672725.1 Corynebacterium aurimucosum ATCC 700975
TAGTTATGACGAGAAGGGGGGTGCGAGGACGGGGGTGGTGGTGGAGATGGTGGAGAGGGGGGGGGTGAAGTTGGGGGTGTTGGGGAGGGGGGAAAGGTGTAGGGGTGAGCGGGGGGGGCGTGGGGGTTGTTGTGAAGGTGGGGACAGGAGACGTTGGTGAGTTTGGGTGGGGTGAAAACATCGGGAAGGGGAAAGGAGAAGTGGTAGAAGCAGTGGGGAAGGGGGAAGACGGGGGGGTGGGGTTGGGTGGTGGAAGTATTGGGGGGGGGGGGTGCCGTCCAGGTGGCCGAGGTACGGGGGGGTGTGGTGGAGGAGGAGTGGGGGGAGGTGGTGATGATTTTGGGGTGGGGTTTGGGGAGGCGGGGAAAGGGGTGGTTAGGTGTGGGGAGGTGCTGTTTGGG
>NZ_VDTC01000132.1 GCF_007672725.1 Corynebacterium aurimucosum ATCC 700975
CCATCTCTCCCCCCACCACTCCAACCACCCCCACCTCTTCTCCTCCCTCCTCCCCCCCCTCCCACTCCCCCATCCCTTCTTCCCCATTCACCCCATCTTTCAAACCTTCCTCACCCTCCTCCCTCCCCCACCCCCTACCCACCATTCTCAACCCAACCTTTCCCACTCATCCACCTTCATCACAATCTCTCCAACTTCTCACACATCCCCCTCCAAACCCCCTTCCTCCTATATCCCCTCCCCTTCCTCCTCTCCCTCCTCTACTACCCCCCCATCCACAGCATCATTCACCCCATCCGCCCCACCTCCAACCCCTACTTCCGCCACCTCCATCAGATCACCTATGCCCAGTGCCTCCACCCCTACCTTGACCTGTCCTACCTGGACCGCTGGCTTGATGA
>NZ_VDTC01000133.1 GCF_007672725.1 Corynebacterium aurimucosum ATCC 700975
CCCCCCCACCACTCATACACTCCCCCCAATCATTCACCCTCCCTCACCCCCCCAACTCTTTATTCAATCTCTCCCATACCTGCCCCACGTCACGATTAATCTCTCGCAAGTCTCAATCCTCTTTCACCACAATGCCAACACACCGACACTTCTCCTCATAACCCCCAACCTCCCCCAACACCCTCTCTTTCCTATAGACCCCCCCACCCCACCCCACCATCACAATCCTAAACCATCCATACCTCCTCAAGCCAACCCCCTATATCCCCAACTTTAACATTCCCCCCCATCACCTTTTTCCCCCCCACCTCTCCATTCCCCAACCCACCCTCCTTACCCTCAAATCCACCCTTAACACTTATTTATCCACTAACCCTCATCACCTCACCATCTATTACACC
>NZ_VDTC01000134.1 GCF_007672725.1 Corynebacterium aurimucosum ATCC 700975
GAACCACCACCACATCATCAAACCTAACCCCCTACACTCCAATCTTCTCCCCCTTCTCTCCCCCCCTCTCCACCTCCCTCATCACCCTCCCCCTCTCCTAAACTCACCACATAGTTTTATCCCCTACCCCTCACTCTAGTCCCTCCACCCCCCCTACTCCTAGCCCTCACTACAGGAATACCTATCTATACCCAATTCCCATCCCCCCACCCACTCAATACCCTCCCACCCCTCAACTTTTTCCCCAACATCCCCCCCCATCCTTTCCCCCACCGAATCCCAGCCCCCCCCGCTCCCACCCCGTCACCACATCCTCCCCACACACCTCTTCCATCCTCTTCACACCCACCAGCTCCACCCTGTTCTTCAACTCCTCTCCCAACACCTCAATCACGCCCTC
>NZ_VDTC01000135.1 GCF_007672725.1 Corynebacterium aurimucosum ATCC 700975
GGGGTAAGGGAGGTGATGAGTGTGGTAAGGGGAAGATTTGGAGGAATGGTGAGTTTGGTAAGGGTGGAAGGGAGGTTGTTGGTGGTGGGGAGGTTAAGGATAGGGTGAGGTAGAAGAAGGTGGTTGGGGGTAAGGAATAGAGGGTTAATGGTGAGGTGATTTGGAAGGAGGAGGGGAAGAGGGTTGTGGGTGAGGGGGAGAAGAGGTTTAGTGGGGAGAGGGGTAAGGGTAAGAGGGTTGTTGAGATGAGTGTTGATGAGTGTGTGAAGGAGGGGGTTGAGGGTGGGGTTGGTTTTGAGGAGTTGAGTTGGGTTGAGGTGAAGGAGAAGGGGGAGGAGAGTGGGGGTAGTGATGGGGAGAAGGGGAAGGATATTGGTGAGGAGAAGGAGATGAAGGATA
>NZ_VDTC01000136.1 GCF_007672725.1 Corynebacterium aurimucosum ATCC 700975
TCCCAGCATCTCCCAATCGCCAAACCTCCCACCTCTTATCGGCTGTTACCCTTCACTCAATTCATACCTGTTCTCGCCCTTTACCCCGCCAACTCAAACATCTCACTACCCCTACCACAACAAAATAAAATATCATTCTCCTACTACTCCCCAACCAACCTCCATCACCCTAAACCCTCTCCATCTCATACTTCCTACCGCTTCTGTCTCCCCTCTTCTCCCCCCCAATCTCCCGTCACTACCATCATCCTCCTTCTCTCTTCTTCTTACCTCAACTCCTCTCCAAACCCCCACCCTACACCCTCATACTCCCCTACTTCAACCCTTCAATCCATCCCTTCTTCCGTTCCCCCACTACCACCCCGCTCCTCCAATCTCCTCTCAATCTGCCGCGACCAC
>NZ_VDTC01000137.1 GCF_007672725.1 Corynebacterium aurimucosum ATCC 700975
GAAGAGGGGTGATGATGGGACTGCTGGAAAGGTCGGGGAGTATGAAGGGAAAGAAAGGTAAGGAGGAGGAATGGGTAATGTTTTGAGGGAAAAGGGTGATAAGGAGGGGTATGAGTGGTATGAGGGGATGGGTTTGTTTAGGGATAGGTGGATTTGGATTGGGTGGAAGGGGTGTGAGGTGGGGTGTAAGGAGTGGAAGGGGAAGGGGGTGGGGGGGTAGGGGGTGGGTGGATTGATGGGGTTGGATAGGGGGAATGAAGGGATGGGGTTTGGGGGAGGAGGTGTGGGGGGGGATAGTGGGGTATAAGGAAGGAGAGAAGGGAGAAGGAGTATGGGAAAAGGTGAAGGGCGGGGGGGAAGCGGGAAGTTGAGAGGAGGGGAACAGCGATGAGATGGGAG
>NZ_VDTC01000138.1 GCF_007672725.1 Corynebacterium aurimucosum ATCC 700975
TGAAGAGGGAAATAGGGTGATATAAAGGGGAAAGCGGGGGGGTGGTGGGTGGGAGGGGAGAAGTTGGGGGGTTGTTGGGGGAGAGGGTGGGGGTTAGGGGGTGGGTGAGGTTTGTTGGTGTTGGAGTGGGGGGCGGGTTAGTGGTGGTGGATGAGGTCGTGGGGGAGGATGGTGTGGTGAGGGGGAGGGGGGAGACGAATGTAGGAAATGGGGGAGGGGGAGAGTTGCTGGAGAGGGAGGAGGTAATCGTGAGCGTTGTGGGGGAGATGGTCAAAAGTGTTGGAGTGAGTGATGTGGTGGTCGGAAGGGGGGATGGTGTGAAAGATGGGGTGGGGGTGGTGGCACTGGGAGTGGGTCAGTGGGATGTCGTGGTAGGGGTTGCTGTCGACGTCATAGGCC
>NZ_VDTC01000139.1 GCF_007672725.1 Corynebacterium aurimucosum ATCC 700975
AATGGTGGGTAGGTGAATGGTGGTAGGGAGGATTTGTGGTTAGTTGAGCGGGTTTGTAGGGGGAGGGGATATGTGAGGTGGGAGAGGAGGGTTGGAGGTGGTGAAGGGGGAGGTTGTGTGGAAGGAGTGGGTTGTAATGAATGGTGTGGTTGAGGTGGTGGTGGGGGAGGGGGATAAGGCGTGTCGGTCGTTGTAGGTGGTGGGGGGAGTGGAAGGGGGGGAAGGGGGGATGAAGTGGATGAGGGGGTTGAGGTGTGGGGAGTGGGAGAGGTGTGGTGGGAGGGGGATGGGGTGAGGGGGGTGTAGGGGGGGGTGGGGATGGGAGGAGCATGGTGGGGGGTGAAGGGGTGGGGAAGGGGAATGGTGGGGTGAGGGTTGGTGGGGTGGTGTGTGGTGTG
>NZ_VDTC01000013.1 GCF_007672725.1 Corynebacterium aurimucosum ATCC 700975
CTTACCCGGAACCAGGTTCTTGTACGTCACCGTATCGTTAACCTGCGCACCAGCAACAACCTGAGTCGAACCCTCAGCAAACTTAGCCTGAGTTCCGATCGACGGCTCTACAGACTCATCGTCTGGAAGACCAGGTTGATCCGGCGGCATAACTCGCTGACCGTGGGGATCTCCCCCTGGCTTCCCATCAGGTCCAATAATGGTGATGTAAGCGCCCTCAGGAGCCTTTGGAACCATCACGGATGGATCACGAACAAATTCGACAGCAAATCCATCACTGTTTCTTGTGGTCTTTATCTCGAAGCCAGTAAGCTGTTTAAACTCTTCTGCACTTCCGCCATCATTCTTGAAGTACGGATACCACTCATTCCCAAATGGTTCGTTGTATTTGTAGTCATCACCGGTAATGGTCAGAGCTGCAACCTTCCGGTGAAGCGAATTAGAACCAAGAAGCGCAGCCAGATATACCGCGTAGGTTCGCACAGCGGCCTTATCGTTTCGCTTGAGTGCATCCTGCTGCTTCATAGCTACATTGATAGCGGCATCCCGGAACTCCTCGGGAATCGGAGCCTTTACCGCAGTTGAAGCATCATATTTACTATTATTCTGCATCGGAATCGAAGCAGTAGCATCGATACACCATGCCCAGCCTACATTGTTGGCCTTGTTTCCTTTGTGATAGTAAGTACTAGCCGGTTTTCCGGCCCACACCAGCGGTCCCCAAGATGTATCAGTAACGGGATCGTCAGTCTTTTCACCCATAGTCATATTCGGCTTGAAGTCGGTCGGCTCAGCCGCACCGGCCTTCGTCCAGGGAACGGTGACCATGGCCGCAATCACTGCTATTGCTGTGAAAACAGCAGTAAGGACCATCCACCCCTCTCTGGAGATATTCCTTAATTTACTCATCGTTTCCTCTTCGAATGATGTGAATGTCTACAAGTTGTTCTGCACAGCAGTAAGTTTCCGCTGAGACAATCTGAAATCTGGACGTAGGTTTTTACACCCTGACCGGCGATTCTCCTTAAGAATCTCACGTACTCTTATAGTCCACTTAGGATGCTATCATCACTCACAGCTAGTCGCAAGATAGTTGATTGCTGCATAACTTTTCCTTATGCCCCCATAGGGCTATATTTTAGCAGGTAAAACGTGCTGTACGCTTGACCTTTAGGCCGTTTTTCGCCAATTTGTTCGCCCAAATGTTGACACGGCACATAACTCAGATTTTCTTAGATTTCTCCATTTAAAATTTCTTAAGTTTTTGCATAAGCGTTTCCTTAAGGCGGCACTACGCCAACTAGATTCCTCGGCGGAAGATGGCTCGCGCGCATCACTCTGGCCCGCCGACAAGTAGCCCCCAGAAATGCACAGAAGTGGCCGTGCGTAACACGCGGCCACTTCAATCACATCCAGTACCCCGCTCTCCAGTCAGGGCGCGGGGCACCATTCCCCTTAACTTATAACGTCACTGTTTCTTTAATCGTCGGTGGAGCGGATGAGTTTCGGGTCGACGTCGACAACCGGCTCCGGGACCTCAATTAGCTCAATGTCGGAGACGGCATTGGCAGTCGGCTCCACGGGCTGTGAATCACCGTGGACGGTTCGATCAGCGTTCGGCCCCACAGTGATCTTTCCGGCTGCGAGCGCTGCCCTGTCGCGGGCGGTCTCAACGTCCTCGGCAGTCGTAGCCACCATGCCCATGCGGCGGCCGGCGTATGCCCAGGGCTTGCCAAACAGGCGCACGTCGGTCTCTTCATAGGATAGGGCGGTGTCGAGGCCGGTGAAGGAGACGTCGTCAAGCTCTGCGTCCGCGTGCAGGATGACCGCAGCACCGGGGCTGACCATCGTCACGTCAATGGGGAAGCCCAAGATCGCGCGGACGTGCAGCTCAAATTCAGAGAAGCGCTGCGTGTATCCGGTCAGCATGGCGGTATCCAAAGGACGCGGTGAGACGGAGGAGAAGTACACCTCATCGCCCGCCACGAAGAGCTCAACGCCGTAGACACCGCGCCCGCCCAACTCATTAGAGATACGCGCCGCAACGGAGCGTGCGTTCGCCAGGGCGTCCTCACTCATCGCCATGGGCTGCCAGGACTCCACCAAGTCACCGTTCTCGTGGCGGTGACCAATGGGCTCGCTAAACCACGTAGCCATCTTGCCCGTAGCTGGGTCGACGGAGCGCACGGCAAGCAGCGTGACCTCATAGTCAAAGTCAACGAAGCGCTCCACCACCACGCGCTTGTTATCGGAGGACACGTGGCGCACCATGGCCCAGGCTTCCTCCACGTCCTCTTCTTCCTTAAGAAGGACGTGCCCCTTGCCGGAGGTCGTAATATCCGGCTTCACGATGCACGGCAGTCCCAACTCCCCCACCGCCTCCTGCAGCTGTTCAGCGGACTCAGCAAAGCGATAGGCAGTTACGGGCAGGCCGATGCTCTCAGCCACCTCACGCACGCTCTCGCGGCACTGTGTCAGCTCACAGGCCCGCGCCGTCGGCACAACGGTGGTGCCGAATTCCTCGATACGCTTCAGCGCCTCCACCGCGACGGTCTCCACCTCAGGGACCACATAGTCCGGTTTGATGCGCTCTGTAAGCTCCCACACCTTGTGCGGGTCCCTGATGTCTGCGATGTAGCTAAAGTGCGCGAGCTGCTGCGCGGGTGCTCCTGCGTAGCGGTCCACGGCGTGGACCTCCAGCCCTAAGTTCTGAAAGGCAATTACCAACTGCTTGCCCAGCTCTCCCGCCCCCAAAAGAAGCACCTTGGTGGCGTTTCCTGTCAGAGGGGTTCCGATGTGGCCTGCGATGTCGCCTACGGTAGTCATTCTCGAATTATCGCACACTTCTGGTGCTGCATTGCTTGGCGACGTCCCCCAAACCCCCACCTACCCATTCTCACCGTTTCCCCCACACGAGCACCAGCGCACAACACGCCCTTGCCCCAGGATCACCAAAGCCCCCTCCCCCACCGCAGGGAAACGGTGGAAAAGGGGGCTTGGTCTTTAGACTGACCTTCTATGTGTCAGTCGGCCCCTAAGGGCCGACTGGCCCTCGGTGTGCGTCAGTGTCTCTCTTACTTGGAGGAACCGTTGGAGGAACCTGCGCCCGGCGCACAAGCATCAGCGATAAGGCCGATAGCCAGCGCACCAGCAGCAATCAGAGCCACAGCACCAGCAACCTGCTGATAATCAGCACCGAAGCGCTTCAGCTGCGCATCAATACCAGCAACCTTGCCAGCCAGCGGGCCATTGAACACACCAGCCTGCTTCTGCAGCTGAGTATTCAAATTCTGAATCTGCTTATTAATCGGAGCAACAAAATCCTTCAGACCCGGAATATTCATCTGGGAAGCCAGACCAACCGGAATCAGGAACAACAGCGGGATACCAACACCCAAACCAGTGTTGATGCAACGCTGAGACAGGTTCGAAGAACCATCCCAATCAGAAGAACCACCCGGCTTACCCGGCTTGGTGATCTCTACCTCAACGGTGTCGATAACCTTGCCCGAAGGATCTTTAACCTCAACGACAACCTTGTCGCCCGGCTTCGCATTCTCACCCGGAGTCACCGTAATGGTGCCGTCCTCACCAATCTCGGCCTCGCCCGGCCCCTCGGTCTCAACCGTGGTGCCGTCCTCAACCGAACCGCCAGTGTTCGGAAGCTCTACCGGCTTATCCGGCGTAGTAGAACCATCATTCCAATCCGGAGCCTTATCCTCCGACGGCTTGGTGATCTCAACCTCAACGGTGTCGATAACCTCGCCGGAAGGATCCTTAACCTCAACGACGACCTTGTCGCCCGGCTTCGCATCCTCACCCGGAGTCACCGTAATGGTGCCGTCCTCACCAATCTCGGCCTCGCCCGGCCCCTCGGTCTCAACCGTGGTGCCGTCCTCAACCGAACCGCCAGTGTTCGGAAGCTCTACCGGCTTATCCGGCGTAGTAGAACCATCATTCCAATCCGGAGCCTTATCCTCCGACGGCTTGGTGATCTCAACCTCAACGGTGTCGATAACCTCGCCGGAAGGATCCTTAACCTCAACGACAACCTTGTCGCCCGGCTTCGCATCCTCACCCGGAGTCACCGTAATGGTGCCGTCCTCACCAATCTCAGCCTCGCCCGGCCCCTCGGTCTCAACCGTGGTGCCGTCCTCAACCGAACCGCCAGTGTTCGGAAGCTCTACCGGCTTATCCGGCGTAGTAGAACCATCATTCCAATCCGGAGCCTTATCCTCCGACGGCTTGGAGTTCGGATCCTTCGGATCGGTTCCAGCCTTGTTCTCTTCCTCGTCGGTAGCACCATCATTGTCATCATCCGGGTCAGTGACATCTGGGTCACCATCGCCGTCAGTATCACGCTGAATAGTGATGACCTTGTCACCAGAGACCTCGTTGCCATCAGCATCGGTGATGGTGACGGTGACAACAACGTCACGCGTCTCCTCATCCTTGCCCCAGTCATCGAGCTTATCCGGGGTACCAGTGACCTTGCCGGTCTCCGGATCCACAGTCAGACCGCCCGGCAGGTTATCAACGGAAACCGTACCGCCTTCCGGAACATCCTTAGCCGTGTCAAACGGGTCAGTCTCCTGTCCCTCAGTGATGGTGACCTTGTCAGTGTTAATCGACGGGTCAGCAATCGTCACCGTAATGGTGTCAATAACCTCGCCGGAAGGATCCTTAACCTCGACGACAACCTTGTCGCCCGGCTTCGCATCCTCACCCGGAGTCACAGTGATATCACCAGTTTCCGGATCAATCTCTGCAGTACCGTCGCCCTCAGTGACCTTCACCGTAGTACCCGGCTTCACATCACCAGAGTTCGGATCCTTCTCAACTACAGCCGGCTCATCCGGAGTGGTAGAAGCATTATCGCTCCAATCCGGAGCCTTATCCTCAGACGGCTTATCGGACGGATCCTTCGGGTTAGTACCCTTGTCCTTCTCGTCCTTATCGGAGACGCCGTCGTTATCGTCGTCATCATCCTTGGAATCAGGCGTACCGTCACCATCAGTATCCAGCTCGAACTTCGCGTTAGCGTTATCCGTAGTGCCATCCGGGTAGGTCACCGTAACCGGAACCTCAAACTCCTCGACGGTCTCGCCATTCAGCTTCTCCGGAGCAGTAACAGTGATTACACCAGTGTTCTCATCGATCTTGACCGTGTAGCCCTCAGGAGCCTTGAAACCGTCAGCGATCTTGAACTTCGAATCAGCAGGAGCCTTGGCATCCTTACCGTCCTTATCAGTGAAGGACGGAGTGGACTTCGTCTCCTCACCCGGAACAACAAGCTGGTCTTCGTAGGACGGCTCTAGGGTTGCAGCGTCGGTCGGGTTACCCGGCTCCAACGGAGTAGCCGGAATCGAACCCTTATCCTTCGGGTTAGAACCCTTCTCCTCCTCATCCTTATCCGGGATGCCATCACCATCGTCGTCATCATCCTTGGAATCAGGCGTACCGTCACCATCAGTATCCAGCTCGAACTTCGCGTTAGCGTTATCCGTAGTGCCATCCGGGTAGGTCACCGTAACCGGAACCTCAAACTCCTCGACGGTCTCGCCATTCAGCTTCTCCGGAGCAGTAACAGTGATTACACCAGTGTTCTCATCGATCTTGACCGTGTAGCCCTCAGGAGCCTTGAAACCGTCAGCGATCTTGAACTTCGAATCAGCAGGAGCCTTGGCATCCTTACCGTCCTTATCAGTGAAGGACGGAGTGGACTTCGTCTCCTCACCCGGAACAACAAGCTTGTCCTCATACTTCGGCTCAATCGTAGACGCGGTGGCGTCCGCAACCTTGAATGGAGCGTCAGCGCGAGCGACGATACGGCCCTGGGTCTTCGGGTTGCCCTCGTCGTCCTTTACAGGGTCGCCGTTCTCATCGCGAACCGGAACCTGCAGAGCTTCGTCACGCATCACTACTGGGAACTTGAAGGTCTTGCCTACCTGCTCAGCGGTCGGCTTAAAAGTCACAACACCGGTCTTAGGATCAACCTTGACTTGGTCTTCGGTGACCCCCTCCGGCAGCTTGCCAAGCTCAAACTTGGGGTCCTCAGGCTTGGTTTCTTCAGCATCGGTAGCTGGGTTGTCGAACTTCGGTTCGGAGGTAGCCGGCTGCTCGGCCTTCGCGTCGTCGACTGGGTCGTACTCGAGGTAGTCGCGAGTCACGGCAAAGGCATCCACCGCCAGAACGAGGTCGTTCTTCGAATCTGGGTCACCGCTAGTAACCTTCAGGCGAGCGGTGAACGTGTCACCAGTCTCGGCATCCGCTGGAACATCCAGCGCACAGCTCGGAATCTTGGTGGCGGAATCAGCCTTAGCGGTCTCGCAGGTCTTAACGACCTTGCCGTTCTTGTCGACCCACTCGATGTAGTAGTTCAGGTTGTCCGCAATCGGCAGGCCGGCAGTGTCGGTCTGGACCTTGTCGCCAATCGCTGCCCAGTTGTCAGTGGTATTCTTCTCCACCACGTCGAACTTCAAAGCCTGCGGAGCAAGCGCAATGTTCCAGCCCGTGTAGCCATCGGTGGTGTTACCAATGAGGGCACCGTCGCCACCGAAGAGCTGAGCGTTAGCGCCAGCATTCAAGTCAGCACCGAAGCCCGGGCCCGCCCACTGGCCAAGCGACCACGGGTACAGCGCACCGATGTTGTCCGGCAGCGGGTTGCCGTTCTTGTCAAGGATACTGACGTAGCTCCAGTGCATGTTGACATGCTTTGACTGACGATTACCGTTTGCCCAGGATCCCTCATCATGCGAACCTGCCAGCTTATGCAGCTTGTCTGCAGGTGGGTTAATGCCACCACCGGTGCCCGTGTGGTTATTTCCATACAGCCCCTTCCAACGCAACTCGAACTTACCGTCTGCGCTAGTAGTGGTGGTCATGGTTTCTGCGATCCAGCCTTGTGGATCCGCAGCTATCTGCTCATTAATCCACTTCTGAAGCCCCTGTTCATCGACAGGAGTCCAACCCTTGCCTCGCAGCGTCTTACCCGCAAAGTTATCCTTCGCGTACTGCTCAATCTTTGTAACAGCCTCATCACTCAAGTAAGAACCAACAACCTTCAAACCAGGCGCCGCAAGATCCTTACTATTAAATGCACTTTGAGTGTTGTGGTTCAACGCACCTAGCAGCACATGCATGTTCCAGAAAGCTCGGCCGGCGTAGGTACCATCGTTACCGCCCGTTCCGGTGCTCTCTACCCACTGGTTTTCCGGCAGGTGCTGCGGCAGTTTATCCTTCTGCGCATATTGAATGGTCATTCCCGTGACCTTGTTGCCACCCCATGCGCCATCACCCTGCTCGGTAGGCGTCGCAGCATCACCAATAGCTGGGAAGATGCCTGCAGCCGGCTGGTGCACCAAACGGTACTTATCCGTCATGTCATCCGGAAGCTCGGTCCAGACACGGATTTTCTCACGTTTGTGATCGCGTTGTGGGACCGTCTCTCCAACCGACGCATCAGCCTCAAACTTGCGGTTCACACCCAGCGCGTCAGTGTACGGCGCCATGTTGATAGAGAAGTTACCGTTCGCGTCCGACTCGGTGTAATAAATCGGCGACGAATGCTGAGTCTGCGCGCCCTCGTACCACTGGGCGTACACCTTCACGCCAGCAAGCGGGTTACCAGAGCCCTGGACATTGCCGAAACCAACCGCGGCTTCGACAATCTCCTTCACAGAACCAGAAATTGTGCCCTTCTGGTCAGCCTGGCCCGGGGAGTAGATGGCCTTGTCGGCACCAGTTGCTGCCGGAGCATCAGCAGCAGGCTGAGTTTCCTGCGCGTTAGCAACAGCGGCGAAAGAGGATACGGGAGTTACTGCGTGGACGAAGGGGCCCACCATAGCAATAGAGAGCGCAGCGGCAGCAATGGTAGTGCCGCGGCGGCGTACAGCAGTACGCTTTATTTCCTTCTTGTTCATGGCAAGAAGTCCTTTCCTTAAGACTTGAAAGAATTAATCACGCTAGGGAAACGTGACCGCGTAAGGGGCAAAACCGGCTTACGCAACCGAGAGCCGCTCAACTATTTCTCCCTGAATGAAGGTCAGAGGTTCCAGGGATGTATGAACAAACTCCTTTTCAACGCTATCTCTGTTCACAAGTTAAAGAAACCGTACGGTTAGCTGAAAACTTCATAAACACCCATCGCCATTAACAGTGCAACATATTTCACATTCCACCTGCGGTTTCATGCAAGACCCCAACGCACCATGCCGACTGTTAATTAGATCACACCGTAACATTAGTAACATTTTTCTCAGGATTTTACGCCCAAAGGGGGGTGTTGTGGACAGCGAGAAGACAGGGAGGGGGTTGGAGGGGGGCGTCGCCAAGCAAGGCGTATTGAACACGCAAATACCCTCATATAAACGCGAAACCGCCCCGCTCCTCCCTGGCACGGGAGAAGTTGGGCGGTTGTTGCGCGACACCGTCGCCGTTAGGCGGTGCCTGAGGTTTGTTCGTCTTGGACTGGCCGGCGCCTTACTGGTCCTGCATGACGTCGTGGCGCACGATGGTCTGGTCACGGCCAGGGCCGACACCAATGTAGGAAATGCGGCAGCCGGAGAGTTCCTCCAGACGCAGGACGTAATCCTGAGCCTTCTGCGGGAGATCCTCAAAAGTCTTGCAGTCAGTGATGTCCTCGTCCCAAGCCGGCATGGTCTCAAAGATGGGCTCGGCGTGGTGGAACTCGGACTGGGTCAGCGGCATCTCGTCGTAGCGCTTGCCGTCGACGTCATAGGCCACGCAGATGGGGATCTCACCGATGCCGGTAAGCACGTCCAGCTTGGTCAGGAAGTAGTCCGTGAAACCATTGACGCGGGTGGCGTAGCGAGCCACCACGGAGTCATACCAACCGCAGCGGCGCTTGCGGCCGGTGTTGACACCGATTTCGCCGCCGGTGGTCTGCAGGTACTCGCCCCACTTGTCGAAGAGCTCAGTGGGGAAAGGACCAGCGCCCACGCGGGTGGTGTAGGCCTTGATGATGCCCAGGGAAGTCTTAATGCGCGTAGGACCAATGCCGGAGCCAACCGAAGCACCGCCGGCCGACGGGTTCGAGGAGGTCACGAAGGGGTAGGTTCCGTGGTCAACATCCAGCATGGTCGCCTGGCCGCCCTCCATGAGGACGTGCTTGCCGGCATCCAGGGCTTGGTTCAGCTCCAGTTCGGCCTCAATGACCATCGGGCGCAGGCGATCGCGGTAGCTCAGGAAGTACTCCACAACCTGCTCCGGATCGATAGCCTTGCGGTTGTACATCTTCACCAGCATCTGGTTCTTAATGTCCAGGGCAGACTCGACCTTCTGGCGCAGGATGGACTCATCAAAAATGTCCTGCACGCGGATGCCGATGCGGGCAACCTTGTCGGCGTAGACAGGACCGATGCCACGGCCGGTGGTACCGATAGCGCGCTTGCCCAAGAAGCGCTCCTGCACGCGGTCCAGGGTCTGGTGGTAGGGCGCCACGAGGTGCGCGTTGGCGGAAATCTTGAGGCGCGAAGCGTTAGCGCCGCGGGCTTCGAGGCCATCGATCTCATCGAACAGGGCCTCCAAGTTAATGACCACGCCGTTGCCCAGGACCGGGGTGGCGTTTTCAGAAAGAATGCCGGCGGGAAGGAGCTTCAGCTCATACTTCTCGCCGCCGACCACGACGGTGTGGCCGGCATTGTTACCGCCGTTGGGCTTCACTACGTAATCGACCTTGCCGCCGAGGATGTCGGTAGCCTTGCCCTTGCCTTCATCGCCCCACTGGGCGCCGACGATGACGATCGCTGCCATGTTGGTGTCACTTCCTATTTATTGAAGTCAAATACGCACCTACTTTACCCGGCATGGCGGTACGACGGTGGGTTTGTGACATGGTCATCAGGAATTGATGCGGTGTCGGTACGGGTGGGCTAGACGTTTTCGGTGTTTTCATCGTCGGTGCTGCCGTCGCCTGAGCCCTCCTCATCGAAGTAGATGGTGTCATTGGTAAACATCAACCGCGACTTGTCCGGGGTGCTGACGATGATGCCGTCATCGACAACAGCGATTTGGGCTTCAACATCACCGATGCCGATTCGGTAGAGCCCGTTGCCCTCGATCTTTGTGCCGTTAGTTGGGATTTCATCGTCATACTGAGTGAACTCAGTACTGCCCTCTAGAGGCAGGAAGGTCACCAGGTTGAATTCCATACCCTCCGGCATTGGGGTCTTACCACCTTTGATGGACCAAGTCCCGCCGTCGCCATGCGCACAATCAATGGCGTTGTTTTCTTCAATGATGCCGCAGACCATGTTCCAGCCATCGGCGGAGATGGTGAAGAGCTCTTCGCCGCGGAGGTCTTCTTCATCCTTAGCCAAATCCGCGGACTCGGTTGGTTCCGAATCCACGTCGATGAAGAAGATGTCCGAATCCACGCCGTCGAAGGAGGTTTCCATGGACGGCGCCTCGGTTCCTGGGCGTTTGTATGCCTTTCCTTCGACGCCAACGACGTCGCCTTCAGTCTTGGACTCAAAAGTGTAGCCTTCGCCGTCTTCCTCCACCTCGAAGGACGTTGACGTGATGTAGAGGGCATCCTCGTCATAGACCTCACCGTTGACGAAGAAGACAGGAACCTTGACGTCCTCCCCATCAAACTCGCCCTCCAGCACCGTGTAGCTGAGGAACTTGCAAGCGTCGTATTCATCTTCGCTGACGCTCACGTCTTCTAGTTTTTCGGTGGAGCCTTTGACGTAGGCTTCTTTATTCTCGAGGACCTTGCTCAGCTCGGTGTCCTCGAGTTCTTTCTTTTCGTCGCAGTTAGCGTTGGCGCTCGAAGAGGACGTACTGCTCGATGTCGACGTGGTCTTCGACGAAGTAGCCGCCGCCGAACTCGTCGTGGACTCGGCGGCCGCCTCGGTGAATGCTGGCTCCTCGGCTTCCGTCAGTGCACCGCCGATGAGGCTGCACGAACTCATTAGGAGCCCGGCGGCGGATACGAGTGCAAGAGCTGTCATTCGGGTGGACATGGTGCTTACCTCCGACTGTTAGGGGCTTAAGAATTGATTGCTAAGAAGTTGGGCGTTGCCTTGGAGCCTACTGGCGCACTGTGATGTGAACTACTTTTCTGGGGAAAGCTCCACTGTCTGCACGCCGCGCATGGCGTGTTTTAGCGAAGCTCTTTCCACGCTTCTATGCTTCTTGTATGATCTGTGCGCTTGTAGACTGCGGCGGCCACTTCACCGACGCCCATACCACTGCCCTCGTCGAGGCCTCACAGCGCGGAATGCGCGTCGAGCACTTCCGCTTCGCAGAGGTTCCCAGCCGGCAGGAGTTGAAGGCTATTGATGCCCTGGCCAGCGAGATTCTCCCGGAGGATCCCACTCCTTCGCTGGATGAAATTGCCGCACAGCCGGACGTGAGCCACCTCGGCGCACCAGGGCCAGCGCCCCAGGCACCGTTCCTGCGTGAGCCACTGCGCATTGTGGTCATTGGCAGCGATGCCGCACTGAGCGCCGTGCTCACTCGCATGATGCGGGCGGATTACCTGTGGGCCGAGGTGGGCTACGTTCCAACTGGGGAGCACTCCACCGCGGCGATGAATTGGGGCTTAAAAGCTAGCGAAACGGGCCAGGGCCGCCAGGGTCTCGGCGACCAAGGAACAGTGATGGAGGAGGCGCTCTCCTTTGCCATGACCGCACCCGTCAACCCAGTGCCGCTCATCCGCAATGATGCGGGCCTCGCCGTGGCGGGTTCGGCAACGATTGCTGAGTGGTCAAACGAGGAGATCACTGGTGAGATCATCGTTGACGATGCCGTGCTGCTGCGCGCGGACCGCGAGAAGGATGTCTTCGGCGCAAAGCTCGTGCCGATGACGGATGCGCCGGGCATCGTGGCGGCGAAGGCGGTGACCAGTTTTGAAGCGGACGCAGCGCCGCGCCGTGGATTCCTCGCGCGCCTGCGCAAGCCTGTCCAGCCGGGGCAGCTCGACCCATCCAGCGTCGTGCAGGGCCGGGCGGTACAGGCAGGGGGGCCGGCGCTCAGCGTCAGCGTCGATGGAGTCCGCGCCAAGCGCCCGGTCAAGCGCGTGACGTTCTACCGTCACCTGCGGGACCTACAGATAGTGCGGCCCTAGGCAGGACATCCCTAGTCCTCTTCCCGCACCTCCGGCGGGTAGGCCGGGTGCTTCGAGGTCGGCACCAGCTGTGCCACGGCGGACTCACGCGACATGCCGCACACCATGAGCAGGTCCACGATGACGGAGCGGGTTTGGGCCAGCACAGCATAGGCGGAGAGCACTGCTTCCTCGCCGGCGACGTCTATCGAGCAGCGCGCTGCCAGCTGGCGCAGGCGTTTGACTATCTCCGGAATAGCATGCGCCTCATCCACGCGGCGCTCATGCGCAGTTTGGTGGGTATAGAGGTCGGAGAGCTCCATCGTGATGTCGGCTAGCTCGTCGATAAGCTCCACTTGCTCGGCTGTGGCCTGGTCGCCGTCCTCGGCGAGCACGAGGGCGCGGCGGGACAACACGCGGGTGCCGCGAACCACGTTATCGACCGGCGTAAGGATGCGCTCCAGCGAGCGGACGTTGCGCTGCGAGCTCCACAGGAAGGGCGAGAGCTTTGCGGTCTCCGCGCCGCCCTTGGTGGCGTTAAGCATGTTGTTGATGTCGGCCTGCGTGCCGCGCACGGCATCGCGGGCCTCCATGATGGTTTCTGGATCATTGTCCGCAAGGCCCCTGGAGACATCGGAGAGAACCGAGGCCGTAATGCCCAGGACCTTCGAGACTTCCGAGCGGCCCGCCCGCAGGGGTGAGGAGGGAATCAGCACAATCATCGTGAGGCCGATAACCGCGCCGATGATGGCGTCGATGGCGCGGGAGAGCCCGCCCATTTCTTCCGGCGGAAGGATGGTGGCGATAAGGATGGCGGCGATGACAATCTGGTTGCTCACCAGCTGCGAGCCCGTGACGAAGGAGCCGATCACCAGCGCCAGACCAATGATGATGGTCATGTGGATGGGGCCGGTTCCGAGGGCGTCGACAAGCAGCGTGCCCACCAGCACGCCCACGATGCCGCCGATGGACATGTCGACGGCGCGCTTGAGGCGATCACTGCCCGAAAGGCCGAGGATGATGATGACGGCCATCGGGGCAAAGAAGGGCTGCTCGTGGCCGAAAAAGTCATGCGCAACATAGAACGCCAAACCGGCACCGAGGGTGCTCTGAATCATGAACACCAGTCGGTTGCGAATGCGCGTGAAGCGCGACTTCAGAGATTTATCCACCAACCGCAGCTGCTCGCGGGTAGTCCTGCGGACGCGTTTGGCTCCCGGTGACGAATTCGACGATGACTCTTGCGCTTCCATGATTCCGGTATTTTACGCGTTCTGCTGATGGGGTTGGGTATGCAAAAGCCACCCCTCGAGGGCGAAGGGTGGCTTGTTGAGATGTGCTGAATCAGCACGGCGTCCAGGAGGAGCCGGCGTCAGCGGGGCGTTGGTTTACTTAGAAACGGTCTTGCCCACGGAGTGCAGGTCGGTGCAGGCCTCAACCACGCGGTCAGCCATGCCCTGCTCAGCCTTCTTCATGTAGGAGCGCGGGTCGTAGACCTTCTTGTTGCCAACCTCGCCGTCGATCTTGAAGACGCCGTCGTAGTTAGCGAACATGTGGCGGGCAACCGGGTTGGTGAAGGCGTACTGGGTGTCGGTGTCCACGTTCATCTTGACAACGCCGTAGCCCAGAGCCTGCTCAATCTTCTCCTTCTCGGAGCCGGAGCCGCCGTGGAAGACGAAGTCGAAGGGCTGGGAGCCTTCTTCCAGGCCGAGCTTCTTCACGACGGTCTTCTGGCCCTCATCCAGGACCTCCGGGCGCAGCTTCACGTTGCCCGGCTTGTAGACGCCGTGGACGTTGCCGAAGGTAGCGGCCAGCAGGTAGCGGCCCTTCTCGCCGGTGCCGAGGGCATCGACGGTCTTCTCGAAGTCCTCCGGGGAGGTGTAGAGGTTTGCGCCGGCCTTGGCCTGAACACCGTCCTCTTCACCGCCGACGACGCCAATCTCAACCTCGAGGATGATGTTGGCGTTGTGGGCCTTCTCGAGGAGCTCCTGGGCAATCACGAGGTTCTCATCGATCGGGATAGCGGAGCCATCCCACATGTGGGACTGGAAGAGCGGAAGCTCGCCGCGGTCAACGCGCTCCTGGGAGAAGGCGATCAGCGGGCGCACGTACTCATCCAGGACTTCCTTCTGGCAGTGGTCAGTGTGCAGCGCAACGTTAATGCCGTAGTGCTTTGCAGCCTCGTGAGCGAAGGCAGCCAGTGCCTTGGCGCCGGCAACCTTGTTCTTCACGGACAGGCCGGAACCGAACTCGGCGCCGCCGGTGGAGAACTGGATGATGCCGTCGGACTCAGCCTCGGCGAAGCCGCGGAGTGCGGCGTTGATGGTTTCGGAGGAGGTGCAGTTAATTGCCGGGAATGCGAAGCCGCCCTTCTTGGCGGTATCCAGCATCTGGTTATAAACCTCAGGGGTTGCAATAGGCATGAAATTCCATCCTTTGGAGTTGCTGTGCAGTAAGCCGTGCCGTCCCACATCCAGCGAAACAACACGTTCCAACATCCAAGTATGCCTGTTATTGTGGTTTTCCGCCGCGAGAAGTGGTGTGACCTCACTTAAACCCCGGCACTCATGGACTTAAACAGCCCCTTTAGCTGGGCATATTCTGCCGTTAGGCGGATTCTGACTTGTATTTCACAATTCGGGTACAGGCTTCCAACAACATCCAACCGGACAATTGAACGGACAAATCGCGCTCTGCCACGCGGATAATGCCCACCTTCTGACCCAAGGAGGAGGGCCCAAAACCATAGTTGTGGGGCAGCTTCGCATCTGCGGTCCAGTCGGAACCGAAGATGGGCAGACCATCTACTTCTAGGCGGTGTTCCCAGACGGATTCCGCCGAAGCCGTCACGAGGCGGGCGGCCAGCTTCTTCGTCGCGCGGTTAGCTGGGGAATCGCCCGGCAGGCGCACCGCCACGTCAGCCAGGTAGCGAGCCAGGATGCCCTTGAAAAGGCCACCGTCACCGTCGCCAGTCTGCCAATCAATGACACCCGTATACGTTGCCATTCCCGTGGCCACCGCCTGGACGAGGCCGCGGATCCGGGTGGTGTAATCCATCATGTCCGCGGCGAGCTCGGCCTCATGAACGGTGTCGATGTCCTCCACCGAGCGCAGGCCCGTCTGCTTCCGCAGCGCCAGCACAATCTCCAAGCAGGCACCGAGCACCACGCCCTGACAGTAGGGGTGGATGTTGCGGACGACTTCCTGACCATCCATGCGCATGCGGATGCCGTCCATGACGAAACCGTCGTCATCAATGAGGTGGTCGTAGATCCAGTCCACGATGTGGCGGGCCTCGTCCACGCGCCCCATGCGGGCGAGCATGATAGCGCCCGGCCCGTTGGAGGGGACGTTGAGGAAGGTCTCGCCCTCGCGCCACGGCAGCACGCCCACCTGGGAATCGATGCCATCGCGGATATTGTGCTGCAGGGTGCCCAGCTTCTTGTAGGGGCGCAGCTTCTTCAGCTCACCGGCACGGGAAATAGCCAGGGCCATCCAGGCCTTGTCATCGTAGTAACGGTTCTTCGTCAACGCGCGAAGATTGCGCACGTGAATGCCGCGAATGGTATCGGAAATGCGCGCGCGGCGGGCCTTGGTGTTCTTGCGCAAGGCGGCGTCGACAAGACAGTCCAAATAGTGCGCCTGCCACCAATAATGCCAGTGCACAAAGAGCGATTCTTTGGTGGTGGGTGGCCAACTCACCACGGCAAGGTTGGTACGAGGCAAGCCCCACACGGCTTGCGCGTGGCGCTCATTGATGGCTGTCTCCGCGAGGTCAGCGCGGTGGGACCATTTCTCTAACACTGTTGTCTCATCATTCTTAAATGTGAATTCGTTACCTAGATGTAAACACAGTGCGCGGGATCTCACCAAGCTTTTGATAAATCCGCATGCTGGCGAATCCACGCATGCATGGCGATGCCTGCGGCCACGCCCGCGTTGATGGAGCGAGTCGAACCAAATTGCGCGATGGAACAGGTCATCAGCGCCGCATCTTGTGCCTCCGGGCTCACCCCGGGCCCCTCCTGCCCGAAGAGGAGCAGGCAGCGCTCGGGCAATTCCGCGGTCTCCAGTGGAACGCACCCGGGGGTGTTATCGATGGCCACGACGGTGAGGCCTTGGTCGGCGGCCCAGGCCATCAGATCGCTGACGTTCGCGTGGTGCATGAGGTGCTGGTACCTGTCAGTCACCATGGCGCCGCGCCGGTTCCAGCGGCGCCGGCCCACGATGTGGACGGTGTCGACAGCAAAGGCGTTGGCGGTGCGCACCACGGTGCCGATGTTGGAATCGTTCTCGAAGTTCTCGATGGCGATGTGCAGGGCGTGCCGGCGCTTATCGATGTCCTCCCGGATCGCCTCGCGCGTCCAGTAGCGGTAGGCATCGACGACGTTGCGACGATCCCCTTCCGCGAGCAGCTCGGGATCGTACTTCTCCGCCTCCGGGCCCTGCGGGATCGGGCCCTCCCAAGGGCCGACGCCGTGGCGGCCCTCATTCCATTCGGTAGGGCCCTTGGCTTCCGCTTCGTCCTCAGGCTTAGGCAAGGCCGAGGTCCTCAAGACCCAACAGGTAGCGGTACTCCAAGCCCTCGGCGGCGATGGCATCGCCAGCGCCGGTGTTGCGATCCACCACGGTGGCCACGCCGACGACCTCAGCGCCCGCCTTGCGCAGCGCCTTCACCGCGGTCAGTGGGGAGTTGCCGGTCGTGGTGGTGTCCTCGACGACGAGCACCTTCTGGCCCTCAACGTTAAAGCCCTCGATCTGGCGCTGCATGCCGTGCTTCTTGGCTTCCTTGCGGACGACGAAGGCATCGATATCGCGACCGTCAGCGTGCATGATGGCCAACCCGACCGGGTCCGCGCCCATGGTCAGACCGCCGGCGGCGGCGTAATCCCAGTCGGCGGTGAGCTCACGCAGCAGCGCGCCGATAAGCCGCGAGGCCTCGTGCTGCAGGGTGGCGCGGCGCAGGTCCACGTAGTAATCGGCCTCCTTGCCGGAGGACAACGTGACTTTGCCGTGGACGACGGCCAGCTCCTTCACCAGCTCTGCTAGGCGTTGCTTCTTCTGCTGATCCAGGCTCATCGCTCGCTCCTTAAAATCTGTGGCTTTATAGCCTTGAAAAATCCGCCCTGTAGTTTACCCTCTTGCCGCACGGTTGCCCGCGACTAGTGCTGGTGCCGGGATGGCAGGCCTAGTCGAAGATTGTTATGTCCATAGGGTTTTTGGACATGGAGTCCGGTGTCTTTTTGGACACGGAATCCATGGA
>NZ_VDTC01000140.1 GCF_007672725.1 Corynebacterium aurimucosum ATCC 700975
TGTGGAGCAAGGAAGGAATGAAGACATGGGAGAGGTCGAAGTACTGGGGGAGGTTGTGGATGGTGAGTGGGTTCAGGCGGTGGGGGGGGGGGAGGTGGATGGGGGTATAGGGGAAGTGGCGGGGAAGAGGATGGGGAGGTGGGGAGAGAAGATAGGAGGGAGGGGGATGGGGGGAATAGGGAATGGGAAGGTCGGGGATTGGAATGGGGGAATCGTGGGAAAGAATGGGGTGTGAGGGGTGGGGTGAGAGAGCAATTGCGCGGGGGAGCACGATGGGTTGGATGAGGGGGGGATAGGGGTTGGAATAGGTGGAGATTAAATAGTTCAGTTGATATTCGGTCTTGGAGAAATGGGGGGGTGTGGTGCGGCCGTGGAGTGGATGGTGGTAGAAGGTCG
>NZ_VDTC01000141.1 GCF_007672725.1 Corynebacterium aurimucosum ATCC 700975
GTTCTGGCAGGTGGTTGGGATTGAGGTAAAGGGGGGGAAGGTAGAGGGGGGAGGTGAGGTGTGGGGGGGGGGGACGGTGGGAGTGGGGGGGGATAAGGGTGAGTGGGGGTGGGAGGAGCGGGAGGTGGTAGGTACGGGAGAGGAGGTGGAGAAGGGGATTGTTGTGGTGTGGGAGGGGGGGGAAGGGGAGAGGGTGGGGGAGAGGGTTGGGGGGGGAGGGTGGAGAATGTGGGAATTACGAGGAGGTTTAAGTGGAGGAGGGAGATGTGGGGGGTGTGTGATTGGAATTTGGGGTGGTGTGATGGAGAGGAGAGTAAGAAGAGATGAAAAAGTGTGACTGGGTGTGGTGAATTATGGTGTAGATGAGCGGGAGGATAGGGGTGATGGATGGGACA
>NZ_VDTC01000142.1 GCF_007672725.1 Corynebacterium aurimucosum ATCC 700975
CCCTACGACTGCTATGGGTGTGAGAGGATGTGGGATTGGGGGGAGTGGGAAGGGAGAGGTGGGGGGGGGGGGGAGGGTGGTGAAATGGAGGGAGGTGGGGGGGGTGGTGGTGAGGGGGTAGGTGGGGAGGGGGGGAGGAGTGGGGGTAGTGATGGTGGTGTTGGGGGGGGTGAGGGGGTGGTGGTTGGGGACCAAGGGGAGGTGAGGAGGTGGGGGAGTGGGAGGGGGGAGGGGGTGGAGGAAGGTTTGTAGGAGGGAGGCGAGGAGGTGGGGGAGAGGGGGGTGAGCGTGTGGGGGAAGGTGTAGATGGGGGTGGGTATTTGGGGTGGAATGGAGGAGAGGTGGGGGATGGAGAGTTGGGAGAGGATGGTTGTGGTGAAGCAGGAGGAGGAGGG
>NZ_VDTC01000143.1 GCF_007672725.1 Corynebacterium aurimucosum ATCC 700975
AGGGGCCAGTGGAGGACGAGGAGGGGAGGGAGGGGGGTGAGCAGCGGCAAGGGAAGGAAGCTACGTGGTCGGAGAAGAGTGGAGTTGGTGAAGGGGGGGTTGGGAGTGGGGGATGTGTGGGGGAGGTAGGGGATGAGGGGTGTGATGGAGGAGATGGTGGGGGTTATGGGGTCGGAGATGGATAGGGAGGTGAATAGGGAGGAGATGTGCGTGGGTGGGTTGATGAGGGACGTGGGGTAGGTGTTGGTGGGGATGGGGGAGGAGGGAGAGGGTTTGGAGGAGGGGATGGGGGGGATGAGGGGTGAGATGGTGTGGGGGGTGGGGGGTGAAAGGAGGGGGGAGTTGGTGAGGTGGGTAGAGGGGGAGGTGGGGGGGTGGCGGGATGGGGGGGAGG
>NZ_VDTC01000144.1 GCF_007672725.1 Corynebacterium aurimucosum ATCC 700975
ACGATGGGGATGATGGGGGTCTTCGGGGTGAGCTTGGTGACGTTGTGGAGAATGGAGGGATGGGGGGGGGGGATGTTGTCATGGGGAGGGATGGTGAGGGGGATGAGGTGGAGAAGGTGGGAGGGATTGAGGAGGGGTAGTTGGTGGGGGGTGATGGTGAGGGTGGGGGGGGGGAAGGTGGAGGGTATAGAGGCGGGGGAAGGGGGGGGGGAGAGGGGGGGTTGGTTGAGTGAGGGGGGAGGTGGGGTGGTGGAGGAGGAGGATGGAGGGGTTGGTGGGGAGAGGAGGGGGGAGGGGGATGGGGTGGATTGGGGGGAGTTGGGGACGTGCGAAATGAAGCTTTTGCGGTGAGAGATGGAGGTGCTGTCGGTGTTTCGTGGGGAGGAGTTGGTT
>NZ_VDTC01000145.1 GCF_007672725.1 Corynebacterium aurimucosum ATCC 700975
ATTTGGGGGGGGAGATGAGAAGGAAGGAGAGGATTGGTGTAGGGGGAAGTGGTATGAATAACGTGGAGGGAGTTGTTGAGGGATTGGTTTTTTAGAAGGTGGATGTGTTGTTTGAATGTGGCGGGATGAGGAAAAGGAAGAAAGGTGGGGATAAGTTTTTGATAGGTGAGGGGATTTAGGTGTTGTAGGTGATGAAGAGTGAGGTTTGGTAGAAGAGGTGGATAGGGTAGAGGGGTGAAGGGAAAGAGTTGGAGGGGGAAAGGGGGTAGGTTGGATAAAATGTGCTGGGTCGGAAGGGTGTAGGGGGATGTGGTAAAGGGGAGTGAGTTATTTAGAAGAAAGGGTATGTTAAGGTTTTGGGGGGTTTGGGGATTGTTAGATAGCAAAGGTGA
>NZ_VDTC01000146.1 GCF_007672725.1 Corynebacterium aurimucosum ATCC 700975
GGGGGTGGGGAAGGACATGCGGGTAGGGATGGGGGAGGGGGGGAAGCGGGTTTGGAGTGTGGGGTAGGTGTGTGGTGGTGATGGTGGGGAGTGTAAGAGGAAAAGGTGAGAAGTTGGTAGTGGATTTGGTGGGAAGAGGGTGGTTGAGAGTGTGGGTAGGATAGTGTGGATGAGGAGAGTGATTGTGAGGGGGAGGGAGTGGGGGGTTTGGGAGAGTTTGGAGGAGGAGGAGGTTGTGGGAGAAGGGGAGAGGGTGGTGAATGTTGTGGTTGTGGGAGGGGGAGGGGGGGTGGAAGAGGAAGTGGAAGGGGTGGGAGGGTTGTTGCAGGCCGAGGTTGTTGACGAGGGTGTTGTGGGGGTCATGGAGGACCTCGGGGGGGAGGTTCAGGTTG
>NZ_VDTC01000147.1 GCF_007672725.1 Corynebacterium aurimucosum ATCC 700975
ACGTTGGTAATGGTGTGTTGCTAGAGGTTGTTGTAGGTGGTGAGGAGGTGGATTGTGTGGTAGGGGATTGGTGATAAGAGGAAGGAAGTGGGGGTGGGAATGGGTTAGGTGGAGTTGTTGGAGATGGAATTGATGTCCATGTTGATGTTGATGATGGGTATTGGGGTATGTTGGATGGTTTGGGAGAAGTAGGGAGGGAAGGGAATGTTGAGGGTAAGGTGGGTGATGATGATTGGGTTGGGGTTTAGGTTGGGGTTGTTGGTGGGGATGGAGAAGGGGGATTGTAAGAGTGTGAGGGAAGTATTGATTTAAGTGAATTGAAAGGCAGGGATGATGAAGGTGATGGTGACCGGTGCCGTTGAGAAGGTCGGGGCCGCGGGCGAAATTGTAG
>NZ_VDTC01000148.1 GCF_007672725.1 Corynebacterium aurimucosum ATCC 700975
TCCCACATTCACCCTTTCCTTCTCCTTCCAAGCAACCCATCAGCCCCATCCACAACCCCCCACACCCCAACTCCCTCTTCTTCCTCACCCTCCACCACAACCCCACCACCCTCTTTACCCATAATTACCACCACCACCTCCCCAACCTCCATCACCATCACCTCACCCTCCTTCACCCTCTCCAACACCTTCTTCCCCACCATCCCTTCATAACCCGCCTACGTATCCCTACCCATATACCCCACTCCCTCCCCCACCTCAACCCCCCCACCCCAACCCTACCCCAACATCTCCTCCATGTTCATCTTCTCCCCCCCAACTTCTTTACCCTCCTCCGCAACCCCCCCAACTCCGTTCGCCCCATTAAAGCTGCCGTTATCCTTCCACTACT
>NZ_VDTC01000149.1 GCF_007672725.1 Corynebacterium aurimucosum ATCC 700975
GGGGGGTGAGAATGTGTATTTGTGGAGTGAGGTTTTTGTTGGTAGTGGAGTATTGCCGAAGGTGAAGTTGGGGGAGGAAGAGGTTGAGGGGGTGGGGGTTAAAGTTGGGGTTGGGGATGTTGGGGGCGTGGGGGTTTGGGAAGGGGTGGATAAGCTGGGGATTGATGTGGGGGAATGGGTGGTAGGTGTGGGGGTGTGGAAGGAGGGGGTGGTGGTGTGGGTGGGGTTATGAAGTAATGGAAGTGAAGTGTTGATGAGTTGGTAGAAGGGGGGAGGGGTGGGGGGGAGGGGAGGGTGTAGGAAGGGGGAATTGAGGTGGAGTTTAAGAAGAGCTGGAAGGAGGGGGTGGGGATGGAAAGGAGGTTTGGTGAGGAGATCAGTGTGGGCCTGA
>NZ_VDTC01000014.1:0-3711 GCF_007672725.1 Corynebacterium aurimucosum ATCC 700975
TTGTTGTTTGGTGTCGGCGGTTTCTTACTCTCCCACAACCTCCCGGTTGCAGTACCATCAGCGTTAGCAGGCTTAGCTTCCGGGTTCGGAATGGGTACCGGGCGTTTCCCTGCTGCTATAGGCCACCGACAAACACTTAGGGCAACGTCTGGTTGCTGGTGTTGTGTCAGATACTGTGTAGTGGACGCGAACACGGCAGTGTGATTATTTTACTGTTGTGTTTGTTGTTGACACACCCTAAAGAATGGGTGTGTGTGTTTGTTTTGGTCTATTAGTACCAGTAGCCTTCACACCTTGCGGTGCGTCCAGGTCTGGCCTATCAACCCCATCGTCTTTGGGGGACCTCAAATGAAACCTCATCTTAAAACAGGCTTCCCGCTTAGATGCTTTCAGCGGTTATCCCTTCCGTACGTAGCCAACCAGCGATGCTCCTGGCGGAACAACTGGCACACTAGAGGTACGTCCGTCCCGGTCCTCTCGTACTAGGGACAGCCTTCTTCAAGTTTCAACGCGCGCGGCGGATAGAGACCGAACTGTCTCACGACGTTCTGAACCCAGCTCGCGTGCCGCTTTAATGGGCGAACAGCCCAACCCTTGGGACCTACTCCAGCCCCAGGATGCGACGAGCCGACATCGAGGTGCCAAACCATCCCGTCGATATGGACTCTTGGGGAAGATCAGCCTGTTATCCCCGGGGTACCTTTTATCCGTTGAGCGACACCACATCCACAAGTAGGTGCCGGATCACTAGTCCCGACTTTCGTCCCTGTTCGACATGTCTGTCTCACAGTCAAGCTCCCTTGTGCACTTACACTCGCTACCTGATTGCCAACCAGGCTGAGGGAACCTTTGGGCGCCTCCGTTACATTTTGGGAGGCAACCGCCCCAGTTAAACTACCCACCAGGCACTGTCCCCAACCCAGATCATGGGCCAAGGTTAAGGTATCCAATCCGATCAGAGTGGTATTTCAACAACGACTCCACGCGTGCTGGCGCACACGTCTCATAGTCTCCCACCTATCCTACACAAACCGAACCGAACACCAATACCAAGCTATAGTGAAGGTCCCGGGGTCTTTTCGTCCTGCCGCGCGTAACGAGCATCTTTACTCGTAGTGCAATTTCACCGGGCCTGTGGTTGAGACAGCAGAGAAGTCGTTACGCCATTCGTGCAGGTCGGAACTTACCCGACAAGGAATTTCGCTACCTTAGGATGGTTATAGTTACCACCGCCGTTTACTGGGGCTTAAATTCTCAGCTTCGCCAACAAAGTTGACTAACCGGTCCTCTTAACCTTCCAGCACCGGGCAGGCGTCAGTCCATATACATCAACTTAACGTCTTCGCATGGACCTGTGTTTTTGATAAACAGTCGCTTCCCTCTATTCTCTGCGACCCCACAACCCCAAAGCAAACGCAAAGAATGCCGAAGTCGTGTGGTCCCCCTTCTCCCGAAGTTACGGGGGCATTTTGCCGAGTTCCTTAACCACAGTTCACCCGAACGCCTTAGTATTTTCAACCTGACCACCTGTGTCGGTTTAGGGTACGGGCCATACATCCACATCGCTAGAGGCTTTTCTCGACAGTACTAGATCACCAACTTCACCCACATTCGGGCTACGCATCACGCCTCAGGTTAAACGGTGTGCGGATTTGCCTACACACCACCTCACACGCTTACACCAACAATCCACTAAGCGGCATGGCTACTACACTGTGTCACCCCATCACTTGAACCACACATCAGGCCCCACGACATCAACAACCACCCCACTCAAAGAGTGGGCCAATCGTATCCGCGGTGGTTAGTATCAGTGCTTTATCATGGGCGCGGATATACGGGTACCAGAATATCAACTGGTTATCCATCGACTACGCCTGTCGGCCTCGCCTTAGGTCCCGACTCACCCTGGGAAGACGAACTTGACCCAGGAACCCTTAGTCATCCGGCGGGAAGGATTCTCACCTTCCAATTCGTTACTCATGCCTGCATTCTCACTCGCACACACTCCACGCCGCCTTACGGTAACGCTTCAACACATGCACGACGCTCCCCTACCCAATACAAAAAGTATTGCCGCGGCTTCGGCGGTGTGCTTGAGCCCCACTACATTGTCGGCGCAGGACCACTCGACCAGTGAGCTATTACGCACTCTTTCAAGGATGGCTGCTTCTAAGCCAACCTCCTGGCTGTCTTCGCGATCCCACATCCTTTTCCACTTAGCACACCCTTAGGGGCCTTAACCGGCGATCTGGGCTGTTTCCCTCTCGACTATGAAGCTTATCCCCCACAGTCTCACTGCCGCACAACACAATTAGTGGCATTCGGAGTTTGGCTGACATTGCTAAGATTGTAGTCCCGCTCAACCAACCAGTAGCTCTACCTCCACCAAGCTAATGCGACGCTGCACCTAAATGCATTTCGGGGAGAACCAGCTATCACGGAGTTTGATTGGCCTTTCACCCCTACCCACAGCTCATCCCCGCAGTTTTCAACCTACGTGGGTTCGCGCCTCCACAGCATCTTACTACTGCTTCACACTGGCCATGGGTAGATCACCCCGCTTCGGGTCCAGGACATGCCACTAAACACCCCATGAGGATTCGGTTTCCCTACGGCTACCCCACACGGGTTAACCTCGCGACATGCCGCTGACTCGCAGGCTCATTCTTCAAAAGGCACGCCATCACACACAACAGGTGCTCTGACGGATTGTAAGCACATGGTTTCAGGAACTATTTCACTCCCCTCCCGGGGTACTTTTCACCATTCCCTCACGGTACTCATACACTATCGGTCACACTGAGTATTTAGGCTTACCGGGTGGTCCCGGCAGATTCACAGCAGATTCCACGAGCCCGCTGCTACTCGGGCAACCCAACAACCCATGCATTGAAGCCTTCAACTACGGGACTATCACCCTCTACGGTCGGCGTTTCCACACCACTTCACCTAACAACAACACACAAGCACGATGATGGTAGTCACCGCACATTGGGGCCCACAACACCGCACACACAACCCCTACCAAGTATCACATGCACACGGTTTAGCCTCATCCACGTTCGTTCGCCACTACTAGCAGAATCATATTTTATTTTCTTCTCCTACGGGTACTGAGATGTTTCACTTCCCCGCGTAAACCCCCACAACAGCTATGAATTCACTGAAGGGTAACACCCCATAACAGGTGCCAGGTTTCCCCATTCGGACATCCTCGGATCAACGCTCTATTGACAACTCCCCGAGGCTTAACGCAGCCTTACACGTCCTTCATCGGCCCAGCATGCCAAGGCATCCACCATGCGCCCTAAATAACGAACACACAACCAACACAACAACCACCACAAACATGGCAATCAAACTGTGCTGGTGTGAACACACAAAACACAAAAGAACAAAGAAATCACACAAACCATGACCCACCACCAACACAAAAGAAGATGGAAAGCACATGGTTAAATGCTCGCGTCCACTATACAGTTCTCACACAACACCCCACACAAGACAACAACCACACCAAAAAGAACAAGCAGTTATTGAAACTTACGTGGGTTACAACCAGGGAACAATGCCCCAGACACCCAACAATGCACCAAGCACTTTTCAACGCGTTAGTTGAATCATCATTCTGGTTAAGATGTATCTCCACCCGATTAAAAATAGGCGGCAGTAAAACAATCGTCTACATAAACCACCAAGCGAATGAGA
>NZ_VDTC01000014.1:3807-5587 GCF_007672725.1 Corynebacterium aurimucosum ATCC 700975
AAGCTCCTTAGAAAGGAGGTGATCCACCCGCACCTTCCGGTACGGGTACCTTGTTACGACTTCGTCCCAATCGCCGATCCCACCTTCGACAGCTCCCTAACAAGTTTAGGCCACTGGCTTCGGGTGTTACCAACTTTCATGACGTGACGGGCGGTGTGTACAAGGCCCGGGAACGTATTCACCGCAGCGTTGCTGATCTGCGATTACTAGCGACTCCGACTTCATGGGGTCGAGTTGCAGACCCCAATCCGAACTAAGACCGGCTTTCAGCGATTCGCTCCACCTCACAGTGTCGCTGCGCGTTGTACCGACCATTGTAGCATGTGTGAAGCCCTGGACATAAGGGGCATGATGATTTGACGTCATCCCCACCTTCCTCCGAGTTAACCCCGGCAGTCTCTCATGAGTCCCCAACCAAATGCTGGCAACATAAGACAAGGGTTGCGCTCGTTGCGGGACTTAACCCAACATCTCACGACACGAGCTGACGACAACCATGCACCACCTGTACACCAACCACAAGGGACACTACATCTCTGCAGCAATCTGGTGTATGTCAAGCCCAGGTAAGGTTCTTCGCGTTGCATCGAATTAATCCACATGCTCCGCCGCTTGTGCGGGCCCCCGTCAATTCCTTTGAGTTTTAGCCTTGCGGCCGTACTCCCCAGGCGGGGCGCTTAATGCGTTAGCTACGGCACAGAAGACGTGGAAGCCCCCTACACCTAGCGCCCACCGTTTACGGCATGGACTACCAGGGTATCTAATCCTGTTCGCTACCCATGCTTTCGCTCCTCAGCGTCAGTAACTGCCCAGAGACCTGCCTTCGCCATCGGTGTTCCTCCTGATATCTGCGCATTTCACCGCTACACCAGGAATTCCAGTCTCCCCTACAGCACTCAAGTTATGCCCGTATCGCCTGCACGCCCGAAGTTAAGCCCCGGAATTTCACAGACGACGCGACAAACCACCTACGAGCTCTTTACGCCCAGTAATTCCGGACAACGCTCGCACCCTACGTATTACCGCGGCTGCTGGCACGTAGTTAGCCGGTGCTTCTTATACAGGTACCGTCACAAAAAGCTTCGTCCCTGTCGAAAGGAGTTTACAACCCGAAGGCCGTCATCCCCCACGCGGCGTCGCTGCATCAGGCTTCCGCCCATTGTGCAATATTCCCCACTGCTGCCTCCCGTAGGAGTCTGGGCCGTATCTCAGTCCCAATGTGGCCGTACACCCTCTCAGGCCGGCTACCCGTCGACGCCTTGGTAGGCCATTACCCCACCAACAAGCTGATAGGCCGCGAGCTCATCTTGCACCGAAAAAACTTTCCAACCACCACACTAAAGGCAGTTCATATCCGGTATTAGACCCAGTTTCCCAAGCTTATCCCAGAGTGCAAGGCAGATCACCCACGTGTTACTCACCCGTTCGCCACTCGAGTACCCCTTGCAAGCAAGAGGCCTTTCCGTTCGACTTGCATGTGTTAAGCACGCCGCCAGCGTTCGTCCTGAGCCAGGATCAAACTCTCCACAAAAAGGCCGTGAAAAGCCCAAACCTAGACAAAAAGACAAACCACAACAAACAACACCACAAAAAGCAGCATCGCCTGAACTGGCTATCCAAAAATTACATAAAGAAAAAATCTCGAAACCAACCCCCAACCCGACGGGGCAAAAAGGAGGCTGGCCTAAGTCAGAAGATTTTAAATCATTTACGCCCAAACAACTTATGTTATTTACAATGACGCCGCTAAAGGAAAAGCGCCATCCGGCATACACCAACC
>NZ_VDTC01000150.1 GCF_007672725.1 Corynebacterium aurimucosum ATCC 700975
GGGGGGGGGGGGGTGGGGGGGTGGTGGGAATGGGGGGGGGGGAGGGGAAAGTGCGGGAGGTGGGAAAGTTATAGGGGGTGATTGGTGATGGGCGGGGATGTTGGTGATGTAGGGGAGTTGGGGTGTGGGGAAAGGGAATGTGGGAGGGGTGAGGGTGATGGAGTAGAGGGGTTGTGGGGGGAGTTAAAGGTGATAGAGAGGAAGGGGGGGGGGGGGTGGGATTGGTGGGGGTGAAAGTGGGGGGGTTGGGTGGGGCAGTAATGTGCTGAGGGGTGTGGGTGGATGAAATATGGGGATTGATTGTGGGGGGTCTGGACAAGAAGGAGGGGGGTTTGACGTTGTTTTTTGTGTGGAGGGGGGTAGTTGTCTTGGTGGTTGGGGGGGTTGTTG
>NZ_VDTC01000151.1 GCF_007672725.1 Corynebacterium aurimucosum ATCC 700975
AGGTGGATGGGGAAACCATAGGTATCGTGGAGTTCAAAAGGGTTGTGGCCGGAGAGGACCTTGGGGGTGGGGGGAGGAGAGGTGGTGTTGAGTTGGTGGACGGGTTGGTGGAAAAGGTTGGTGGGTGAGTGGAGGGTGTTGAGGAAGGGGTTGTGGTGGGGGAGGGGAAGGGGGAGGATAGGGTGGGGGTTATGGGGGATGTGGGGGTAGGAGGGAGTGATGGTGTGGATGATGGTGTTGATGAAAGGGTGGATGGTCTGGGGGTTGGGAGGAAGGAGGTTGGGGGAGGGGATGATGGGGGGGAGGAAGGGAGGGAGGGGAGGGAGGGAAAGAAGGGGAGAGGGGAGGGAAAGGGGGGGGAGAAAAGAGAGGAGGAGAGGGGAAAGGAG
>NZ_VDTC01000152.1 GCF_007672725.1 Corynebacterium aurimucosum ATCC 700975
GGCGGGATGGAGGGCGGGGACGGGGTTGTGGGAGGGAATCCGGAAGGGATTGGGGTTGAGGGTGGGGGTATAAAAGAGGGAGAGATGGTGGCGGTGGAGGACGGGTGGAGGGGAATAAGAGGGGTGGGGGTGGTGGTGAGGGATGGGATAGAGGGGGTGGGGGAAGTGGGGGGAGGGGTGTGGGTGGGTGAGGGAAGTGAGGGGGTGGGGGGAGGGGGAGGAGTGGGGGGGTTGGTGAGGAGAGTGGGAGGAGGGGAAGGGGGGGTAGGGGAGGAGGAAGATGTGGGGGAGGTTATGGAGGTAGTGGGGGTGGTGGGAGAGGATGAGAAGCAGAAGGTGGGGAACAGGGGGATTGAGAAGATGATGGAGAAGGGGAAGGAGATTTACG
>NZ_VDTC01000153.1 GCF_007672725.1 Corynebacterium aurimucosum ATCC 700975
CTCCTCCTCCCACACCTCCCCAACCCCCCCTCCCCTCTCCCTCCCCTACCTCCCCCCCCCCCCTCTGCCTCTAACACTGCTACCACCCACCTCCCTCACACCCCTCACAACAAACATCCCTCCATCCTCCCTTCCACCCCCCACCTCCCTACACCACTCTCCCTACCCACCCCCCACAACACCTCCCCCATTTTCAATCACTCCCCCCCCATCATCTACCCCCCCCACACCACACCACCCCCCACCCCTACCCCCACCCCTCATTTCCCCGACCCCGTCCACCCCACCACCCCCATACCCCTTCCCCCCCCTGCTTCAATATCACCCATTACCACTCCCACCCCCCCACATACCCACCATCCTCATCACCAAACACACAACCCCACC
>NZ_VDTC01000154.1 GCF_007672725.1 Corynebacterium aurimucosum ATCC 700975
GGGAGTTGGGGGAACGTGGGGGGAGTATGGGGAATGTTGAGTGGGGGAAGAAGGTTGGTAAAGGGGTGGTGGATGGGGAGGGGAGGGGGATAAGGGGGGTGGGGGGGGGGGGATGAGGGGTTGGGGGGGATGGGGGAGTGGTGGGATGAGTGGGATGGGTTGTGGGGTGAGGTGCAGGGGGGGAAGGGGATGGGGCGAAGAGTGGGGTGGTTGGGGTTAACAGTTATGGTGATAGGGGTTGTTATAGGGGTTATGAGGTGGATGTTGTGGGAGGGTGGGCCGGGTATTGGTGAGTTAGTGGAGGAATAGCGTCGGAATGACCCGAGGAAAGAAAGGAAGCACTAAGTAGAAGACGTGCACGGTAAAAAGTAGAAATGGCGAGAACAG
>NZ_VDTC01000155.1 GCF_007672725.1 Corynebacterium aurimucosum ATCC 700975
GTGGTGGAGCTGTGAAATGTGTTGGCGAATGGTGGGGATGAGGAGGGTTTGTTTGTGGGCGAGTGGGATGAGGGTTCGGACGCTGACGGGAGCGTGGGATGGGATGGTGGGGACGGTGGTTTAGTGGGACGGGACGGAGGGGAGGAAGGGTTGGGGGAGGTGCAGGGGGAGTTGAGCGAGGTGGGCGAGGTGAATGATGTGGAGGGTGAGGGGGAGGGGATCGATCGGAAGGGGGAGGGGAGAGGATGGAAAGGTGAAGGTGGTGGGGAGGAGAGGGATAGTGGGGGACGTGGGGAAGGATGTGGCGGGAGATGAGGGGAGGGTGAGGAGGGTGATCTGGGGGGGAAAGGATGGGGATAGCTTCGAATCGAGCGTGGGGTTGCTGGG
>NZ_VDTC01000156.1 GCF_007672725.1 Corynebacterium aurimucosum ATCC 700975
TATGGGGGGGCGGTTTGGCTGGGTAGGTAGTGTATGGGGGGGTTATTACGAAGGGATGGATAGGGATTGGTGAGAGAAGGGTGTTGGGGGTTTGGATATTGAGGGTAGAAAAGATGGGGTTGTGAAGTATGAGGGGGGGGTGCGGGAGGAGAGGTTGGAGAAGGAGGTGGAGGAAAGGGGGGTGGGGGAGGGGGATGAGGGTATGGATGGTCTGGGGGGAGTGGGAGAGGGGGAGAAGGAAGGTGTTGTGGTTGAGGATGGGATGGGGGTAGGGGAAGTGGTGGGGGAGCTGGAGGTGGGACGGGATGGGGGAGGAGTGGTGGATGGGGTAGGGGGGGAGGTGTGGTGGGTAGGCGGGGGTGGGGGAGGGGATGAGGATGGTCTTG
>NZ_VDTC01000157.1 GCF_007672725.1 Corynebacterium aurimucosum ATCC 700975
GGGTGATAAGGTTGGTGGTTGGGGTTTTGTGTGTGGGATTTGTGAGGAGAAGTAGAGGAAGGAGGGGGTGAATGGTATGAATGTGGATGTGAGGGGGGTGGGGCAGGTGGTGGAGGAGGATGGGGAGGTGGGAGGGGAGGTGGTGGGGGGAGATGTGGGGGGTGTGGAGGGGATGGGGGTAGGGGGGGGAGATGGGGGTGGGGAGGTGGATTGGGGTGGTGTGATGAAGTGGTTGGTGGAGGAGGAGGTTGAGGAAGAGTGGTGGGTGTGTGAGATGATTGAGGAGGTGAAGGTGGTGGGGAATGAGGGTTGTGGGGTGGTGGGGGTGGATGGCTCGGTGGGGGAAGGGTAAGGAAGCGATATAGTTTGGGGGGATTCTCCCACGG
>NZ_VDTC01000158.1 GCF_007672725.1 Corynebacterium aurimucosum ATCC 700975
TTGGGAGGGGGAATGGTGGTTGGTGGAGGGTTAGGGGGGGAGTGGTTGGTGAGGTGGGGGAGGGGGGTTGGGGGGGGGTGAACGGGGAGAAGGGTTTGTTGGGTGTGGGAGGGGGGAGGAACTAGGATTGCAAGCGGATTGTGATGAAGAGGATGGAGGGGGGGGAATGGTTGAGGTATGAATTGGTGGGTGAGGGGGGAGGTATGTGGATGTATGAGTGGTGGAGGATGGGGATGAGGGTGGAGATTGGGAAGGGGATGGGGGGAGGGGTGATGATTGATGGGGGTGGGGAGGATGGGGATGGGGGGGATTTGGAGGGTGATTAAGATTTCCGGTGGGATTGTGAAGGGGATGGGTGAGTGGTTGGTGTGGTCGCGGAAGGGGA
>NZ_VDTC01000159.1 GCF_007672725.1 Corynebacterium aurimucosum ATCC 700975
TGTTGTGAAAGATAGGGGTTGAGAGAAGGAGGCAAGGAGGAGGTATAGAAGAAAGTGGGAGAGTATGGGGAATGGAGGATATGGTGCGGGAGGGTGAAGAAATGTGTGGGATGAGGTGATTTAGGGGAGAAAGTTTGAGGTTGGGGAGTAGGGTGTGGGGGGGAGGGATGAGGGGGATTTGTGATTGAAAGTGGTGGGGGGTTTGAAAAGAGTTATAGAGGGAGGGAAAGGGGAGGTAGGGGAGTTGATGGAGATGTGGGAGAGGTTGGAGGATGGGAAGGCGGATGTGATTGGGGTTGAGTTGGGAGGAGCGGTGACTGGGGAGGGTGTGTTGAAGTTCTTGAGCGAGGTTGTTGAAAGCATCATGGGTAAGGTCGCGGGCGT
>NZ_VDTC01000015.1 GCF_007672725.1 Corynebacterium aurimucosum ATCC 700975
TGTTCAGAAGACTGAAATGGTAGCGGTGTGGTGAGTATCTGGTAGCGCCTGAGTGAGTATCCGGTAGCGGTGTCTTACTCAGGCGTTGTTGGTGGTTATGTGTTGGTGGTGAGGCGCATGTTTGGTCCTTCGAGTGTGATGATCTCGGCGCCGGAGACGAGTCGGTTGAGGATTGACTCGGAGATCACGGCGTCGGGGATGGACTTGTACCACTCCAGTGGGGTGAATTGTGAGGTCACTATCGTTGAGACTTTGCCTTCTCGCCCGGCGAGGATGTTGAGAAGTTGGTGCGCGGTCGCGGCATCCACAGGTGTGGTCAGGAAGTCATCGAGGACCAGGACGTCGACGTCGTGGAGGTGCTGGATGAACTTCAGCCGTGCGGGGTCATCGGGTTGGAGGACTGCCAGTTCGGCGGCGAGCATGTCGGTGCGGTAGAACCGTGCGGAG
The DNA here is from genome assembly GCF_007672725.1 of Corynebacterium aurimucosum ATCC 700975. Taxonomy (GTDB): domain Bacteria; phylum Actinomycetota; class Actinomycetes; order Mycobacteriales; family Mycobacteriaceae; genus Corynebacterium; species Corynebacterium hesseae. The sequence goes on from NZ_VDTC01000015.1 coordinate 448, forward strand.
TAGTCGTTGCGGCATGCTGCTGTGATCAGGGCTTGGGCGAGGTAGGTTTTGCCGACTGAGGATTTGCCCAGGATGACAATGTTTTGGCCCAGGTGGCACCATTGTCCGTGAGCGAGTCTGCTGACTTGCTCGGGGTTGATGTTGCGGTCAGGCGTGCAGACCACGTTTTCAAGGCAAGCATCAAGGTTTGGCGATCGGGATGCTTTTAGCAGTTTGTTGATGCGTCGTTCACGCCTGGCCGCGACTTCTTTATCGAGTGCGTAGAGCACCTTTTGGGAAAACGTCCATGCGTCGAATGCGGGATCGTTGGCGATGTCGATGACGCTTCTGCCGAAGGCAGTCATCCGCAGCGCGGTGAAGTCGGGCAGGACGGACTCGTCAAGGAAGCGATCTGCTGGCGGGGTTGGTGATGACATGGGCTTTTAGTGTCCTTTCTTAGCGAGGTTGTCCATGCTGAACTGGTCTGCACCGCCGAGAAACGCGCCGGTGGTATCCCGGTCGGTGATTGCAGGGGCGGTGGGCTGGTTGACTGTGGTGCTGCGCGGGGCCTGGTCTAACCCGCGGGGCCGGGTGGCGTGTTCTTTGCGTATGGCGGCCATCATGTTTTTGACCGCGGTATATGACACAGCCCGTCGGCTGCCGTCGTTGGCCATCAGGCGCTGGCATGCCTCTTCCAGGATTGGTTTGTTGCCGTGTTTGCCCATCGACAGCACGTTTCTACAGGACTGGTACGCCTGGGCCGGGATGGCATTTCGCCGCGATGAGTTCTTCGATGACCTTGCGTGTTGCCGGGCCGGTTTTGCTGGCTTCGCGATAAAAGTAGTCGCTTGTCCACAGCCCACGGGTGGAGTCCATTCCAGATGGAATGTGCTCATAGTCAGTGACATAGGCCCCACGCTTATGCGAAACCTGGTGGGTTACCACGGTTGTCCCCTGGTCAAAGACGGTCAAGACCTGGCCTGTGATGCGCACATCGACAGTGCGGCCAACAAGCTGGTGCGGAACGGAGTAGCGCACCGTTGCAACCGTGATATGGAAATCCGGGGCTACTTTCGCACGCTTCCACTCGGTATGTTGCCACGGGGTTGCCGGCAGGTCAGCAAGGAGATGCTGCTCGTGTGCTTCGAAGAGATCCCTGCGGCTTGACTGCTGACTGCGAAACGGCACGGAGGTGTTGATCGCATCGACTAAGCCCACAATCTTTCCGTTGAGCTCATCTAAGTCAACACACTGGTGGTCTTCAAGGGCGTGGATGATCTTGTGCGTGACGATCTTTACCGCAGCTTCCACATTTGCTTTATCCTTCGGCCGACGCGCGCGTGTGGGAAGTGCTGCTGTGTTGTAGTGCTCCAAGAACTGCTGGTAGGTGTCGTTGACCTTCCGATTCCTATCGGCAGTGCTGATTGCGTTTGATGCCGTCGACGCGTTATCGGGGACAACAACCTGGCAGACCCCACCGAAGTAGTCAAACGCTTGGCGGTGTGCATCAAGCCAGGACTGTTGCCGCTGGTCAACACACGCACAAGCAAACAGCATTCCTGAATACGGCAGCGAAGCGACGAAAATGCTGACTTTCGCACCCGGTGTGCCCGCAGGGTCGTACAGGCGCATCTTGTTCCCTGCCCAGTCCACCTGCATCGTATGCCCTGGTGCATGGGTGATCCGGGCGGTAAGCCCGGCCGCATCGACATGGGAGGCAACCAGCTGGCGGAACCGGTCGTAGCTGTAATGACGCTGGCCCGGCTGGGTGGGGGTGGTGGTGTAGCGAGCCCACAATACTTGCAGTGTCTGCTTCACACGCCCTGTGCGTGCTTTGACGACCGCGTCAAAGTCAATCGGGACGAACTCGCCTTGACCGCTGGTGCGTTTATCAACGAATATCTCGTCTAGCTCGTCATTCGTCAACGCCGCGACCTGCTGGGCAGTAGTCAGGCCAAGGCTTCGCAGCGCTTGGTTCGCTCGGGAAATCGCGCGGTGCGAGCACCCGAGCTGGTCTTCAATCTGGCGGTAAGAACGCTTCCTAATCAGCAGCGTCATCACCGCACGGTAATCCGTCATCAGCGGACTCCTTCCAGTACGCGCCGCACCCGAGTGGTGCGGCTACCGGAAGTATCACCCCGAGCGCCGCGAGCTGCTACCAGATACTCACTGAAGCGCTACCAGATAGTCACGACACTGCTACCAAATAGCCGGTCGCAACA
>NZ_VDTC01000160.1 GCF_007672725.1 Corynebacterium aurimucosum ATCC 700975
GATGAGGAGCGGGAGATGATGGAGGCCGCGCAGAGGGGGGGAGAGATGGAGGAGGGGAAGGGGAGGGAGGTGGGGATGGGGGTGCTGGGGGAGGAGGGGGAGGATGAAAAGGGGGTGAAGTGGGGAGTGGCGGTGGGGGCGTAGGAGGTGGAGGTGGGGGTGATGGGGATGGAATGGGAGGGGATCGACGTGGAGAGGGTGAAAAAGGTGGGAGTGAGGTGGAACGATGGGTGGATGATGGGGGTGTAGAAGGGGGAAAGGGGAGGGGGTGGGGGGTTGTGGAGGGATTGGTTGAGGGGGGGAAGGTAGGGGAAGTGGTGCAGGAGGGAGTCATGGTGGTAGATGGAAGGGAGTAGGGGGGGGAAGGAAGGGTCAGGGAAGGAG
>NZ_VDTC01000161.1 GCF_007672725.1 Corynebacterium aurimucosum ATCC 700975
CCCCAGTCCCCTCTTCCCCACAATCCCCGCATTCCCCACCCCCTCCTCAACCCTCCACCCCCCCTAACCCATTCATCCTCCACCACTCCCTCCCTCACCACTTTCCCCACAACTTCCCCAACCCCATCCCTCACCTCAAGCTCCCCAACCCCCTCCATCACCCCCTTACCTCCCCCCCCCTCCTCCACAACAACCCACTCCATAACATCACCCCCCTTCTCCACCACCCCCTCCCCAACCCCTTCCAACACGGCCCCCACCCCTTCCACAACATCCCAAACCTTCAACCCCTTCACCCCCACCCCCCAACCCACGACCATATCCACCCTATCAACACCCTCCTACCTCCCATCTATCACCACCACACCATCCCCTCCTTTCTCA
>NZ_VDTC01000162.1 GCF_007672725.1 Corynebacterium aurimucosum ATCC 700975
AGGCAGGGAGGTGGGAGGGGGATGGCAGGGCAAGTGGGGGGAGAATGATGTGGGATAGTAGGTGGTATCGAGGGTGGATGGGAGTAGGATAGGATTTACTGGGGTGGGGGATAGGGAGGAGGGGAGTGAAGAAGTAGTGAAGGTGTAGTAGGGGTTGGGAGGTGAATCGGAGGGGAAAGGGTATGGGAAGGAGGGGGGAGGGGGTGGAATTGGGAGGGGAGGTGAGGGTTTCGGGGAGGTGGGGGTGGTGGGGGAAGGAAGGGAAAGTGGGGGTGTTGGAGGGGAGTTTGGTAAGGGTTGGGGTATTGGTGTGGTGATGGTGGGGGTGATGGGTGTTGGTGTCGTTTTTGGAGGGTGGAATTTTGAGGGGGGGTATTGGGGGT
>NZ_VDTC01000163.1 GCF_007672725.1 Corynebacterium aurimucosum ATCC 700975
GCGTGAGCGTGGGGAAGAAGTTGGGGGTTGTGGGTGAGGAAGAAAGGGGGGGGTAGGGGGTGATGATGTTGGATGAGTAGGAGGAGAGGTGGGAGGGGGAGGGGATCGTATTGGGGTGGGTGTTTGGTGGGGAGGGGGAGGGAGTATGTGTTAGTGGGGTTGGTGATGGGATGGAGTGGATGTATGGGTGGGGTGGGGGGAGGGGATGGTGGGGGGGATGAGGAGGGGGGGAAGGAGGGTTGGTAAAAGGAACGGGGGAATGATTGGGAGGGGTGGGAGGAGGGGGGAGTAGGGGTAGGGAATATGGGGGTGTGGTGGTTTGGTGGCGTGGCCGCTGGGGGGGGGGTGGAGAGCGTGGTGGGGGAGCTGTGCTCTTTGCAAGT
>NZ_VDTC01000164.1 GCF_007672725.1 Corynebacterium aurimucosum ATCC 700975
GATTGCTGATGATGAGGGTCATGGGGAGGGGTGGGAGTAGGAAGGAGGGAGTGGGTGGTGGGGAGGAGGTGAGAGGGGTGGGTGGTGGATTGGATATAGGTTGGGATTGGGTGATAAGGGGTAGTAGTGAGAATAGAAAAGGATAGTGAAGTGGGTGGAGGTGGGGGGGGAGAATGGGGGGGGATTGTGGGGGGGGAGGTGGAGGGAGTGATGGGTGAAGAAATGAAGGTGGAGGGGGTGGTGCGGGTGATGGGGAGGAAGGAGGGTATGGGGTGGGTGGGGAGTTTGGTGGGGATGGGGGGTGAGAGGGTGGGTTTGGGGAGGGTGGGTTAGGGGAGGTATGAAGTGGGGGGGGTGTTGGTGGGTGGTAAGGGCGTGGGGGG
>NZ_VDTC01000165.1 GCF_007672725.1 Corynebacterium aurimucosum ATCC 700975
AAGGAGGTGAAGAAGGTGGGGGGCTTGGGGCGGAAGGGTTTTGAGGAGTGGGCGGGGTTGTTGGGGATGAATGGTGGGAAGGATGGGGTGGATGGTTGGGGAGTGGAGGGGGAGGGGTAGGGGGTGGTGGGGGGGATTGGGGGAGTGGGGGATGCGGGGAAGGGTATGGGTGAGGAGGCGGAGTATGAGGGGATCGGTCAGCTGCTTTGGGAGGGCGAGGGGGAGTCGGTGGGGAGGGTGGTGGACTAAGGAGGGAGTAGGGGGGTTGGGGGGTGGGGGGGGTGGGGTGAGGGGTGGGGGGAAGGGGGAGGTGAAGAAGATGTTGTTGAATGAGGTAGAGGAGGTTAAGGATTGGTGGAGTGGGGGGATTGGGATGGTAGAAA
>NZ_VDTC01000166.1 GCF_007672725.1 Corynebacterium aurimucosum ATCC 700975
GATCATCATCTCCCCCTCACCAATCCTCCACACCCCGTCCCCCATCATCAACCACCTCCCCTCACCCCCCACCCCCTTCATCCCCTCCTCAACAACCACCTCCCTCCCCCTATCCACCCACCACCTCGCCTCATCCACCATCACCACCCCCCCCTCCCCGAAATTTTCCCGCACTTTACAACCCCACCCCCCCCACTCCCTTCCCCTCCCATTCCCACTTCTTCACCACCTTAATCCCCACGTCAACCTACACCTTTTCCCCCACCACCTCCATCATTTCCTCATCCTCAACCATCTCCCACTTGTTCAGTCCAACCACCATCTACCCAACCCCAACCTCGCCAGCCAGCACCACCTCCTCACCCCTCTCCCCCATCCGCCAC
>NZ_VDTC01000167.1 GCF_007672725.1 Corynebacterium aurimucosum ATCC 700975
CCCCTGTCCTCCCCGGACGGGGGCTAACCGTTAACCCGTATGCCCCACGCCCCGCCACCCGCCGCCCCCCCCCATCACCTCCTTCCCAAACCCCTTCCAACCCTCCATTTCCCCCCCCCTTCCCCACGCCCCCCCCTCCCCCCACCTCCCCCTCCACCTTCCCCCCCCCTTTCACCTCCTCCACCACCCCAATCCCGTCCTCACCATCCTCATCAATCAACACCCCATCACTATTCAATCCCCTCCTCATCCCTCCCCGCATATTCAACTCCCCCTCCTCACCCCCTCCCTATAACCCCACACCCCCAATCCCCACCCTTCCAACCCCTCCTACCCCTCCTCTTCCCACCCTCCTTCCAATCCTTCCCCCCCGCCAATCCCGT
>NZ_VDTC01000168.1 GCF_007672725.1 Corynebacterium aurimucosum ATCC 700975
CCCCCCAATGCCAACACCTTCTCCCTCACCCTCCTCTCTCCCGCACCTTATCATTCCCCAAACCCTCCCACTCCCCCCAACTCCTAATTTATACTCCTCTTACCTCATCCTTTTTCCCACAAACACTTTTAACCCATCAACAACTTCACTCCTTTCCCTCCCCCTCCTTTCCTTTTCTCCCCTCCCCTCACCCTCCCTCCCTCCCACCCTCCCAACCAACACCATTCCTCTCACAACCTTCACACCCCCACTTCCTTTCCCCCTCACCCTCCCCCTCCACCCCACCACCCTCTCCCACACCCACCACTTACCTCCCAACCAACAACCCTCCCATCCCCACCTCACCATCCTTCCCTATCACACCACTCACAACCCCCCCCTT
>NZ_VDTC01000169.1 GCF_007672725.1 Corynebacterium aurimucosum ATCC 700975
CTCCCCCGCTCTTCCAGACCCGCGCCATCATCCACGTCTTCCCCACGCACCCCATCCCCCCCAATCTGTCCCTGCACTCCCTCCACCCCCTCATCCCCCATCATCACCCGCATCATATCCCCCCTCTTCCTCACCTTTCCCCCCCACCACAACTACATCCCCACCAACAACCCTCACTACAACACCAACCATTCCACCAAGCTCCACCCAACCTTCTTCTTCACCCCCTCATCCCCCTCATACTACCACATAACCATTTTTCCCTTCCCCTCCACCTTTTCATTCTCCTCCCACCACCCCAACCCCTCCTTCATCATACCAGTCCACCCCAACCTCATCAAGATATTGCACTACGACTTCCCCTCAACGCACTCCATCAAG
>NZ_VDTC01000016.1 GCF_007672725.1 Corynebacterium aurimucosum ATCC 700975
CCTAGGGGGGTGTTCCTATATAGGTTGTCAACCTAGCGGGTGGAGAAATTGGGGGCGGATTCTCTCTGCGGGGTTGTTTGGTCGTGTTGTTTTCGGGCATGGCTGCTAGCCGACTGGGATTTTACCCGGTCGGCTATCTTTACTCTTAGTGTCTAGGCTGCTAGGTCTTCCTGTGATGGTGCGGGATCGTGGTAGTGCTTGTGGTTGCGCATCATGGCGTAGAGGACGTTGAGCCGTCTGCGGGCTAGTGCTACTACTGCGGCGTTGTGTCTCTTGCCTTCACGGCGCTTTCGTTCATAGAATTGCCGGGAACGCTCATGGAATCTGATGGATGCAAAAGATGATTGCCATAGGGCGTTCTTTAATTTTTTATTGCCAGCTCGGTTCAGTGAGTTCGACATGATCGAGGTCCCGGACTGGTTTGTCCGAGGTGATAAGCCAGCGTAAGAGGCTAGGTGCCCAGCTGTCGGGAAGTCGGTCATGTCGCCCGCGGTCATGAGAATTTGTGCTGCCGTCTTTGGTCCGATTCCTGGCATGGATAGCAGGATTTGAGTGTGGGGGATGTCGTTGATGAGCTCGATGACTTCCTGCTCGATTTGTGTGCGGTGCTCGAGCTTTAAAAGCGCGTCCTTCGCCGACATTGCTACGCCCATTTCGGCATAGTGTGCACCAGCAATGGCAACTGTTTGCTCAGAGATGGCAGCGAAAATGGCATCGAGGACAGGTTCAGGATTGCGTGCCTTATAGCGTCGAGCGAAGGCAGTTGCCTTGGCCTTTCCGAGGCGTTTTATCTTGGTCGGTCCGCCGTAGCGTGCAAGTAGGTGCAGAACCCACTTGCGGTGAATTATCTGACCGCGAAGGGCCTGTTCGAATTGCGGGTAGCAGCCTACTAGTGCACTTCGAATCTGATTGATGAGCCTGGTGTAGGAGCGCGCTAAATCTTCGTCGATACCGTTGAGGACCTTCAACTGGAGGAAGGCTTCTTCGACGCGGTCGACGCTGCGGAGGGATTCCGGAAGGTTCTTTGCAGCGTGGGCGATGATATAGGCGTCCCGGATATCAGTTTTGGCATTGCCAGCGTGGATGCGCGAGAGTTGACGCATAGCCAAACCGGGAAGGTAGCGCACGTCGATCCCGAGTTCTTGAGCAACCGCGACAGTTAGTCGACCAATGTTATTGGGCTGGTCCACGACGACAAGGACCTTGTGGTCGTGTGCGCTGAACGCTGAAAACAGTGCGCGCAGGGATTTTTCGTTTTGGTTGATGCGCTTAGATAGCACCTGGGTGCCGTCGATATCTAAGACGCAAGCGTGGTGAAAGTATTTACCGACGTCCATGCCGATGACATAGTCGTAGGTCATGCCAGACCTCCTAGCGAATTGAATGAGTATGGGACTTATTTCATCGCTGGTGGTCGGACATACTTCACGCTGGCATCCACATTACTTTGAGACCTCGCACATTCTGTGCGGGTCAGGTTCCTATTAGCAGTCTGGAGTATGCCACTGCCTTCGGCGGCATCACCCCCCGGATCATTTTCAGACAGGGACGAAAACAAGCCATACCGAAGCCAGCGACTAGTTCCA
>NZ_VDTC01000170.1 GCF_007672725.1 Corynebacterium aurimucosum ATCC 700975
TGGGTGTGGTATGGGGGCTGGGAAGGGGTTGGGGAATAAGAGGATGGCGAGGATTATGACGCGGGGGGTGGGTGAGATTAGGGGGGTTGGTGTGAAAGTGGGGGGGGATGGATTTAGGTTGTGTGGAGTAGGTGGAATGGGTGAGGTGGTGGGGAGGTGGAGGTGGAGGTTGTGGGGGAACGGAAGGTTTGGGTAGGGGGTTGGGGAGGGGGGGAAGGTGGGGGAGGGGGATTGGGATACGGGGAGGGTGATTGAGGAGGGTGGGAGGGTTGAGGTGTTGGTAGAGGGTGGATTGGTGGGTATGAGGTGGGGGGTGTAGTTGGAGGGGGGTTGGTGGGGTATGGAGGTGAGGAGGGAGGGGGGGGGTATTATTGAGGAGTG
>NZ_VDTC01000171.1 GCF_007672725.1 Corynebacterium aurimucosum ATCC 700975
CCCACATTCCCCCCCCCAATCCTCTTCCCCACCACCCCCCCAGCCCCCCTACCTTCCATCTTCTCATCCATTTCATACTCCACAACCTTCTTCAACCTCTCCCCTCCTCCCCCACCCATCCACCCACCAAACATCCTCCATAACATCACCCACCCCCCCAACCTCCCCCCCCTCATCCCCTCCCTCCCCCTATCTCCCCCCGCCCACCATCCCCCTCTCCTCCCCCCCCAACGCGCCCAGTCCCCCCCCCCCCCACTCCTCCAAATAACCCCACCAATACACCAACACCACCCCCCCCACACCCAAAATCATGAGCCTCAACACCCCCGAAACCCCCTCCATCCGCACGTTAATCCTTACCTCCGCCGCCGGCATCCAGTC
>NZ_VDTC01000172.1 GCF_007672725.1 Corynebacterium aurimucosum ATCC 700975
GGGGAGGTGGAGATGGTTTGTTTGCAGCTGAGCCGGGAGGAGGTTGGGTAGCGATTGAATGGGAGGAAAGTATTGCTGCAGTTGGGGGGGGAGGGGATGGATGGGTGGGATGTGGGGTTAGAGGGGGGTGATGGTGCGGTGGGTGAGTTGGTAGGGGAGGGGATCCGGATGTTTGAGTTGGTGATGGGGTGTGTGATGTGGGAGTTGAGGATTGAGTGGGGGGAAGGGGGGGTGGAAGGGCTGGGGGGAGGGGTGGGGGTTGTGGGAACGATGGGGGAAGTGGTGTGGGTGGAAGGGGGGTAGGCCTGGGTGGTTGGGGGAAGGGGGAGGGAGTGTGGGAGGGATGGAGGGGGGTGATGGTGAGGTTGGAAGGGGAGTGGT
>NZ_VDTC01000173.1 GCF_007672725.1 Corynebacterium aurimucosum ATCC 700975
AACCCCCTCCCAAACCCGGTGACGCCCAGGCTGGTCTGCAGCTAGATGGCCAACACCCTAACCATTCCCACCATCACCCCCAACCACAATACCACCATCAGCACCCCCACCCTCAACTTCCCAACCCCCAACCCCCCCCTACCCAAACCACCCACCACCATCCCCCCCACCTCCACCCCCATCCCCACCCACACCAACACCCCACCCCAACCCACCCCCCCCACCAGATACATCCACCAACCCCCCCGCCACCACAACCCCCCCACAACCCACACCACGCCCACCCTCACCAATACACCACTAACTAACCACAAGTAAACCCATATCTACCTATCACTCCCAACCTTACCCCCAGCAGCAACAACATCATGCTCTTCACT
>NZ_VDTC01000174.1 GCF_007672725.1 Corynebacterium aurimucosum ATCC 700975
GGGATGGGTTGGGTGAAGGACGTCTGGGATTTGTGTGAGAAATTGGAGTGCTTGGGTGGGGTGGGGAAGAAAGGGGTGGAAGGAGTGTGGGAAGTGGGGGAGGAGGGGGGGGTAGGTGGGGGGGGGGCGTGTGGGTGTAAGAGTGGTAGGAGGGAGGTGGGTGAGAGGGGTGAGAAGAAAGATGGGTGGATGGTGGGTTGGAGGGGGGAGGTGGGTAGAGGAGTGTGGGTAGGGAGGGGGGAGAAGAGGTCGGGGATTTTGAATGAGTGGGGGGGGATGATGTAGGGGTTGGTGGTTGGGATTAAGGAGAAGGGAGAGGGGAAGTGGGGGTATGGATGGGTCCGGACAGTTGCAGGGATGCTGGGGGCTGTGGGGGTTG
>NZ_VDTC01000175.1 GCF_007672725.1 Corynebacterium aurimucosum ATCC 700975
CCATCTCACACTCACCACATTTCCTCTACTTTTCCACCCTTTCACAAAACACAAAAACATTCCTTCAACCCTTACATACACCCCCCCTCCCCATTCCACTCCGCCCCAAGAAAACCCCCATCATCCACCTTTCACACCCCTACCTACTCATCCTTCCCACCTACCCCCCACCCTCCCTCAAACCCCCACTCCCTAAACACCTCATCCACTTCCTCAATCACCCAATCAACCCCTCCTTTATCCCCCCCGTTATTACCTCACAGAATACCAACTTCCCAACTCCTTACTCCGTCCCCCCACCCATCATTTCCCTCCTCCACACCCAAGGCCTCTTCAATGATCCCCCGTCTATTCTCCCCTTCCACCTCCCCTTCCAA
>NZ_VDTC01000176.1 GCF_007672725.1 Corynebacterium aurimucosum ATCC 700975
GGCAAGCCCGAAGGGGAGGTCATGCGGTTTTGGCAGTGGTTCATGAGGGAGCTGCACAAGCACATGGGTGAGTAGGGGGATGTGCGGGGGGGGGAGATGGGGGGGGGGTAGGGGAAAGAGGGGTGGGGGGAGGAGGGGTGGAATGGGGTAGGAAGGGCAAAGAGTAAGAAGGGGATTTAAGGGGAGTGGTGGGAGGGGAGGTAGAGGCTGATGAGGAGGAGGAGGGTGAGGAGTGGATAGGGGATGAGGTTGGTGCGGGGGGGGAGGAGGGTTGGTGGGCGGAGCTGGGGGGGGAGGATATTTGGTGGTGGGAGAAGTAAGGGGAGGGGGGATACCAGGTGGGCGGGGAGAATGAAGGGGATGAGGGGGGGAACGTT
>NZ_VDTC01000177.1 GCF_007672725.1 Corynebacterium aurimucosum ATCC 700975
CACCTCCAACCACACGAAGCACAACACATCCAAAACCTCCAGCTTGTCCTACATTTCCGCAACCTTCCCCTTCCTCTCAATCAACTCATTCACCTTCCATTCATTCACCCACCCCTCCGCCACAACCCAACCCCCAAGACCCTCTACTCACACCACACCCTCATCAACTCACCCTTCCACAACCCCCACTCCACCTCCCCCCACCCTCCCTCCCCCCCCATCCCCCCCTCCCCCCACTCCTTCACATCAACCATCACCCCCTCCCCCCACTCCTCCCCCATTCCCCATCCCCCCCTCCCCCTCACCCACTCACCACAACCCACCCCCACCCTCTACAACAAAAACACTCCTCCCCTCCCCCAGCCACCATTCACTTT
>NZ_VDTC01000178.1 GCF_007672725.1 Corynebacterium aurimucosum ATCC 700975
TGTAGAGGGGGGGTAGTGGTGGGAGGAGGGGGAGGATGAGGGAGAATATGAAAGGGGGTAGTGGAGTGGTGTTTAGAAGTGGGTGGTGTGGTTGAAGAGGGAGCGAGTTGTGGTGAATAGGGAATGGGGGTAAAAGGAGTGGTTGTGGGGATGGTGGGGGAAAGGGGGAGGAGTTCGGAGGGGGTGTGGAGGGTGGGGGAGATGGGGTGGTGGGGGGGAGGATTTTGGAGTTGGGAGAAGTGGGGATGTGGGAGGTGAAGGAGGGGGTAGGTGGGGGAGGGGGGGGTGGAAACCAGGGGGGGGGGGGGTGAGGGGGAGGTGGAGGAGGTTGGAGGGGGTAAGGATGGAATGGTGGAGATGGGAGGGGATGGGGAGG
>NZ_VDTC01000179.1 GCF_007672725.1 Corynebacterium aurimucosum ATCC 700975
ATGAGAATTTTGGCGATGATCGTCGTGGGATAGAGAGTGGGATAGGTGCGTTGTGGGAGGTGAGTAGGGGTTTGGGGGTTGAGGTAGGGGATGATGGGGGGGTTGGTGGGTGTGGGGGTGGGTGGGAGGATTGGGGTGGTGTTTGGGTAGGAGGAGGAGATGGGGAGGGTGGGTGGGGGGGAAATGGAAGGTAAAAAGATTAAGATTTGGAGGGGGGAGGGGGATGAGGAGGGGTAGATTTTCTAGATTGGGGGGGGGGAGGATGTGGGAGATGGTGGTGGGGGGGTAGGGGTTGAGGTGGGTGGGGGAAGGGGGGTTGGTGTTGGGGGTGGTGGGGGGGGGGGTGGGGAGGGTTTATATGTGGTTGGTAATGGAG
>NZ_VDTC01000017.1 GCF_007672725.1 Corynebacterium aurimucosum ATCC 700975
ACCCCCACTTTTCCCCCCAACCCACAAACCCTCTCGACCACCTCCAACATCTCCCCCTCATCCTCCCTCCTCAACCCCTACACCCTCATCCACTCTTCCTTCACCACCACCGTACTCATAACCCTCCCCTCTTCACCCCCCTCCACCCCCCCATCCTCAAACTCCACCTCCCCACCATCCATCCTCAACACCCCCTCCTACTCCTTCACCACGCACTTCTTCCCTTCCACCACTACCTTAACCACCCATTCCCCCTCCACGTTATCCACCCTCCCCACAACTCCCACCCACCCCACTCCACTCAACCTCTTCCCCCACCCCACCCTTCTCCCCTTCCCCCCCCTCCACAACCTCCTAAACAACCATCCACCTCACCACCCCCTCATCATCCCCCCCCACCCACACTTCTTCCACCCCCTTACCCACCCCCATCATGCGCACACCCACGATCCCGACCTCCTCCAACCCCCCCTCCCCATCCCCCATACACTCCCCGGTCATCTTCCTCATCCCCTCCTCTTTCACCCTCACCCTCCAACACAATTTACCACTCACAACCTCTCCCACCTCTCCACCACACTCCCTATTCCTCACTCTCTCCCCCCTACTCCTCTCTCCTTCCATAACCCCATCCCTCACTCCTTCTCCTCCACCCTAAACACTCAATTCTATCACCCCCACCCATCCCCTACCCCTCATCCTCCACCCAACCCTCTTCCCTACTCGATTCAACTCCTCTACAACCGTCCCCGCCCCCACTCTCCACTCCGAATGCTCACCCCCCTCCACTTCCACAACCACCCCCCTCCAATCAACACCACAAAACAAATACCTCCCTAACCACTACCTACCTCCACTACCTCTCCACGATTTCCCCCCAACCCCACACACTTCTACCCCTTTATCCTTCTTCCCTCCGTTTGCC
>NZ_VDTC01000180.1 GCF_007672725.1 Corynebacterium aurimucosum ATCC 700975
GAGAAAAGGTGGCGTTCTGGGCGGACGGGGGGGAAGAGGGTGATTGAGAGTGGTGGGGAGGGTGCGGGGGGCTGGAGGAGGGGGGGAGGGATGAAGATATGGGGGTGGAGGAGGATGTGTGGGGGGTGGGGGGGGTTGGGGGGATGGGTGGGGGGTTGTAGGGGAAGGATGGGGAGGGGGATGTAGGTTGAGGGTGAGGTGAGGGTTGTGGAGGTTGTTGTGGAGGAGGGGGAGAAAGGGGGGGTGGAGGAGTGTATGTGTGGAGGGTGGTTAGAGGGGTTGGGTGAGGTGGAGAGGGGGATTGGGGGGGGGGGTGTGGAGTAAGGATGGGGGTTGTGGTGAGTGTGGGGATGGCATGAAGTGGGTGGGGAGTGGG
>NZ_VDTC01000181.1 GCF_007672725.1 Corynebacterium aurimucosum ATCC 700975
GGGGGGATGGGGTGGGTGATGTTGTTGTGGAGTGTGGATTGAAAGGAGGTGGATGTTGTGGGGGGGATGGTTGGTGGCGAGGGTGTGGGTAGTGGGGAGGGGTGGGGGGAGGATGGGGGTGGTGGTGGAGGATGGGGGGGTGGTTAGGAGTGTGAGGGGGGGTGAGGATGTGGAGGGAATGGGGAGGGTATATGGGGTGGATAAGTATGGGGTAGAAGAGGTTTTAAAGGTTGTGGATATGTGGGAGCGGTGGGAGGGGGAGGTGAAAAGTTAGTGGTTAGGGATGAAAGGGGGTATAGGGGTAGGGGGAGGTCTGTTAGAAGATGGGGAGATCATGATGTTGGAGGAGGGGTGGTGTGGTGTTGGTGGTGAGGG
>NZ_VDTC01000182.1 GCF_007672725.1 Corynebacterium aurimucosum ATCC 700975
CCTCTCCCCTTCTCCTATTTCTCCCCTCGTCCCGCACCCCTACCTCCACAACTTCCCTCCTCCCACCCTCATCCATAACCTCATTACCTCCAAGACCCTTCCCCACCTCATCCCCCACGACCGCGCCAACCCCCTCCCTACCCCCCTCCCTCACTCCTTCATCAACCCCCACATCCCCAACCACAACCCCCTCTTTCCTCCCCACCCTATCCCCCCCCACCCCCCACCCTCACCCCACCTTCCCCTCCCACGCCCACCCCCTCCCTTTTCACCTCCCCCACCACTCCACCCTCATTACCAACTCCCCTATCACCCCTTCCCGCAACACCCTCCGCACCCCGCTGCATTACCCCCTCTCCACCTACCTCATTCCCC
>NZ_VDTC01000183.1 GCF_007672725.1 Corynebacterium aurimucosum ATCC 700975
GAGGGCGGGGAAGGAGCGGGGGGGGGGAGGGGAGGGCGGGCGGGGGGAAGGGGGGGAGGGGAAGGAGGGTGAGGGGGTGGGGGGGGAGGAGTGGGAAGGAGAGGTGGAGGGGAGGGGGGAGGAAAGGTTTGGGGGGGGTGTGAGGGGGCGCTGGGCGGGTGCGGAGGTACGGGGTGAGGAGGAGGGGGGGGAGGTTGATGGGCTGGGGGGGGGTGGGAATGGATGGTGGGGGAAGGAGATGGGGTGTTATGTGGTGGATGGGTACGAGATGGTGAAGGATGTGGGGAGGAATTAGGAGGTAGGGGATGGGTGGAAGGTGTTGGAGGGAGATATGGATGGGTTGGTGGAATGGGGAATGGGGTGGGGGATGGGGG
>NZ_VDTC01000184.1 GCF_007672725.1 Corynebacterium aurimucosum ATCC 700975
GTGGGCGATAGGAGGTGAGGGGTGACGAGAGGGGTACGATTTGAGTGTTGTGAACACACCGGTAGGAAAAAGTGGGATGTGAGAGTAGATTTAGTAGAGAATTGAATGGTATTTGTTGTGGTAGTGTTGGTGAGGGGAGGGAGGGTAGATGGTGGTGTTGAGAATTGGGGGGAGAGTGAGGATAGAGGTGGGAAAGGGTGATAGGAGAAGGGGGGGAGGTGGGGGGATGGGTGAGGAAGAAGGGAAGGGGTGTGTTTGAGGAGGTGGGGGAGGAGTTTAAGGGGATGGAGAATAGTGATGAAGTTTGAATGTGCGGTGGAAGGGGGAAGGATGTGGATGTGGAGGTGGTGGGCGAGGGATGGGGGGGAGGGGGG
>NZ_VDTC01000185.1 GCF_007672725.1 Corynebacterium aurimucosum ATCC 700975
GGTAGGCGAGGATCTGGTGGTCGTGGTTAGAGAGAGTGTAGAAGGGGTGAGGGTCGGTGGCGTGAAGTAGGTGGTAGTGGAGGGGAACGGGGATGTGGAGGAAGAGGTTGTGGTTGGTGTTGGTTTGGAGGATGAGATGAAGGTGAGGGATGTGGAGGGTGATGTTGGGGGGGAGGGGGTGGACATAAGGGAGGTTGAAATGGAAGGGGGGGTGAGGAAGGTTGAGGGGTAGGGGTGGTAGGGGGAGTGGGAGAGGTGGGGGGAGGAGTTGAGGGGGGTGTTGTGGGGGATGTGCGGGATGTGTTGGAGGTGGTGATGGGGGATGTGGAGAAGGTGGAGGAGTTGTTGTTGGTTGAGGGGGATGGGGTGGTGGA
>NZ_VDTC01000186.1 GCF_007672725.1 Corynebacterium aurimucosum ATCC 700975
CCTCAATCCCTCCCACCCCATCCCCCACCTGCCCCCCCTCCCTGATCACCTTCCCCTCACCCTCCACCCGCCAACGTTCACCCATCATCTCCCCCCCCTTCCCCCTTCCCTACATCTCCTCCTCTCCACCCTTCCCTCCCCCCCCCTCCAACACCACCTATCACCCCCATAACCCATATCCCCACCCAACCCACCCACCCACCTTCCCCAAACACCAATCCCCCCAACACCACTCCTCTGACCAAACCCCCCAACTCCCCCCACACCCACACCTTCTCCACCTCTCCACCCTTCCACTTCACCCTTCCCCCATCCACCACCACAACCGCGCTGACACCAACCCACGAACCCGCCTCACCCTCCATCTTCTCGAC
>NZ_VDTC01000187.1 GCF_007672725.1 Corynebacterium aurimucosum ATCC 700975
ATGGAGCAGAATGCCAGGATGCATACGTCGCTGGGTATAAAGAGGTATTCGTGGGGCGGAGAGTGGATGAAGGTCAGGGAGTATTGTGGGGTGGGAAAGGTGAAAATGGGAAGGGAGGTGGGGAGGGGTAGGAGGGGGTGGTTGAGGTGTGGAAGGAGGGGAGGGAGAGGGTGGGTAAGGGGGTGGAGGAGTTGTAGGGGGAGGAGAACGGGATTGCGATGATGGTGAAGTGCGGTGTTGTGGGTAAGATGGGTGAGATCTGGAGGGTGGGGGGGATGAAGGGGATGGTTGTGAAGTGGAAGGGTGACTACATCAGGCGTCGGATTAAGACCTGCTTCGGTGAAGGCCTGTGGGTTCTGGAGTACTTCAACAAC
>NZ_VDTC01000188.1 GCF_007672725.1 Corynebacterium aurimucosum ATCC 700975
AAGTTGTTGACGAGGGCGCTTGTCGGTGTTGTGCTGTTCCTGTCGTTGTGGATGGAGGACAAGGGTGGGAGTGAAATGGTGGAAAAGTTGGAGGTTTAGGGGGGTTCGAGCGGGAGGACGGTGAGGTTGGGGGGGGGATGGAGGAGAAGGCCTGCTTGGAGTAGATATGGATGAGGGGGTGGGGGAGAGAGAGGGGGTGGTGGGGGTGGTTAATGTGGTGATGAGGGTTAAGGGGGGGGGTGGGGTTGGGGGGGGGGGGTGCGAATGTTGGGAATGATGGGGAAAATGAAATGGTTGGGGGAAAGGTGGTGGGGGAGGTGAGGGGTGAGGTGGATGGCGATTGTTTTAAAGGGGTTAAGTGAAAGTGTGTGG
>NZ_VDTC01000189.1 GCF_007672725.1 Corynebacterium aurimucosum ATCC 700975
CCCCACACTCAACAAACTCAAACACCCCACCCTCCACCACATTCCCCCCCTCAACCCCTTTCCCCCCAACCTCCCCCAAACTCTATTTCATCATCTCCATCCTTCCTAACCAACATTCCCTTCTACCCTCTTCATTACATCCTAACAATCCAACTCATCACCCTCTTACACTCCCCACCCATTTTCATCACCCCCATCTCACCCCCTCCCCTCACCTCCCCCCCAAAACTCCTCCACCATAACCCCTATTACCTACCCCACAACATTCCCCCGAAGTCTATCCTCCACCTCCTCAGACTCTCCCCCCCCCCCCATTCTCCCCTCGTTATCGCCTTGGGTCAAGGGCAGAACTTCCTGCGTTCGGACCTCTCT
>NZ_VDTC01000018.1 GCF_007672725.1 Corynebacterium aurimucosum ATCC 700975
AGCCAAGGTGTTCTTGCTATTGCTGGTTTCGCCCCGACAACCCAGGGAAAAGACGAGCGCTCTCACCGCACGTTGACCCAGTTCCTCGATGCACGCCACCCAGTCAGCCTTGCTGAGGTCAACACATATCTGGCTGAATACCGCCAGGTCTACAACGAACGACGACGGCACCAATCACTGCTTATCGGCAAAATGCACATCACCCCACGCCAAGCTTTCGATACCTTCCCCAAAGCACCATCACCTCAGCATCCACTCGATCCCGAGCAGGTCTGGGCCCGCATAGTCGCCTATAACCAAGCACACAACCCACAAGCAGTATCCGAAAAGCTCAACGGCCCCGCGGAAGCGGCAACTTCACACGAGGCCAACACCGATGACATGGCAGCTTTGCAAGGCATACCTCCCACCGATACCCCAACACTAACGGCGCTGACGACACAATCAACAAACCATTGGGGCATCCCAGACCAACTCTGCGTAAGCAAAGATGGCGTTGTACGCGTGTGCGGCTTCGGTCTCTACATTGGTCTGAGGTTTAAAAACCGCAGACTCTACTCCACAGTCACAGCCGATAACGTTGCGGAGTTCTACACGGCCCATGACGGTGAATTCCTCTTCAGCGTGCCACTGCCGATCACGTTGAGCCACAGGCCACCAGGTGGCCAGATCAACATCAACCTCGTTGAAGGAATGAAACACCGCCAACCACCACGGATGAACCCGAAACTATCCAAACCCCGGCCCAAACGCAGGCAACAACCATAAACCGCT
>NZ_VDTC01000190.1 GCF_007672725.1 Corynebacterium aurimucosum ATCC 700975
AACAGAGGGTATTTCATGTGAAGTTAGTTTGGTGGGACTGTGGTTGGTCTTCATGGTGATCATGGTGGAATGGAGTGGGTTGATGGATAGGTTGATTGGTATGGTGAAGTGGGGTTTTGGGGGGATGGGTGGGGGAGGAGGATATGTGTGGAGAGTAGGTTGAGGGATGATGGGGTTGATAGGTGGGTGCAGTGGGGGAAAGTGTGGAAGGGTAGGGTGGGTGAGTATTGGATGGATGAAAGAGAGAGGGTTTAGGTGAAATAGGGGTGGGAGGGTTGTAGGGGGTAAGTGTGGTGTGGGGGTGGGGGTGGGGGGGAAGTGGAGGATGTTTATGATGGTTGGGATGGGTGGGGGGGGAGGTTGGTGGGGA
>NZ_VDTC01000191.1 GCF_007672725.1 Corynebacterium aurimucosum ATCC 700975
GGGCGTGGATGATGAGGGAGGGGGAGAAGAGGCAGGTGGGGGGGGATATTGTTGATATTCGGGTGCGTGGTGGTGGGGGGGTGGGTAGGGGTGTGGATGGGGTAGTGTTGTGGGGGGAGAGGAAAGGGGTGATAGGGCAGGGTGTGCAAGAGGTTGTTGGGGAGGATGGGTTGATAAGGGGGGTAGGTATGGGTAGGGATATAGGGGAGTGGGTGGGTGAGGTGAAGGGGGGGAGGGGAAGGGGAATGATGGGGGTGGGTGGGGTGAAGGTTGATAGAGAGGTGAGGGTGAAGTACGGTCGGGGGGTTGATGGGTTTGAAAGCGGGGAGGGTGAGGCGGGGGGGGTTGATGATGTGAACGGGTTGTTGGC
>NZ_VDTC01000192.1 GCF_007672725.1 Corynebacterium aurimucosum ATCC 700975
CATCTTCCCCTTACACACGTACTCAATCCCTTTCCCCACACCACACATCCCCCACAACATAAACCCCAAACTCACTACCACAACCATCCCAATCACCACCCTCTCCGTCCCCTTCTCAATAATTCCCCACCCTTCCACCCCCCCCTCCATCTCCATACCACCTACCCCCAACCACCAACCACTCCCCAACACACTCCCCAACATCCCCAACATATCAATCATCTTCCCCACCCCGCCCTCCCCACCACCCTCCCCCTCCTTATCCCCGTCCCCCTCCTCACCCTTCTTTTCCCCTCCCTTCCCTTCCTCTTTCTCAACCCCCTCAACCATACCCAATTCATCACCATCCTCCCCTTCACTATCCCCCTC
>NZ_VDTC01000193.1 GCF_007672725.1 Corynebacterium aurimucosum ATCC 700975
TGTGGGATGTGGAGGCGGTGAAGAAGGTGGAGGATGGCATAAGGCTTCAGGCAGGGGAAGATGTAGTGGGGGGGGTGGATAGGGGGGGGGTTATCGGTGGTGAGAGTGACGGGGTAGGGGGTGTTGAGGTGGTGAGGGGGGTGAGTGGGGGGGTGGGGGGGTGGGGGGGGAGGAGAAGGTAGATGGTGTGGGGGGGGTGGAGGTGAGGAAGGTGGTTAAGGGGAAGGTGGGGTTGGTGGTGAAGGAGGAAGGGTGGGGGGGGGGGAGGTGAAGCTAGGTGTGGGTGTGGGAATGGTGAGGGCGGAGGGAGCGGGGGTAGGAGGGGTTGGGTTGGGGATGATGGGGGGGGGTGTGGGGAGGGGGTTGTGG
>NZ_VDTC01000194.1 GCF_007672725.1 Corynebacterium aurimucosum ATCC 700975
GAAGGAGAGGGGTTGGGGGGAGGGAATGGGGAAGTGGTGGGGAATGATGTGGAGGGGGGTGAGGATGTGAGTGAGGGGGTGGTGGAGGTGGAGAGGGGTGTTGAGGTGGAGGAAGGAAATCGTGGGATGGTGGGAGAGAATGTAGTCGAGGGTGGCGGGAGGGGTGTAGGGGAGGTTGGGGGAGATGGGGGGGGGAGGATGGGTTGTGGGCGTGGTGGTGAATATTGAGGAGTTGAAGTGGGAGGGCGTGGTGGTCGGGATCGTGGGGATGGTGATGATTGTGTACGTTGTTGTTGGTGGGATGAAGGGGACGAGGTAGGTGCAGCTGATCAAGGCGGTGGTCGTGGTAACTGGGGTGGTGATCATGTG
>NZ_VDTC01000195.1 GCF_007672725.1 Corynebacterium aurimucosum ATCC 700975
TGGTGAACGTCGGGCCGGATCTGCCGTTGAGCTTGGACGTCGTGGGGGAAGAATTCGAGACGGTGTAGAAGGAAGGGGGGTAGGTGATTAAGGGGGGGAAGGATTGCGGGTGGGAGGGGGTGGAGGTTGTAGGTGGGGAGGGGGGATTGGAAGATGGGGAGGAGGGGGTGGAGGGGGATGGAAGCGATAGGAGGAGTGACGAAACTTGAGGAAGAAAGATTGGAGGGGGGATGGGTTGGGAGTGGGGGTGTTAGGAGATGGGGAAGTGCTGGTTGTGGAGGAGGGAAGTAGTGGGATGGAGGGGGGTGGCGGACATGAGTTCTGGGAAAGTATGGGGGAAGAGGGAGATGGCGGGGGAAGGATGGTGGT
>NZ_VDTC01000196.1 GCF_007672725.1 Corynebacterium aurimucosum ATCC 700975
GGGGAGGTGCGGTGGCACAGGATGGAGGGGGTTGACGTGGAGTCCGGGCTGGGGGAGTTCATGGGGATTAGGGGGCTGTCGGGTTGTGGGAAATGGAGGGTGGTGGAAGGGATGGATTTGGGGGTGAGGGAAAAGGAGACGGGAAATTGGAAGGGGGTGAGGGGGGTGGAGGGTGGAGGGGGGGATGTGGGAGGGGAGGTGAGGGTGGAGGGGAGGGTGGGAGGTTAGGGGTTGGGGAGGGATGAGGTGGATGTTGTGGGGGGTTGGGGGGGGAAAGTGAGGGTTGTGGAGGGGGGGGGGGTGGGAGGGGGTTGGTGTCGGTGATGGGTATTGTCGGGTAGTGGTTGGGGGTGGAGGGGAGGGGGATGT
>NZ_VDTC01000197.1 GCF_007672725.1 Corynebacterium aurimucosum ATCC 700975
CGAGGGGGAGGGAATCTGGGGGGGGTGGGGGGGAATGGTGGGGAGGGAGGGTGTGTAGGGGAGGAGGAAGAGGATGTAGGGGCACACCGGGGGGAGGGGGTGGGGAGGGCTGGGGGGGGGAGGTGGACATCGTGGGGTAGGGGGAGGGGTGGATAAGGGAGGGGTGGGGTGGGGAGGGAGGGAGTGGGGGTTGGGGGGGGATGGGATGAAGGGGGTGAGTGGGATGGTGGGGAGGGGGTAGGTTAAGGGGATGTTGGTGGTGTATTTGTGTTGGGGTAGGGAAAAGAGGGAGGGGTTGGGGGGGAAGGGGAGGTTTTAAGGGGATGGATTAGGGTGAGGGGGAGGGGTTGAGGGAAGGGGGAGAGCGGG
>NZ_VDTC01000198.1 GCF_007672725.1 Corynebacterium aurimucosum ATCC 700975
CCAACATCCCCCCCCCCCGGAAAAACCCTCCACCCCCCCCCACCTCCTACACCACTCCCCCCTCCCCCATCTCCTCTTCCACCCCCCAGCCCCCCTATTCCTCCATCCACCCCCCAACCTCCCCCGCCCTCATCTTTCCCACCTCCTTCCCCACCCCCCCCCTACCCACAGCCCTCACATCTCCCTCCCCCCCAACCCCCACCTTCCCCTCCACCCAACACTCCACTCACCCCATCTCTCATCCCTCCCTCCCCTTCCACCTACCCACCCAATTCCCCCAACCCCTTCCCCACATGGTCACGCCGACCCGACCCGACGAACACCCAACGCCGCGATTCGTGGCCCTCAACGAACAGCTAGCCGCCGAA
>NZ_VDTC01000199.1 GCF_007672725.1 Corynebacterium aurimucosum ATCC 700975
GAACCTTCTTTTCGGTGCTAGAAGGTTTAGTTGGGCGGAAGTAAAGTGTTTGAGTGGAGCGTTTTGAGAGAAGCGTTTTGGGGAGAAGGATGTGGATGAGTGGTTTAGGGGTAGGGTGTGTTTGCAGGAGTGCGTATGGGAGGAGGTGATTGGGGGGGTACGGGGCGGGGGTGGAGTGGCGGGATGTGTGGAGAGGAAATGTGGGAGAGGGTATGTGAGAAATGGGATGGGAGAGAAGGGATGTGAGAAATGGGATGTGAGAAAAGGGGGGTTTGGGGGTGAAAAGGGGATGTGGAGGGGTGAAAAGGCGTTTTTAGGTGTGAAAAGGGGTTGTGGAAGATGGCTTTTGGGAAATGGGGTGGTTGGG
>NZ_VDTC01000019.1 GCF_007672725.1 Corynebacterium aurimucosum ATCC 700975
CGCCAGTG
Source organism: Corynebacterium aurimucosum ATCC 700975 (assembly GCF_007672725.1). Lineage (GTDB taxonomy): Bacteria > Actinomycetota > Actinomycetes > Mycobacteriales > Mycobacteriaceae > Corynebacterium > Corynebacterium hesseae. Next base: position 9 of record NZ_VDTC01000019.1, read on the forward strand.
GAGTACCGGTTGCAAGCAAGAGGGGTTTCGGTTGGAGTTGGATGTGTTAAGGAGGGGGGGAGGGTTGGTGGTGAGGGAGGATGAAAGTGTGGAGAAAAAGGGGGTGAAAAGGGGAAAGGTAGAGAAAAAGAGAAAGGAGAAGAAAGAAGAGGAGAAAAAGGAGTGTTAGGTGAAGTGGGTATGGAAAAATTACATAAAGAAAAAATGTGGAAAGGAAGGGGGAAGGGGAGGGGGGAAAAAGGAGGGTGGGAAAGTGAGAAGATCTTAAACGATTCAGGCTGAAACAACTTATGTTATTTAGAATGAGGGGGGTAAAGGAAAAGGGGGATGGGGGATAGAGGAATGTGGGGGAGGGGGGGGGGTTTGATGAGGGAGGGGGGGGAGAAAGAGATGGTGGGGTTGTGGTAGGAGGGGTTAAGGTGGGTGATAAAGATGGGGGGGAAGAAAGTATGTGAAGTGACTTTAGTGAGGATGGTGTAAAATTGGAGGAGAATTAGTATGGGTGGGTGTAGAGGTGCGCGTGGGGGAGTTATGGAGGGGGATGGGATGGTAGGGAGGGAGGAGTGAGGATGGGGGAAGAGGTGAGAATGGGTTTTGTGGAGGGAGAGAGGGTTGTGGGGGTTAATGAGGAGGAGTTGAGGGATGGGGAGGTGGAAGGGGTTTGGTGGGAGGTGGTTGAAGGGGGAGGTTAGGTCGTGATGGAGGAAAGGGAGGAATTTGTGGGAGGGGTTGAGCAGGGTGAGGTGG
>NZ_VDTC01000001.1:0-412353 GCF_007672725.1 Corynebacterium aurimucosum ATCC 700975
AACAACTTATGTTATTTACAATGACGCCGCTAAAGGAAAAGCGCCATCCGGCATACACCAACCACAACACACATACAATGCATCACGGCCACAATGAATAAAACCAACCAACACAAAAAGTACATTGGCACACTATTGAGTTCTCAAACATCGTTCGCACACCACAAACAAAATTAACCAAACGTTAACCTCTCTGCAGCGGCCCGAACAACCTTACCCAACAAGCTCAACCAAAGTCAAACCCGCCGAACAAACATTGTCCGAACATCTACCACCAGTTAACCTCCCGGCTACCTCGCGGCGACTCGGATAAATATACGCACACCCCCAACAAACAACAAATCCCCAGGAAGATGCACATTTTGACGCTCTTCCTGGGGCGGTTTTCTGACTGTCGGGCAGTCCACCTGAATGTTAATAGCTAGTGGTAACAGGCCAAGAGCCCATCCGGTCCGTCGATGACCGTGATGGGAGTTTCAAAGATTGGAGTCAGGATGTCATCGCGCATGATGTCCTCCGGCCCACCGAAGGCAACGATGCTACCGTCCTTGGCCGCACAGATATAGTCGGCGTAGCGGGCAGCGAAGTTGATGTCGTGCAACACGATAATGATCGTGCGGCCGAATTCCTTGGCGGCCTTTCGCAGGTGCTTCATCATCTCGACCGAATGGGAAATGTCGAGGTTGTTGAGGGGTTCGTCGAGAAGCACGTAGTCCGTCTCCTGGCACAGCACCATCGCCACGTAGGCGCGCTGTCGCTGGCCGCCGGAGAGTTCATCGAGGTAGCGGTTCTCCAATTCGCCAAGGCGGAAGAAGTCAATGTAGCGCGAGACTACCTCTTCGTCTTCTGCAGTCAGTCGCCCCTTTGAGTAAGGGAACCGGCCGAAGCTCACCAGCTGGCGCACGGTCAGCTTGGTAATGAAGTGGTTTTCTTGGCGCAGGATGGAGAGGATCTTTGCCAGATCCTGCGATTTCGTGGAAGCGACGTCGTAGCCGGCGACCTCGATGGTGCCCTCGTCGACGTCGAGAAGCCGGCCAATCATCGTCAGCATCGTAGATTTGCCCGCGCCATTCGGACCGATGAGGGCCGTGATGCCACCGGAGGGGATCTCCAGATCGATGGGACCGATGTTGGTCTCACCGGAGTAGGACTTCGAGACATTGGAAAGCTTGATCACAGCTTGCCCTTTCGCAGAATGACCAGAAGGAAGACGCTACCGCCCACCAACTCAATGATGATGGAGACCACGCCCTGTGCGTAAAAGACGTGCTCCATCAGGAAGTAGGCGCCGGTGAGTACAGCGAAGGCGGTGGCAATAGCCATCGGGAAGAGGAAACGGTGGTCATAGGTCTCCGCCGCCTGGTAGGCCAACGTTGCTACGAGGAATCCGAGGAAGGTCATGGGCCCAACGAGCGCGGTGCTCGTGGCCATGAGGATAGAGACCAAAATCAGCGTGTAGATGGCGTTGACCTTGTGGTTAACGCCCAGGTTTGTGGCGGCATCTCTTCCTAATGCCAACACGTTGAGCTGACGGGAGTTGAGGAACATCAACAGTGTCACCGCAATGACCAGCGGAATCGCGATGGGATAGTACTCACTTTCCGCGTTGTTAACGGAGCCAAAAAGCCGCGCGGTGAGCACATCGAACTCGCTGGGGGTGAGCATGCGCTGCATAAACGTTGCCAACGAGCCGAGGCCGCCGCCGATAATGATGCCCACGAGCAACATCGCATGCATGTTGTTGCGGCGGCTAGTCAGCAGCCAAGAATACAGCACCACAGACAGCGCCACCATGAGCGCGAGCTGCATGAGAAAGGTTCCCATGGTCCGCGCCTGGGTCAGGCCGGCAGCACCGAGGAAGAAGACCGTAGCCGTATTGATGGCCACGTACAAGGATTCAAAGCCCATGATGGAGGGCGTGAGGATTCGGTTGTTTGTCACCGTGTGGAAAGCGACCGTGGCGACTGCTTGGCACACGGCGACAACCGCCATGGCGGTCACCGCATCAGCGCGGCGACGCGCAATGAGCCACCACTTCCGAGTCCCAAAGTCCATGGGGTTGTCATAGGCCAAGAGGCCGAAGGCGAAGAGCAGCCCGGCGAAGATCAAAGCGCCGAGGATGATCCAGTACTTTCGCGCCGCAGCCGCAGACTGGAAGCTGCCCACGTTTCGCCGGGCTCGAGAAACTTGCACAGCTTCCTTCGTCGCGGGGATAGAGATACTCACACTCACTTGGTCGACCTCACGATCAAGACGACGAAAACGATAGCACCCACAACGCCCAGGATGACCGATACGGGCATCTCAAACGGGGCAATGATGATGCGGCCAATCAGGTCGCACAAGGTCACCGTGGCGATGCCGAGCAGGCAGACCCATGGAAGATTAGAACGCAGGTCATCGCCGCGCACCATGCTCACCACGTTGGGCACGATGAGGCCCAAGAAAGGCAGGGCGCCAACGACGACGGTGACCACGCCCGTCGCCACCGCGATGAGGCCGGTTCCCAGCAGGATCATCCGCTGGTAATTCAGGCCGATATTGGTGGCGATGTCCTCCCCTAGCCCGGCGACGGTGAGTTTATCCGCGTAGAAATACACCGCCAGCAAAACCAGGAGCACGATCCACAGGACTTCGTACTGTCCTTCATAGACAGAGGTAAAGGATCCCATGAACCAGATGCCGAGCTGCTGCAAGGTATCCGTCGCTAGCGCTACGTAGGACGACACCGCACTAACGACAGCGCCCAGCATAATGCCGATGATCGGCACGATGAGTGAAGAGCGCAGTGCCACGCGACGCAGGAACGCGAAAAACACCATGGTGCCCACGAAAGCGAAGAGCACCGAAATGATCATCTTCACCAGTACCGATGCATGCGGGAAGAGGATTAGGGAAAAGAGCAGGCCCAATCCGGCCCACTCGGTAGTTCCCGTCGTCGTGGGTTCCACGAAGCGGTTTTGAGTCAGCAGCTGCATAACCAAACCGCTCATTGCCATCGCAGCGCCCGCCAAAACGAGCGCCACGGTACGCGGTATGCGGGTGGTGAAGAACATCTCCCAGCCGTCCTCATTATCGAGGATGCTGTACTCGCCCACCATGAGGGAAAGGAGGAGTAGCGCGACGACGCCAAGTACGCCAAGGCCCAGCTTCCAGGTCAGCACAGAACCGCGCGAACTGCGCTTGTTCGCGGCTGGCCGCTGGGACGCAGCGCTACTCTTCACCGTCACGTTGTGAATCTTCTCCTTCGCTAACGCAGAACTGTTTAGGCTTGGGCCTTCTCGAAGGCGTCGGCAAGCGCGTTCAAGATCTCGGTGTAGGTAATGATGGACTCATCAATGTAGGTGTCATTCGGCGCCACGTAAACGTTGCCGTCCTTTACCGCGCTCACGCTCTTCAGCGCCGCATTGTCCTTGACCAGCTTCTCACCCGGGGTGACCTGCTCGCCTTCCTTGGAAATGGCAGCGTCGCGGTCCATAACGAGGATCCAATCCGGGTTGGACTGAGCAATCGCCTCGACGGAGATATCGTCACCCTCGTGGTCGTCAGAAGCATTGTCGACTTCTAGGGCCGGGGTCAGGCCGAGCAAGTCGAAGACCGGCCCATACACGCGCCCGATGCCAGGAGCGATGTAGCCGATTTCACCACCGGAGGTATTCACGGCCATCACCTTCTGCTCAGGGTCATAGGCCTTCTTGGCACGCTCGGCGGCAGCGTCGAAGTCCGCGATGAGCTTTTCGGCGTCTTCCTCGTGGCCAAAGACCTGGCCCAGCGCCTCGGTGTGGCGCTTGAGCTCTTCGAAGAAGTCCTTGTCATCGCGCGGCTCGAAGTCAACAACTGGAACATCTTCGAGCAGCTTCTCGATGTCCTCCTGGTGCTGCTCGAAACGCTGGCCGTTCCACACCACGTCCGGCTCCGCTGCGACGAGGCTTTCCAGATCCGGTTCCTTATGGGAGCCCAGATCAACCTCGACGGTGTCCTTGTTGTAGGTATCACGCAGGGACTTCGGCACCAGCGGAAGCGGCGCGGCGGCAAGGTCGATATCCCACTGAGCCAGAACGGAGAAAGCGCGGTTATCCGTCACCGCGGGGTTCTCTACCGGCAGCGCGACGTCCTTCGAACCAAAGTTATCCTCCAGCGTAATCGTGGAGGAGTCCGCGGCTGCGGAGTTGGTCGGCTCAGCAGAATCCTGGGATTGGTTTGCGGAGCAACCCGTTAGAGCGAGCGCAGCCACGGAGAGGGTGGCGGCAACCTTGGTGACGGTCGTGCCTGCGGCACGGCGAGAAAGAGTAAACATAGCTTCCTTGCATATTAGGTGTGGCTAACCACAGCTGGCAAATAATGTCAGCGCATAACCTAACCTATGTAAGGCTTACCTTTCAAGCACACAATTGTTTCTTAATTCATCACGGGGGTACGCATACGCTGGGCGACGCCCCGTGACGTGCCATTACAAGAACGTGGCACGCTACCCCTTCTCCGCGATGAGATCGGTCACCGATACAGGCCCTTCTCTATCAAAGTCTTCCTGCGCCGCGCGGCGAAAGTCCGAGTCCGCCAAGAAATCTAGCGCTACTTGCGCCAACCCTGCAGCGGAATCGACAGCCGCATCCACCGCCTGCGGCGTGGCCGCCCAGCGGGCGAAGTCCTCGGTATGCAAGGCCACGTCGGTAGGCGAAACCTGCACCATCGGGTGCAAACCCGGAACGAGGTGGGAGACGTTGCCGAAGTCCGTCGAGGCAGCCACCGTATCCGGAACCGTCCCCGCCGGCAGCGCAGTGCGCCCCCGGCGCGCTTGCGTCGCCGTCCAGCGGTCCACCAGCGCCGCATTGTTGCGCACGGGCAGCGTCATCGGATGCTCGTCCCAATCCACATCCACCTCAACGCCGGCCATGAGCGCTGCACCCTGGACGATGTCTTCCACCCTGGCGGACAGATCCATGAGCGTGCGCGTTCCCAACGAGCGCACGTAAATAGTCATCTCCGCCTCGCTCGGAATAATGGAAGGGCGATCGCCACCGCTCATGATGGCGTGCACGCGATCCGAAGGCGGCATCTGCTGCCGCATCAGACCAATGCCCTGGTAGGCCAAGCTCGCGGCGTCGAGGGCGTTGCGCCCCATGAAGGGCTGGGAGCTCGCATGTGCAGCCACACCACGAAATGTCACACGCAAGATGCGGCGGCCTACCCAGGCGTGCGCGCCGATGTCATAACCAAAGCCATGGATCATCACTGCGGCATCCACGCCGTCGAGGCTGCCTCCGCGAATCATGTATTCCTTGCCAGAATGACCTTCCTCCGCAGGGGTTCCCTGGAGAAGTATGCGGCCGGATAAGGAAGGGGTGGCGTCGTCCAGCACGGCAGTAGCCGCCAAGAATCCAGTAACACCCGCCGCGGCGATGACATTGTGCCCACACGCGTGCCCAATATGCGGCAGGGCATCATATTCCGCCAGGATGGCCACGGTGGGATGCTGCCCGGGATCGAAATCCGGGCTCTGCCACGAGGCTTCGAACGCGGTCTCCACACCATAGACCCCGCGGCGCGTGGAAAAACCATGCTCCTCCACGAGGTCCGCGAGTACCGCCATGGAGCGATGCTCCTCAAAAGCGGTTTCGGGGTGGGCGTGCAGATCCGCAACGATGTGCGCTGCCTGCTCCCGCAGGGCATCTGCCTGTGCGGCAGCAGCGTCCCAGAGCCGCGATTGGCCCGGGTAGTCCTCTCCGTGCTTTTCCGGTGGGGCGGCGGACGCCACGCGCTTGGCGACGCCCTCCTCCATCGCCTCCAAATACGCTGTCGACGGATTGTTGCGTTCGTCCATTCGATTAACCAATCATGACGTTGTTGCCCGGTCCCAGCGGAAGATCCACATAGAACCAGATGGCCAGCAGAATTGCCCAAGCGGTAAAGAACGGGATAACGAAGGGCACGAGGCGCGACATCAGTGTTCCCAGGCCCGCCCCGCGCTCATAGCGCTGGAGGAAGCCAAGCATGACGATCATGTACGGGTTCAGCGGGGTGATGATCTGGGTCGCGGAATCACCAACGCGGAACGCACCCTGAATGAAGGCCGGTTCATAACCCAGCAGGGCAAACATCGGAACGAAGACCGCTGCCATGAGCGTCCACATGGAAGAACCGGAAATGATCAGCAGGTTCAGGCAGGACGCGAGCGCAATGAAGGCGAAAATGGCTGGGAAGCCGGTAAGCCCGATGGATTCGAGGAAGGCCGCACCCTTCACAGCAGTGAAGGTACCGATACCGGTCCACGCAAAGAGCGCCACGAACTGACCCAGGATGAAGGCCAGAATAAGGAAGCTCATCATGTCTTTGAGAGCACCGATCATCATGTTCACGACGTCGGTGATCCCCTTGACCGTGCCGACAACCTTGCCGTAGACAACGCCGAGCACCAAGAAGTAGGCGAAAACGATGAAGACGATGGAATTCAGCAGCGGGGACTTGGGCAAGAAGCTGCCCTCCTCATTGCGCCACGGCGATTCTGGCAGAAGGACCGCGAAGAGGATGATGGCGGTGAGGATGACCGTGGCCACACCGGACCAGATGAGGCCCTTGGATTCGGCCGGACGCAGTTCAGCGGTGAGCTCCTCGCCGTTTTCATCGCGGTCACCACGCTCAGCGGCATCCTCGGGATCAATATCTTCCTCAGTGGGAACTTCCTGCTGCCACATGCGCGGCTCGATGACCTTGTCGATGATGAAACCAGCCAGCACACCCAGCACGATGGAGGAGGCCACGTTGAAGTAGTAATTCGACATGGCGTTAACCGGCGCGAAGTCGGTATTCGGCAGCGTCTCCATGACCGCGGTCGTAATACCGGCAAAGAGCGCATCCAAGGAAGTCGGCACCAAGGATGTGGAATAGCCAGCGCCCACGGCGGCGAAGCCACCAATCAGGCCAGCCACTGGGTGGCGGCCCGCGGCTTTGAAGACCATCGCCGCCAGCGGCGGGACGATGACGAAGGCGGCATCCGCCATGACCGAAGCGGTCACGCCGATGACGCCGACTGCATAGGGCAGCAGCCACGGCTTCGCAGAACCGAAGAGCTTACGGATGAGCGCCGAGAGCATGCCGGAGCGCTCCGCCACACCTACCGCCAGCATGATGGGAAGTACCGTCACCAGCGGCGGAAAGTTGATATAGTTCTCCCCCATTGTCGTGGTGAACCAGGTCAGCCCCTCACCGGTGAACAGGCCTTTAACTGGCTGAATTTCATCGCTACCGGGAATCTTAATTTCCACGCCCATCTTCGCCATGATGGTGGAAAGCACACCTGTGATCAGGAAGAGGATCAGGAAGATGGTGAAGGGCTCCGGCAGCTTGTTGCCGATGTATTCGACACCATTGAGGAACTTATCCAGCATTCCCCCGCTGGATTGTTGGCTCTGCTTTTGCTCAGCCTTTGCGGGATGCGACTTCGGCTTTTCCGCGGTACCAGCGCCGCCTTGTGGCGCTGCATTGGATGGGCTGTTCATGGGTACTCCTGTCGTAGGGGTCAGTCCCAGTGCTCCACGTCACACTGTTGGGGAAAGGCTACCACGTGACTGTAACTTGGGTAACAAATTCTTTTGTCCTGGGTCACATTTTGTTCGGACAGCCCTACCTCGCTTTCGTCCCGCACCCCTACACCCCTCACGGGATTCCGATTACGCTCACTGCAAATAGCGCCCCAAAATCGACCGTTTTTAGCCCCTTATCTACCGTGAACGACACTGAGAGGTGTCCATTAGCCCTGACTTGGCAATGATGCTCGCTTTTCACGATTTTGTTGGAGACTATCTGCGCTCCCAACGGACTTCGCCGTCAACGACCTGTGCCGTGGGGCTCATCCCTGCATAGGCAGCGACATGCTGTGAGGCTAGGTGCTCGGGATGGATATGAGCGATGAGATGCGTAATGCCTCGCTCCGCAAGATAAGCGCTAAGCAGTTTCACAGCTTCCTTGGCGTATCCGTGCCCTTGCCACTGTTTCCCAATCACCCATGCGATCTCCGTCGCATCACCGCTGCGGGGCACAGTCGCTTGGACGTAGCCTATCGGCTGCTTACTCGAACCGAGGGTGACGATGAGATTGATCCATTCTTCGGTACCGTCGCTCGAGCCGCCTCGGGTTTGGACCGCGTACCGTCGCGCAAGCTCATCAGAAGAAGGCGGCTCACCACCTGTAAACGTGTATAGGGCACGGCCAGAAAGCACGGTAGCCATCTCGGTTGCATCCTCTACACGAAGCGGCCTAAGGTCGATAGGCAAATTCATCGCCATAGTTCACCACGCAAGATTCGATCAGTCACTAGAACATGAACGTTTCTGCTGACGACGAAGTTCCGACCGCCTTCTCATCAAGAGTGCTTTTCATCCATCGCTACACTCACTGCAAATAGTGCCCCAAAATCGACCGTTTTTAGCACCTTATCTACCGTGAGCGTCGTCAGATTGCCCGAACGTCACAGCCTCCGCTCGGCTTCGCCGCCGATCGAGGGCACCAGCCCGTTTATCCGCGCGAAAGGATCCCACCCGCTGTCGCGGTGTGGCTCATATTCCGCAAAGTTGGCGGCATCGACGGCAGCCGCCTCCGAAATGAGCTCCGCAATGAGCGCGACCGTCATATCCATCCCCGCCGCCACGCCTGAGGAAGTCCACCGATTACGGTCCTGCACCCACCGCGCCTTGGGCTTCCAAGTCACGGACTCCCCGAAGGAGCTCGCCCACGCAAACGCACGCTTGTTGCTCGTCGCGGCGTAACCCTCCAAAAGCCCCGCTGCCGCCAAGACCGCAGAACCCGTGCACACGGAGGCAACCCACGGTGCTTGTGCACCCACCTCACGAAGCCACGCCAGAAAAGAAACGTCTTCCACGAGCCGCCGGGTTCCTTTGCCGCCAGGAACGAGGAGGGCGTCGGCCGGCTCAATCTGCCCATAAGAAATCGTCGGCACCACTTCCACGCCCTGTGAGCTAGCAACTGGCTCACCATCCGGCCCCGCAAAGGCAACCGTGACCTCGGGGACGGCCTGAAGCAGTTGGACGGGCCCGAAGACGTCGAGAAGCTCAAAGCCCTCAAACAAGACGACTGTGATGCGGAGAAGCTCGTTATTCATGCGACCATCCTAAAGCAGGCCGCATGGATACCGACGAGCATCTGGGACCCAGGTTCAATTCCCGGCGGCTTCGCACACGAAGAGGCCCCAGATAGAACGCTTTCTAACTGGGTTTTGGTGGACCAACCTTAGGCCGTGACAATCTGCGGATGGCACGCTACCCTAGTTGTTGATGCATCACCAATAGGAGTGTTTGACCAATGAAAGCATTCGGATTCTTAAGCTTTGGCCACTACACATTCGGACACCAGCGCGGCCCGTCCGCGGAAAAAGTCGCGAAGATTCACCTGGAAATCGCCCAGGCTGCAGATGAGATCGGTGTGAACAACGCGTCTTTCCGCGTCCACCACTTCGTACCACAAGCCTCAGCCCCGATGCCGCTGCTCGGCGCTGTCGCCGCCACCACCAAGAACATCGAGGTGGGCACCGGCGTGATCGACATGCGCTACGAAAACCCGCTCTACCTCGCCGAAGAGGCCGCATCCCTCTACCAGCTCTCCGGCGGCCGCGTGGCCTTGGGCGTCTCGCGCGGTGCCCCGGAAGTTGCCGAGCGCGGTTGGGAGGCTTTCGGCTACAAGGGAGAGGCCCCCAACGGCGCGGACGTGGCGCGCGCCCACCTCGAGGCGTTCATGGCCGCGGTAGACGGCAACGGTTTTGCCACCGCCGCACCCCTAGACCGCCAGTACCCTAATATGTTCCAGCCCGGCTCCGCCCTCCCCGTCTTCCCCATGGCACCGGAGCTGCGCAAGCACATCTTCTATGGCTCCGGCACCCACGCGTCGGCGGAGCAGACTTCCAAGGACGGGCTGAACCTGATGTCTTCCACCTTGGTTTCCGAGACCACCGCCGCGACCTTGGGTGAGATCCAGGCGGACCAAATCAACCGCTACCGCGCCGCGTGGAAGGAAGCAGGCCACGACTGGACCCCGCGCGTGTCCGTCTCCCGCTCCATCTTTCCCATCGTGGACGGCGCCGATATGCAGCGGTTCGGTATGCAGGCCTCAGGCTCCGACCAAGTGGGTGTGCTGCCCGACGCCGGTGCTTCCACCTTCGGCCGCACCTATGCCGCGGAGCCTGACAAGCTGATCGAACAGCTCAAGGCCGACCCGGCCGTGATGTCCGCCGACACCCTGCTCATCACCATCCCGACCGGCATGGGGGTGGACGTCAACGTGAAGATTCTGGAAAACTTCGCCACCCATGTCGCCCCTGCGCTGGGCTGGCAGCCGAACACCGAGGGCCCGGTCACCGGCTACCCGATTGACTAATCCGCCCCCTTCACACAAGAAACCCGCTGGCCTTTATGACCAGCGGGTTTCTTGCCATTCAGTGGAGCCGCCGGGAATTGAACCCGTCTAGGCCACCGGCGTCACTGAACTAACTGCCTTTTACCTGGGCACCAGGGCTACGGGAGTTGCGCTGAGTGCACCAGTTTCTAAACAGTCCTTAGTCACCAGTTAGTCACCAAGTCACAGTATTGACAGCCCAATTTTCTGCGTGCTTTCCTGGGAGGGCGGGGAACTCACGTCACTTTTGGGTGATAGCATGAAGCCCCAATCCTTGTTACCAGGATTGGGGCTTCATTCATGTTTAGGGCAGGCGGCGCTAGTGTGCCAGTCATGTTGGGCGCATAACTCCAAGACGTAGTCGTTTAGCATTTTGCGGCCTCCCCCTCGTCGTGCAAGGCCTCATAAACCTCACGCACGTTGACCGCCCTGGGGTCCAGGCCGTCCCACTCCTGGGCATGCTCGGCCACGTAGTCCGCTAGCTCCTCTACCGACAGGCTCATAACGTGTCGGTACCCCCAGTACTCCGAGGACGCCCAGAGGGCAGCAGCCCAGGTGTCCCAGTTCGTGTAACCGTAGTAGCTCATTAGATTGTGGCCTCCTCAAAGAAGCCAGCTTCGCGCTTGGCCTCGTCGAACGCCTGGGGGTCGCGGTCGAGCGCGGCGTCATAAGCCACTCGCAGGGTGCGATAGGCCTCCCAACGGCCGTCGTTGTCCAGCTCCTTGTAGCGGGCCTCGAACTCGCCCAGGAGGATATCGTGTGTCAGGTCGTTCTGCGCCCGGCAGGCCCCTTCGAGCAGCTGGGCCATTTCCGTGATTACGGGGTTCATGTTTAGTTCTCCTCCTGGATGACGCGGTACTCGCCCTTGTAGTAGGGGCCGAACTCCGTGTCGTCCTCGTTGCGGCCGAAGATGACGCGCTCGCCGGTGGCGCGCTCGGTGCGGACCGAGGTGACCTGGAAGATGTCGCCGTCCTCCAGGATGACGAACTGGCCGCGCTTTGCGTGTGTGGGTTCTGCGATGATGTTCATTGTTTTTGTCCTTTCGGTGTTTCCTCCCCCAGGAAAACAGGGACTATCCAGTCGGCACAATTGTGGACCTATTTCACAAAACCCCTGCTCGGGGGTATAGGCCAAAGGGAGCTTCGGAAGGTATCTCCGAGCGCCTGAACCCCTTCTCCGGTACTTTCACCTTCGGAGACGACGAGAGGCCACGGGAGACCCCACGGAAACGGTCACCTAGGTCACATTCTCAATTTGGTCGCCTCGAGTTGCCCCCAGGACGCCCTTCGACCGCGCCGGAACATAACAAGACCCCCTCTAACGACATTGAACCGTTAGAGGGGGTCTTAGCCCAATTCAGCAGTGCCAGGACGACGCAGGTAACCCTCGCGCTTTTCGCGGTCATGGGGGCCTTACTTCCGCCACCCCAAGGAGATCACTATGAACAAAAATGAGTAGGCGGTGCGCTTGACGCGGCCCTGGCACTGGTGGGCTAAAGCAACGTCACGTCCACGTGGCCATCTCCGCTGTTGCGGATAGCCTGGGCAACTGGTGCGCCTGTCGAGGCCTGGGCGAAACCGCCAGCTTCAGCAACTTCCAAGAGGTCGCCCGCCATGTGAGGACCCTTAGCCGGGACGCGGAAACAACGACCAGCGCCGCGCTGCACGGTAAGGTCGCCGCCCTTGGCCACGTCATGGCCAGCCAGGCCAAAAGCCACAGCACCGGGGGTCGCTACCTTGACCGCCAGCTGAGGAGTCTTCGCGGTCGCGTGCAGGCCGTCCGCTGCAACAATTTCGACCAGCTGGCCAAGCTTAATGTCCTCGGCAGCAGTCGCGGTGATTGCCTGGCCTGGGGTGTAAAGCTCGTCTAGAAACGGAGTGAAGTTCAACATCGTTTGGCCTCCTTTAGCCCTGCACGCCCAGACCAACGAGGCGAACCACGTTGCGGGGGCGCTGGATAGTGATTACCGGTTCGATATAGGACTGGCACCAGGTGGCGCGGATTGACGGGTCGCGCCAGGTCTCGACGTGCAAGCCGCCCTTGGTAATGAGCTTGCCGAAGTTGCGGGCGTCGAGCAGGTAACCAGTGCCTTCAGGCAGCTTGTCGCAACCGTAAATAGTCAGTCCCCACTGCTCCTCCAAGTTGTTCTGGTCATAGAGCAAGGTCAACGCGTCTGCAGAGTCCCAGTCCAGCAAGAGAACGTTCGCATTAGCAGACAGGCCGTGCTTGCGCAGGAGGCCACGGGCGGCAACGATGGACGCCCACGGGCGCTTTTCGGCAGGCGTCGGGTTCGCGCCGTCGAGAACCACGCCGTGGAAGGAGTTCGCACCAATCGACAAGCCGCCGTTCTCCTCGTCGGTCACCTGGGCCAGGGCCTCGACCATCATGGTGTTCAGCGTGTCGTTAATCGAGGTGCCCAGCAGCGCCAGGCCGTCCTCAATCAAGGAGGTGTCGCCCGCGTCGATGGCCTCGTCGGAGACACGGAATTTGCCGCCGATGTCTGACGTGTGTGCCTTCTTCAAATCACCCGGGGTAAAGCGCACCATAGGGTATTCGGAGTGCTCGGAGCGCACGCCAACGCCCTCGACCTTCATGTCTTCGGCGCTGACCTGCGTGTACTGGGCAACACCCGTCGGCACGGAGACTTCTGGGAACACCAGACCCGGAATAGAGTTAGTCGCGTAGCTCTCCAGCACGTCGGCTAGATGGTCAGTGTCGTCGAAAAGCGCACGCGCCACGGTCTTGTCGGTTTCCCTCGAACCCAAAACCGCAGAGCGCGAACGATGGAAATCAGTCGCAGCCATTAAAGCTCCTTTGCTTCTATCAGCCACCTGCCGCCCTCAAATGAGGCAGGCAGACAGCCACGGTTAATACGTCGCCGAACAGCCCCCGGAGTGATTCCTAAGCATCGTGCAGCCTGCTCGGTCGTCAATTTCGAGTCCACCAGCTGCTGCTTTTCCAGAACAAGCACGTCACGTGACGAGACAGGACGCCGCGACAACTCCACCAAGTCCGCCACTAAAGCACGCGCCGCCAGGGAGGACGGCTGCGGGCTGCGTCGCAGGTGCTCCACCAGGCAGGCCACCGAGTCCGGTGGTAACACCACCGAGCCGGGCTGCAGGGCCAGCGCCCTCACTCTTGGTGTTCCTGGTGGTAGCGCGTCTCAGCCTCCGAAAGGCTACGGTGGCGGTCCCAAACGAACTTCTTGACCTCCTCGGGGTCGAGGCCAAAGTGGTCAGCCAAGCTGCGCAACTGGTTCGCGGACTGGACCGCCAGCGTCTTTAAGAGCCAGAAATCTGTCACATCCATGCGGGCCAGCAGCTTGATTGTGGCGTCCAGGTCAGATTCGCCGTTGCGGTTCGTCTTCTGGGTAGCGCCGACACCGCCTAGGTCCACTCGGACCTTCTTCGGGTCGTAGCCGTCAACGGCACACACCAGGGCCGTGCGGGCCAGGGGGACCAAGTTAGCCATGTTTGGGTGACTCATTTTTGTGAATCCTTTCAAAGATAAAAGTTTGGTTAGTAGGAGTCTTGGGGTCGTTCCGGCGGCGCGTTGGACCAGTCGATACCCCGCCGGTGCTGAACGGTGCCAATATCGACACCACACCACACGCCGGTGCGCTCGGCGGCGGTGAGCTGCTCGGCGGTGAACTTGCACGAGCGCTTGTGCTGGCACTGGGCGCAGATATTCCGGCAGGCCTGCATGCGGTATTCGTACTGGCGTTTAGGCTCTCCGTGAAAGCGAGAATCGAACCAGGGGGAATATCCGACACACAACATCGGCGGCTTCTCGTCGCGAGGCACGCGCTTTAAATCTCCAGGGCATCGGTCAACGCTCGCACCAGACGACGGGCTGCAGGGGGATGCAACCGATAGGAGCAGTCACCAAACTTGAGGAAGAACGCCTGCTCGCGGGACCCGTTGCGAGTCCGGCTGTTAGCTCGGAGGGTGCAGTCCACCAAGTACCGAGATTCACCCATCACCTTGGCCTTGCCCACATTGGTGTGGAAACTGGTTGTGGGGCGACTGTCTGGCATTTCGCTTGGTTTCATGGGTGCTCCTTGCACACTGCTGTGATGGTTAAAATTCCTGGCAATCAAAACACGCCGCCAATATCCCTCGGAAGATTATTACGCCCCGTTAATCACCCGCCCAGGGGGATTCAGCCAGGGGCGGGGCGCAGCTGGAGGCAGCAACACGGCTCGGAGAGGCCCGAGAAGGTATCTCGAAGGTATCTCCGAGCGCCTGGAAGAGCGTCGCCGGGCGTCGGTACCGGAGAAGGGGTTCAAACAGCCTCGAAAACACCTTCCGAGGGTCCGAACTCTCTACCAGAGTTTCAGGCAACAAATGATTTTCAACCGAAACAGGGAGAGAGAACTCGACTATCAGAGCCGTGGGGGGAGTCAGGAAGATATACCCCCTCAACTTTTCTGGCATCCCCCACCAGCGTCACACCACGAGGGAGGGGAACAGCGGGAACAAACGGGAACACGAGAAGAAGGCTAGAAGTAAAAGCGTCCAAAGTCAGAGGATATGAAGAACTTTTATGTTCCCGTGTTCCCGTGTTCCTTAAAGTCTTAA
Organism: Corynebacterium aurimucosum ATCC 700975; assembly: GCF_007672725.1. GTDB lineage: Bacteria > Actinomycetota > Actinomycetes > Mycobacteriales > Mycobacteriaceae > Corynebacterium > Corynebacterium hesseae. Next base: position 14,982 of record NZ_VDTC01000001.1, read on the forward strand.
AAACACGCGAGATATATACCCCCTCCCCTGTTACTCCTGCAGAAGAAAGAGGAGGGGGGAGGGGGTATTCCCTAGTTCAACCGCCAACCTGCGAGAACACGGGAACATGGGAACACGGGAACGTCTGAAACCGCTCCGTCGCAGGTCAGAGGGGGTGAAGGTCCGCGTTCCCGTGTTCCCACCGTTCCCGGTGTTCCCAGCGTAGCCCCCTCCCCCTCCTTGCCTAGGGTCCGTAGGCGGGGTGTGGCTCGCGTTCCAGGAGACGCCCAACCACCGACACCTTGCGCACGCGTTTGCCGTTCTCTTTTACGTAGGCAGTAATGATGGTTGGGTCGTTGAGTGCAGTCACTGCGTTATAGAACGCGTGTGAGTTCAACGGTTTTGTGTGTCCGCCTTCGTCTTCCCACCATCTCTTGTATCGCGCGTAGAGTTCCGCGTTCGTGTAAGTCGAGGTGCCGTCGGGATTCTTGGCATCCACGAAGCACTCGCTAAAGAACTCATTGACGGTCAGGCCCGAGTGCGTCATAGTTTCCAGGTCCTCGGCCTGGGTCTCCGGCTCGCTAAACTCACCAGTTTCGCGCAGACGCCTCAACCCTTCGAGCGCCCAGTTCAACACACCGGGCATCTCGGCCACGAATTGGGTCTCTAAATCCTGGTCACCCTCGACGCGTTCGCCCGTGGTGCGCCCCACGACGAGGCGACGAACCATCGGCTTGGCGTCACCTGACCAGGCTGGCGGCTCGTTCGAGAGGAACATCAGTCGAAACGACGGGACGCCTTGCCAATAGCCGGAGTTCTTGCGGTTAATAGACACGCGGTCGCCGCCAGTGAACGACTTCAAGCGGGCCAAGCCCTGGCCTCCGGCGTACATGCCCGAAGCGGAGTCAGTAAACGTGACCAGGCTCTTGCCCGGCCAGTGCATTGCGCCGAACTCGGTACGCAGGTCGCCAATCTCAGCCCCAACCGTCGTGTTGGCGAAGTCTGAACCTAGAAGTCGTTCCAAAATTCGATGTGTGGTTCCCTTGCCCGAGCCTGGAGCGCCCCAGAGCCAGAACATCTTCTGCATACGAGTTTCGCCAGAGAGCAGGTAGCCGAACCACTCCTGGAGAGCTTTTCGGGTTGTCGGCTCATAAACCTTGCCGATGAACTCCGCCCAGTGCTTGGCCTTAGTCTCGGGGTCGTACTCGTAGGGCGTGCCCCAGGTGCAGAACAGCGCGGGGGTTGAATCAATCAGTTCTCCAGTGCGTAGGTTCAGCAGTCCGTTCTTGACTGGCAGCAGGTCGATGGCGGCAGCGTCGCAGGTAGGTTCCGCAATCCAAGCTCGACCGTTATCAACATCCAGGTCGATTTGCAGCGTGTTTATCAGTGCGTAGACGACCTCGCCCACCTTCGCCCGAGTCGGTGCCCAGGGCACTAGACCATTCTTCGGGTGGTCGTAGTAGACATGCTCCAGGGCGGCGGTGATGGTAGCAGTCAATTTCTCTGGTTGATAGACCTCCCACCAGTCGCCGCGCCAGTGGTAGAACTCTCCATTCCAGCGAATGAGAGTTTTCAACCCCTCATGCTGCCATGTCCGAGGCACCAGCCACCGCACGACGGCCACGGGGTCAGTTGGAGGCGGAGCGAGTCGCCCTTCTTCTTCCAAGCGCTCGACTTCAAAACGCCGCCGGTCCTGTTCAGTTGTCCAAATAGACTCCGCCACTCGGGCGACCTCGTCTTGGTCCATGGGCGGGCTGGTTTTATTAGCCGCGTCCGCAATGCAGCGGTCGTACTTTTCCCGGTCTTGCGCGTACTTGTGCGCATAGTGGCCAGCAACCCTGGTTAGCCAGTCGTTGCGCCCGCCCTCCTCGGGCGGGTTGTTTAGTAGTCCTTGCAGGGTCTCCTTGGCCTTCCCGCGCTCTTTCGTGGGTTGGTCGGTACTGGTGCCCCGGCACAGGTCGAGAAGCCAGCCGGGAGCCTCCGAGATACCACGGAGGCTAGGCAGCTCGTCCAGGGTGCGAGGGTCCACCTTCTCGCCGTCAACGTCCAGCAAGTAGGGCTGGCCGTTCGGATGAATCGACCCTGGCAGCACGACGTAGCCCTTCGCGCCGCGCAGGTCCACCCCAGGCAGCGCTGCGGCCTGGGTGGTCTTATAGGTTGACCACTCCTCCTCGGTGCCAGGCAGGCAGAACCAGTGATGTTCACCGCCGCTACCGGTGTAGCACTTGAAGGTCTCCGGCAGCTCCCGCCCGTTCAGCGACTCGAAACCGTTGGGCGCGTCGTCCCGGTCGTTGTGGTCCGGTCCGTCAACGTCGAGCACGACCTGGTTCGCCCCAGGGTGCCCGCCGATATTGGCTTGCGGGTACTAGGTCCACCAGTCCCGAATCTGCGTCTCGTCGCGCGTCGCGTTCTTGAAACCTCCTGGCAGCACCGGGTCCTTTCGCCCTGGCCTGAGGGGGAACACCGCTACGCCTTCGGAGGCGTACCAAAGTGCCAGCTCCAGCATGGGCCGAGGTTGTTTCGGGTTGTTCTCCCTGGTAAAATCGGATTTAGGAATCTTTGGCATTTCTTATCCTTTCTGGAGCCTCGCCTGCGTCCACAGGCGGGGCTTCATCCATTTCTGACTTGAAACAGCTCTTAGAAGTGATGGATATCGCCCCCTGTTGCAATCGCAGCCAGTCGCCAGGACGACGCATTTCTGCACCAGTTCCTCTCCATCACGCGACCTCTCGCATATTGGATTCAATCCAGGCGTTGACGTCCTCGGGGCGGTAGTACACGCGGTGCCCCACCTTTATCGAGCGGGGGCCAGTGCCCTCGCGGCGTAGTTTGCACCAGTACGCCTTAGACGAACCTGGAAACATCTCCATCAGGTCTTTTGTTGTCATGAACTTGGCGTCCATTAGCCCTCCTTTTAGAAATTCAAACGTTGCGAACCTGTGCCCGCGTTTCTTAGTAAAGCACGCACGCCTGTTTGTTCACAAGTTCGCAACGTGTTAACCTCTGTTCATGGCAAAAAATCGAAGTATCCCCACACTGGCCGAAGTAGTCGGAAAGAACCTCCACCGCTTACGGTCTGATTACCCAATGTTCGACCTAATTACCGCCGCCCGCCCTTATGGCGTGAGGTGGGGAGCCGGGTCTATCGGCTCGTTTGAACGCGGCAACGCCCGCATGACCATCGAAACGCTAACGCTGCTCCAACTGGGCCTTTCTAACCTGCTCGGGCGCAAGGTCGAATTGCACGAACTCCTAGGTTTCGACCCGAGCTTCAACCCAAACAAACATTGGGACGAGTGGGACGAGGAGACCCAAACTGGGATAAACCACAACGAGGAGGACTACTGGGGCGCAGATAAGCTCGTCCAGTGGTCAGAGGGGTCTTACCTGTTCGTCTCGGACGTGCTGGCATGGTTCGAAACCAGAGACCCAGAGGTACTAAAGAGAGGTTTCAAAAACGCCCAGGGAATCCTCAACATATTGGACAGGCTCCCAGCCCTAGTTACGCCCGGAGAGGAGCGCCTGGCCTCCAAACTCGGTATTTCTGCCGAGCAGTTGCAGGACTGGTCCCAGCAGTTGTGGGGCGAAGCTATTGAGGCCCGCCGCGATCGCCTGGCCGGTGAGGGCGCTAGCCCACAGAAGAAGGGCCGCGTCACTGGCAAGCTCCTGGACGAGCTGCGTCAGGCCCAGGAAGAAGGCCGTCTTGTCAACGATTGATCAGTACACGCTCAAGGACGGCTCCAAGCGTTACCGCGTCCAGTACGCGAAGCCGGACGGCAAGCGCACCGTCAAACGAGGGTTCAAGACTAAGCGAGAGGCCCGGCACTTTGCTGCCACTGTCGAGGTGGACAAGGCGACAGGTTCGTTCGTGCCCTACTCCGCCGGACTGGTTCGCCTGGAAGAGGTGGGCAAGGCCTGGCGCTCCTCACTGATATCTAGCTCAGTCAGCTGGCGGGAGCGCCAAGAGTCCGCCTACTTTACGCACGTCAAGCCCTACTGGGGAGACGTGAAACTTAAAGACATCACGCCCGCCGGTATTCAAGAGTGGGTAAACCAACAGGTGGAGCGCGAGAAGCCCCTGGCTGCGAAGACTGTCCGGACAAACCTCGGAGTTCTCCAAGCTGTCCTAGACATTGCAGTGAATGAACGCCGGATTTATGACAATCCAGCGCGAAAGCACATCAAATTACCGCGCACGGCAGCGACCGACAAGGTGTATTTGACTGCTGACCAGGTCCATGCGCTCGCGGACGAGGTGCCCGACTCCTATAAGACCCTATTCTGGTTCCTCGTCACGTCGGGAGTACGTTTCGGCGAAGCTGCCGCGCTGCGCCCTATGGACCTAGTCGGAAACGGTCTCGTCCGCCTGCGACGAGCCTATTCAAAAGTAGGGACCAAGTCGGTGCTGACTGACCTCAAAGGGCACGCAATTCGAACTGTTGCCGTGCCGCCCGCCGTCGAGGCCGAACTACTCAAACTGGCCGAAGGTAAGCCACACGACGCGCTTTTGTGGGAGGCTCCGCGCAAGGGCGGGCCACTTCAACCACCCCGCCCCGGCCACTGGCTGGGAGCCGCCGTGTCGAGGTGTCACGAGGCCGATTCCACCTTCCCGGAACACCTAGCGGTTCACAGCCTGCGACACACTGCCGCCTCGTTGCTGATTTCCTCCGGTGCTAACGTGAAGGTGGTTCAGCAGCAGCTGGGGCACAAGTCGGCAACGATGACGTTGGACCAGTACGGCCACTTATTCCCGCATGACCTGGGGACAATAGCCGAGGCAATGGACACCATCTTGTTCCAGCCCTCCGTTAGTCACCGGTTAGTCACGGAGAGCGGCGGGACCGCCAGCGCGGCAACAAAAAGCCCCTCACCTGCGAAAACAAGTGAGGGGCATCGGTGGAGCCGCCGGGAATTGAACCCGGGTCCTTCGTCACCTCGCCAGGGCTTCTCCGTGCGCAGTCTGCACAGGATCTCTACTCGGCCCTCCGGCTCGGGCAAACTCGCTCCGGATGATGGGCCCAGTTGCTCTAGAAGTCCCCAACCGGCCGAACAACAAACCGGTCAGGCAAGTTCCCTAGTCGATGCCAGGATCTAGGTCAGGAACCAAACCTAGGCTGACAGACACGCGTCGCTGAAATTAGGCAGCGAGGGCGTAGTCACGCTGAGAGTTCTTCTCTGCGTTTATTGGTTGCTACGACGCTTAACGGTGGTCTCTAGCCTGCACCGGCACGCTTCCCCTGGCTCAATGTACGAAGTCGAAACCAAGTCGACCCCTCGATTGCACATTGCTGTGAAAGCTGCGCAGAACGCATCTTCATGCGCCCTACGGTTCGTTCAACGCTACTGCACCTGCCCCTATTCCCGCAAGCTTCGCCCCAGGCCACATGAGGCATAGCTTTCATAAGCACCCCCTTGTGATTAACATCAACCTAAACGCTGTTAAGGTGTGTGAGTCCTATCCTCCTACTTTGTTAAAGGCTGCAAAGTGAGCACACATACCGAAACCACCAGCTCCCCGGAAGACGCTAAACGCCCAGCAAGCAACACCGAATGGGCCATCTCGCTCTTCGGCACCGCCGTAGGCGCTGGAATTCTTTTCCTCCCTATCAACGCGGGCAGTTTCGGCTTCTGGCCCCTCCTCGTGGCCACGATTCTGATTGGCCCGATGACCTACTTCTCCCACCGCGGTCTCGCCCGCATGATTTGTGCGTCACCGCGCCAGGGCGAGGACATCACCGCAGTGGTCACGGACTATTTCGGTAAAAGCGCTGGATTTATCATTTCGGTGGTTTATTTCTGCGCCATCTTTCCCATCGTCCTCATTTATGGCGTTTCGATCACCAATACGGTTGATAGTTTCATCGTCAACCAGCTACACGGGCCCTCGGTTCCGCGTCCTCTATTGTCGTTCCTCCTCGTGGGCATCATGACCATCGTCTTCACCTTTGGCCAACGCATGGTGCTCGCCGTCACGCAGTTCCTGGTGTATCCGCTGATCTTCTGTCTCGGCGCGCTGTCCATTTATCTCATCCCGCGCTGGGATATCGCCTCCTTCATGGAAGTTGGCAACAATGATTGGCGCGTCGTCGGTGCTGTCGCCCTCATCATCCCCGTGTTGGTTTTCTCCTTTAACCACTCCCCCGCCATCTCCCAGTTTTCCTTGGCTATGGTCGCTGCACACGGCCGCGAGAAGAGCTCCGAGAATGCGTCGCGCGCGCTGGCGCTGACAGCGATTCTGCTCACCGTGTTCACCATGTTCTTCGTGTGGTCGTGCACCCTCACGCTCGGTGCAGACGGGCTCGCGGAGGCCCGCGAGCAGAACCTGCCGGTCTTGTCCTACTTGGCCAACGTCACCGGCGTTCCGGTCTTGGCCTTCCTTTCCCCCATCATCGCGATGATCGCCATCATCTCCTCCTACTTCGGCCACGTGTTGGGGGCCACCGAGGGCGGCAACTTCCTGCTGCGCAGCGCCGCACCGCGCGCTACGGCGAAGCTCTCGGAAAAGCAGCTCAATTCCATCATGCACGGCATCATCTTCGTAGCCGCGTGGGTTGTCGCGATCATAGATCCATCGATCCTGGGGCTTATCGAAGCCATCGGTGGCCCCTTCATCGCCTCGATCCTCTACCTGCTGCCGATGTACGCCATCCACCGCATCGATGCTCTCAAGCAATTCCGCGGCCGCCCCAGCAACGTCTTCGTCGTCGTCACGGGCCTCATCGCCGTGGGCGCCACCATTTGGGGGCTGTTTGCCTAGCTCTCCTCTAACCACGCCTTCAACACAGTGGCGTGGTTGACTTCGCGGTCCTTGGCGGCGAAGAGGAGGGTGACGTCGCCAAGCTCAGCAAGGTGGCGCAGTTGTTCCAGCTCCTCGCTGTCATTCGCGTCGAGCTCCGCGCGGTAACGCCGGGCAAACTCTTCGAAAGCATCGACATCGTGCCCCCACCACTTACGCAACCCCGGACTGGGCGCGACATCCTTGAACCAGTGGTCATAGGGCAGGCGCTCCTTGGCCACGCCACGGGGCCAGAGCTTATCGACGAGCACCGCTACCCCACGCGGTTGCTCCTCGCCCCGAATAACGTCATGAACCTTGGCCGTATAAATCATGGCTCCCAGGTTAGGCGTTGATCCCCTTGACGCGGCGACCCAGCTCGCGGGTAATGTCGCGGTCCTGGTCACGGCGCTTAATTGCCTCACGCTTGTCATAGTCCTGCTTACCCTTGGCCAGGCCGAGCTCACACTTGGCGCGGCCATCCTTCAGGTAGACCTTAAGCGGGATCAAGGTCTTGTTGCCGTCGCGCACCTGCCCCATGAGTTTGTCTATCTCCCGGCGGTGCAGGAGCAACTTGCGCGTGCGCTTGGGCGAGTGATTCGTCCACGTTCCCTGGGAGTACTCCGGGATGTGGAGATTGCGGATGTAGACTTCGCCGTCGTCAATAGTGGCGAAGGCATCCGCCAGGGAAATCTTGCCTTCGCGCATCGACTTAATTTCGGTGCCCACGAGCACCATGCCGCATTCCAGGGTGTCGAGGATGGTGTAGTCGTGGCGGGCACGTCGGTTGGTGGCCAGGGTCGAGTTATTGTCGACGGCCGCCTTTTTCTTCTTTGCCTTCTTCGCCATAGTTCGGACTATATTACGCTACTGCCAGGCAAAATCCACATCGCCCCTGCAGCTCTAGGTCCGCACGTAGGCGCGCATCGTTACCTGTGCGGTCAGCGCAGCACACACAATTGCCACAAGCCCGACGATGGGCAGCGCCGTCCAGACGTCCCCAGAGGTCACCGGGGCTAGAAGCTGGTTATGGTACAGGTCGTTGAGGGCGGGATCGAGCACGGTGTTCTTGCCCAGGATGACGCCAATACCGGCGAGGACAACGCCGCCGACAGCACCGAGGACTGCTTCCATGATGAAGGGCGCGTGAGTAACCCATCGCGAGGCACCGACGATACGCATAATCGCGGTCTCTCGCTGGCGCTGGTAGGCGGCGATCTGCACCATGTTCGCAATCAACATGATGGCTGCGAGCGCCATGACCGCGGCAAGGATGAAGGTGGCATTCCGGATGGCATCCAAGTTGCCAGCGGCGCTGCGAACCTCCTCCTGCTGGTCGACGATGTCGCTAACAGCGGGGTCGGAAGCAATGGCGTCGATAGGCGCGGTATCCGTCGGATCCTTCAACCGCACGTGGAAGGCAGCCGGCAGCGCATCCGGGGAGGTTTCCTCAACCATGACCGGATCGGTGTCCTTGAACAGCTCCACGAAGCGCTGATAGGAATCCTCGCGGTTGCGGTAGCTCACGGACTCAATGTCCTCATCCGCTTCCAGTTTCTTCTTCAGCCCGGCACACGCGGCATCCTTACAGTCCGGATCGTTGGCTGAAATCTCCTCATTGAGCTGGACCATGACCTCGACACGCTCGAGGTAGATGTCCTTGGTGTCATTGGTCATCTGGGTGACCAAGACGCCGGCCACTACCAACGCCACCGAAATGGCGGTGGTAATCACCATGGCGATAGTCATGGTGATGTTGCGCCCGAGCCCCTTAAAGGCTTCCCTGAAAACAAAGCCTAGATTCACCTAGACCGCCTCCCCGTACATTGCATTCTTCTCGTCACGCACGAGCGTGCCGTTGTGCAGCTCGATGACGCGCTGGCGGGCCTCGTTGACCGCGCGCGCGTTGTGCGTCGACATCACCACGGTGGTTCCGCGGCGATTGATCTTGGTGAGCAAGGCCATGATCTCCGCGGCAGTGGAGGGATCGAGGTTGCCCGTGGGTTCGTCGGCAAGCAGCAGCTTGGGGCGGTTGACAAAGGCCCTCGCAATCGCCACGCGCTGCTGCTCACCGCCGGAAAGCTCGTGCGGCATGCGATGCTGCTTGGCGCCTAGGCCGACCATGTCGAGGACCTCGGGCACTTGCTTGGCAATCCGCGCCTTGCGTTTGCCAATGACCTCGAGGGCAAAGGCGACGTTGTCGTAGACGTTGAGCTTGGGCAGAAGCCGGAAATCCTGGAAGACGTAGCCGATGGATTGGCGCAGGCTATTGACCTCGCGGCCTTTCAACGTGTTGACGTGGAAGTCCCCGAAGTAAATGTCTCCCGAGCTCACATTGGTTTCGCGCACCATGAGCTGGAGGAAGGTCGACTTGCCGGAGCCGGACGGGCCGATGAGGAAGACGAATTCGCCGTCCTCAATCTCAAAGGACACGTTGTCCAGAGCGGGCCTAGTGGAGGTCGGATAGACCTTGGACACATTCTCGAAAGTGATCACTTAAGCCACATTAGCAACATTTGCCACTCGGGCCTAGGCCTCCTGCTGCGCCATGCGCCACCGGATTCCGGATTCCAGGAAGCCATCGATATCTCCGTCCAAGACCTTGGAGGGATCCCCTACCTCGTAATTCGTCCGCAGATCCTTGACCATCTGGTACGGATGCAGCACATAAGAGCGCATCTGGTTGCCCCAGGATGCATTGCCACCGGCGCCCAGCGCATCAAGCTCCGCGCGCTCCTCCTGACGCTTGCGCTCCAACAGCTTCGCCTGCAGCACGCGCATGGCAGAGGCCTTGTTCTGGATCTGGGACTTCTCATTCTGACAGGTCACCACGATTCCCGTCGGGATGTGTGTCAGGCGCACCGCCGAGTCCGTCGTATTCACGGACTGACCACCAGGACCCGAAGAGCGGTAGACATCCACGCGCACCTCCGAATCCGGAACCTCGATGGAGTCAGTCTGCTCCACCACCGGCAGCACCTCCACCTCCGCGAAGGAGGTCTGGCGGCGGCCTTGGTTATCAAAAGGCGAGATGCGCACGAGGCGGTGCGCACCCTGTTCCACGGAGAGCTGGCCATACATGTATTCGCCGTGCACCACGAAGGTGGCAGACTTGATGCCGGCCTCTTCGGCATAGGAAATGTCATAAACATCCACCTTGTGGCCGTTTTTCTCCGCCCAGCGCGTATACATGCGCATGAGCATCTCCGCCCAGTCCGCAGCATCCACGCCACCGGCTCCGGAGCGTATGTTGATGACGGCCTCGCGCTCGTCATACTCGCCGGAGAGCATCGTGGTTACCTCAAGCGCCTCGATGGCCGCGCCAAGCTCTTTCAGCTCTGTGTCCACGAGTTCCTTGGAGGCTTCATCGCCCTCCTCCTCCGCCAGCTCGGACATGACCGGAAGGTCCTCGATCCGCCCCCGCAGGGAATTCAGCTTGCGCAGTTTTGCCTGCTGCGCCGAGAGCTCCGAGGTCACCTTCTGCGCATGGTCTGGGTCGTCCCACAGCGACGGATCCCCCGCCTGAGCCTCGAGTTCGCGCACACGCTCGGACACCGCCTCCGGGTCCATCACCTTTTCAATGGAGGTCAAAGTGGCGCTGAGTTCCTCAAGACGAGCTGTTTGTTCCGGACGCATAGCCCCCTACTTTACTTATTCTTTCTCCCTGATTAGCCATCGGCCGCGTTTAGCGCGACAATAGGCGGCATGAGTGACCAGCCAAGCCTCACCGAGATGATCGATGCCATCATCAAGACCTTCATCGTCGCCCACGCGGACGATACCGATGCCCACCTAGCCCAGGCGCTTGTCTATAACGCAGGCCGCCTGGCCTGGCGCCTGCGCGAGCAGGGTGTCGACGTAGAGCAAAAGACCTCCGTCTCCGATGTCGTCACCGACGCGGACTTCGCCGCCGAGCGTTTCGTCGCCGGCGTGCTCGAAGCCCTGCGCGGCGAGGACGGCATCGTGGGCGAGGAGGGCGCCAACCGCGACTCGGCCTCCGGCCGGACCTGGGTCATCGATCCCGTCGATGGCACCTACAACTTCGCCTCGGGCGCCGATTACTGGTGCTCTGCGCTCGCGCTTGTCGACGCTGAAGGAGTCATCCTCGGCGCCGTCCACCGCCCCGCCATGGGCTACACGTGGTTTGGTGGCCGTGACTTCCCCACCAGCCTGGACGGCAAGGACGTCGCCAAACTCACCGACACCCCCGCCGACAAGCTGTGCTTGTCGACGTACCTGCACCCCACCTCCATCACGGATCCCACAATCGCCTCCGCTTGGGAGAAGGTGGCCCCGCACTTTGCCACCGTGCGCATGCTAGGCGCAGGGTCCGTGGACCTCTCCTGCGTGGCGGATGGTACGTGGGGAGCATGGATGCAGCATTCCGTGAAGGATTGGGATTGGTATCCGGGCCAAGCGCTGGTGCTCGCAGCAGGCGGCGCGGCGCGCAAGGTTGAAGCCGGCGGTGTGGAATGGTGTATCGCGGGCAATAAACAAGTAGTTGATCAGATGGAGGAATGGCTCCGTGGGTAAGTACAAAGAGGACCTCGGCTTGGCATTGGAGATGGCGGGCCATGCGGACGCCATTACGATGCACCGCTTTGAGGCAGCGGACCTTTCCGTCAAAGACAAGCCGGACATGACCCCGGTCTCTGATGCCGACCTGGCCTGCGAAAAGGCCATCCGCGAGGCGCTGAAACGCTCGCGCCCGCGCGATGAAGTTCTGGGTGAAGAATTCGGCGGCGAGGCTTGCTTCGAGGGCCGCCAGTGGGTCATCGATCCCATCGACGGCACGAAGAATTTCGTGCGCGGCGTCCCCGTCTGGGCCACGCTGATCTCACTACTGGAGGACGGCGAGCCGGTGGTTTCCGTCATTTCCGCCCCGGCCCTGCGCCGCCGTTGGTATGCGGCCAAGGGGGGCGGCGCCTACCGCGTCTTCGGCGGGGAGCCCAAGCGCCTGCGCGTCTCCGAGGTCTCCGACTTGGCGGATGCCTCCCTTGCTATGAGTTCCTTGTCCGGTTGGGGCTCAAGCCGCGATGCTTTCGTGTCCTTGACGGACAAGGTATGGCGTCTGCGCGGCTACGGCGACTTCTGGAATTACTGCCTCGTGGCCGAGGGCGCCGTCGACATCGCTGCCGAGCCCGAGGTCTCCTTGTGGGACTTGGCCGCCCCGGCGCTCCTCGTCACCGAGGCCGGTGGCCGCTTCACCAACGTTCGCGGTGAAGATGGGCCCCACGGCGGCTCAGCGCTTGCCTCCAACGGCAAGCTTCATGGCGTCGCCCTCTCCGCCCTCTCCTAACTCCCCTGCGGCACCGCAGCGCGGCGCCGCACGCCAGCGTCATTCCCCAGCGTCGCGCCCGGTGACGCTTCGATCAAATAGTGCCCCAGATCTTTAAAGATCTGGGGCACTATTTGTTAGAAACGTACTCTCCCGGCCACGCGCCCACGGCTCCGTGACCGGTTTCGCAGCGGTGGTTAGTTCTCCGGAAGCGCGAAACCGGAACCTACGCCCTCGCGGCGGTTCAGATCCGCGATGATGGCATCGGTGTTAGACACAACCGTGGGGTTGTGCAGCGCGCCCTGCCACGGGGTGTGGCACGACGGCAACCCCGGAATCAGGCCGCGGGATACCGAGCCGACGATGCGGCCGTTGCGGAAGACCGGAGCGCCGGAGTCTCCAACCATGGCGCACACCTGGTTGACGGTGACGCGCTCGGTGTGCTGGAAGGTCATGCCACAGGTACGGCCGGTGGCCACGCCGTTCTTGCAGGTGATATCGCCCGGCTGGGTGGTGCCACCAACCCCATTAGCGGTCACGCCGTTGTAGCTACGGGACACCTCGGCCTTGGAGCCGAACTCGATGAGCGAATAATCCAGCTGCTCATTCTTTGACACCACGGTGCCGGTCGGGCCAACCTGCCAGGAGTCTGCCGAAGAGACCGGATCGCCGACATTTCCGCAGTGACCAGCGGTAATACCAACCTTGCGGCCTTCCGCATCGGTGCCGGCTGCCGTCAGCGTGCACATGGTGTCCTCATGAATGTAGAGCGGGGTACCCGGGCCATACAGGGACTTGCCTTCGGTCATCGCTACATTAGATTCCTCCGGAATCTGAGGAGCGTCATAGTAGGAACCAGGCACTCGGTGCAGGACATAGTCCGCCTGCGGTTTACCGGCAGCGATCTTGGAAAACAGGTCATTCTTCCACGCATAGTTCGGATCAGTGCCCTGTGGCACGAATTCCGGCTGCGTGGCCTCCTCCAGCAATCCGATGGGGGCAGGATTCGTCAGCGGTTCACCCGTTTTAGCGTCGGCACCAGCGTAGTCCTGCGGTGCTGCCGGAACCGGTAACTGGGTATCCAGGTTTGCTTGCCCCGCAAGGCGCTGCGCCGCAGGGGAATTCACGGCCCCAGCAACTGCCTGGGACGCATCATTCGACACCGCTGCGGCGGCGCCGTTGACTGTTGAATCGACGGAGTCTGTCAGCCCCTTGTCCACGGGCATGGTCTCAATGCCCACGGACTGCAGATCCTCGCGTACCTGATCAACAAAACCTGCCGAATCAATCTCCGGGATTGTGGGGAGTTCCTGGGCACCCGCCGCTGGGTTACCCAGGAAGAACGCACCTGCGAAAGCCGAGCCCACGAGGACTTTCTTAAGGTGCGGAATTTTTCGCATTGAGCAATTCCTCTTTCACTTCTTCTCGTAATGGTCTATAAGACTTCCCCTATGATGGCACGTGCCTTGGACGGCCGTTTACTAACGTGTGTGACTGTGTCCAACCCGTTACATTACTGACAGTTTTCGGGTGCCCCCTCTCTTTCTTCATCGCTCTCCGCACCCCGCGCAGACCTACTATGGAGGCATGTCTGAGACCTCCACTTCGCCCTCATCTCCCGCAGACATTACTGAAATCGTCGCCGTTATCCTGCGCGATAATCACGGTCGCGTTCTCGTCCTCCGCGCCACCTCTACCCCAGAATTCGTCCTGCCATTCGGCTCCATCGATGACACGATTAACCCCGCCAAGGCCGCCCAGCTCATCGCCCACGAGGCCGTGCGCGCCGTGGTCGACATATCGAAACTTCGCCGCCTGGCCACGTATATCTCACCGGCGGCTAACAGCGCCCCACACAACATCCACGCACACGTCTATGTCTACGAGGAAGAAATCTCCGTCGCGCATCCAGACAAGGAGATTGCGGAGCTAGCGTGGGTCGATCCCGCTGCCCCGGATGTCGACATCGCCCCTTTGCTCAAGGAGCGCGTATTCCCCGCTTTGCAAGAACTCTAAAAGCTCAACGCCTAGACTCCGCACCATGACTACACAGCGACTACTCCCCGTTCTCGCCGCATCCCTCGCTCTAGCGCTCACCGGCTGCGCCACCGATGAAAACACTGATGCCGCGCTTGACGCTGCCTCCCCTACCACCACCCAACCCGCCGGCACGGAGACTGCAGGTCTAGTTCCCGCGGACCAGCAGACCCCCGACGCAGATCCAGCAGACCCCGGTCAGGCACAGCCTGATACAGGCACTACCGCCCAGGCCGCGGCCAATGGCACGTGCGCCACGGAACAACTCGACATCGGGCTATCCAACGAGCAGGGTGCCGCGGGCTCACGCTTAGCCGATATCACTTTTACCAACACCTCCTCCGAGCCCTGTACATTGAACGGCTTCCCTGGCGTTTCGGCCGTCACCAATGACGACGGCACCCAACTTGGCGCCGCCGCCGAGCGCGAAACCGGCCAAGAAACGGCACCCGTCACGCTAGAGCCGGGCCACACCGCTTCGGCGAGCCTCAAAATGACCAACGTCGGCGTCCTCGATCCCGCTTCCTGCCAGCCCCAAGCAGCCGACGGCTTGCGCGTTTACCCACCCGGCGAGACCGCCAGCGCCTTCATCCGCGTCGAAGGCCTCGAAGGATGCGCGGGCGATACACACTACCTTTCCATCCAGCCGGTCACTGCAGGTTAAACCCGCTTAAACCCCGCAACATTGTCGCACCGGTCTACACTCGCGGCTATGGAATCCATGAAGCTAACATCACTCGTGTTTGGCAATGTTGTATTGGAATCGCACATGACGAAGACGATTATTGTCGTTTATTCGGAAGACATGCGGTCATGGTACTTCCGCCCGAGTCCGTACACGGAGCTTAAGGTGCCGCTCGATGAGCTGCGCGGGCAGCTGAGTAGAGAGCGCGCGGAACTCATCTCGGAACGTATCTTTGATAACGTAAAACTCGAGCTAGAGGAAAGCTACCCCGGTGGCGTGGACCGCGCGCAGAAGGAGCTCTGCGGCTGGCTTCTGCGCGAGGAATCAGCCGTTTAAACCAACATCAGGCCGACCCGAGAGCCGACTTAGGCTCAATACGACCCGTTGGGCCGTACGCCAGTCGGCGATGCGCCCACTCGAACGGGCCAGGTTTGCCCCAAGCCTCAAGCAGAGCAGCGAGAAGCAGCGTCAGGACAAAGACCAGCAGACCGATTCCAAGCTTGCCGCTCACCGAAGCATCTGCGCCTAGGCCGAAGCCGGCTGGGGTGACAAAAACAATAAACAACACCGATTGCGCAATGTAGCCCGACATAGAGCGCTTGCCCAACGCCACGAAAGCAAAGGCCCACCCAGGAACGAGATTGTTGAGTTTCTCCGTGAGCAGTGCCAAAACCGCCAGAATGCCAGGACCCGTAAGAAAGCCAAAAGCTTGGTTCAGCATCAAGAACACCGGTTCCAAATCGGTTGACACAACGCCAGCGGCCGCAAGCCCCCACGGAAGACCAACAAAGACAATGACCATACCTGCAATAACAACCCAGGTGACCAAGGTTCGGCGGTGCGCAGAAACGTGTGCAAGCACGCCCTCCCGCGCCCAGATATATCCGATGAGTAAAACGCCTACCAGCCCCACAAATGTGATGGGATCTGCCCCAGAGCAGCAACCTCACCACGCAGGTTGCGGGCGAAATAGTCACCGAATGTGACAAGTTCACCGGTCATCGGACGCGAGTTGGGCAGAGGATTGAAGTAGCCAAAATAGGCTCCCACCGCGCCCGAACCGGCGAAAACCGCATAGCCGCCAAAGAACCAGTAGGCAATGCGCCGCAGCGTGCGCGTCGAAAGCGTAAAGCACCAAGCCAAGGCGATGCCCATGAGGCCATAGACCAGCATGATGTCACCGTCGAAAAGCGCGAAGCCATGCGCCAGACCAAAAACTGCCAGCAGGCCGTAGCGGCGGATGAGTACGCGCCGCGATTCTTTAATGGTGTAGCCCTTACGCTGCAAACTTGCAGCAATGAGACCAATGCCGAAGCCCAACAGCATGCAGAACATGGGCAGGCCTCGCACACGTACAAACATGCCGGTGAACACCGCCGCCACGATGTCTAGGGCGCTATCGGGGCGCACACCGCCCAGGGTGGAGCTGGGACCTATCGACCAATCATTGACTACCCAGCTCTGCACGGCGTTCGCCATGGCAATCCCCAACAGCGCCGTGCCACGCGCTAAGTCAGGAACGATAAGTCGTTGCCGTTTCTCCTGCATACACCCTATTTTACTCTTCTCAAGCATCATCTAAGGGCGGTTTGACTAGGCTAAGCCCCATGCCTGAGCCACTGTCGTACTCCTCCACCGAGGGCTTCCCGCAGCTGCACATGTCCCGCGTCATCGACGCTGAATTCGATGACGCCGCGGACAAACTCTTCCGCTGGGACCTGCAGCGTAGCGGTCTCTTCCGGGTACGGCCCAGCCACGCCACGGTGGAGGAAGGCGCTGAGGTCAGCCTCGGGCTGGGGCCGTGGGAGTTTCGCTGCCGGGTGGTGGATGTCTTCCGCGAGGAAGGCCGGTGTGGCTTTACCTATGGCACCCTTCCCGGCCATATTGAGCGCGGCGAGGAGACCTTTACCCTGGAGCGCCTACGGGATGGGCGCACGCTGCTGCTTGTCGACGCCTCCTCCCAACCCGCTCACCTCCCCTTCCTGCGCCCGTTGCTCGATATTCCCCGGCGCGCGCTGATTCGCTTCTTTTACCTCAGGGCGCTGGACTGATCCCCCGCAGCGCCCGCCGGCGGATGGTGGCTAGGCGGTGAATCCGTCCTTAGGATTCCAGGTCTTGCTCACCGCCAGCGCTACCGAAGCATCTTCAGCTTCAACATCAGACACGCGGTAGTAGTGCATGTCCACGTGATCGGCAAAGAGGTGCGCGACGGCATAGCCGTGGGAGTCATAGTCCAAGTGCTTTACCCACGGATTGGCGTCCTTGATTGCGTCCTCAATGAGCAACGAAGTCGAGTTGTCCTCCCCGTGGTAGGTGCCTGTGTAAGTGGTGAGGATTTCGTCGACATTGGGCGCCGTAATTGAGGTAGTCACCAGCTCACAGGCCACGCGCTTATCGTGCAGGTAGATGTCGTTGGCCCATTCCGAGTGAATATCACCGGTAATGAAGAAGGAGTTACCCTCGCGAGCATCAAGAGCCTCAAGCACACGGTCACGGTCGGCGGCGTATCCATCCCATTGATCCGAATTCACGGCGAAGCCAGAAGTATTGCCCTTGACAAAGCGCAAGCCCTCATTGGCCGCGTCGTTACCGGGAATGGTCAACAGGCGCATGGGAGCCATCATCACGGAATTGCCCATCACCATCCACGTGGCGTCTGACATCGAAATAGTGTCCCGCAGCCACTGCAGCTGTTCGTTACCCACGATGGTTCGATTCGGATCCCCAAAGTTAGCGGCGGTGGTTTCCTGATCGCGGTAGGTACGCAGGTCCATCATGGTGAGCTCCATGAGGGAGCCGAAGCGCAGGTTGCGGTAAAGCTTACCGCCCTCGCTCAGCTGCTTTTGGCGCAGCGGCATCCATTCGTAATAGGCCTGCAAGGCGTCGTTCCAACGGCGGGACCACTCGCCCTCTGCAAACCCAGGTGTGTGGTTTTCGGCGCCCTCGCGCCAGGAGTTGTTGGCTGTCTCGTGGTCATCCCACACCACGACCCACGGGGCCGCAGCATGCGCAGCCTGCAGGTGCTCGTCGGTGCGGTAGCGGCCGTAGCGGATGCGGTAATCCTCCAGCGTGACGATCTCCCACACGGGGTGGTGCTCACGTGCCACACCACTCTTGCCCACGTACTCCCCCGTGGGATACTCGTAGATGTAGTCCCCAAGGAAGACCACGAAGTCAAGCTCCCCGGAGCGTCCACGCTCCGCCATGTCCTTGTAGGCGTTAAAGAAGCCCGATTCGTAATTGGCGCACGAGGCCACGGCGAATTTCAGGTTGTCTACCTGGGCGTCGACAGCCGGCGCAGTTTTCGTCCTGCCCACGGGCGAATACGCCCCGCTATGCTCACCCGAGGTCACCTGGAAGCGGTAGTAGTACACGGTGTCCGGGTTCAGGCCAAAGGGATCTACGTGAACGGTATGGTCGTGCTCCGCGGAGGCAACCTCTTGGCCGTGTGCCACCACGGAAGCCATCGCCTCATCTGTAGCAATCTCCCATGCCACGTGAACGTCGTCTCCCATGCCAGAACCAGGCAGGGCATCCCGGTCCGGGGTGACGCGGGTCCACAGCACCACCGAGGTGGGCAGCGGATCGCCGGACGCAACGCCGTGGAGGAAAGGCAGCTGGGCGCCGGTGTACTGGTTATACGCCTCCAGCGGGGCCTGGCGCGGGGTGCCGTGCTGGGCAGTTGCTGCCGACAGCCCATAGCCAGCGGCCGCGGTGGATGCACCAACGGCGCCCCAACGCAGCGCGGTGCGTCGATTAAAGCGGATAGCGCGAGAGTTTCTTAAAGATTCTGAAGAGTCTGGGGTATCTGTGGACCCGAATTCGTGGGACATGGGGCTAAACATAAGCTCACCAAAACTGCTATTTCAACGCGAAACAGCGCATGATATCCCCTATACCGGGGGCATGTTCCACAGATTTCTATTCTGCTTAACCGGAGGTTCACCTTGAGATGTTTCTGTGACTAGGTCATGTCTGTTTCTCTGTTTTCTCAGCAGAGAAACACTCTCACACTCAACTTCCGATATTCATCGCAAAAGGCACACAAAGCAATAATGAAGCGTTTTAGTTTTTCTCCCGCCTCCGCTGGCGTAGCCACCATGACCGCGGCCGCTCTTGTCTTCACCTCACAGGTAAGCGTTCCCGTTCTGGCTACCGCTCAAACTAGCCCCATTTCCCGGATGGTGCTCCAACCGGGAAGCAAGGAAAGCTCCGTCATTGTCTCGTGGCGCACCCAGGGCCCGGCAGACAAGGAAGTCCTCGAGGTCACCGGCCCAGACGGCGCCCAAACCTTTGAAGCCGAGGAAAAGGACGGTGGCGCTATTGCATACGTGTCCAACTACGCCACCGCTACGGGTCTAAAGGAAAACACCGCGTACACCTACCGCGTCGGCTCCGAAGAGGGCGGCTGGTCCGAGCCTGAAACCTTTAACACCGGCAGCTTTGGCCAGGACTGGAGCTTCGTCACGGTTTCTGACGCGCAGATTGGAGTCGATGCCGACATCAAGGGTCAGACCGAGCAGTGGAACAAGACCATCGGCAACGCGGTTGCCGACGCCCCTCAAGCCAGCATGATCTGGTCCCTCGGTGACCAGGTTGAGGGCTGGGGCGCGACGATCGCGCAGTACGACGGCTACTTCTCCTCACCGGAGATTCGAAGCATTCCCACCAACGCACTGCCGGGCAATCACGAGACGTACCCGTCAGACCTGGCAATGAAGCACTACGATGAGCACTTCATCAACCCGAATCAGGAGCCAGAACTGCGGGATTTCTACTTTGAGCGCAACAACGTTCTCTTCCTTGGGCTCGACACCAACGCCAGCAGTGACGCGGACATTGAGCGCCATGCGGAGTTCATGCGTAAGACCATTGAAAACCGCGGAGCTTTCAATGACTGGATCATCGTGGGCATGCACCACGCCTTCTTCTCTCAAGGCACCCACTACACCGATGGCGATGTAACCAAGCTCCGTGAAAAGCTCGCTCCGGTCATGTCCGAACTGGACGTCGATGCCGTACTCAGCGGCCACGATCACATCTACACCCGTACCCATCTCATGAACGGCCTTGAGCCGGTGAAGGCTCCTGCGAAGCGTGGCGACGTCCTCGCCCCCAATGACGGTGAGGTCCTCTACATCACCACCACCTCGGCGGGCGGCGGCAAGTTCTATGACTTCCAGGGTGAGGACGGGAAGAAGTACCCCAATGCCCGCATGGAAAACATGGACCCTGCTCTGCCGCACGAGTCCACGGCGATCTGGCGCCAGGACTACGACGAGGACTACATGGTCGTCGATGTGACCGGTGATGAGCTCACCTTCCGCACCTACAACGCCAACAACCCGAACTTGGTGGACAAGGTCACGCTGAAGAACAACGACCACGCCATTGCGGACCCGCGCGAAGAGAAGCCGACGACCCCGGCACCGGCGACCACAACTGAGGTCGTCACCACGGAGGTACCGACCACCGTGACCACCACGGAAACCAAAGAGGTCCCCACCACGGTGACCACCACGCTCCCAGCGGAGAAGACCACCAAGACAGTGACCTCGATGGTGCCCACCACTGAGGAAAAGACCATCACCACCAAGGTGCCGACGACCATTACCACTACCAAAACTGCCGAGCCCTCCGAGCCTTCGGATCCCTCCAAGCCAGCCAAGCCAGGTGAGCCAGCCAAGCCGGATGAGAACTGTGACGAGGGCTCTGCGGGGGCGTCGGCAAGCTCGGCAGGCTCCTCCGATGGGTCCTCGGATGATTCGTGCTCGTCCTCTCGCGGCGGCATGATTGGCTTCCTGTTGGGGGCCATCAGCGCGCTGATTGTCGCCGGCGGTGTGGCGGCGCTGGACCCGAACAGCCCGGTCCGCAACAACATTCAGAGCATGCTCGACTCGCTTTACCGGATGTATACCCGGTTGTTCTAAGGCCCCCTAAAACACGCAAACGGAAACGGAATGCACGGGGGTTAATCCCCCTGTATTCCCCGTTCCCAAGCGCAGATCGCCTCCTGTGTGTAATTTAACTCACATACACACAAAGTCACGTTTCATACCAAAACCATTGCTCACGGCGATTGTTTTCCTCGCAGCAGTCGCTCTCTCCGCCGCAACCGTTCTCTTTCCCCTCACCGCCACCGCCGAAGATTCACACTCAACGTCCACTAGTAGCTCCGCGCCGAGCTCCCCCACTGCTTCTAGTGATATTGCTCCGACCATGGTGGTCTTCGATTCCTCCGGTTCCATGATCACCAACGATGCCGGCGGCCAGACCCGCATCGACGCCGCCAAAGATGCCGCCCGCACCTTCATCACCGAAGCCGGGGACGACGCCCCTCTGGGACTTGTCACCTACGGTGGGAACACCGGCGAGGCTCCTGAAGATGAAGCTGCCGGTTGCCAGGACATCACCGTGGTAACGCCACCCGAGGCCGGCAATTCTGAGAAGATGATTGGCCACATGGATGGCCTCCAACCGCGCGGCTTTACGCCCATCGGTGAATCTCTGCGCAAGGCCGCGGCTGAGCTTCCAAAGGAAGGCCAGCGCAGCATCATCTTGGTCTCGGATGGCGTTGCCACCTGTACCCCGCCACCGGTGTGCGATGTGGCGAAGGAACTGAAGGAGCAGGGCATCGACCTGGTCATCAACACCGTCGGCTTCAACGTTGAGCCCGAGGCTCAGCAGGAACTGCAGTGCATTGCCGACGCCACCGGCGGCACCTATGCCGACGCCTCCGACGCCGATAGCTTGGCCAAGGAGCTCAGCCGCGCCGCACCCCGCGCTTACAACGCATACGAATCAGACCTCAAAGAAATCGAAGGCGGCGAAACCGAGGGTTCTCCCGCCAAAGTCGACCGTGACGTGGAAGCCTTCTCCACCACCCTTCTTCCGACGGAAGGCGAGGGCCACTCCGCTGAATCGACGACTTTCTTCACCACCCCGATTGCTGAAGGCGAGCGCATTGTCATTAGCGCCAACTCGACGCAAACACCGAGCATCAATAACTTCCGAAAAGGTGGATCACTCCACTTAGACATTGATGCAGCCGAACTATCCTGTGAACTCGACTCCGCTTCCGCCACTGATAGCTCGGTGAACCAGTACCAGACCGCCAGCTTGTATAGCACCCAGGGCGGCGCAGAAGGCTGCGACTCCGATGAGTTCGCTTTCTCAATCCAGCGAAAAGGTGACTGGAAGCAGGATGAGGAGCTCGGGGTGGAAGTGACCATTACCCGCTTCGGTGAGCCGGATATGGACGGACAACCAGATCCGGCCGAAGAAAAGACCGAACCAGGCCCCATCACGGTATCCGGTGAGCCCACCGAGATCGCTCCTGGAACGTGGTTCACCGACGCAGCTGAGCTCACCCCACAGCAGCCGGTACGCGCACAGATCGTCCCCGGCGAAACCCACTTTTACCGCGTGCCCGTCGAACATGGGCAGCAGCTTGCTGGCAACATCTCCATGGTCGAAGAGGCCGATGCCTTCGAAAACAACGATCCCGGTGACTCTCTCATTGTTACCGCGTACAACGAAGCTCGCGCGGAGATCGATGTCGAAGGATCCCACGCGACCATCCAAAAGGACAACAAAACCGATTTCAGCTACCCAGCACCCATTCTCTTTGCCAACCGCTACGGAGGCTCCCACGACGATGGTTCGGCAGCTTCCGACATCGCCGCAGTGTGGCAGGGCGGCGAGCAATACATCGCCGTAACCTACGAAAAGCTACTCACCGATCAGGAAATCGACGAAAACACGCAGCTTCCCGTGCTGACCTATGACCTCGTTGCAGACGCCGTAGGAGATCCCGTTCCGGAGCCAACCTTTGCGCCAGTCAAGATCGAGACCGAGAAGCCCTCTGCCCCAGCGGAAAAAGAAGATAAAGAAGATACGGAGAACCGTGCGCAAGATAACGATGATTCATCGCTCTTCTCCGGCTTCCCCTTCCTCTTGGTAGGGCTCGGCCTTCTGGCCCTTTTCGGCCTCGTCATCGCTCTGGTTGTTGTCATCAGGAGCCTTCATGGGCTGATTTTGCCCGCAAGCGCATGGATGAGCTGTGCGCGGATAAACAGGTGGCAGATGCTGACGACCCACTGGCGAAGGCAGTAGAGATTGCTGGCAAATACAACCTGTCTCTAAAAGTGCAGCCCAACTCAAAAACCGAGGGTGAGTCGCTAACCGTGGCCCTGGTCGACGACGACGGCGAGGATGCCTACTTCACGAACACCACGAAGGCCGGACGTACTCGAAAGCGTAAAGCAGCTAAAGCTGGCTCAAAATTGGGCCGCAGCTACTCGCTAGAGGGTGTGACCGAACGCGTTAACGAGGCCCAATCAGCCCTTCTTGCGCGGCAGCTTGCAGCACTTCAAGCCAATTCAACCGATGACGACCTGGAGGCGAAATACGGCTCCAGCCTTCTCGATGACGAGGAGGAAGAAAACTATAACAACCAGGAGGTATTCAATCATGGTGTCAGTGACCGAGATGACGAAGCTAGCCCAAGCAGCGGCGAAAGGCAAGATGGACAGCGTCTTGAAGGTTCTCAGCCCACGCCTGGACAAGGCGGAGAAGACTATCAAGACGCTGCAGGAGAAACTGAAGAGTCTGCCGGAGAATACAGGGGACATTCTCAGTTCTCTGCCCAGCGACTTCTCGACGAGGTTGACGCAAGCGGAAAGCGAATTAAGGAACGTAAAAAGCAATCTCGCCGCAAACAAGAACTACGTGAGCAGCAGTCACTTCCAAGTAACGATGATGGAAGTGCAGCAGATGATCACCGGGCTGATAAGGAACATCGAGGATCTGCCCAACGGCCTGGAGGGGGTAAAAGGGTACCTAATCGAGATAAGCGAGCAGATGTCGCGTCTGACAAGGATGCAACAGCTGGTACTCAAAGCAGCCTAAAGCCCCATCCATCTCGACAAGGATTCCAGCCAAGCAGTAGCCCAGAGCCTGAACGCTCAGATGACTTCGAGCCTGACTTCTAGCCTGGAACCGCTGGTAGAAGTAGCTGTATCTGAGGCAATGTCGAAAGAGTCCGAAAGCCTGCACAAGGCAGCAGAAGCATCTAAGAAGGCTCGCAGCGCCCTGCTCCAGGAGAAGGAGTCCAACGAAAAGCTGCTGGAGAAGATACGTGCAGAGCGCAAAAAGTACAACGACGACATGGAAAAGTCGAACACGAACTTTATTAAGGCCTGCATGTCTGCCTCGTGGATTGCAGCCAGTGTTCTCTTCGTTGCTATCGCACTCGTTGCTGTCGGAGCCTTGGGGAACGGGCTGCTAAGTATGCTCGGCATACCCGACGGCGTGTCTGCCTTGTGGGGTCACGTCCAGGAGGCCAACGGCATCGGCCCAACACTGGGCTGGTTGGCGTTAACACTTATCGTCATAGGGGTTCTTATAGCGCTTATGACCTGGATGTTGTCCCAGGCTGCGCCGGGTATTGCTCACTTAGTCGAGGAATACCGTCGCAATCACCCGAGGAAAGAAACGAACCACTAACTAGAACACGTGCACCGTAAAAAGTAAAAATCCCCACAACACAGCGTAGCGGTTAACCGCTACGCTTCTTTTATGCTCTTCCTATGCCCCAACTTTGCAACAGCACCAATAAACTGGCGCCCCGGTTATAAGTTGGGGCGCCAAGTCGATGTGCTCGAGTCGGGGGATGTTAGTGGCCGGTGCCAAGCCGGCCAGACAGTCGGTTCAGCCGGTCCTGACTGGGACCGTCGAGCCCGATAATGGACACGGTTTTGCCTCTGTCCTGGAACTTCTGCGTAATCGCGTCAAAGGTCGCGACCGTGGAGGCATCCCAGATCTCCGCCTCAGTGAGATCAATAGTGATATGACGGGCAGAATCGGTGTAATCAAAGCGATAAACCAGGTCATTGCTTGATGCCCAAAACAACTGGCCATGCACCCGGTAGGTACGAGTATCAATCTCGCCATCGCCGTCGCCGTCGATCTCGGAGACCTTTTCAATGGAAGCGATATGTGCCATCCGACGGGCGAACATGATCATCGCGGTGACCACACCCAACACCACACCAATGGCCAGGTTGCTGGTGGCTAGGGTGGCAATAATCGTCACGGCCATAACAATGGTCTCAGAGACCGGCATGAGTTTAAGGGTGCGTGGATGCACCGAGTGCCAGTCGATGGTGCCGACCGAGACCATGATCATGATTGCCACCAGCGCAGCCATCGGGATCATGCCAACGATGTCGCCCAGTGCCAGGACCAGGACCAGCAGGAACACACCGGCTAACAGGGTGGATAGGCGGGTACGTGCCCCGGATTCGCGGACGTTGATCATGGTTTGACCGATCATCGCGCAGCCACCCATGCCGCCGAAGAAACCGGAGGCAATATTAGCCACCCCCTGTCCCCAGGATTCACGAGTTTTATCGGAATGAGTGTCGGTGATGTCATCGACGAGCTTGGCGGTCATCAACGATTCCATGAGACCGACCACGGCCATGGCCAGGGCATAAGGCGCGATGATCTGCAGGGTCTCCAACGTCCACGGCACGTTCGGAATAAACAGGGACGGTAAGGTCTCCGGCATCTTGCCCATGTCCGAGACCGTCGGGACAGTCAAACCGGCGGCAATGACCAAACCGGTGAGCACGATAATCGTGACCAGCGGGGCGGGGATCACACTGGTGAGCTTGGGGAAGAAAATCATGATCACCACACCCAAGCCGACGAGTGGGTAGACTATCCAAGGCACATCAATGAGGTGTTCGAGTTGGGCGGTGAAAATCATAATGCCCAGTGCATTGACGAAACCCAGCATCACCGATCGGGGGATAAAACGCTGAAGTTTCGCCACACCGAGGGCGCCGAGCACGATTTGTAGGACACCGCCCAACAGGACGGTGGCGATGAAATAATCCATCCCGTAACCACGCGCCACAGGAGCAATGACTAGGGCAATAGCCCCGGTGGCGCCGGTGATCATTGCCGGGCGGCCACCGGTAAAGGCGATCGCAATGGCCATGACTACCGAGGAAAACAGACCCATGGCTGGGTCAACACCGGCAAGGATGGAAAAGGCAATGGCCTCAGGGATCAGCGCCAGGGATACCGCCAGTCCGGCCAGAATCTCTATACGGATACGGGCGGGGGAAGAAAATGCGTAACGGAAGGATGCGATGATCCCGGTAGGGGCATCAGCGCCGTCTGGACTCAGGAGGGGGCGGGGGGCCGCCGTGCTAGTTTCAGTCATAGATGTCCAATCTTTGAGGGGATAGGTAACTGGGCGAACGCCCGAAAGGAATCCAACCCTCTAGTAACTTTAGGTTTGGTGATGGTGGTCATGGTAGCGGGAGTTTTACTCAACCGCCAACCCAGGCACAGGAACCCGTGGGCAACATCACCGTGAAGGAGAACAGGCAATGCAAAACAGTAATTTCAAGATCGGCGAGGTCGTTGACCAGACGGGGTTGTCGATTCCCACCTTGCGTTATTATGACAACGTCGGCCTGATTACCCCATCGGGGCGTAGCCCTGGTGGGTTCAGGCTTTATAGTGAGGCTGATGTACGTCGTGTTTTGCTGGTGCGACGGATGAAACCGCTGGGGTTTACTCTGGATCAGATGCGGGAATTCCTGGAAGCTGCGGAGATTCTTCATAGTTCAGATGGCGGGCAGGAAAGTGATACCGCACAGCAGGCACGGAGTAATGCCAAGGCCACCCTTGCCGACATTCGTGAGGAGACGCGCACCCGCTACGAAAAGCTACGCAAGCAAATTGCCTACGCTGAGGAATTCCTCGATCTGGTCAACACCCTGGCACCCTAAACTGCCCCCATCCTTCGCAGGGAGAAAAAGACCATCGTATTGAATGCGCTCTGTCGAATCGCGTTCCAGATGAAGTGGACGAACGCCCGCGGCCTCTCCGGAGTGGATGGCGATAGTACAGAGGACTTCTGAAATCCGTGCAGACGACTCCTCAAAACGACACAGTCATCCAAGGTCACAAAATCGAAAATTGTCACTTAACCCCATCACTTCCAAACCGGCTTAAGTGACAAAATGCCATCGCTAAAGTCCCGATTTGAGTCCCAGGACGTGCGCCTTAAGAGAAATAACTAAAGCCCCTACCAGTGTTTCTCCTGGTAGGGGCTTGGAAGTTGGTAGCGGGGGCAGGATTCGAACCTACGACCTCTGGGTTATGAGCCCAGCGAGCTACCGAGCTGCTCCACCCCGCGTCGAGATGTACTTCCGAACATCAAGCGCTTCAGCACACTGCGGTTAATCACTAGGATTGTTACCCCGTGTGCCGGCGACTCATGTAACTATACAGACGCCATGGCGCCTACCCAAATCCCCTGGGCAGGCGCCATTTCTCTGGACTACGTGGAGCTACTACTGAGACTGCAGCGAGCGGTACTCCTCCACTGCCTTGTCCAGCTCGTCCAAGGCCTTGCCGTACTCCTCAAAGGAACCGTTCTTAGCCTTGTCCACGCCATCGAGAGCCTTGTTGATGGCGTCGATAGCCTCGCCTTCACTCGATGCCTTCGGAGCGGAGGCCGGTGCGGAAGCGTCGGAGTCCTTGGAGTCAGCCGCATCCTTCTTGTCACCGCCAGCGTTTCCGGCCTGGTCACCGTCCTTGCCGGTATCGCCTTCGATCTCCGTGATGTTCTGCGCGGCCTTCGGGTCGATACCAACCTGGTCCAGGGCCTCACCGATGGTCGGGGCATAGCCCACACGGCCCTTGTAGGAAACCAGCACGCGCAGCAGCTTCGGGAACGCGGACTCTTGGCCCTTACGTTGCGAGTAAATCGGCTCGAGGTAGAGGATCTCCCCATCCCCCACCGGCAGCGCCAAGAGGTTACCGTTCTTCAGGTCATTCGAGCCCTGCCACAGCGTGCGGTCACGCGCCACCTGGTCGGAAGACATCATCGCGTCCTGTGCCTGCTTCGGGCCCTGGGTCTGGGTATTCGTCGGCAGCACGCGCACGGTGATGTTGCCGTAATTGTCCGGGTCAGAGGACACCGCCATGTGTGCGGAGAGGAACTGACGGTTCAGGCCACGGTAGGAAGTGATGAGCTGGAAGCTCGGCTTCTTGGTCTCCGGGTCGGCTGCCAACACGTAGTACGGTGGCTGGTTCAGACCCTGGGATTCACCGGCGGTGGGGTCCTCCGGCACGGACCAGAAGGCATCGTTGTTGAAGAAGACGCCCGGGTCATCCACGTGGTACTTGGCCAGCAGATTGCGCTGCACCTTGAACATGTCCTCCGGGTAGCGCAGGTGCTGGCGCAGTTCGTCGGAGATCTCCGACTCTGGCTTGACGACGCCCGGGAACACACCCTCCCACGCCTTGAGCACGGGGTCTTCGGTGTCGAACTCGTAGAGATCGACGGTGCCATCGTAGGCGTCGACAGTCGCTTTGACCGAGTTGCGGATGTAGCCCACCTGGTCGTTGACCAAGCGCTGCGTCGTGCCCGTCGGGTTCTGAGTGTCCTGGGTGGTCTCCGTCAGGGAGGTGCGCTGCGAGTACGGCAAGGAATCCAGTGTGGTGTAACCGTCCACGACCCACTTGACGCGGCCGTCGATAACCGCCGGGTAGGTGGAGGAATCCGTGGTCAGCCATGGGGCGACCTTCTCCACGCGCTCGCGCGGATCGCGGTCATAGAGCAGCTTGGATTCCGAGCCAACACGGTCCGAGAGTAGGAAGTTTAGCTCCTGGTATTTCAGGGCGTAGGCGGTGCGGTCGACGATGTTTCCGATGTCTACGCCGCCCTTACCGTCGTAGGTGTAAGTGGAGGTATCGGTATCGTATTCCACCGGTTTATCGCCGGTCTTGCCCACGATGGCGTAGTCCATGCCATCCTGTGCGCTAGCGATCACAGGGCCGAAGTAGGTGCGCGGCTGGTCAACCTTGATGCCGAGGGATTCCTCAGCGTTCTTGGTCTCGCCCTCGCCTTCGGCGTCCTTGCCCGCCTGGGTCTGCAGGTCAGCAACAGTGAAGATGGGGAAACCACCGCGGGCGGAGCCGGCGTCACGAGCCACCTCATCGACGGTATTTGCCTGCGCGGCGATAAAGCCGTTGCCGTGGGTGTACACGGTGTGGCGGTTGATCCAGTTTTGCTGGTTCTCCTGCAGCTCATTCGGATCCAGCTCGCGGGCAGCGACCACGAAGTCACGCAGCTCGCCGTCGATTTCATAGCGATCCATGGCTAGCGTTTCTGGGAAGCCGTAGAAGTTCTTCAGCTGCTGCATCTGGGTGAACGTCGGCGCCAAAATGTCCGGGTCCAGCAGGCGCAGGTTGGAGATGGTGGAGTCATCGGAGGCGACCTTGTCATCGGAGACGTCGTCAGCACCCCAGTTCTCTTCGTAGGTCACCTTGTCATCGGTGAGGCCATAAGCAAAACGCGTGGACTCAATGTTGCGGGAGATGGACTCCGCCTCTTTTGCCTGGCGGTTCGGGTTCACGGAGAAGCGCTCCATGATGAGCGGCCAGCCCTGACCAATAACCAGGGAGGACAGCACCATGAGCACCACAGCGAGGCCCGGGATGCGCAGGTCCTTAATCACCACTGCGGAGAAAATTGCCACGGCCACGAACACGCCGATGATCATCAGAATGATCTTCGCCGGCAGGTAGGCGTTGATATCCGTGTAGGAGCCACCCGTAAACAGCGAGTGCTGGTTATACAACAACTCATAGCGGCCCAGCCAGTATCCAGCCACCTGAAGCAGCATCCAGATTCCGGCGGTCACAGCAAGTTGAGTGCGCGCCGACTTAGACAGCGAACCACGCACACCCGCGGCGCGGTTACCCAGGCGAATGCCACCGAGGATGTAGTGCCCCACCAGTGCGATAAGGAAGCACACAGCGACCAGCATGGAGAAAGCATTGACCAACATCGACCACACCGGCAAGCGGAAGGCGTAGAAGCCGAGATCGTGGTTGAACTGCGGGTCAGCCACCCCAAAGTCATGGGAGTTCAGGAAGAGCATGACGGTGCGCCAATTTGCCTGGCCCAGCAGGCCAGAGACAACGCCGACGAGGACTGGGATGACCTTGAGGAAGACCCTCATCGTGCTTTCAATGGATTTGCGATATTGATAAACCGGGGAATTGAAATCCGCCATGTCCATCGAATCGCCGCGCCCGCGCCAGACAATCAGCCCTGCTACGTAGGTGACGGCCGCCGCCACTAGTCCGAAGAAGATGAAGAGCACGATGCGCGTGATCAGGGTCTTGGTGAAGACCCCGCGGTACTCAATCGCGCCGAACCACTTCCAATCCGTGTAGAAGCCCACGAGCATGGGGCCAATGAACAAGAGGACCGCGATGATGGCGACAACCCACGAGAGAAACTTGGGCGGACGTTTCATCGGGGCGGTGGGTCGGTTGAGTCCGGAAGCCAACTCCAGCTCCAATCAAGTGTCGTGCGAATATAGAGGTATCAAGCTTCTAGTCTAGAGAAGCACTATGACCGTCAACGAACAAGGACGCTTATGAGTTCCCAACCTTCCTCCCAGCCCGCTGTACACCGCGCGCTCAACAAGGCCATGCGCGAGGCCGTGGATTTCATCCACGCCGAGGGTTGGGATGCACCTCCTACCCTTTTTGCTCTCGTCCCCACTGAGCTGGTGGCCGCACAGCTCGGTGACGTCGATGACTCCTCTCCCCTCACCCTCGTGGTGCAGGAATTGCCGGAGGGCATCGAGCCGGGCTCGGAGCACCTCGCGGACTACGTCTCGCGGCTGGCGTGGCCGCGGGAGATCGCCGGCGTCATCCTGGCACAGGAGATCATGTTCAAGGACACCGCGGACGCCGCGCTTGGCGACGCCCGCCCCGCCCGCCTCTTCTCCGGAGTCCTGCGGGCTACCGCCATGGCCGGCAGTTCCACAGCCGATTCGGAGGATATCGACGAGGACGGCGCCGAACTCACGCTTCTTCAGCTGCGCCCCACGGAGGAGGAACTGGCAGAAGCTGGCCCCTTCGCGCAGGACGATATTCAGCTGCGCGGCGGCCCGAACGTGGCACCGGGGGTCATCGCCGCCCTGCGCTACGGATTGGAGCAAGATCCGGAGGAGATGCTCTAATCGGCTCAACCTCTCATCGACTAAACTCAGTCTGCAGTGGCCATTAACGCTCAGCTCTCGGGGCTGGGCACGGAATCGATAGAGGAGTCTCTCGTGCGCTTGACATCTCGCTTCACCGCCGCAGCATCGGCCGTGCTTGCCACCGGCTGCCTGCTCACCGCATGTGGGAAGGACGATGCGCCCTCCCCCGAGCCGGCTCCTGCAAGCGAAGAAACCACTGCAGCCGCGGAGAAATCCAGCGCGCCGGCCCCGGCAACCACTGCCGAGGAATCCGAGACGCTCTCTCCTGCCGCATCCGAGACTGAGACCAGCTCGGACGCGGAGGAAGAATCCTCCACCCGCAGCTCCGCCGACCGAAAAGACAAAGACAAGGACTCCAGCGAGTCCGCTGAGCCCAGTGGCAAGTTCACCGACTCTGTGGAGCAGGCTTATGAGATCTTCGGTGGGCTCGTCCCGGAGGAGATCTTCGCTCAGTTCGACCGCTGCGATCCCAACGGCGTGACGGATTCCTTCAACTGCTCCGGTTCCGAGGTGGGACAGTTCCAGTTCTTCAAGTCCAAGACCAAGGCTTCCCAGACCACCCAGGTTCTCACCGAGCTGCGCAGCTCCCGCGTCATCGAGGACAGTGGCAACCGCGTGGTGGGCTGGTCCATGCTGGGCAACACGGCCATCCTCACCGTCGTGGACAACGACGAAGGCCTCATCATGCAGCAGATGATCTCCACGGACCAGGACGATCCGGAAGAGCGCCTCAAGGAGCTTGGCTTGGTCTAGGACCGCAACTTCCTTTAGGGCTAGCCTTCGCAGGTCTCGACGGGCTTGCCCTCTGCAAAGTCGTGCATGGCTGTGATGGCGTCATCCAGCGTGTGGACCTTGGCCACCACCATGTCGCCGGTGCCACGGCTGACCGCCTCCGCGCAATTATCTGCAGGTGCGAGGAAGAGCTCGGCGCCCGCTTCCTGCGCGGCGTGTACCTTGTGGACGATGCCACCAATGGGGCCGACCTCGCCGTCCTCACCGATGGTGCCCGTGCCGGCAACAAACCGGCCGCCGGTGAGATCCTCATCGGACAACTTGTCGATCACCGCCAATGTAAACATCATTCCGGCCGACGGTCCACCGATGTCCTGTAGGTTGTAATCCACGGTGATGTCTTCGGTGGGCACTGAGGTCATGAGGATGCCCAGCAAAGCTACGTCGTCGTGCTCTGGGTGTGCGCCGAGGGTCACCGGGACTGTCTTTTCCTCGCCCTTGCGAATAATCCCCAGCTTCACCTCATCGCCGGGCTTAAGAGCGCGGATCTTCTCCTGTATCTGGCCAGGCTCCGTGACCTTGTCGCCGTTGACGGCGGTGATGATGTCGGCGTCGTCAAGCGCGCCCGCAGCGGGGCTGTCATCGAGCACCTGAGCCACCTCGATACGCACGGGCTTGTGCAGGTAGTCCATGGCGGCGACGGTAGCCGCCGACTCAGACTGGGTAAAAGCCTGTTGATTGGCTTCCTGAACTTCCTCATCCGTCTTGCCTTGCGGGATGACGCTGCCGATGGGGACGATGGTGTCATCGGTGAAAAGCCACCGACCGACGGCCTGCGCTAGCGTCATGTTGGTGCGCACGGAGACCGTCGTCATGTTGAGATGCCCCTGCGGCTGGAACGTTTCCGGGGCCTCGACGTTGACCACCGGCTCCCCTTCCACTTCACCCAATGTGTCCACGGTAGGGCCTGGTCCTTCGGCGGCGTAGGGCACCGACAGGGTGATGTCGGTGCCGGGGATGTGGTCGACGCTGAGCAGGGCTCCCGTCAACACCACCGGAATGGCTCCCCACGTCAGGGTGGACAGGCGGCGGGATCGGGGGTTCTGCGAAGATTTCACGGAGGATCAGCCTACAGCCTCGTGATGCTTGTTCGCTCTCAGCGTTGCCGTGGTCCTAGAATCCGCGCTAGGAAACCTAGTAGATTAGGCCCCATGAGCAACGGATTCGGTTTTTCCTTCCCCAATAACGACGATGACGATGATAACGATCGTCGCGACCAGAACCCGTTCGGCGCCTTCGGCTTCAGCGCGGGCAACGGTGGCCTAGGAGACTTGTTGAATCAGTTTGGCCAGATGCTCTCCGGCATGGGTTCCTCCATGAATTCCCCGGAGGGTGCCGGCCCGGTCAACTATGACCTGGCCAAGCGCATCGCGCACCAGCAGATCTCCGGCGATAAAGAGATCAATGATAAAGACCGCACTGCAGTGCAGGAAGCCGTGCGGTTGGCGGAACTGTGGCTGGATGATGCCACGATTCTGCCCACCGCATCCGGCACCGTGACCGCGTGGAATTCTGCGCAATGGTTGGATGAGACTCTGCCGATGTGGCAGCGCATGGTCACCCCGGTGGCGGAGCACATGAACTCCGCGCAGCTGGAATCCCTGCCGGAAGAAGCTCGCGAGATGATGGGGCCGATGACCTCGATGATGAACTCGATGTCCGGCATGAATTTCGGCATGAAGCTGGGCCATGCCCTGGGTGACTTGGCCGCGCAGGCGCTCACCGGTTCTGACTTCGGCTTGCCGGTTTCCCCCGCGGGCACCACCGCACTCTTGCCACACAATATTCAGGCCATCGCACGCGATCTCAATGTTCCGGGCCAAGAAGTGTTGGTCTATATCGGCGCCCGCGAGGCTGCCCGCCAGCGCCTGTTCAAGCATGTGCCGTGGTTGGTTGAGCGCCTCGTCTCCTCCGTGGAGGAATACGCCATGGGCTTGGTCATCGACACTTCTCACATCGAGGAAGCCACACGCGAGCTCAACCTGGAGTCCGGTGACCCGCAGGCCATCCAGGATGCGATGAACAAGCTGCAGGGCATGGACCTGTCCCCGCGGATCACCTCCCGCAATGCGGGCGCGGCTTCCCGCTTGGAGACTCTCCTGGCGCTCGTCGAGGGCTGGGTCGAGCACGTAGTGACCGAGGCCCTGGGTGAGCGCATCCCGTCCACGAAGGCGATGAATGAGGCGTGGGCTCACCGCCGCTCCACCGGTGGTTCCGCAGAAAAGGCCTTCTCCCAGGTCGTTGGCATTGAGCTAAACGCGCCGAAGGTAGAGGCGGCAGCTGAGCTGTGGCGCCGCGCCACCGTCGCAGTGGGCGCCGATAAGCGTGACTCCGCCTGGGACCACCCGGACCTGCTACCTACCGCAGAGCACCTGGAGAACCCGGCTTCCTTCATCGACGGTTTGCTCGATGACACCCCCGACGAGGGCTTTGAAGAAGAGTTTTCCAAGCTGGAGGAGATGCTCCGCCAGCAGGACGCCAGCGCCAGCGATGCTGCTGGCGAGGACAAGAACACGGACGCTGGCGAGGATAAAGAAAACAAAAAGGACAAGCCGGAAGACGAGAACTAGCGGAAGCGCTGGTAGGCCTCGAGGTATCCCTTCGCGCGCTCAGCTTTGGGCGCGCGGTCTGCCCACTCCCAGAATTCCGGGCCATGGCCCGGGATGAAGGTGTGTGTTAGCTCGTGGATGATGACGGCGTCGAGGACGTAGTCGGGAACATCCTGCAGCCGGTCAGAAATCCGAATATCTCCCGTTGAGGTAGTGCAACTACCCCAGCGGGATTTTTGGTTGCTCACCCATCTGATGGAACCGAGCGTGGCGCGGCCCTCCAAAAAGCGAGTGTTCAAGGTGCGTGCGCGGGAGGTCAGGGAATCGTCGGAAAGCTGCGAAGAGCTGTGCTTCTTGCGGACCTTCGCCACGATGCCATCCACTGCTTCACGTTCCTCCGCCGCCGACATCCAGGCGGGGATGCGCACCTCCACGACGCCATCAACGACGCGGGCTTGGACAGTGCGGCGGCGCCGGGCGGAGCGGATAACGCGTACCTCGGGATTGCTCGACATGACAGGGCATTCTACCTGTGGTGCAATGGTGGCTAAACACAACTGGGGTGGGTTAAAGAACGGGGAGGAAAATCATGGGTGCTAAGACGTACATGTTGGCGCCAGAAACCGTGGTCATTGAACGCGAGCCTGGAATTCTCCAATGTGGGATGGATGCCACGCGCGTTGGGGTCTTCGAAGCCCACCCGCAGCTGGCGGGGCTGCTCAACCGGCTGCGCACTCCGCTGACCCGGCAGACCATTGAAAAGTCCATCGAGAACACAGGCGTTAGCGCCTCCGCTGCTCGCAGTCTGGTCGATGATCTGATTAGCTACCGCGTTCTGTGGCCGGCTCCCCGTCCCCAGCGCGTGGCGGTTTTGGGGACCTCGGCCCTGGCCAATGAGCTGCGCGACGTCCTGCTTAGCGATTCCTTCCAACCCCGTTCCCCTCTCCACAGCGAAACCCCCGCCGAGTACATCGCGAACGTGGCCGGGCACCTGCCTATCGTGGCCGTCGATATGTTGGATGGCGCCACGGAATGGGCACAAGCACTGAGCAATTCCCCGGCGACCTGGCTGCCAGTGTCCATGCTCGATGCCCGCGGCATCATCGGACCGGTCCGCGTAGCTGGAGCCGGTCCCTGTCCGATGTGCGCGCACCTGCATCGCATCGAAGCTGACGAGCAGTGGCACGAGGTGGCTCACCGCGCCGCGGCGGTGGAGCCACCGGGTGATCCCATCGTGCGCACGGCGATAGTGATGCATGCGGTGGTGACCATTCGCCGGCTCTTGGGAAGACCCGCCCCACCCGGGGCACCCGGCGGTAAACCGCTAGCTGGTGAGCTCACGGAGATAGACCTCTACGGCATGGAGCAACGCCGCCTGCTCGTTGAACACCCGCGCTGCACGTATTGCGCCGGTGTTTAAGCGCGGGCAGACGCGATGATCTGCAGCACCTCCGCGCCATAGCGCTCCAGCTTGGAAGGGCCTACCCCGGAGATATCGAGCAGCTCCGCTTCGTTTGTGGGAAGCGCCTCCGAGATCGCTTGCAGGGTAGCGTCAGAGAACACGACATAAGCAGGTACCTGAGAGTCCTTCGCCACGGACGCGCGCCACGCGCGCAGTGCGTTGAAGACATCCTCATCGCCCTCGTATTCACACCACTCGTGGCGGCCTAAGACCTTTTCCGCTGGGCTGCTGAGCTGGCCCGAGCACACCCGGCAGCGGCGCGGGCGATAGCGGCGGTTGGAGGACTGGCTTTCTTCGATTCCCGGCACCACGCCATCCAAGAAACGAGTGCGCTCACGCGAGGCCCGCGAACCGGTGGTCTTTGCCAGAGCCCACGACAGGGCTAGGTGCTCGCGCGCACGAGTAATGCCGACATAAAATAGCCGGCGTTCTTCCTCCACGTGCTCATCGCCGGCCTTGATGGCGTGGTTGATGGGCAG
Organism: Corynebacterium aurimucosum ATCC 700975; assembly: GCF_007672725.1. GTDB lineage: Bacteria > Actinomycetota > Actinomycetes > Mycobacteriales > Mycobacteriaceae > Corynebacterium > Corynebacterium hesseae. The sequence goes on from NZ_VDTC01000001.1 coordinate 51,109, forward strand.
CAGTTTTTCGGTGAGGCCAACGAGGAAGACCGCATCCCACTCCAAGCCCTTGGCTGCGTGGATGGTGGCCAAGGTGACGCCCTCCATCGTGGGGTTGTGCTTGTTTTCGGAACGGCGGTGCAGCTCACCGAGCACGCCGGGAAGGTCGATGCCCTCGTGGTCCTCCACGATTTGTGCGATGAGATCCACCAGTGCGGTGAGCGACTGCCAGCGCTCACGGGCCTGCGCGCCCTGCGGCTCCGTGGCGGACAGCCCCAGCTCCACGAAGGCCGCGCGCGCCACGGCCACCGGATCGTTCGGCAGATCATCGCGGCGGGTGGCGGCGATGAGCACGCGGATGGCCTCCAAGATCTCTGGGCGGCGGAAGAAGCCTTCACCGCCGCGGACCTGGTAGACCACTCCGGCGTCGGCAAGCGCCTGCTCAAACTGCTCCGACTGCGCGTTGATGCGGTAGAGGATCGCAATCTCCGAGGCCTTAACTCCCTGGTTGAGCAAGGTCAGAACCTGGCCCGCGACCTCCTTGGCCTCAATCTCCTCAGACTCATAGGCCTTAAACGTGGGCTCGGGGCCGGGCTCGCGCATACCCTGCAGCTCCAGACGGGTTCCCGCAGCGCGGCCCGAAGCCTTTGAGATAACTTCGTTGGCCAAGTCCGTCACCTGCGGGGTGGAGCGGTAGTCTCGCTGCAACTTCACCACAGTGGCCTGCGGATAAGTGCGAGAAAAATTCAGCAAGTACTCCGGGGAAGCCCCGTTGAAGGAGTAGATGGTCTGGTTAGCATCACCCACAACCGTCAGGTCATCGCGCTCCCCCAACCACGCCTCCAACACTCGCTGCTGCAGCGGCGTGACGTCCTGGTACTCATCCACCACGAAGGTGCGGTACTGCTCACGGAATACCTCAGCCACCGAAGGAACGTTCTCGATGGCACCGGCGATATGCATGAGCAAATCATCGAAATCGAGGTACATGACATCCGGGGTGGCCTTCATGTCCTCATAGCGGCGGAAGACCTCCGCCACCTTGGCCGGGTCCCCCGGTGCCTCGCGGTCCGTGGATTCGATGATGCCGGGATAACCCTCGGGGCTGATCAGCGAGGACTTTGCCCACTCGATTTCCCCCAGGAAGTCACGGATGGTGTCCTTGTTGTTGTCCAATCCGAGTGAGCGCACCGCGCGCCCCACGAGGCTGAACTTGTTGTCGATGAGCTGCCAAGGCAGATCCCCCGCAACCTGCGGCCAAAAGTACTTCAGCTGACGGCGCGCCGCGGCGTGAAAGGTTTGGGCCTGCACACCCCCGACGCCCATGTGATTGAGACGCTCGCGCATTTCGCTTGCGGCACGAGTAGTAAACGTGACGGCCAGAACGCGTTGCGGGTTGACGAAGCCCTGGTCCACCATGTGGGCAATGCGATAGGTAATCGTGCGCGTTTTGCCCGTACCGGCACCCGCGAGGATGCAGACCGGGCCGCGCGGCGCCGTGGCTGCGGCCCGCTGGTCTTCATCGAGCAGGGACAGATCCGGTCTCATCACCGTGGAACCACTCCATAATCATCGTGTGTGCAATTGAGCCCTTGCGGGCAATGGTCAGTTCTGGCAGTTCAGCGCGGGACACCCACCGCACTTCCGCGAGCTCTCCGTCAGTATCGCACACGGGCCGGACATCCTCCGTGACCGCGGAAAAGCCCACCATCAACGAACCGCTCGGTGGCCAGGGTTGCGAGCCCCAGTAGGTAACTGATTCAACGCGGCGACCGGTTTCTTCCAAAGCCTCGCGGACCATGGCCTCTTCGAGGGTCTCGCCGGGATCGACATAACCGGCAATGAGTGAAAAGAACCCTGAACGGTGCCGGTTGCGAGCCAGAAGAATACGGTCCGTTTCTGGGTGGCGGATGATGCCGATGACGGCCGGATCGAGGCGCGGGAAAACGAGGCGCTCGCCGTCGTGGCCCACGGCCCCCGGGGCAGGATAGGACAGCTCACGCCCAGTGCGCGGATCAAAGCGCGCTTCACGACGGTTGCGAATCAGGTGCAGTGCTTTGAGGATATCGCGCTGCCCGTTGAAAAAGGTGGCATCGCGCAACGTCCCGAGCCGCTCGGCGGACTCAGTGCCCACGAGGAAAGCATGGATGGACCCGGCTGTCACCACGATATCCCCCGCCGGCTCAGCCAGGTAAACAGGTTGCCCTTGAGGCGTTACCGGAACGAGGCCGGCTTCGGTGACGGGCAGGAACATTAGTTGCCTTCGTCCTCATCTTCATCGGTATCTTCCACGGCTTGCTGCATCTCGTGCTTGATGTAGAGCAGGCGGTCACCGGGCTTGAGCGCGTAGGCATCTGCCGTGTCGACGCGGTGCAGCTCGTTATTACGCAGGACTGCCAAGACGATGTCCGCGAGGTGGCGCGGGTTGGAGCCCACCTCGAATTCGCGTACAGCGCGCTCGGCCACGGAAAAGCCCTCATTCGGAGAGAGGAGGTCCTCCATCATCTCCACCACCGTTGGGGTGACGGTGGCAAGGCCCAGGAGGCGGCCGGCCGTTTCCGCGGAGGTGACCACCGAGTCGGCACCGGACTGCAGGAGAAGGTGGCGGTTTTCGGATTCACGCACAGACGCGACAACCTTAGCCTTCGGATTGAGCTCGCGCACAGACAACGTGCACAGCACCGCGGTATCATCCGTGGACGGCGTCACCACCACGGAGGAGGCGTGCTGCGCGCCGGCGATGCGCAGGACATCCTGTTTGGTTCCGGAGCCATAGATGGTGACAAGGCCATGGTGCTCGGCGCTAGCTAGGGCCGCACGGTTATTGTCTACGACCACGATTTGGGAGGCTGGGACGTCATCGGCGATAAGCGCCGCGACCGCACCGGCGCCCTTGGTGCCATAGCCGATGACGACGGTGTGGTTACGCAATTGCTTTCTCCAATTCTGGATTTCAAACGTGCGACGGGCTCGATCCGTCAGAACCGACAAGGTAGCACCGACCAACAAAACAAGGAAGAGCAGGCGGGCCGGAGTAACAATAACGAGGTTGATAAAGCGCGCCGTGGGGGTCACAGGGACGATATCGCCGTAGCCCACAGTGGTCAACGACACCGCTGAATAATAGGCGGCATCGAGGAAGGACAGGTCTTCGCTGTAGCCATCGCCGTCGAAAAAGACGACGATGGTGACGAAGACCAACAGCCCCATGGCCCAAATAACGCGGCTTGCCAGCTGTTTCCACGGGCTGGTGCTCTGCGTGCGCGGAATCGTGATGACGTCGATCAGCGCATGATCTGGCTGCGAGGTCAGCTCAACCTGCGACAAGAAACGCGATGTAAAGCGTTTACCTAAGTGCTTGGGCACGAAGTGCCAACCTCCCTAGACAGTGCGGATTTCCTCGTGAGACTACCTTAGACTCAACCCCGGTGGCGTGGAAACTGCGGAGCTTAAAAGCTCAGCCAACCGTGCTCCGGTGGGCAAGTCATCTGGCTCCAAGAGATAGTTTTCATGCACGTAGAAGAACGCCGCGCGGACGGTCTCCACGCCGTGGATGCGCCGCCATGCTTCTGCGTATACAGCCAGCTGAATCTGCGCCGAGGCCAATGCGGCGCCCTGCGGGCGGCGGCCGGTCTTCCAGTCCACGATGAGCCAGGAGCCATCCGGCTGCTGGAACACCGCGTCCATGCGGCCGCGGACAACCGAGTCCCCAATGGTGATCTCGAAGGGTGCCTCGACATAAGCGGGAGTGCGCTGTGCCCACTCGGAGGCCAGGAAAGACTCCTTGAGGGATTCCAAGTCATGGTCCGGTTCGTCGTGCGAGCCTGGCAGCTCGTCCTCCCCCAGCAAGGCTGGGGAACCGAAACGATCCTCCAGCCAGGCGTGGAAAGCTGTGCCGCGCTTGGCATAGGAATTGGGCTTGAAGGGAATGGGGCGACGCTGGCGGCGCGCGAATTGGGTGGGATCCGCCGACATAGCCACCATGTCGGAGGCCGTCAGCTCGCCAGGCAGTTCAACATCGACCACGGGGGCTTGAAGGGCCTTGTGCTCTTCGATGAGCGCACTCGCCTCCTGCTCCCAGAGCCCGAAGACTTCGCCATCACGCAGCGCCGGTAAGTCCTCCATCGCCGCGCGCACCGCGTCTGCTGCTTTCAGCGCTTCCGCTTGCGGGGTCAGCGAGGGGAAAGACGCCTCTGCAACCGCGCCTTCCGCTTCTTCTTCCGGAACCTCGGGGACCTCCCAATGGACCACCAGATCTGGGTGTTTATCCGCCAGCAACTGCAGGTAGGAATAGGGTCCCTTCTTGTTCTTGCCCTTCATCCTGTTGGTGCCGGAGCCCGTCACCGTCAACGTGGACTCGGTGCGGGTCATGGCCACATAGAAAAGACGAGCTGCTTCCTCTGCTTGGAACTCGCGGTTTAGTTCTTTGAATGCTGTGCACGCCTTGTCGAAGTCGGTGCGTGTCACCGCATCCTCGGGGACATCAATGACGTCCTCATCGCCCGGGGCCTTCTCGATCTTGGTCAGGAAGGTTTCCGCCTGCGCCTTGTAGCTCGAGGAATCCGCATGTGCCACGCAGACGTGCTCCCATTCCAAGCCCTTGGCCTTGTGCACCGTCATAATCTGCACGCGGTTGCGCACGAGCGGAACCTCTCCCAGCTCGAGTCCATCTTCCTTCTCCTTAGCCAGCGCAAGGTAGTCCAAGAGGCCCGCCAGGCCATCCCCGTGGAAGCCAGCGACGAAGTCAGCGAAGGCGTCGAGGTGCGTAGTCCCACCAGCCTTGCCGGAAGCGAGGACTTCGGTGCGCAGGCCGAAGAGAAGCTCAATGTCGGCGATGATGTCATTCAACGACTTCCCCAGGGAATAGGTGCGCAAGTAACGCAGCTTGGAGGAGACCTCCTCCATGCGTTCCAATCCTTCGACGCTGTAGCGATCGCGCTCGCCGAGGTCTGCGAGGGCGTCGGCAAGCCCCAGCACCTGGTCCGGGCCCTCAGCAGTGATCTCCTCGACCTGGATAGCCAGGTGCTCCAAAGGATCACCGCCCTCCCACCGCGTGCGGCCCTCGGTGGCACCTGCCAGGTTGCGCTGACGCGAATGCAGCGCCTGGATATCGGCGATGCCCAAGCCGCACATCGGACCGGTCAGCACGCGCAATGCCGCCGCGCTGTCCTGTGGACGCACCAAGAGCGTAGCCACCGCCACGAGGTCTTGGATCTCTGGCTGCCAGAGCAGGCCACCCAGGCCGAAGATCTCATTGGGCACGCCAACCTCGTCCAAAGCGGCGGCGATCAATGGCGATTGCCTATTGGTGCGCACGAGCACGGCGGCGCTGAAATCCTCGCCTTCCTGCGTGGACTCATAGAGCTGACGAAGGTGATCAGCAATGAAGGCACGCTCCTGGCCCTCCGAAGCGAAGTAACCCAGCTCAACCGTGCCGGCCGGTGCCGTGGGCTTGGGCGACAGCTCATCCACGGGGCGCTCGCCGGGGCTTGAGGAGAAGAGCTCCGAAGCCACGTCATTGGCCAGCCCCAGCACCGTCGACGGGTTGCGCCACGAGGTGGTGAGCTGATCCTTCGGCGCCGGGGTGCCATCAGGCTGCGGAAAGTCCGTGACAAAGGCCTCCAGGTTTTCGGCCGTCGCGCCACGCCAGCCATAGATGGACTGCATGGGATCACCAACCGCAGTAACAGATAGTCCCTCGCGCTCGCCACCAAAGAGGGAGCGCAATAGGATGCGCTGCGCGTGGGAGGTGTCCTGGTACTCATCCAACATGATGACGCGGTAGCGCGCGCTTTGTTGCTCACCCAGAAGCGGGAAGTTCTTGGCCAGGGTGGCGGCGATGGACATCTGCTCACCGAAGGTGATCACCCCGCGCTCCGCTTGCTCTTTCTTGAGAGCTTCCACCAAGGGCAGGTACTCCAAGCGCAGGCGCTGGGTATCCAAGTACTTCTGCAAGTCTTTGCCGAACTCGCCTTTAGTCCGCTTGCTCTTTTCTAGATCCTCAGCGGTCTTTCGGAAGATGTCCTCGTGCTCATAGAGATCCTGCGGATCTTTGAGCTCCCCGTCCATCGTTTCCGCGAGCTTGAGCAAGGTCGCGGTCACCGTGGCCACCGCGTTATCGGTGCTCAGCGAGCCCGTGTAGTTGCTGACCACCTCATGAGCGATGGCATAGCGTTCCGCCTCCGTGATGATGCGGGCATTCGGCTCCACCGGCATGAGCAAGCCATACTCGCGGACGAGATCGCCTGCATAGGAGTCATACGTGGACACGTTGGGAGCGATATTCTCCACCGCCTCAGCCGCCGGGCTGCCCGGAGCAAGGATTCCAGAAGATCGCAGCGTCAACAGCTGGCGGCGGATGCGCTGCTCCAGTTGCTGGGCCGCCTTGCGGGTAAAAGTGAGGCCGAGGACCTGCTCGGGCCTCACCAGACCATTCGCCACGAGCGAGACCACGCGTGAGGCCATCGTCTCCGTCTTACCAGCGCCGGCGCCGGCCACGACGAGTTTCGGACCGAGCGGGCCATCGATAACAGCGGCCTGTTCCGGGGTGGGAGGAAAAGGCTTGCCCAGCGCGGCAGCAAGCTCCTCAGGACTGAAGTGTTGAGCCGGATTCTTAGGCATTGGTCACCAGACCTCCTTCATTCATCACGGGGCAAATAGAGCGGATTGGGCAGCGATCACAATCGGCATTTTCGCGCGCGGTCAGATCCGGCCCGCGCAGCTCAGCCACGAGTGCGGGCAGCATTTGTGCAAATTCCGCAAGCTCTTCTGGGGGCTTGGTGGCTTGTTCTCGGGTGGGCACGGAGGCAGCGCTCGACCGCGGGAACACCAGAACACCACCGCCGCGCGCCAGGCCATCACCGGTCCGGATAGACACGTCATGAGATTCGCTACCTGGTTCTGCTGCAGCCCCGACGAGCTGGCCGTGTGCTAGCGCCAACTGATACGTCATGAGCTGAGTGTTGTCCTGGGCACTGGTCGCCGACGGGACTTTTGTCCCCGTCTTGAGATCCACCACGACATAGTCCTCGCCGGCTTTTGCCAGCCGGTCGATGAACCCGCGGATGGTGACTTCGGGGCCAATATCCACGGTGACGGGGACCTCGACACCCACGGGCTCGAGCGAGACTGAACTCGAGAGCACCCAGCCATGGGTGCGGTCGATGAGGCGTTCAAAGTCCGCGCGTTCAGCTTCCCGGTGCCACGCTGGGCCTTCCACAAGCGAGTCGAAAGCATCGAGCACCAGCCGCTTCGCAGGCTCAGCGGCCGCGCCGCGGCCTAAAGCCTCCAAGAAGGCATGCGCCAGGTTGCCCCGCACGAGGTTGATGTTCGAGGAATCATCTTCCACCAGCTGCCCCAACACGGCGTTGAGCGGGCACGTGAGCAGGGCATCGACCCGGGACGGCGATACTGTGCTCGAACCACGCAGCGGCAGCTCGGAGGCCACGCCGCGCGCGGCCCACCAGTGATCCGGATTCGCCCCGGGGACCCCAGCCTTTGCCAAACGTGCCAACTGCCGTACCGCTTGGGAGCGCTCCGCCTCTCCGGTTTCCGGATCGGTAGCGCAGCGGCGTAGCTGCGCCACGAAGGAAGGCACTGACAACACCGAAACATCGAGGGGATCCACTTCCTCATCACCACGTGAACCGCTGTGCAGTGTGACCGGGCTCGGATCCGGAACCTCGAGGCCCAACTCGCGCGGCCAGGCCTGGCGTGCCAAGCGCTTGCCGGCCTCCCGGCGCGCTTGTGCCCCGGGAACATCGACTCCGCGTGCAGAAAGGAATTCGTCGATGAAGCGGGAGGGTTCCTCCACCACATCGCCCTCCGGCGAATCCACCGCCACGATGAGCAGGCGGCTCAAGTGGCGGGTGGTAGCCACGTGGAAGAGGCGGCGCTCCTCCGCTAAGCGCCCGGACACGTGGCTCACCGGTGTGCCGGGCGTGATGTCGCGGTCGATGAGATCAATGAGGTCTTCTTGCCCAAAGAGGGAGCCGGTCTCCCCCACCGAGGGCCATGAGCCTTCTTGAACGCCCGCCACAATAACGGTGTCCCACTCGCGCCCCACCGCACCGTGCGCGGTGAGGATCTCTACCGCATCAGGCAAAGCTGTGCGGCGATCGCGCACGCCGGTAGGCAGCTCTTGCTCCGTGATGTGCAGGATGAAGGACTCCAACGATGCCGCCGGACGGCGCTCGGCGTAATCACCGGCAGCGTCGAACAACGCCATCATCGCATCCAGGTCGCGGTCTGCCTGGGAGCCCGCGGCACCACCGCGCAGAGCCGCTGCCTGCAGGCGCGTGTCCAAACCGGTGGCCTGCCACACCTCCCAGAGGACTTCCTCAACGGCAGCTCCCGCGCGCAGGGCCGCGCGCCCAGCAGACAGCACACCGCGAATGCGCGCCAGAATCGCTTCCTCGCGCTCCGTGAGGAGGTTGTTGAAGTCCGGCAACTCACCGTCCAGCAGCTCACGCAGCGATTCCATTCCGCGCTGCTCCGGCTTCCAACGGCGCAGGCCGCGGATGAGACGGCGCAGTGTTACCGGGTCAGCTCCACCGACAGGCCCAGTAATCAGGTCCTCGAGCTCTGCAGGATCGAGTTCGTTCTCCAAGGCACGCAATGCTAAGAGCACTGCTTTGACCAAGCGCTGCTCCGCAAGCACGACGTCCGTGGGATTGATATGTACCGGCACGCCAGCGCTAAGCAGTGTGCGACGGGCGGGACCAATATCCCCGGTGGAGCGCACTATCACCGCGATATCGCGCCATTGCACCCCGTCTTCGAGGTGGCGGCGGCGAACCGTATTAGCCAATACATCACGCAAAGTACCGCGGGAATCCACAACGCTGACGCACGCCGGGGAAGGCGTGCGGTGCGTAGAGCTCAGACGCAGCTCGTTCTCTGCCTCCCAGGTGGTGAGGAATTCCGAGTTGGCACCGCGGAAGGCAAAGACCGCTTGGTCGGGGTCACCACCAATCACTGTGAGGCGAGCGGTCTTCGCCAGCTCAGCAATCAATTGCCCTGAGGTCGGGTCCAGCAGCTGGGCATCATCGACCACGATGGTGTGCCATGGATGCTCACGCAGCAGCTCCGGGCGCAGAAGAACCTGGCTAACCAGCTCCGCAGCGGAGTAGGAATGCGAACCCGCCAGCGCCTGGGTGCGCTCATATTCGCGCAGGAACTCGCCCGCGGCCGCCCACATGGGCCGGGAGTAGCGCTGTCCCAACTCCTCCAAATCTGAAGGCCCCAGGCCGCGTTCGATAGAGCGCAGCAACAGGTCACGCAGTTGGCGCGCAAACCCCACGTACTCAAGGGCTGGGCGCATCTCCTCCGGCCACGCGCCCCTGCCATCGGCAGCATGCCCCTGGAGCAATTCACGGATCACCGCATCCTGCTCAGCACCGGTAATGAGGCGCAGCTCTTCCTCGCTGCCTTGGCGCAGGAGCGCAAAAGCCAGCGAGTGCACCGAGCGCACCATCGAGGTCTGCGCGGCGTAGTCATCGAGGTTCTCAGCTAACTCGCGCCGCAGCAACGAGCCGGATTCCTTGGACGGGGCAACGACAAGGATGCCGGAGGCATCGGCGCCGGCGTTCAGTTGTGCCAAGACAACGTCGATAAGCAGGCTCGATACTCCCGACCCCGCCGCTCCCAAGACTCTCCACGTGCCCTGTTGCGGCAATGGCACGTCCCACGTGCGCGAGGCGGCACGACGTCTTCGGGGAATAAGGCGGACATCCGGCGAGGGGGGAAGCGTGACGCCGGTACGTGTGGGGGATTCGCTGCTGTACTTCACGCCCTACAGTCTGTCAGATGTTGCGGACACGAGGGCCGCTTCTACCCTTTCGATGTTCGAACGCACGGTCGCCTTTGACCGCGGGTGCAGGATATTGACGTAACGACGGTACGCCACAGCACGCAAGAGCAACTGCTGCATACCGGGCACTGACGCAAAGCGAGCACAAATCTCATCGTCCACCGCCCCCGCAATGAGGCCATCCACCATGACCACCGCGGCGGACCAGCCCACCGGGCGCGGGGCCGCGGAAGGCACAATATCAGTCAGCGCCGGCGGGTTAGCCCCGGAGAACACCGTGGCCCCCAGGACATCCACGTGCGCGGTGACCAGCGGAAGCCCTGCAAGCTCAGTATCGGAATAGGCCTCACCGCTCTCCTCCCAGGCAGCCCTCTCCGCCCGCGCAAAAACATCCTCGCGCCTATCCAGCGTGGGCAGCGGCGCCAGATCTAGGGCCTCATCGAGCCGCAGCGCCAACTGCGCAGTCTCATCAATGCGCCCGCGCAACTGCCCCTCCACGAACTGCGTGGCCTTCCACCCGGCAGCCGTGTAGCGCCCATCCGCCGTCAGCACCGGGCGGGCAATGCGCGCTCCCGGCAGGCTGAGCTTCTCGCGTACCTTGGCGGACCAGCTGGTCCACGCGCGAGCTTCGGCAAAGACAATATCCCCGACGCGAATCCCGTTATCCCAGGCAGGCCCCACGAGCTCTCCCTGCGTTCTGCGGGGATGGAACTCAGCGTTAAAGGCTGCAAGAACGGGCTCAGGAGGCAATGGCATTGGGGAAACAGTCCTTTTAGCTTCGGGCCGATTTACTCGGGTTTGGTGTGATCGGAACTTGCGGGAGTCGGATAGGGCCAGGGGTTCGGCTCACAGGTGACATCCTCATCCGGATAGATCTCGTTTGGCTCTTTCTCAAAGAGCTGCGCGTTGTTCAAGCTCAGCGTCTGCTGCATCATGACCGGTGCGAGTTTACCGGCGCCGCCGCAGGGCTGGTGCGCGGCGAATCCGATGGCGTGGCCAAACTCGTGGTTGATCAAGTACTGGCGGTAATTGCCCACATCCCCCTCAAATGGTGCAGCGCCCCGGACCCAGCGGGACTCGTTGAGGTTCACCGTGGACTCCCCGGTAATGGTGGTATGGCACGAGGTTTCTGATTCCAACTGCGCGCCGCACAACTTCGCCGTAGTCCCCAGCGAGGTGAGGCGGATGTGCGTATCGGGATTGTCATCAGCCTTGACGTGGATGAACTCAAAGTCGCCGTTGGCGGTCCACCCGCGGGGATCGGCCAGGGTGGCGTCGACCAGCGCTACGACGGCCCTATCGCCGCCATAGGCGGAGGTGTCCACACCATTTTCGATTTCGACTGAGAACCGGATGGTCTGTTTTCCGCCCTTGCCCGCGTGCATAGTAGAAGGGCCGGCATCGCGGTAGGTTTCATCACCTTGCTCCGTGAAGTCACCGCCGGCGGGCAAGCCATCCTTGGCCGCGGCAACTGCACTGGCATTGGCGGGATCAGGCCCCTTGGGGGAGGGTGCGTCAGCAGCCGCAGTGCTTGCCGACGTCTCCCCTGCCGCCGACACCTCCGCATCCTGGGCTGGGGAACGAAAAACATCAACCAGCACCCACACCGTGATGACGACCATGACGGGGATCGCCACCACTCGCCACCAGCCGTACTCGCGAGCGAAACGCTCCACCGCCGAGACGAACTGTGGGCGCTGCTTAAGTTCCGCGGGATTATCCATGGCCATTTAGGCTACCCGCTGAGGCAGCGAGCGCGTACTTAGCCTGCGAATCCAACGGTGTGGGCGCGCACGGTGCCGATTTCCACGTAGACCACACGCTCGGTCCGCACGATATAGGTGCGGCCCTTGGTGTCCTTCAATTCGAGAGTGGAGTTCTCCCCCAAGGCGTTGTTGATGGTCTGGGTCAGCTCTTCTCGCTCACCATCCGCGTGAATGACCAGTTCGCGGGCGGTATCGGCGAAGCCAAATTTGATGTCCATGTGGTGTCTACTCCCTTAAATCGTGTTCTTTAGTCCGTGCCATGAGGCCTGCGCCCCCGGCGCTCTAATGGCCCCACTATAGCCACGTCCTCTACTATCAAGGTGTGCTTGCCCCGAAATCATCCCGCGATTCCCGCGAATCCCCTACCTTTGCCGAGCTCGGCGTCGCCGTAGAGATCTGTGATGCCCTCGCTGAGAACGGGATTACGCACACCTTCGCCATCCAAGAGCTCACCCTGCCCATCGCCCTGAATGGCCACGACCTCATTGGCCAAGCGCGCACCGGCATGGGAAAAACCTATGGTTTCGGTGTGCCGTTGCTGGATCGCGTTTTCGATGACGCCGACATCCCGGAGCTCGACGGCACTCCCCGCGCGCTGGTCATCGCGCCGACCCGTGAGCTGGCCATCCAGGTCAGCGGGGACCTCAAGGTTGCTGCCGCCAATCTTCCGCTCAGCATCGTCACCCTGTGCGGCGGGCGCCCCTATGAAGAGCAGATCACACACATCAAGAGGGGCGCGGACGTCGTCGTGGGCACTCCGGGCCGCCTGCTCGATCTCTGCCAGAAGAAGCACCTGTCCTTCGACCAGGTCAGCGTTCTGGTTCTGGATGAGGCCGATGAGATGCTGGACTTGGGCTTCCTGCCGGATATTGAGAAGATTCTCTCCCTCCTGCACGGCAACCCGCACCAGACCATGCTCTTTTCCGCCACCATGCCCGGGCCCATCGTGACGCTGGCCCGCACCTTCCTCAACAAGCCGGTCCACATCCGCGCCGAGTCCGGCGACGCCCAACAAACCCACTCCTCCACGCGCAAGGTCACCTTCCAGGCACACCGCATGGACAAAATCGCGGTCTTGGGAAAGATCCTGCAGGCAGAAGGCCGCGGGCGCACCATCATTTTCACGCGCACCAAGCGCTCGGCAGCCGCCGTCGCAGACGAGCTGGCGCAGCGCGGCTTTAGCGTGGGCGCGGTCCACGGCGATTTGGATCAAAAGGCTCGCGAGCGCTCGCTCTCGGCTTTCCGCGAAGGCACCGTGGAAATACTCGTGGCCACGGATGTTGCTGCTCGCGGCATCGACGTCGATGATGTCACCCATGTCATCAACTATCAGGTGCCGGATGACCCCATGACCTTTGTCCACCGCATTGGCCGCACCGGCCGCGCTGGCCACACCGGCACGGCGGTAACGCTCGTTGGCTACGATGAGCTGAGCAAATGGCAGGTTATCAACGATGAGCTTTCTCTGGACCAGCCCGAGCCGCCACAGTGGTTCAGCACCTCTCCTGAGCTTGCGCAAGCGCTCGATATTCCCGAGGGTGTTTCTGACACCGTTGGTCCGCCCACCAAGGTGCTGGGCGCAGCGAAGCGTTCGGGCTCGCGCGGGGAATCGCCGCGTGGCGGCTCCTCGCGTTCCTCGGCGGCTTCCGCCCGCGCCTCTCGCCGCACCCGTTCCCGCAAACGCAATCCCCGTCAAGGAGGGCATCGATGAGCACCGAGCACACCCAGGAAGCCCAGCTGGATAAGGCCCGGGCAAAGGTCGACTCGTCGAAGAAGGCTCCCATTCTGCGCTCCACGAAGGCGGACTGGATTGCCGTGGGCGCCATCAGTGCGGTCTGCGCCATCGCCATCGGCGGCGCGGTCATCACCGCACCCATTCATAAGGCGGAGCTCACCCCGGCGGTGGACGCCGCGTCCGGCGATGAACCGGCGCTTCTCGATGCCATCCCGAGCTCCCTCACCGAAGCCTTCAGCCTTCCCAATACTCTCGTGCCGGGACAGGCTCGCGCGGTATCCTCCAACGGCCTGTTAATCACCCATGACGGCGATATGCTCAGCGCCTCGAACGCCTCCGGCGACGAAGTGTGGACCTATCAACGCCGCGATGCCGACCTGTGTTCGCTCACCACAGCGTGGAACAAAATTGTGGCTTCCTATGACGCAGGCAATGGTTGCGGCGATGTAGTGGCGATCGATGCCGCCACCGGCCAATACTCCGATACCCGCAGCGCCCGCAATTCCGAGGAGGTGGTCCCCATCATGTCGAATGACCGCGTGGGCACCGTTTCCGCAGAGCGCGTAGAGCTCTGGCGCTCGGATCTTGTGCGCTCGGTTGAGTACGGTGATGTCGACGCCAAACAGGAGCCAAACCTCCAGCCCCACGAGGACTGCGCCATCACCTCAGCGCTGACCCGCACCGAAACACTGGGTATCACCGAAACCTGCCCAGATTCCCCAGACTCCACGTGGCTGCGCATCCAAAATGCCACTCCTGAGGATTCCCGTTCTCCGGAAATTACAAAGGACATCGAAATTGAGGATCCTGGTGCGCGCCTCATCGCCTACGGCCAAGAGGCAGCCGCGGTCTTCCTCCCTGGCGATTCACCGCGCATCGTCTCTTATAGCTTTGAAGGTGAAACACTGTCGTCCACGGACGTTGAGCCTTCGAAGTCCATCACCAACGCCGCGTCCCCCTTTGCGCCCGCGATTGCGGATCTTCCGCACCACATGTCGTGGTTCGACGGCGAGCGTCTCTATCTCTTTACCCCTACCGAGCTCAATGTGGATCACATTCTCGAGCAAGCGGTGGGAACCGGGGTCGCAGTCGACGAACGCCTACTCGTCCCCACTGAGGAGGGGATCGACGTGGTGAACTGGTCTACCGGGAAAACCGAGAAGACCATCCCCGTTGACCGTGACGGCTATTCCGGCCCGATTTCGCTAACGCTAGCGGGCACGGTCATCGTTGAGCAGCGCGGCGACACCACTGTGGCGCTCACCGCCGCTTAAGAGCATGCCCTACTAAAAGTGGCTTTCAGCCCACTGCGCCGTCTCGGGCCGCGCCATAAGCAGGTATAGGACGAGCCCGGCGCTTGCCAAGGTCACGATGCCTAGCAGCGCTGAGCCGCCGCTAAACATCTGAAAAGCCATGGCGCCCAGGATGAATTCCACAAGCACGATGGCTCCGCGGCCCCAGCGTTTGCCTTTGACGAAGGCCCACGAGCCGACGATGACAAAGCCGAACACGATGAAGATGAAGATGGCAGTGCCCAGGCCCACGAAGCTCGATGCGCCGGAATCGGACACCATGGATCCGTTCTCAGCGCCAGCAACCTCACGGACGATGAGGAAGATGCCGAAAATGATAACCGCGATGGATTGGACCACGGCGATGCCGGCAGCCGCCATCACCGTACGCGGTGCACGGTTTCCGGCAGCTCGGTCAGGTGTCGTTGAGGGCTGGTTCTTCTTCTTATTCACGGGCGTTTAGTCTACTTCCCTGCCCCATGGTTTAGGCAGTCTCCACGCCAAAGCTTCACCCTCTGCCAATTCAGCCGCCGCGGTACTCGCACGTCCTGTACTCAGCTTCGGCTTTCCTCCTGCTGTGTTTTCGGGGGCAGCGAGGAGGTTGATGGATTTGACGCGATCCAGGTCACCACACTCACCCCAATCTCCCCGTCGCCGCAGGTAGGGGAACTACTGACAGGCTTCTTACAGCCGCCCACCCATTAGAAAAGTGCAAATTGGAAGAATTTATTTAGTGACGTTGGACACTTTTCGCCTTTTACCCCTAGCGGACTTTGAGTAAACGTGCCATTATTCTCAGGTAGCAAAAACAACGAGCTGTTAAATCAGTTCTTAACCCGGAGAATCCTTCGAGTTAACAGAAAGTGAACCACGGCGGCGTCGACGCTGGCCCTAACTCGAGACAGGGCCCCACTGACCGCAGACCAGTCCACTTACACCCAGTAGCACTCAGTTCAGTTCACCACCGTGGACTGCCCTTGGTGCGCCTACTTCGCCCACTGCTGTCAAAAATTTGTTAGGAGATTTCAATCATGGATTGGCGCCACGAAGCCGTTTGCCGCGACGAGGACCCGGAGCTCTTCTTCCCTGTCGGTAACTCCGGCCCCGCACTCACCCAGATCGCTAAGGCCAAGCTGGTCTGCAACCGCTGCCCAGTTGCCTCTTCCTGCCTCAAGTGGGCCCTCGAGTCCGGCCAGGATGCCGGCGTGTGGGGCGGCCTTTCTGAGGAGGAGCGCCGCGCTATCAAGCGCCGCAACCGCAGCCGCGGCCGTGCCCGCGTATCTGCCTAAACAGACACACCCCCGATTAACACCCAGGCATACCCTGCCGCTACAGTTGAATAAGTTCATTTACCCTTAACAGAAGGAGTACGCGATGAGCAAGCGTGGCCGTAAGCGCAAGGATCGCCGCAAGAAGTCCGCTAACCGCGGCAAGCGTCCTAACGCATAACGTCAGCATTCAGGGCTCGTTCCTCACCCCACCACCGTGGGCGGGAACGAGTCCTTTGCTTATCCCCAGGTAATTTCAGTCCTCGTAATCTGCACGCTAATGCGCTGGCGCAGCGACTGCGGCGCGGCCTGTCCCCCACAGCACTTGCGTACGAGTGCCCGAACTACTTCCTCGCTCTCAAGGCGTTGCTGGCAGGCATCGCACTGCGCAAGATGCTCGCGGATTGCCATAGCTCGCGCGTAGCTCGTCGATTCATCGAACAGCTCCCTAAAGAGCGCTTCAACCTCCGGAGAGTTACACGCACCGCAATTGCGTCCTGTTGCGCGTTCCATTACTTCTCCTCCATCTCTGGGTGGTTGCGACCAATGCCTTTTTCTCGTGCTACGTCCTTCAACGCCGCGCGAAGCAGTTTTCTTCCGCGGTGGAGGCGGCTCATCACCGTTCCCAACGGTGTACCCATCACATCCGCGATTTCCTTATAGGCCAGGCCCACTACATCCGCGTAGTACACCACCATGCGGTAGTCCTCCGGTAGGTCATTCATGGCCTCGGAAATCTCCGAATCCGGCATCTGCTTGAGGGCCTCGACCTCCGCCGATTCCAAGCCCGTGGAGTCATGCCCGGCCGTGGTATACAGCTGAAAGTCGCTCAGCTCATCCGCTGAGGATTCCAGCGGACGGCGCTTGGCCTTCCGATAGGAGTTGATGTAGGTATTCGTCATGATGCGATACAGCCAGGCCTTGAGATTCGTCCCCTGTTTGAAGGAATCAAAATTGCTATAGGCCTTGAGGTAGGTCTCCTGGATGAGATCCTCTGCATCCTGGGGGTTGCGCGTTAGGCGCATCGCTCCGCCATACAGTTGATCCAGCAAGGGCAAGGCTTGCTCCTCAAACAATCGCTGTTTCTGAAGCGTCTCGCTCGTCGTTTCGGTGGCCATGCTCACCATCCTAGCGCTCCGGACTAGGGTGGATTCTATGGCCAAGAAGACCCCGTACGCCGCTACCCCCGCTCTCAAAATCCTCGAAGAGGCAGGAATCGACCACAGTGTCTCCACCTTCGACGGTGGCCGCGAGCACTTCGGCGACGCAGCCGCGGCGGCGCTCGACGTCGAGCCTGAGCGCATCTTCAAAACCCTCGTCATCGATCTGAGCGCCGGCAAAGGCCCCAAGCGCCAGCTCGCCGTGTGCGTCCTTCCGGTTACCTACCAGCTCAGCCTCAAGAAGGCCGCCGCTGCTTTCGGCGCTTCTAAGGCCACGATGGCCGCGCCTGCCGACGCCTCCAAATCCTCCGGCTACATCCCCGGCGGCATCTCCCCGCTGGGACACAAGCACATCCTCCCGACAGTGGTTGATGAAACGGCGCTGCTTTTCGACACCATCTTTTTCTCCGGTGGCAAGCGGGGACTCGACATCGAGATGAACCCGGAGGATCTCCCCCGTGTGCTCGACCTTTCCTTCGCTGACGTGCTCGCCGCCTAAACCTCACGCGCTAGAACTGTGATGTCTAGTGGCTTTTTGGACGTTTACGGCAGTGAAATAGCCGTACTAGTCAAAAATCTTGACATCACGGGGACGTGCCACCTATAGTCAGAGTCAGAAAGTAAGGACATGGTCCCTTGCTATGACTAAAAAGGGTCTTCTGGACGTATGCGCCAGATGGCTCTTTTTTATTGACCAGGACGCTTATTAAATACCTTTGATACCTGGCTTCGGGACGACACCCACGTTGCAATTTGGTGATCCATCGAATCAATCAATTCAAACGCTCTCCGCGATTCGACAATCACGTTCACATTCAGAAGACTGTCCATGTGAGCGACTTTATTACGCAAATCGTTACAGTGCGATACGTTCCAATACGTAATCGATCCGTCGGGGTCGGTCACATTAGGGAACGCAGACTTAATAGCCTGATTCCATAAAACTTGTCGTCCTACATTCTCGGGTGCAGCGTGATTAGCGTTAGGGTGATGATTCGGTAGTAGCGTACGCCAAAGACCGAAAGTCGTATGGGAAAGCACATCATCATGAGTGATAGCACAACCGTGACGAGGATGAGATGAAGGACGGCAATCTACCGCTGCTTGTGCACGCCTAATCGCCTTTTCCCTCTGGGAGCCGACAATCGAACGCAAGGGGCGAGGAGGCGGATCAAGTAGCCAGCTTTGAGGACCATTATTACGGGCATTCCAAGCAAGCAATTCCTTGTCAATTGCGTTTCTCAGAAAGATTTCTGTTAACGCCAAAACATCTTTAACAGCAGACGATAACTCTGCATGCCATCCATATAACGCCAGCGCGCGCTTACAGTTCCCGCCACACTCATCCAAAAACGGTTGCATGCGAGCATCCGACAATCGGTCGACAATATGCCTTCTGTCCATACCAGTATCCAACCACATGTCTGGCAAATTCCACCGGCGTTAGCCGGTCGCCTTACGCCACTATGGACATAACACTCACACGCTAAAACAGGGTGAGCTAGAACAGGGTGGTCGACGGTGGTTCGTCGATAAGCTCTGCGTAGTCGTTGCGCACATTACCCACCGCCGGATCCGCGGGGCGTGCCTGAAAGCCCCGCACGGTGCTCGGCTCCAGAAGCGCCTCCCCCGCCAGCCAGGGCGCGATTTCCTCCGTGGTCAAAAACTTGGGCAGCCGGTGGTGCAGCCATGCCATCTCCTCCGTGGCATCCGTGGTCACCATCGTGGCCGACAGCCTATCCATACCCGTGGCCCACAGCCCTGCTGCCCACAGCAGCCCATCAGGGCCGGTGACGTAATAGGGCTGCTTCTTGGATTTCTTGTCCTCCCCAGCCTTCCACTCGTAATAGCCGTCCAGCGGGATGACGCAGCGCTGTGCCTTGAAGGCATCGCGGAAGGAGGGCTTCTGCGCCACGGTCTCCGCGCGTGCGTTGAATAGCGGCGGGCCGTCCAGATCTTTCTTCCAGTGCGGAATAAGCCCCCAGCGCGCAGGTTCCACGCAAGCGGTATGCTCCTCGGTTCGGACGATGGCGATGGGCTGGGTTGGGGCGATGTTATACCGCGCCGGTGGCAAGCCTTCCGGCGCGTGGACCTCCGTGATGGACTCCCACGCGCCTACTTCCTCCAGTAGGGACTCGGTGAACAGAACAAATCTTCCGCACATGCCCTTTATTATGGACTACATGTCTGAATTCTGGAGCGCACCCCAACCGTCTGGGCCATTGTCCTGGACGCAAAACCTCCCCGGGTCAAAATCGATGACCAACCGCGCCCTCATCCTTGCTGCGCTGGCTGACTCCCCGTCTATCATCTATAACCCGCTGGTCTCCCGCGATACCAACCTGATGAAGGAGGCCTTGCAGGCCATGGGCGTGGGTATCTCCGAACAAGGCCCGCATCTTCATGTGACTCCCGGAAAGCTGCATGGAGCGAAGGTAGATTGCGGCCTGGCCGGCACAATTATGCGCTTTTTACCACCGGTGGCAGCGCTAGCGGATGGCCCCGTTGTCATCAACGGTGACCCATATGCCCGCAAGCGCCCTATGTCCACGATGACCGCGGCTCTGCGTGAGCTGGGCGTGGACATTGTGGGCGACAGCCTGCCGCTGACCATCACCCTCCACGGCGTTCCGGAGGGCGGCGAGGTCACCATCGATGCCTCCGCCTCCTCCCAGTTCGTCTCCGGTCTGCTCCTGGCCGGAGCACGCTACCGCAAGGGACTAAGCGTGCGCCACGAAGGCGGCACAGTGCCCTCCCAGCCACACATCTTGATGACCGTCAGTATGCTGCGCGAAGCCGGTGTCCGCGTCGAGGTGGGCAAGGACACCTGGGACGTGCACCATGGTGAGATTGAGGGCCGTGAGTGGCGCATTGAACCGGATCTTTCCAATGCCACTCCGTTCCTTGCCGCTGCCGCCGTCTCTGGCGGCAGCGTGAGCATTCCGAACTGGCCGGAGGAAACCCACCAGCCGGGTGACGCCTTCCGAGGCATCCTGGAGCAGATGGGCGCGAAGGTCGAGTATGTCCCCCAGGCTCCCGGCGAGGCGTCTTACTTAAAGGTGACCGGCCCGCAGGAAGGCCCGCGCAGCCTGCGCGGCATCGACCTCGACATGGGCGATATCGGTGAGCTCACCCCCACCGTGGCTGCGCTGTGTGCTCTGGCCTCAACGCCATCGACGCTGACTGGCATCGCACACCTGCGTGGCCACGAGACGGACCGCCTGGCGGCTCTCGCTGCGGAGATCAACGCCCTTGGTGGCAACGTCACCGAGCTTGACGACGGCCTCCGCATCACCCCTGCCCCACTCCACGGCGGGGTATGGCATTCCTACGCGGATCACCGCATGGCGACAGCCGGAGCCATTATCGGATTGGCCGTTGACGGCGTCCAGGTCGAGGATATTGATACCACGTCCAAGACTCTGCCTGGCTTTGCTGATATGTGGGAGGCCATGATCCGTGGCTAGGCGCGCAAGTAGCTACGACGAATCCGACGTCCGCATCCGGCCCGGAAAGGGGTCGCGACCGCGCACGAAGGACCGCCCGAAGCACAAGGATGCCAAGTTTGGCATGGTCATCACCAAAGACCGCGGGCGCTGGGGTGTCGCGCTTGATAACGACGGCCCCGTGGTTACCGCTATGCGCGCCCGCGAGATGGGCCGCACTCCGGTCGAGGTTGGTGATCGGGTCGGCGTCGTAGGCGATACCTCGGGTAAGAAAGACACCCTCGCACGCATCGTGAAGCTCGAGGAGCGCCGCTCCGTCCTCCGGCGCACCGCAGATGACACCGACCCTTATGAGCGCATCGTGGTAGCAAACGCCGACCGCCTACTTATCGTGAGCGCCGTGGCTGATCCGCCGCCGCGCTCCGGGTTCGTGGAGCGCGCCTTGATCGCTGCCTTTGCCGGAAATATCCAGCCGGTGCTGTGTCTGACGAAGACAGACCTCACTGATCCCACTCCGTTTGCACAGGAGTTTGCGGATCTGGATGTCACCGTGGTGGAGGCTGGCGTCGACGACGGGCTGGAGCACGTCTGTGCGGCCATCGACGGCCACGTCACCGCTCTCATCGGCCACTCGGGCGTGGGAAAGTCCACCCTGGTGAACCGGCTTGTCCCCGATGCCAACCGGGAGACCGGCGAGGTTTCCGCCGTGGGTAAGGGAAGGCACACGTCGACGCAGTCGGTGGCGTTGCGTTTGCCCGCTGAAGGAAGCACGCCACACGGCGGCTGGATCATTGATACCCCCGGCATCCGCTCCTTCGGCTTAGCCCACATTGACGCGGAGAACGTCATCGAGGTCTTCGACGATCTTGCCGAAGCCATCGAGGACTGCCCGCGTGGCTGCACGCATGCTGGGCCACCTGCGGACCCCGAATGCGGGCTCGACCTAAGCATCGAAGAGGGCACGGCTTCTGCGCGCCGTCGCGATGCAGTGCGCACCCTGCTGGCGTCCCTGCGCACCAATGTTGACTGGGCTTAAGGCCCAAAGGGCCTTAAGCCCGAAGCTTCCTAAAGGAAGGGGCTTGCGCGTTCTTAAGGCACCGAGGCTTTAGATCGGGAGCATTGCCGTCAGCTGCGGCGGCAGGACGGTCTTCAGGTAGGGGCCTGCCGCGCGAAGAGCCATGAGGATCACGGCCAAGCCACCGGAAACCCCGAGGATGACAGCGCCGCCCGTGTCAATGTTGGAGGAGGTGTTGCCACCGCCTTCTTGTTCCTTATTGAGCTCTTCTTTCTTCGCACAGGCGTTGAGAGCTTTAACGTAGTCGGGTGCAATCTTGCGGAAGGTCTCCGCCACCGCAATGTTGTTCTTGGCGCGCTTGGCGGATTCCTCACCACCGAGTTCAGCATCTACCTCATAGCCAGCTAGGGCACGGTAGAGCTCTTCCGACTGATTCTCCACGTCACGTGCACGCTTTTCGGCGTCCTTGGGAAGAATCTTAAGGCCATCCTTCAGCAGGCTGCTATCGACATCGTTGTCCTTCGACTCCGCATTCTTAAGATCGCTCGCCTCCTCCTCGCTCAAGGTAATGGTGCACTTTTCATCCTTGATGGAAGTGGTCACGGCTCCGGCCGTGGGGGCAACGACACCGCTGGCTAGGACAGCAACAGACACGGTAGAGACGGCAACTACCCGGCGAAGACGAGAGGAAGACATGCTGAGAGGACCTTTCGATCAGGCTGACTATTACCCCTGCAGGCTATCAGCATTTAGCCCAGCTTGGGCAGGTAATCACCGAACTCCTTGTACGCGGCCAGACCGATGCTCACGATGCCGAAAAGGATGGCGATAATAACGCCTGTCGGCCCCTGCGAAGAGCCCTCAAGAATTCGCAGCCACGGAGTCTTAGGCATCACGGCCATGTCGGGGTCCGGATTGCTGGGGTCCGGTTTGTTGTTAGCAGTTCCTTGAAGAGAGCTCCCCTGCGCGGTCTGGTTAGTCTGCACTGTTGGCGCTACTGCTTCCTCAGCTCCGGCAGCTGGCACTGAGACGAGAGATGCGGTGCTCAGGGCCGCAGCGGTGACAAGGCTAGCTAAGCGAGTTGCCTTCATGGTGGTGCTCCTTTTCTGGCGACGACAATAAAGGCTCAGATTAGCACCATGCATGAACCCACGGCGATGAAAGCCCAGAAAATACTTAGAGAAGCTCCACGAGGATAGGCAGTTCAGTCGGGTCATAGAAGGCCATGAAATTATCCAGGGCATCACCGACGGCGAGCTCAGCATCTTCGTCACCAAGGTCGGCGTTATCGATGGCGTCGATAGCCTTGGCAGTAGTGGCTTCGGACTCTTCGATGTCCACGTGGATGGCCTGAAGATTGTCCTTCGTGATGGTCGCGGGATCCAGCGCCACGACCGGTTCCCCCATGTCCGGCTTCGGGGTCACCACGGACTCGTCCACGTCGACGGAAATGACGACTCGGCGGTGCGGAAACTTCTCCTCATCACCGATAGCCAAGAGCCTCAGCGAAGCCATAGATGCTTCGAGGAAAGCGGAGTATTCGATCTCTTCCTCGTCACCCTCGGTGTAGAACTCGCGCAGCGCGGGGGTTAGCGCAAAACCCCAGCCGCTGCGGGCAGTAAGCTGGCCGGTTTCCTCGAGCTCAGCCAACATGGAAAAGGTTGCCGGCAGGAAGACGCGCACATCCTTCGACACTTAGAACTCACCTTCAATGTCGAAGACTGCCTGAACCTCTACGCTCGTGCGGTCGAAGACGGTGTAGAGCATGCCGACCATGCCGTTTTCCACCGCCGCACGTACGTTAACGATGGAGTCATCCACCATGACACAGTCATTAATCGGCAGATCAATGGCATCCGCTACGGCTTGGAAAGCAGCGCGCTCCGGCTTCTCAGCGCCGACCTCACCAGAAAGCACAACGGCATCAACGATGCCGCGGTATTCCCACTCACGAATGTGCTCAGCGCCCGGGCCGCCCGGATCGTTGGAAAGGATTGCGGTGGCAACTCCGTTTGATTTCGCGGCGGCGAACAGATCCCGCCAGCGCTTGACGTCTTCTTCGGTGCCGTCAAGAACGCCTACAAAATCGACGATGAGTCCACGCATATTATCTACCCTTCGCATTGAACTGTGTTTATCGTCCGAAAGTATAGCGAACATACCGCCTGCCCGCTCTCACCGGCTTATGCACTGCAGTGCTCTAGCCGCATATAGGCCTACCGTGGCACAATGAACGTGCGTCCACCTTCCTTCACCGCGCCCGCCCCGAACCTAGCCTTCGTGCACTCCTCCGCCCCGCTTATCGCGGAAGAGGACGCGATCCCCATGTACACCCCCATCCCTGGCATGAGCCATTTGCAGCTGTATGTCGCCCCACAACGTATCCGCTACGAGCGTCAACCTACTGCGGGTGACCTCGCTACGCGGAAAGAGATCCACGGGCTTGTAGTCATAGTTCTAGAAGTTGCCGCCGCGCTGCGGCCTTTGAGTCATCTCAACAACCCACGTTTTGCACCGGAAATTGCAAACCATGTCCGTGCTTGGCGGAAGGCCCAGGCGTCTTCGGAGTGGCGCGGAGGGATGGCGCTGCGTAGCTTGCATGCGCGCTCGAATGGCGAGTTCTTCGGCTCGGTGCTGATGGGATCGACGCGACGCGCCTTTACCGGCGCCGCCGTTGGACGGCACCTGAGTTCCTTCCGGTTGCTTTCAGTCGGCATGCATCCCCACGGCAATGGGGAGCCGGAAGTTTAGAAAAGCGACCCCAGCTTGATCAAGATTGGCGTCCAGTCGATGCCCGCGAATGCAGCGGAAGCACTCACCAAAGCCAAACTGATACCGCCGAACATCGTGGCCCCCACTACCGGTGATTTCTTGGTGGATTCTTCCGCACTTTCCGGCGTGGCCACTGCGCCACACTCGGTGGGAACAATGTCCTGGGAGCTGAGTACCGTGTCCTTGGCGGATTCATCTCCCTGCGAGCTCAAAACGGAAGAGAGCTGGCACTGTTCTTCGGGAGCAAGCTCCACAGCAGATGCAGCCGCGCCGTCACCCAGCAGGGTGGCAGATGCGAACACGGATAGACCTACTCGCACAGACAAGCGGCGCATACTCACTCAACCTCCGAAGAATAATAATTACTAATTTGCCAGTATATACCTAAGTGCCTCCAATAAAAAAGACGCCGCGGGGAGCACTTCCCACACGGCGCCTCGCTGCACCTCAGCGCTCAATAACGCTGTGGCGTTGGCATTTACTAGGCTTCCGCCTCGTCCGCGGCGTTCGCCTCTTCCTGAGCCTTGAACTGCTTACGCAACATAAACAGCTGGCGCACAGTTTCTTCCTTCACAGCTTCGTTCATGGCGTTGAACATGTCGCCGCCCTCCTTCTGGTATTCCACCAGAGGATCGCGTTGCGCCATTGCACGCAGGCCAATGCCCTCCTTGAGGTAGTCCATCTCATAGAGGTGCTCACGCCACTTCTGATCAATGATCGGCAAGATGATCATGCGCTCTGCATTGCGCATCTGGCTCTCGCCGCCGATGGCGCTGACGGACTCTTCAAGTTTGTCGTACTCGGAGTTGGCATCAGCCACCAGTGCATCGCGCAGCTGCTCGGCGGAGATTTCGCCGGCGGAGCCGTACTCGGTACCGTCGACAAGCTCCTCATGCGTCTTGGTCGGCCCATACAGGGACTCCAAGGCATTCCACAGCTCGTCCAGGTTCCAGTCCTCCACATAGCCGGTGGCCGTAGCACCCGCCACGTAGGCAGACACGGTGTCGTCGATCATCTCGCGGATGTTGTCCTTGATGTCGCTGGCCTCAAGGATGTCGTGGCGGGTAGCGTAAACCACCTTGCGCTGTTCGTTCAGCACCTCGTCGTACTTGAGCACGTTCTTACGCATCTCAAAGTTCTGGTTCTCAACCTGTGCCTGTGCGCCCTTAATAGAGTTGGACACCATCTTGGCCTCAATTGGCACGTCATCCGGCACGTTGAGGCGGTTCATCATGTTCTCCATGGACTGGCCCACGAAGCGCACCATGAGCTCATCACGCATGGACAGGTAGAAGCGGGTCTCGCCCGGGTCACCCTGGCGTCCGGTACGGCCGCGCAGCTGGTTATCAATACGACGCGACTCGTGGCGTTCGGTACCCAGCACGTACAAGCCGCCGGCCTCGCGGACCTGGTCACCCAGCTTCTTGGAGTGTTCCTTTTCGCGATCGATTTCGGCGTCCCAGGCCTCTTGGTACTTCTCTTCATCTTCGAAGGGATCGAGGCCGCGATCGCGCAGCTTTTCATCCAGGATGACCTCGGGGTTACCGCCGAGCACGATATCGGTACCACGGCCGGCCATGTTGGTGGCTACGGTAACGGTGCCGGGGCGGCCGGCACGGGCGACAATCTGGCCCTCTTCCTCGTGGTGCTTGGCGTTAAGCACCGAGTGCTTGATTCCGCGCTTGCTCAGCAACTGGGAGAGGTATTCGGAGCGCTCCACAGAGGTTGTACCCACCAGCACCGGCTGACCTGCGGCGACGTGTTCCTCAATGTCATCAACCACCGCGGCGAACTTCGCCTCTTGGGTCTTGTAGATACGGTCGGAGTGGTCGATACGTTGGTTCGGCTTGTTGGTCGGAATCGGCACCACATCGAGACCATAGATGGAGTGCAGCTCGGCTGCCTCGGTCTCTGCGGTACCGGTCATGCCGGAAATCTTCTCGTACAGGCGGAAGTAGTTCTGGAGCGTAACGGTGGCCAGAGTCTGGTTCTCGTTCTTAATCTCCACATCTTCCTTAGCCTCAATGGCCTGGTGCATGCCCTCGTTATAGCGACGGCCAGCAAGCACGCGGCCGGTGAAGCTATCCACGATGAGAACCTCGCCGTTGCGGACGATGTAGTCCTTATCGCGGGTGAAAAGCTCCTTGGCCTTCAGGGCGTTGTTGAGGTAGGACACCAGCTGGGAATGCTCTGGGGCGTAGAGGTTCTCAATGCCCAGCTGATCCTCAACGAATTCCACGCCTTCCTCCAGCACACCGATGGTGCGCTTCTTGTGGTCCACCTCGTAGTGGATACCTTCGCGCATCTTCGGCGCCAGCTGGGAGAAGACGCCGTAGAACTGGGAGGAGCCGTCAACCGGACCGGAAATAATGAGCGGGGTACGGGCCTCATCGATAAGGATGGAGTCAACCTCATCCACGATGCAGTAATTGTGGCCGCGCTGGACCGTGTCATTCAGCGAGCGGACCATGTTGTCGCGGAGGTAGTCAAAGCCCAGCTCGTTGTTGGTGCCGTACGTAATATCGCACGCATATGCTTCCTTGCGATCCGCAGGGCGCATCTCAGAAAGGATGACGCCCACGGTAAGGCCTAGCCAGCGGTGGACACGGCCCATCATCTCGGCGTCACGCTTGGCCAGGTAATCGTTGACCGTCACGATGTGCACGCCCTTGCCCTCCAGCGCGTTGAGGTAGGCCGGCAGCAAGGAGGTCAGGGTCTTGCCCTCACCGGTGCGCATCTCGGCGACGTTGCCGAAGTGCAGGGCTGCACCGCCCATGATCTGCACCTTGTAGTGCTTCTGGTCGAGCACTCGCCAGGCTGCCTCACGCACGGTGGCAAAGGCTTCGAGAAGAATGTCATTCATCTTCTCGCCGTCCGCCAGACGCTTCTTAAACTCGTCAGTCTTAGCCTTTAGCTCATCATCCGACAGCGCCGCGAATTTATCTTCTAGGGCAATAACATCATCTGCAATTTTAGCCAGGCGCTTGACGGTGCGTCCCTCACCGGCACGGAGCAGCTTGGAAAGTCCAAACACGTCTAGATAATCCTTCTTGTCGCGACAAATAAGTTAACTCGTCGCCATTGTACTCACTAGCTTTTCTGTAATGATTCGCCACCCAACCCAAAGTGCGAATCCGGCCACTGCCCGGCACCCCTCTTGCGGCCGCCTCCTCCCCACGCAAAGCTCAGCAGACAGGGATTAATGGATGTTAATAGAGACTTAAGAAAGCTCCCTGTCCCCGCTGCGCGCGTGCGCTGCGGGGCAGGGAGCCTGTGGGTTGGGGCGCTAAGACCCTTGAAGGCTTAGGCCTTAAGCATCAGCATCCGTCAGGGAGATGAGACCGTAGTCGAATGCGTGGCGGCGGTAGACCACGGAAGGCTTGTTGTTCTCTTCGTTGATGAAGAGGTAGAAGTCGTGGCCAACCAGCTCCATCTCACTGAGTGCATCATCAACAGACATCGGGGTGGCGGGGTGCTCCTTGAAGCGCACAACCTGGCCCGGGCGAACATCCTCGACGGTCTCTGCGTAGGGGTCGATGTAGCGCTCTTCCTTGGCCGGCTTGGCTGCTTCAGCCTCGGCAACCAGCTCAGCGGCAATCTCACCAGTACCCTTCTGAGCGCGGTGGCCGGACTTCACGTTCTCGCGACGTACCTTTACCTTGCGCAGGGAGCGTTCCATCTTGCCCAGGGCGGTTTCGAGCGCGGCGTAGAAGGAATCTTCCTTGGCCTCGGCGCGTGCGATGTGGCCCTTACCAGTGGCGGTGATCTGCAGGCGCTCAGCCTCGGACTCGCGGCGCGGGTTCGGCTCGTGCTGCAGCTCCACGTGGAAGAACGTCAGGGTCGGATCAAGACGCTCGATCTTGGCCAGCTTTTCAGTGACGCGGTCCTGGAAGTGCTCCGGAACCTCCACGTTGCGGCCGGTGATGGTGACCTGAGCGTTGGTCTGCTGGGACATGAAATGCCTCCCTATTCTCGTGGGGACTGAATGACTGCACATTCTGCGGACGCTCACAGCCCTGTGATGAGGGGCTTGATGCCCGCTTCCCTGTGACACCCCTCATGCTACCACTGGTCATAACCAACCCTGTCAGTGCCCCCCCTCTGCGCATGCTTGGCGACGCCCCTCCCTACGCATCTGCCAGCACAATCGCGCCGGCCACATCACCCCCGATGGCCCACACGCGAGCGGCGCTGGCGCGAAGAGTTGCGCCGGTCGTGATGACGTCGTCGACAAGCAGCACACTGCGTCCCACCAGCTCGCGCGCACAAGGCCGCAAGAGCACTGCCCTGCGCATATTGTCGGCGCGTTCCACCGCGCCGAGCTGCGACTGGTCCGCACTACCTTCGACTGTGCTCAAGGCATTGACCACGTCCCAGCCCGGAAGCCGGGCGGACGCCGCCTGGCACAGCGCAGCGACGGGATCACCACCGCGCTGGCGGGCCGACGACGCGCGTGTGGGCGCCGGCACGAGCAGCGCGGTCTCCGGAATATCGCCGCGTGCGCGCAGGTACTCGATGCCGGCAGCCAACACCGCACCGAGGTGAGCTCGCACCGCTTGGTGCCCGCGTTCCTTCATAGCGATGATGACCCCACGGCGAGTATCGGAATAGGGGCCAAGAGCCCAGGCCGGGAAACCTAGGGGTTGCGGGCGTTCCACGCGGCGTGGCACCTGTCGAAGGTGTTCCTGGCAGGCCGTGCACAGCACCCCGCCTGCGGTGGTCTCACCGCCGCACCCCGCGCACGGGCGCGGCAGGAACAGTTCCAGAAGTGCGGCGGCGGCCTCCCCTATCCCCCGGTTTTTCGGCATGCGCCCCACTCTAGCGCGACTCTAGCGCGCGATGATGGGTGAGGAGCGCACGCCCTGCAGGCCTTCGACCTCACGCCAATAGGAGCGCTCGGACCCGCCCGCAGGAAGCTGCAACAGGGCGTGCGCATCGGTGACGTAGTGCGTCGACGGTGAGGACGCCACCGCCACCACGGGCGCGGTGATGTTTCCGGTAGGCAGTGTTGTTGCCGAAGAACCATCCTGCTCGATGCGCCACACCGGAGAGTTCGAAGCGGAGGTACCCACGAGCAGGGAGCCGTCCGTCTGCCACTCCACCGACAGCGCCGAACCGGTCAGCTCCGGGCCCACCTGGTGGACGTTGACAATGCGGCGCTCTCCCGACGTCGCGCGGGCAACCACGCCGGTGTACACGCTGCCGTCGATAATCATGGCGATGCGCGCTCCCGTGAGCGACAGACGGATGACCGAAATCTCCCCCTCCACGTTCTCCAACGCCGAAGTGTCAACCTCGGCGGTGCTCAGCTCACCGGTGGCCGGAGAACGCGTCACGCGGACTACGTGTTTGCCGTCGACGACGGTCCACGCCACCTGGCCTCCCACCTCAAAGGTGGGGCGGGCCAAAGTCTCACCCTTGATCGAATTCTCGAGCTCGTGGCCCAACTCGCCCATCGCTAGCTGCGACTCCTTCTCGGAGCGCTTGCGCACCGCGGCCACCATGCCCTCATCGGAGACATCGGCGGACTGAATGTCATGAATCTGTCCGGCCATGCCCGGCACCTCGGCGCTGCCTTCACCCTTAACCTCAAGCAGTGAACCATCGTTGACTGCATAAAGCTTGGGCACCGATTGGGCGGCTACCTCGGGGTTAAACTCCGCGAAGTCATCAATGGTCATCTCCTCCATGCCATCCACAAGCGGGCTACCATCGATAGTCGCGCGGACGGTGTTCGTGATCTCGGCGTTGTTGAGGGTCCACACCAGCTGGGCGGCAAACTTAAGGCGCTCCTCCTGAGTCATCGAGGCCATGCCGCTGAACTCATAGACACCATCATTGATTCCCAGGAAGGTGGCGTCCTTGGGGATCAGGCTGGAGGCTGCCGGCGCGATATCGGAAGATGGGCCTTGAAGCAAGAGGGTGACCAGTTCTGAGGCAATCGAGTCCTTTCCAGAATAAAGCCAGCGACGGTCAGCCACGAGCAGGCGTTGAGTCGTATCGAAAAAGTACAGCGACTGCGGGCGGTAGCGATTGCGCAATTCGGTGCGCTCAATCACGGCACCGGTAGGCAGATCCGTAATGCGCCATTGCCCATCGAATTGGCGCAAACGAACGGTTGCCTCAAGACGCGAGTTATCGGGGACATAGGCCCCGCCGTTGGCCAGACGTCCGATGATATTGCCACGCACCGAATACTCCAGGGCGCCGTCCTCCATGTTCAAGGTCACCAGATCGATGGAATCCACCACGAGAACGGTGTCAGTAGGGTCCCAAGAATTGGCTATCTCAGAGGAAAGGAAGGTGCGTGCGGCAGCGTAGTTTCCGGTGGGAATCGCCACGGCCGAATAAAAGTCACGGACAAGCAAATCAGGTTCGCTATCGGCGCGCGGCTCGACGACGGCATCGTCGGCCCGGTCATGCGGTTCGAAGGTACTAATCACCTGCGGATCGGTGTTATGCGGCAACGTCGAACAACCAACGAGAGCGGTGAGTGCGACGCAACTGAGTACTGCGAGCGGGCGGCGGGCTGGAATCATCGCTGAGCCTCCTCCTCGAAGTCGGACACGCTGTCTTGGTTAAAAGGCGGCTCCACAGCGCGGGCCTCACGCTCGGAGGGCCACACAATCCCGTTGTCCGTTTCTGCTTTAACCGCAGGAGCCTCCGGATCAGCGCTCAGCTCAAGAGCGAATTGTTCCTCTGCTTCTATGGGCTTCGGTGCCCCCGGCACTTCCAGAGCAATGGGCTCGGACTCCACCTGCTGCCCCGGAGTGCGTGGAAGGATCAATCGGAAGCGCGAACCGACGCCGTAGTAGCCGATGGCGTCGAGCGTGCCCCCATGGAGCACGGCATCCTCGCGAGCGATGGCAAGGCCCAAGCCGGTTCCACCAGAATGGCGCTTGCGCGAAGAATCCGCGCGCCAGAAGCGGTTGAACACCAGCTCTTCTTGGCCTTCCTTGAGACCCACACCGGAGTCGGTGACGGCGATGCCGACGGCGTCCTCAGTCGCGCCGACGTCCACGATGACGGGATTGCCCTCAGAGTGGTCGATGGCGTTCGCGAGCAGGTTGCGCAGAATGCGCTCGACGCGACGCGAATCGCATTCAACGGCGACGGGTTCCTCCGGCACACGACGGACGACCTCCACTCCGAGCTCCGAGGCAAGGTGCTCCACTTGGCTCAGCGCGGAGTCCACGCAGGAGCGAATGTCGATGGAAGCCGTGGAGAGGTCAGCCACGCCGGCATCGTGGCGAGAGATCTCCAACAGGTCCGCGAGCAAGTCCTCGAAGCGGTCCAGCTCCTTGATGAGCAGCTCCGCCGAGCGCTTGGTGTAAGGGTTGAATTCATCCGCATCTTCCGCGATGACATCCGCCGCCATGCGCACCGTTGTCAATGGCGTGCGCAGCTCGTGGGACACGTCGGAAGTGAACTGCCGCTGGAGATCGCCATACTCCTCTAGTTGGGTGATCTGCTTGGAGAGCTTATCTGCCATGTCATTAAAGGAGGAGGCGAGGCGGCCCATTTCATCGTCTGAGTTGACCACCATGCGCTCACGCAGGTGGCCGGCAGCAAAGCGCTGCGCAATGCGGGAGGCGGAGCGAATCGGGACGATCACCTGCTGGGTGGCCAGCCAGGCGATGCCGACGAGGAGGACAACCACCACCACTCCGGCAGCCGAGAGCAAACCACGCATGAGCGCCATCGTGGATTCCTCAGATTCCATAGACAACACGAGGTAGACCTGGGTATTCGGAATGTCGCTTTCAATGGGTGTGCCCACCATCAGCGCGTTATAGGTTGCTCCCGATTGCTGGTCCACCGTGGCGTATTGCTGCACGACTTGGCCCCGGCCAACGAGCTCGCGCATCCCGTCGGGGATGCGGTAGCCCTCCGGGGACGTCGTGGCCGTGCCGTCGGAATTCTCCACGACGATGACCGGTTCATACACGGCCTGGGCGTCAGGTTGTTGCGCCGATAATTGGCCCAAGGCGGCGCGTGCAGAATTGATGCGCACCTGCGTTGAGTTTGCCGTACCGGTGGCATCGATCTGCTGTTCCACGGCCACGCGGGCGCGATCGAGCTCCTGAAGCGCCGTGTCCTCCTTCTGGCTCACCAGCTGCTGCGTCAGCACCGACACCAGCGCGTAGGCCAGGATGATCATGACCACCGTGGAGGCCACCAGCATCATGCCCAGGACACGTGTCTGCAGGGAGGTGCGCCAGCGCTCGACGACGCCATCCCGGACTCGCCTTAACCAACCAAAAATAGCGGCAGTCCTTTACTCGGCGGTTTTCCCGGTCTTATACCCCACGCCGCGCACGGTGAGGACGATACGGGGATCCTCGGGGTCGTGCTCAATCTTCGCGCGCAGGCGCTGGACGTGCACGTTGACAAGGCGCGTATCGGACGCGTGGCGGTAACCCCAGACAGATTCAAGCAGCGCCTCGCGAGTATGCACCTGGCCGGGCTTGCGCGCCATTTCTAGAAGAAGGTCGAACTCCAGCGGAGTCAGCGAGATCTCCTCGCCGCCCTTGCGGGTAACGGTGTGCTCTGGGACGTCGATAAGCAGGTCCCCCACCTCAATAATTTCTCCCGTGCCTCCATCGATTCGACGCAGGCGCGCGCGGATACGGGCGATGAGCTCCTTCGGTTTGAAGGGCTTGGTGATGTAATCATCCGCCCCCGATTCGAGGCCGAGAACCACATCAACGGTGTCTGTCTTCGCCGTCAGCATGACGATGGGCACCGAGGACTCAGTACGAATGGCGCGGCAAATATCCACGCCATTCATGCCCGGAAGCATGAGATCCAACAGGATCAGATCCGGGTCATGCTCGCGGAAGGCCGGGATCGCCTCATTTCCATCGTTAACGGCAATAGGCTCCAACCCTTCTGCCTCGAGCACGATGGTGAGCATTTCGGCGATTGCCGGGTCATCATCCACGACCAAGATTTTCGGTGCCACTTTATTGTTCTCCTACAAGCTCCTTGACAGCTTGGATAATCATATCGGCATCCGCGGTGGCGATCCACCGCCCTGCCCACTGCTGCTCTGCCAAGCGACGGTAGGCGGCCGCCGTGCGTGACTGCAACGCGGCATCGCGCTCATAGCGGTCGCGGTTGCGCCCTTCATCCTCTGCGGCGCGGGCCACGGCTCGCTGGCCGGCAAGGGCGACGTCGGTATCCAAAAAGATCTGCAGCTGCGGCACCGGCAGGCCGAAGCGTTCAAACTCGAGCTCATAGATCCAATCGACGATGAGCTCACCGCCGACCCGCGCGGCGGAATACGCAGCGTTGGACGCCACATAGCGATCCAAGATGAGCAGGCTATCCGTGGACTCAGCGGCGGCAAGGAGCTGCTCTTTGGCTCCGTGCCGATCCAGCGCAAAGAGCGTAGCCATTCCATAGACCGAATCGGTCAGATCCCCCATACGCCCATACAGGGCCTCCTGCGCGAGCTGCGCATGGATGGACTCTTCGTAGCGGGGAAAGCTCAAGACTTCGACATCGCAGGCTAGTTCTTCCCGCAGGCGCTGGGTAATGGTGTTTTTACCCGCGCCATCGATTCCTTCAATACTGATCAGCATGCTGTTGTATCTAGCGTGTACCTAGTGCTGCCGTTAGGACAAGGCCTCGATGAAGGGCTCGAGGTCGTAGTCTTCCTCGACCTCTTCGAGCAACTCCAGGGCATGTTCGTTGAGGTTTTCGCTGCCGGATCCGGCGAGATCCCGGATGAAGGGATAGTCTTCGACGACTTCTCCGGCGCTGAACGGGGCGCCTGCCCAGATCGCGGCTATCGTGGCCGCCGCCAAGGCGTTACGCTGCTCCTCCTCGGTCTGTTCTTCGCCCGAGACCGCAAGCGCGCAGGCGTCATCTACCGCGGCAACGATTTCTTCATCCTCGAGGTCTGCCAGTTCATCCAGGAAGTCGACGTTGACCTCGTCGGCGAAGATGTCCTCATCCCATGAGCTCATTGCTTTCTCCTTCATCCTTAAGTGAATTAGGGGTCTGTGTTTTAAACCGCGTTCCTGTGTCCACGGCGGGCCGGTGCAGCTTTACGGGCGGGCGCTCCGCGCAGCCGGTATCTAATCCAATTTCTACCATTCTTTAGATGCCCTCATGCAAGGCTTCGGTCAAGAGCGCGGTTTTATTACGGTCACATCGCTCCGTGCCGTCTTCCGACTGCCTCTCCTCCTGTCCTCCTCCATATGCTGCATTTCGCCCACTGCCCTATGCCACGCCTAAACGGGGAATTTTGCCCAGGCCATTTACTATCTCCGGATTCGTGTTATCGTTGTTACCGACTTGTGACATTTACGCAGGCTTTTGTGCAGGAAGGAGAGCGCCCCGCATGACGAGCAGTTCACGCCGCATCTTGGTCTTTGTCGCGGCCGGCCTCCTCTGTGCCGTCGCCGTAGGCGTCGCAGTGTGGCGCATGAGCGCGCCCGAATCCGTCGTGTCTAAGCCCTCCGCTGCCACCGCCGTGTCGAGCACCGCGTCTTCCGCTCCCTCGACAACGCATTCCTATACCACCACGGCTGCCCCGACATCCACGCAACCGAAGCAATCGAAAACTAATGTCGCCGCGCCGGCGGAGGATCCCTACCTGGCACCGAATGCCGTGGTGAACCGCACGGAGCCGGTTGGCCCCACGGCCGTCTACCGCCCGGACAATGTTTCCTCACTGCAGAACCAGCAGCCGCAGGCAACTCCGAACAATCCGTACCCGCAGGCGCCGGTCAGCACGGCCCCTGCCGTGCCGCCAACGGACGGCTCTACTCCGGCCTCCGAAACACCGATTCCGGGTACTCCTCAGCAAAGCTCCGAGCCCACTCAGCCGTCGGCCACGCCGGAATCTCAGACCGCCGTGCCGCAAGAGGGCCCAGTGGAGGACCAGGACGGCAGCCAGCCCGCTGAGCAGCCGCAACCCAAGGAACCTACGCCCTCGCAGAACACTGGAGTTCCTGAACCGCTTGGCTCCTTCATCCCGCACCCCGCCGGGTTCACTCAGAACGCGCCCGCGCCTGATGCGGAGCCGAAAGCGCAACAGGGCGAGCCTATCGATGCCGCTCCACAGGGCGGCGAGGTACAAGGCGCCGATGTAGTGGAAGCAGTGGAGCGCGAATCCGCGGCTTACCGCACCAACGAGGCCGCCCCGACTCCCGCCGCGCCGACGGATGATGCTCCCGCGGCGGAAGAGCCTTCCGCAGCGACCCCCACCGCTGCTCATTTAGCCGACAACGGCGAAACTACCGCCGCATCAGCATTGACGCAGTCCGCCTAATTACCCGCGCCGTTAACTAAACGGCAGCAGAGTTAACAAAACGGCCGCAGACTAAACGCGGGCGATAAATACCTCGGCGCCTTCGCCACCGGTGGAACGAACAGAGGCGGCCGGGTCGCTAGCGGGAATCCACGCCGCGTGACCCGCGCCAAGGCTGACGTTTTCTGCCTCGGCATTGCTCAATGCCACCGAGCCGGAGGTGCACAGCACAATCATGGGGCCATCGCTGTCGACCTCGACACTCTCCTCACCAGAAAGCTCGACGCGATCCAGCAGGAACTCCTCAATCGGCACTGGGTAGGACCATGCCTCTGCACCCTTTATGCCTCCTGTCTCGGCTGCGTCTTTCAGGTCCACGCGCGGATCTTCTGCCGCCTGGTAGGTGAGGACTTTAACCAGCTCGGGGACGTCAACAAACTTCGGGGTCAGGCCACCGCGCAGCACGTTATCGGAGTTAGCCATGATCTCTACGCCCAGGCCAGAGACATAGGCATGCAGCTGCCCAGCGTCAAGGTAAATCGCCTCCCCTGGCTGCAGGACGATGTGATTGAGCAGCAACGCGCCCAACACGCCGATATCCCCCGGGTATTGCTCGTTGAGCTTGGCCACGGTTGCCATCACGGTGGCCATCCACGGCTCGCCCGCCTGGTTGCCGCGCAGGCGCTCGCCCGCCGCTACCACCGCGCTGATCAGCTCCTTGCGCTTGGCACCCGGGATCGTAATCCACGTGGTAAACAGCGCGCGGAGGCTGTCGCCTTCAGCGGCAGGATCGGTGTCGAGCATGCCCTCGTAGTGAGCCAGTTCTTCGCAGTCCAAGGCCGCAAAGAGGCTGCGGGTCTGCGCTAGCGGACGGAAACCCGCCATGGCGTAGAACTCCGTGAGCGCCACGATGAGCTCTGGCTTGTGGTTGTCATCCTTGTAGTTGCGGTTTGACGCCGTGAGGTCGATTCCCGCCGCGTTCTCGCGGGCGAAACCTTCCTCGGCCTGCCGCTTCGAAGGGTGCGCCTGCAGCGACAGCGGCTCTGCAGCCGCCAGAATCTTCAGCAAGAAGGGAAGGCCGGCGCCATACTTGTCAGCCACCCGCTGCCCCAGCTGGCCTTGCGGATCCGCCGCGATGATCTCATCCAGCTTTTCTCCCTCAATCGTTGAGGGATCCGCCGGGTGCGCACCAAACCACAGCTCAGCAACCGGGCTTTGAGCCTCGGGCTCGCCGAGCAGCGTCGGAATCAGCGTGCGCGAGCCCCACGAGTAATTGCGGGCAGCACTGGTGAGCAACTTCATTGACTTCCTCTATTTCACGTCGTAGGCGGTCGCGGCATAACTGCGCGTAATCAACTGCAGCGCGCGGGCCAATTCCCCACAGGAGGTATCGGCGCTCGCCGCTGCGAACGAGTGGGGAAGGTTCGCCTCTTCCTGTCCCCATAAAACAATTTTCAAGGGTACCAAAGGCTCTTCCGATTCAAACGGGTCATAGAAGATGTCCGTCGGATTTGTCTGCAGAATCGGCCCTAAGCCTTCCGCGTCGACGACGGTCCCGCCTAGCCCATGGACTGCCCACAGCGTGCCCGCCATGCGGGCAACGAGAGCGTCGAGGTGCACCCGCGTGCGCTCCTCCGAGAACGCATAGGGATCGGGTCCACAGCTGTGGATGATTCGTCCGCCTTCCACAAATTCACGCAACGCGCGCCCGGGGTTCGTCGTGGAATCGCGCTGCGGTGACAGCGCTTCCAGCTCACGGTCCACGGCATCGGCAACGTCCTCCAACCGGCGGGAGACCAACACCGGGTCTTCGCTTAACACCGCGCTCACCGCATGCACGGCCGTGATGGCGCGCACCGGTGAAATCCCTTCGGCCGTGGGAAGGGTGTCGATGACGACGGTGTCCTCAGGAGCATCCTCGATTTCATTCAGCAGAATCGTCGTCGCCCCTCGGCGCGCGGCGTCGTGCAGCGCGCGCTCTGCCCATGGGCTATCCCCCGCCACCACCACGACGTCGAGGGCACCGGTAAAGAGCGGCAGCGATTCGCTGACCATGATGGGAACCTCAGCGGGCTCGGCTAGGCCCACGGCGACGTGGGCAGCGGCGCGGGAAACCTGGTCAGCGGCAAGGACGACGATGCTGCGCGGGCGCAGCCCACCCAGCACGCGAGCCAGCTCCGGTACGGCGGCGGCCACCACGCGAGCTTGCGCGCCTTCGTGGGCGATGTCAAAGAAGCTCACGGATTCGGGGTCATAAGAAGTCATAGGCCCGAGCATAGCTAGGATGAGTGGCCATGAGCATTCATCCGGTAGTCCTTGTCGGCGGCGGCCCTGGCGCGTGGGATCTCATCACCGTGCGCGGCATGCGGGCGCTGCAGGAAGCCGAGGTCATCGTGGCTGATCACCTCGGCCCCACTGCCCAGCTGGATAAGCTGTGTGATGTTGACGCCAAGGAGCTTATCGACGTCTCCAAGATCCCCTACCGCGCCCAAGTGGCCCAGGAGCGCATCAACGAGGTCCTCATCGAGCACGCCCAGGCAGGCCGCCGCGTGGTGCGTCTGAAGGGCGGCGATCCTTATGTATTTGGTCGCGGCTTCGAAGAGCTCACCGCACTTACCGCCGCGGGTCTCCCGGTGGAGGTCATCCCCGGAGTGACCTCGGCGGTGGCCGTCCCCGCGCTGGCAGGAACGCCGGTGACTCACCGTGGCGTCGTCCATGCCTTCACGGTGGTCTCCGGGCACCTGCCGCCAGGACACCCCAAGTCCTTGGTGGATTGGGCAGCACTCGCGCGGTCTGGGGCCACACTTTCGGTCATCATGGGTGTGAAGAACGCGGCGGCCATTGCCACCGCGCTGATCGACGCCTCCCTTTCCCCCCACACCCCCGTACACATCATCCAGGAGGGCTCCCTCAACGGTGAGCGGGCATTCCACTGCGAGCTGGCTCAACTAGGAGCCACAATGGAGGAAAACTCGGTGGCTCCGCCAGCGGTCATCGTTATCGGCGAGGTTGCTGGGCTCTAGTCAACGCCTATACAGCAGGTTTCTATGATCGCGGCGAGCTCACGCCGACGGGTTCTGAATCCTCCGCAGGAGTGCCGGCAGGAAAGCCATCGCGTCCGGTCGGCTCCGTGGTTTCGACAACACGGCTGCCGCCCCGCTGGGGCGCGGTGCTGGCACCGCTGTGCTCGTTTTCCTTGCCGCCAGCGCGGCGCGCACGGCGGGCGTTTCCCCACACAGTCACCGCCACGCCCAGAACGAGCGCGATGAACTGCACGATGAGGGTCTGCGGGTGCTGCAGGGCCCACCCCAAAGCTTTGGGGATGTTGAGCGCCACGATGGCAGTTCCGACGAATCCACCGAGGAGTGTGGGATTGATGCGGGAAATGAGCCACGCCGCAACCGGCGCAGTGATCGCCCCGCCGATAAGCAGGGCCACGACCGCGGCAGCGTTGGCCACGATTTCTTCCCAGAGGCCAACGATGAAGCCTGCCGTCGCGCCAAAGGTAACAAGGAATTCTGCGGTGTTGACGGTGCCGACAATGCGCCGCGGTTGTTCGCGGCCGACCGCCAACAGTGTCGAGGTGGAAATCGGCCCCCATCCGCCGCCACCCGAGGCGTCGACGAAGCCTCCCAGCACTCCGAGGCCGGCGAGGAAAGGAGTCGAATGCGGCCGGGATTCTCGCGGTGCGGCGCTGCGCGTTCGCGAAAAGCGCCAGACCAGGTTGATGCCCAAGGCGATGAGGATGGCGGAGGTTACGGGCGCGGCTGCTTCCAGTGAGAGGTTGGACAGAACCGCCGCCCCGATGAAGGCAGACAGGCCTCCCGGCACACCGAGCTTGAGCACGGTGGGCCAGTGCACGTTGCCGAAGCGCCAGTGGCTGATTCCGGAGACCAGAGTGGTGCCGAGCTCCGAGGTGTGCACTACCGCAGAGGCTGTTGCCGGCCCCAGACCAGCCAGCAACAGGATGGTGGTAGAGGTTACGCCAAAGCCCATTCCGATGCCGCCGTCGACAAGCTGCGCGGCAGCACCCGCCAGCGCGATGAGGATGAGGCTACGCATGGGCCACCTCCGCATAGCGATGGGACACAATGCCGGCGAGGGCCTCCCCTAGCGGAGGGAGCACACGCCTGGGCTGCTCACTGGTATGCCTAGAATCCCCTTCGAGGCGATCCAAGAGCAAGCCGGGACTCACGAAGAGCGGCACGACGACTTCCTGATTCCCCTCCGGCCCCACGGGCCGGCGCTCGCCGCGCGTAGCAAAAGAGACCTCCGCCGCGCAGCCGGTGAGCTCGCCCACGCGCCGCGCCAGGTCAGCTACCGCAGCATTAGCACGCTCATCGGAGGAACCGACGGAGTACACCACGACGGTATCCGTTCCTTCCGGCACCTGCTGCGCGAGCAGCCTTGCCATATCCTCCCCGGTGCCGAGGCCGCGTGCTTGGCGGAGGGTGACTCCGGAGGCCGCGGAGGCCTGGGCCAGTGCAGCGGGGACGTCGACGCGCTGGTGGTAGCCCTCTGTAAAAAGCAAGGGCACAACAATCGCCTCGCGCACGCCTTGTTCAGCAAGGTTGTGCGCGGCCTCTTCGAGGGGAGGATCATTGAACTCGAGGTGCGCGGCGGTGGCTGGCGCACCGGCAAGCTCGCCGGCAGCGCGGGTCAGGGCCGCCACGCTCGCTGCGGCCGCGGGATGGCGCGAGCCGTGCGAGAGGGTCAGCAGTGCGGTGGTGGAATTCGGGGCTGTCATGACTGGGCGGTGTCCTTTTCCTAGGCGGTGGCGGTGGAGTGGCCGCGGCGAGCGAGGGAGCGCTGCAAAGCCTCCGTTGAGGACACCGCCGGCGCGGGCGCTACGGGGGCATCATCTTGGCCATGGAAACGCACGGAAAAGATCCGGAGGCACTCTTCGCACTTCCACGCAAAGTCGTCTTCCTCGTCTGGGAAAAGATCGGTGCCGGCACAGTAGGGGCAGTACGCCGGGTGGTTGCGGTTGGGGTTGGGCTTGCGGCGGAAATTCATTGCAAGTCCTCCTCGTCCGCGCGCAGCACCCAGTGGCGGAACTGTTCGCCGTCTTCGCGCTGCTCCTTATATTTATTGACCAAGCGGATGACGTAGTCGGGCACTTCATCGGCCACCACCTTGTGCCCGCGCAGCTTGCGGCCCCAGTCCGGGGATAGGCCGAGGGCACCGCCGAGGTGGACCTGGAATCCTTCGACGCGATTGCCATCAGCATCGGTCACGATCTGTCCTTTAAGCCCGATGTCAGATACCTGCGAGCGCGCGCAGGCATTGGGGCAGCCGTTGAGGGCGATGGACAGCGGCACATCGAGGTCGCCAAGGGTATCTTCCAGGATGTCGACAAGCTCGATGGCGCGGGCCTTGGTGGTCACGTGGGCGAGCTTACAAAATTCCAGGCCGGTGCAGGAGATGACGCCGCGGCGGAACTCCGAGGGCTGGGAGTACAAGCCCGTCTCATCCAAAGCGCGGGACAGGGCGGGGATATCCTCTTCCGCGACGTCGAGGAAGAGAAGCTCCTTCATCGGGGTGGTACGGATGCGGCTAATGCCGAACTTCTCCGCCACGTCGGCGATGGCGATGAGCTGCTCACCGGTGGCATGCCCCACGGTGGGCTTGACGCCCACGTAGAACTTGCCGTCCCGCTGGCGGTGCACGCCGAGGTGGTCGCGGCTACCGGGGGCGATGGGGAGCGGGAGGCCGTCGAGAAGCGGCGCGTCCAGATACTCCTCTTCTAGAACCCTGCGGAACTTCTCAATGCCCCACTGCGCCACGAGGAACTTCAGGCGCGCGCGGTTGCGGTTGCGGCGGA
The DNA here is from genome assembly GCF_007672725.1 of Corynebacterium aurimucosum ATCC 700975. Lineage (GTDB taxonomy): Bacteria > Actinomycetota > Actinomycetes > Mycobacteriales > Mycobacteriaceae > Corynebacterium > Corynebacterium hesseae. The sequence continues at coordinate 92,440 of NZ_VDTC01000001.1, forward strand.
AGCCATAGTCGCGGAAGATGCGCGCGACACCGGCCCACACCTCCGGGACGCGCTCAAGCGGGATCCATGCGCCGAGGGATTGCGAGAGCATCGGGTTGGTGGACAGGCCTCCGCCCACGAAGCAATCGAAGCCCGGCCCGTACTCAGGGTGCTCGGTGCCAACAAAAGCGATGTCCTGGATTTCGTGCGTCACGTCCTGCCGGGAGTTGCCAGAAATGGCGGTCTTAAACTTGCGCGGGAGGTTGTGAAACTCCTCGCGCGGGAGATAGTTGTTCTTGATCTCCTCGATGGCCGGGGTGGCGTCGATAATCTCGTCGGCCGCCACGCCCGCTACCGGTGAGCCTAGGATGACGCGGGGCACGTCGCCGCAGCCCAGCAGGGTATCCAAGCCGACGGAGCGCAGCTTCTCCCAAATAGCGGGGACATCTTCAATCTGAATCCAGTGCAGCTGAATGTTCTGGCGGTCCGTAAAGTCCGCGGTGGAACGGGCATAATCGCGGCTAATCTCTCCTACCGCACGCAGCTTGGCGGGATCCGCGCGGCCCCCGTCGAAGCGCACGCGCATCATGAAGTATTCGTCCTGCAGCTCGGCGTTGGTGAGCTTGGAGGTCATCTCACCGCCCAGGTTCTGGTTGCGCTGGGTATACAGGCCCAACCACTTAAAGCGCGGGGCAAGATCCTCGGCGGGGATGGAGGAGAAGCCCTGCTTCGAGTAGATATCGATGACGCGCTGGCGCACAGAGAGGGCGTCGTCGGCCTGCTTAATCTCCTCATCAGCGTTAAGCGGGGCGGTGCCGTCGATCTTCCACTGGCCTTCCGGTTTCTTCGCGCGTGGCTTTCGCTGTGTGGCGGTGGTCATAATCTGCTGCCTTTCGTCGGATACTGAAAACCTACCGGTCTAGCTAAAACAGACAAAGCAGTCTTTTTTATTTTCTCCCGAATATGCAAAGCACGCTGGGTTTATGCCACAATGTTCTCCGAATGTAATTAGGCCCAGTTGCCCTACAGCAGACAAGCCGGTTCAATGAAACCCACGCTTGTTTAGACCTAAGCTTTCGTTAGTTACTACAACATTCCGAAAGGCCATCATGACCCAGCAGCCCCTGAAAGTAGCCGTCATCGGCGCCGGCCCAGCCGGCATCTACGCCTCCGACATCCTGGTGAAGAAGACCGGCGGCAACGTTCAGATCGATCTCATCGAGCAGATGCCAGCCCCCTTCGGGCTCATCCGCTACGGAGTGGCTCCGGACCACCCGCGCATTAAGGGAATCATTAACTCCCTGCACCGAGTGCTCGACACCGAACAGATCCGCCTTCTGTCCAACATCACTGTGGGCCGCGATGTCACCGTCTCCGAGCTTGAGGAATACTACGACGCCGTCGTCTTCGCCACCGGCGCCGTTGGTGACCGGGGCATGCAGATCCCGGGCTCCGATCTCGAGGGCATCCACGGCGCCGGCGAGTTCGTCGGCTTCTACGACGGAAACCCGCGCTTCGAGCGCTCCTGGGATCTCTCCGCCACCGACGTCGCGGTGATCGGCGTGGGTAACGTGGGCCTGGACGTGGCCCGCATCCTGGCCAAGACCGGCGATGAGCTTAAGGAAGCCACCGAGATCCCCGATAACGTCTACGAGTCCCTGGCTAAGAACCAGGCCACCACCGTGCGCGTCTTCGGCCGCCGCGGCCCGGCACAGGCTAAGTTCACCCCGCTGGAGCTTAAGGAGCTCGACCACTCCCCCACCATCAACGTGGTGGTGGACCCAGAGGACATCGACTACGACGAGGCCTCCCTCAAGGCCCGCGAAGAGGCCAAGTCCTGCGATCTGGTCTGCCAGACCTTGGAGGGCTACGCCATCCGCGAGCCCAAGGAAGCTCCGCACACCCTGCAGATTCACCTCTTCGAGCAGCCGGTGGAGTTCATCGGTGAGAACGGCAAGGTCACGGCAGTGAAGACTGAGCGCACCGCCCTCAACGGCGATGGCTCCGTCACCGGCACCGGCAAGTTCACCGAGTGGCCGGCACAGGCCGTCTACCTGGCCGTGGGGTACCGCTCCGATGCCATCGAGGGCGTTCCCTTCAACAAGCAGAAGAACGTCATCAACAACGACGGCGGCCACGTTGTCGACCTCGACGGTGACGTCGTGCCGGGCCTCTACACCACCGGCTGGATCAAGCGCGGCCCGGTGGGGCTCATCGGCAACACCAAGTCCGATGCCACGGAGACCATCGGCATGCTGCTTGCCGACGCCGATGCGGGCAACCTCTCCCACTCCCGCGAGGAGGACATCGTGGAACTCTTCAAGTCCAAGGGCTTGGAGCACCTGACCTGGGAGGGCTGGAAGAAACTGGACGCCGCCGAGCGCGCACTGGGTGAGGCAGAGGGCCGCGAGCGCAAGAAGTTCGTCGAGTGGGAAGAGATGGTCACCCACTCTCGCGACTAGACCGGCCAGCATGGCTCGGCCGCTCTCTTCGGCTGAGCCGCCTATGCTTTGGCCTACCCCAGCCCAACTAAAACCAAAACTGCCCTATCTGACGAAGTTATCTCTCTCGCCGCGATAAACGCGGGGAAAATCGTCAGATAGGGCAGTTTTTCTTCAAGGAATTAGTGCGTCACACGCTAGGCGCGGATGATACCGAGGACCTCGTCGACGATGGCCTGCACCTCGTCAGCGGTCTTGGCCTCAACGTTGAGGCGCAGCAGCGGCTCGGTGTTGGAGGCGCGAACGTTGAACCAGGCATCGGTGCCCTTGAGCTGTACGGTCACGCCATCGAGCTCGTCGACGGACTCAATCTTGTCCGCCAACTCATCGAGCACGCGCTGCGTCGTAGCCTTCTGGTCATCCACGGTGGAGTTGATTTCACCCGAGGCCTCGTAACGCGAGTACTGCGCCATGAGCTCGCTCAGCGGCTTGTCCTGCTCGCCCAGAGCAGCCAGCACGTGCATGGCAGCGAGCATGCCGGAGTCCGCATTCCAGAACTCCTGGAAGTAGTAGTGCGCGGAGTGCTCGCCACCAAAGACCGCCTTCTCCTTGGCCATCTGGGCCTTGATGAAGGAGTGACCCACGCGGGTACGCACGGCCTTGCCGCCCTTCTCCGCGATGAGCTCCGGAACGGTCTTGGACGTAATCAGGTTATGGATGACGGTGGCACCAGGGAACTTGTCCAGGTAGCGCTCCGCCACCAGCGCACAAATAGCAGAAGGCGAGACCGGCTGGCCCTTCTCATCCACCACGAAGCAGCGATCCGCATCGCCGTCGAAAGCAAGGCCGATATCCGCCTTCTGTTCGACGGTGAACTTCTGAAGATCCACCAGGTTCTTCGGATCCAGCGGGTTAGCCTCGTGGTTGGGGAAGGTGCCGTCGAGCTCAAAGTAGAGATCCCGGACGTCGAAAGGCAGGCCCTCAAAGACCGCCGGGACGGTGTGGCCGCCCATGCCGTTCGCGGCGTCGACAGCCACGACCAATGGGCGGGAGTTCTCCAGCGGCACCAAGCCGCGAAGGAAAGCCGCGTAGTCCGGCAGAACCTCACGCTCAGTGACGGTGCCCGGCTCACCGTCGAAGGCCGGGGTGCCGTCGATCAGCATGTCCTTGATCTGCTCCAGACCCGTCTCCTGCCCCACCGGAACAGCACCCGCGCGGCAGAGCTTGATGCCGTTGTACTTAGCCGGGTTGTGGGAGGCGGTGAACATAGCGCCCGCGCAATTGAGGTGGCCGGCGGCAAAGTACAGCTCATCGGTGGACGTGAGGCCGAGCTGGATAACATCGAGGCCCTGCGCGGCAGCCCCCTCAGCAAAGGCGGCGGCCAGCTGCGGGGAGGACGGACGCATGTCGTGGCCCACTGCCACGGTGGTCTCCCCTTCCCCGCGGAGGATGGCGGCGTAGGCCGCGCCAGTATCGCGCACGAGGGTTTCGTCGATGTCCTCACCCACGACGCCACGGACGTCATAGGCCTTGATCACTGCATTGAGCTGTTCACGAGTTCGCATAGCCCACAAGCATACCCCCGTCGGACGCGGTGTTCTGTGTGCGACGAGCTAGTCGGCGTCCGGAACCACCGTCAGGTGAGCGCGGCGGCGCTGGCGGGCATCGTGGACGCGGCGGGTTCGGAACACGGGATGGTTCGAATTCCGCGGATCCGCGCCGTCGAAAGTAGCGGAATAGTCAATGGGATCGGCGCCGGAACCGGCAGTGGAATCATCCACCAGGCCAGTGGTCACGCGCCCGGCCTCACGGACGGCCTCGGCGAGAGCTGTAAGGTCATCATCCTCATCGAGCTCGATGCGGTCAACGCGCACCATTTCCCATCCTTGCGGGGCGGTAATTCGTGCGCTGTGCTTTTCGCACAGATCCCAAGCGTGGGGATCGGTTTCTTCGGAGAGCGGGCCCACGACGGCGGTTTGCTGCGCATAGGCGTAGGTCAACGTCGCCACGGCGGGACGGCCGCAGCCGGGGCGGGAGCAATGGCGAGAGCTATTCACGGGCCCAAGTCTAAACCCTAACTTGAGATTTAGATAGTTCAGCGCGGCGCGTCTCGCCACGAGCCCGCCTCGAAGCGGCTTAGACTAAGCCGCATGACCACGCCCCGCCCGCATATTCGCCCGGCCCGCCACCGCCATGGCCGTGGTGCCCGCGGGCCGCTGTTGCCGCAGAATACGCCGCGCTACCGCAGCAGCGCCGAGCGCTTCGACATGGCCGTGCTCGAGGCCTACTCCCCCATTCACAATGCCTTTGCCGAGCAGCTCACCGGGCTCGATCTCGCCGTTGATACCGTGCCCCGCATGCGCCTCTCAGCTGATATGACTGTGTTGCCGGATGAAATCATCGCCGATGGCCCCGTTCCGCTCGGGCGCATCGTCCCGGCGGGCGTGGATTCCGAAGGCCAACCCACGCGCGCCCGACTCGTCATTTTCCGCATGCCCGTGGAGGAGCGCGTGCACTCCGCGCAGGAGCGTGAAGAGCTACTGTCCACGGTGCTAACCGCTCTGGTGGCCAATTACCTCAACGTCGATCCCGGTGATATCGATCCGCGTTTTACTTGGTAAAGGCTAGGGGTGCAGAGCGCCCCTGCCCTAAAACCACTACTCCCCCTCACCGCCGAGACCCGAGCCAAATGACATAGGACTAGGCAGTGAGGGGGAGTACTGATGTTGGTTAGTAGCTGCTTTGAGCTCTAACCAATCTCACGCTTGAGGCGGCGACGCTCACGGTCCGAAAGCCCGCCCCAGATACCGAAGCGCTCGTCATGCTCCAAGGCATACTCGAGGCACTCATCACGCACCGCGCAGGCCTGGCAGATGCGCTTGGCCTCGCGGGTAGATCCTCCCTTCTCCGGGAAGAATGCTTCTGGATCCGTCTGGGCGCACAGCGCCTGGTCTTGCCACTCCTGCTCGACGGCACCAAAGAGCTCATCGAGCGACATCTCTGCAGCAGCACCGCCACGGAGAATAGCGCTGTTATTCGTTGTATTGTCCACGCCGCTTCCTTTCTCCGAGGTCGTTTCTCTCTTGATTCGATGGCACCGACCCTACACCGAAAAGATTTTCCGGTGCCGTGCCCGCCGTGCCGTTGATTACACTGATGTCATTTCACACCGAATCACTAAATATCGTCAACCTGTCGCGGGAGATTTTTCGGCGGCTCCAGCGAAAACGCTGTACATCATCCTCAACTTTCACATCCGTCACAGATTACCTATCTAGGGGGCAATCATCGGGGGTACTACATGTAGTGGCCACCCCCAACCCTGTGAACAATTCTAAGGTTGCTTCGGCGTGTCGCCACCCAGTTGGGCAAAACACATGGATCTCATTCGCACCATGAAAACCATGCGTCACGCCCAAAAGATACGGAAAGCACCGAGAAGGTTCCTTCCTCCTCGGTGCCTTTTCTTCTTTTTACGGCGCAGCGCTTAGGCGTCGGAGCTGAAACGCACGCCAGCGTCCGGAATGCTCACGCCCGGGAAGACGCGCATGCCGCCCTGCAGTTCGCAGCGCGCGCCAATGGTGGCGCCTTCACCAATAACGCAGCCATCGATATGCGCGTTGGCACCGATGTGCGCACCCGAGGCAATGATGGAGTTGTTAATGATGGCACCCGGCTCAATGGTCACGCCGTCAAAGACCACCGTGCCGTCCAAACGCGAACCCGCCCCAATGACAGACCCGCGGCCCACAGCCGTACCCGACAGCAACAGCACGCCACCGGCAATACCCGCGGACTCATCCACCACGGACTCGCCCGTGCGGCCCACCAGCAACGGTGAATGCGCAATGCCGCGCACCAGATCGGAAGAACCGCGGACGAAATCATCCGGGCGGCCCATGTCGCGCCAATAGGAGTTGTCCACGTGCCCAACCACTAGGCGACCGGACTCCAGCAGCTGCGGGAAGGTCTCGCGCTCCACGGAAACCACACGGCCCTCCGGGATGGTCGCAATAACATCCTTCTTAAACACGTAGCAGCCAGCGTTAATCTGGTTCGTCGGCGGATCCTCGGTCTTCTCCAAGAAAGCGGTCACCCGCCCGTTGGAATCCGTCGGGACGCAGCCAAACGCGCGGGGATCAGCAACGTTGAGCAGGTGCATCGTCACGTCGGCATCCTTCGAGTGGTGAGTATCGAGGATGCCGTTGAGGTCCATACCGGACAAAACGTCACCGTTGAACACCATGACCGTATCCTGGCGCAGCTTGTCGTAGACATTGCGGATACCGCCGCCCGTACCCAGCGCGGTTTCCTCCACGACGTACTCGATCTCCAGACCCAGATCTGAGCCGTCCCCGAAGTACTCCTCAAAAACCTCCGCCTTATACGAGGTGGAGAGCACCACGTGCTCAATCCCCGCTTCCTTGATGCGGGCAAGGAGGTGCTGAAGGAATGGGTAGTTGGCCGTGGACAGCATCGGCTTCGGTGTGCCAATCGTCAGCGGGCGCAGGCGAGTGCCGCGACCTCCCACCAGAATGACGGCATCGGCCGTCGATCCCCACTGGGGCGCTGATTCAGTCATATCGTTCCTTAATCTCTTTTCAGATAAGCCACCGTTAGTGTATAGGCGCACCTAGCTCAGGAGCCGTCGCGGCACGCGCTTAATACCAGCCCACGTACTCGCAGCCCCAGCCACAAGGCCACGCGCAGGGGCGCTTGGTACCAGTGCGGGTGCCTGTCCGCCTGGAAGCGATAGGCCGAATCATGGTGCGCGCGCAGCATTGCGCCGCGGTGCGCCTGCGTCGAATGGCCTTTGGCGTGGGTAATCACCGCCGTAGGGCAGAAGATATTGCGCCAGCCGGCGCGGACGAAGCGGTCACCTAAGTCCACATCCTCCAAATACATGAAGTAACGCTCATCAAAGCCGCCAATCTGTTCAAAAGCCTCCCAGCGCACCAACAGACAGGAGCCGGATAACCAGCCGGCGGGGCGCTCGCTGTCCATGTCGGCGTCATCGCGGTAGGCGCGCGACCACGGGTTGGAGGGCCAGATCGTTCCGAACAGCGCATGGCCAATTCCCGTGAGCAACGTGGGCACTGCGCGCGCCGAAGGATAGTTACTGCCATCCGGCTCCACGATGCGCGGCCCCACCGCCGCGGCATCCGGGTGGCGGCGCGCGCACGCGATCAGCTCATCCAGGGAGCCTTCGCTAAAGGTCACGTCTGGGTTGGCGATGAGGAAAAATTCGTCATCGACTCCACGCGCACGCACAAAGCGCGCGCCGGCGTTCATCCCCGCGCCGTAGCCGATGTTGCCGCCGGTATCGAGGAATTCCACGTCCACGTGTTCCCGCGCGGCGGCTTCCGGCACCCCGTCGGTCGAGCCGTTGTCGGCAAGGATGGTGAGGGTAGGGCGGGACGTCGCCAAGCGCAGCGATGCCAAGAAGTCGCTGAGGTAACGGCCAGGAGAAAAGGTCACGGTGACCACGGCCAGGGGTTTCTGTAAATTCTTCACGATGAATCTGAGCGTACCCAACGCCAACGCGCGCACGCGCCCGCGACACTGCTTCACGTTTTTGCAGCGAGCTCACCTAAACTAGTCCCGTGACTTCCCCGAACTCCCCGCGCGCCGCCCGCCATATCCAGGCCGCGCCCTCGCAGTCCGCGCCCACCGCCCAACGAGGATCGACGCCGGTGAAAGCCATCGTCGCTTTCTTGTCCGCCGTCGTCCTCGTGGTCTCCGGCGTGGGTTACTTCACCGTGGGCAAGCTGGGAAATGACATCTCCTCTGCGTCGAACCTGGCGCTGGGCAACCAGGGTGGCTTCAAGGACAGCAGTCTCGATGGCGCGGTCGACATCTTGCTCGTAGGCAAGGACTCCCGCACCGATGCCAAGGGGAATCCGCTTTCCGAACAGGAGCTGGCAGATCTGCATGCCGGCGTGGACGAAGGAGAGGAAAACACGGACACCATCATGGTGATCCGTATTCCGAACGACGGCTCGCGCGCGACTGCGGTGTCCATCCCGCGCGATACCTATGTCCACGACAGCGAGTTCGGAAACACCAAGATCAACGCTGTCTTCGCACTCCACAAGTCCGCCAAGATGGAGGAGCTCCAGCAGGAGAACGCTGAAGCTGAGGCAACAGGTAAGAAGCCTCCCCACACGGAGAAGGAGATGGAGAAGGAGAGCACGGAGGCCGGCCGTGCTGGGCTCATCTCGATGGTGCGCACGCTCACGGATGTCAGCGTTGATCACTACGCTGAGGTGGGACTCTTGGGCTTCGTGCTGCTTACCGACGCCGTCGGGGGCGTCGACGTCTGCCTCAACAATGACGTGGATGATCCGATGTCCGGTGCGAAGTTCCCGAAGGGGCGCCAAACCTTGAAGGGCTCCGAGGGCTTGTCCTTCGTGCGCCAGCGCTATGACCTGCCGCGCGGTGACCTTGACCGCATCGTGCGCCAGCAGGCATACATGGCATCCCTGACCTCGAAGGTTTTGGATTCGGGAACGCTGACGTCCCCGGGCAAGCTCAACAAGATCGCCGATGCCGTGGAGCGCTCCGTGGTCATCGATGATGACTGGGACATCATGGGATTCGTCACCCAGCTGGCCGGTTTGGCCGGCGGCAACGTGACCTTTACGACGATCCCGGTGACCTCCATTACCGGCGTAGGCGATTATGGCGAATCGGTAGTGACCATCGATACCGCGGAGGTCCACCGTTTCATGGATGATTTGGCTAAGTCCCAAGAGAAGGCTGAGGAAGAAAAGAAGTCTGAGGATGCCCCAACCGACCAGGAAGGTGAAGACGGCGAAAAGCCCGTGGCCGAGGACCTCAACCTCCACGTCCTGAACGCCGGCACCGTCGACGGCATGGCCGGCGGAATCGGCGCGTGGTTGAAGAACGTGGGCTACACCGTTGAGCGCACCGCCAATGCGCAGTCGGGCCTGTATACCGAGTCCCAGATTGTGGCCGCGGATGCCAACGATGAGCGCGCCCAGGCCTTGGCTGAGCAGCTCGGCGGCCTGCCGGTCACGGCCAACGAGGAGCTCGAGCCGGATACCTTCATCGTGGTGGCTACCGATGACTACTCCGGTCCGAAGGACGACTCCGCGCAAGAAGAGGAGGCTACCGCCGAGACGAGCGAAGGCGGCGACACCCAGCAGGTGGGTACTCCGGGCGATGACTTCGGTACCGCCGAGGTGGCACCGGAAATCGACGCCGGCGGCGACGGCCCGCGCTGCGTGAATTAAGAGCGTCGTGGCGGGCTGAGCGCCCGCCACCTACGATGGGCGGACATGGAACTCCTTCAGCATCTCTTGTCCGCCGATGCCTCCGCTCCCCGCCTCAGTGTTTATAACGAAACTGACGGCACCCGCATGGACTTCTCGGCGCAGACGCTGGAGAACTGGACCTCCAAGATTGCCAACATGCTGCTGGAAGAACTCGACCTTGAGGCTGGCACCGATGCCCGCATCCTCATCGACCTTCCGGTGTCGTGGCAGGCTGCCGTCATTGCGCTTGGGGCACTAGCCACGGGCATCCCCTTTGACATTACGGATGGTGCGGCTGCCCCAGAGCCGCACGCCGATGATGTCGCCGTAGTTTTCACCTCCCCGGAGGCCTACCTCGAGGCCACCGCCGGCTCGGCTTCTACCCCACTGGTCGACACGGTGCTGGTCACGCAGGATCCTTTTGGCCGCGGCGTGGTTGAAAGCGGCGGCGAGTTGCCGCTCGGCACCATCGACTTCGGCCCCACGGTGCGCTTTTATGGCGATCACTTCTATGGTTCCACCACTCCGCTTCCGGAGCTTTTCCCCACCGAGTTGGGCGCTGAGCGCGTGCTGTCTCCAGGGTGGAGCGACACCGCCTCCTTCCAACGTGCTGTGTTAGAGCCACTGGCTGCGGGTGGCTCGGCCGTCATCGTGTCCGGCTTGTGCTCGGCGGACCGCTTGGAGGAAATCGCGGCCAACGAGAAGGTCACTGTCCGCGCTTGAAGCCTGTCGTGAGATAGTAGACCGATGTTCAGCTGGCTCTACGTCTTCATCGGCCTACTCATCCTTGTGGGCACAATCTGCCAGGGCACCATCGGATTCGGCCTGGGCACCATCGCCACCCCAATCTTGGCGCTGATTAAGCCGGAGCTTGTTCCCACGCTCATCTTGTTGCTGGCCTTCGTCATTTCAACCACGACAATGCTCAAGTCACGCTCGGCGGTGTCGTGGGACATCGTGGCCATTTCCTCCATTGCGCGAATACCCGGCTCGCTGCTCGGTGCCTGGGCCATTGCCTCCCTCTCCCACCGCGGGCTCTCCCTTTTCATCGGCTGCGCCGTCATCTTTGCCATGACCTTGTCTAGTCTTGGCTGGTCGCCGAAGCGAACCACCACCAACATCGCGGTGGCGGGCGTCGCCTCTGGGTTCCTGGGTACGTCCACCTCCATCGGTGGTCCGCCGATGGCGTTAGTGCTCAAGGGCTACGACCCCGCCCGCATACGCGGCACCCTGTCGGGCACGTTCATCATTGGCTGCGCCATCTCGCTGGCGATCTTGGCCTTAAGCGGGCAAATCACCAGCCTGCAGCTCACCGCGGCCGCGGCCTACCTGCCGGTAGCCATCGTGGGCCTCATCGCCGCCGGCTACCTCAACCGATTCATCAACGCCACGGTGCTCAACCGCATCGTCATCGTCGTGGCGATCAGCGCGGCTGTGGCGCTCATTGTTGAGGGGCTAGTTGCTGCCTAACGACCGCGGCCTACTGCCACGACCACGCTCCACACTGTCCGTTCTGCCAAAGTTATCGCCTCCGACTCAAGATCTGGCAATAACTTTGTCAACTAGGGCAGTCGGGCGGCTGCGGGACGTCGGGCGGCTCAGGCGGGTCCGGCGGCAGATACCCGAAGTGCTCGCTGTATTCCCAGGGCTTTGGCTTGGGCGGCAATACTCCCTCATGCCAGAAGCCGATGAATTTGAAGTAGCGCTTCTCGAAGTCCGGATTCCTGGCATTGGCTATCTGGTCGATGACATAGTCCAGATGATGTGCCACGCAATGACCTGTGTAGCGCAACGTGAGCCACCCAATCAGCGCACCCTCGTTGTTCTTCCAATGGTCTCGTAGCCATGCCTCTCGCTGGGAATGGAATTTCATCCCGTTGATTTCTACCGCAACCTTGAGCTCTGGGAGCACGATGTCCCAGGTGTAGTGGCCGATAACAACGTTGCACTCAACTTTGAGCCCATGCCTCTTCAGTCCCTTCGCCACCTTGACCTCCGCACCGGAATCCGTGAACAGGGCGGCTTGCTCCAGCATCCGTTGGCTTGCAACAGGGATGACATTGAGTGCTTCGCGGTGGCTGTCCAAGCGAGCACGCCCCGACTTCGAAGAATAGATAGATTCGAAGACGCGAATCCCCAGATCAGGACTAACGGACTTCATAGCGACAAGAGGATTAAGAATCCGGATCCCCGACAAAGTGACAAAACTAGTGACGCTCACCCGTGAATGCACATAAAAGGTCGATGCCGGCATTCGCTCCACGCTGGCGAGCCTCAGCGGAAAAGTGACAGGCTCGCCAAGGAGTACCTGGGCAGCCGTTGTACCTGTCGCCTTAAGGTATGGACGGTGCTCCTGCAACAGCTTCAAAAGCTCTAAAGGCTCGGGCCTGCCCCAGACGTAGATTCCCTTGGCGATTCTCGCAATCTCCCCACGGCTCACGCGAGTTGCAAGCGCGCCTTTAGATAGGCCGCGCACAACGCCATGGTTCATGTTATTCCCCCCGGAAAGTTTGGCCTTCACGCTAACATGGCGCGCTGCCACATGCCGAGCAACTGCCCGTTCTGCCAAAGTTATAGCCTCTGATTCAAGATCTGGCCTGATCTTTGGCAACAACGGCAGTTATCCCCAATGCAAACTAAGCAGGCCCTAGCGAAGCGACCCCTCAATAAAACTGCGGAACCGCCGAGCAATCTGCTCTATCTCCTGCCCCGCAAAGTGCCCCGGGGACCAGGCCGCGACCAGCGGCACACCGCCTAGGACGCGCTCGCCATCGACGACATCAAAGCCCACCAGCCGCGCCGGCTGCAGCTCCGTCATTAAAGCTACGGCTCGCCCGGCACGCGCCAAGGCGCATAGCGTCGCCGTATCATCGCACTCCACGTGCGAGCCCAGGGCATAGCCAGCCGTGCCCACGAAGGAATCCACCACCCCGCGGGACACGCTGCGCCGCGAGGGCAGCGCCACATTCTCTTGCAGCAAGCGCTCGACCTCCACGCTTGTCGAACCCGCGCACTCCAGCGCCAACGGGTGCGTCGGCGGCGCCCAGGCACGCACCGGAATCGTACCCAGCGGCAAGGAGGCCACATCATTGCCCGGTGGGATGGTGGCAATCACCACGTCGGCGGTTCCTTCCAGCGCGTCGAAGACATCGTAGTGCGAGACCGGAGTCGTGGTAAGCAGAGGAATCGACGAGCCAGCGGCCTCTATAAACTGAGCGAGAAGCGTCGATATTGTCGTCGGCGTGGCCGCCACGCGCAGCGCCGGAATTTTGCCCGCACGCAGGGCTTCCACCGCTTGCCCGGCGCGCGCGGATTCGGCGATAAGCCGGCGGCAGGTTGGGATCAGGGCGTGTGCGGCGTCGCTCAGCACGAGCGCAGATCCGGCCCGCACGAAGAGCTCAAGGTCCAGTTCCTTTTCAAAGCGCCGGAGTTGGCGGCTCAGCGCCGGCTGGGTAATTCCGAGGCGTGAGGCGGCAGCGGTCACCGTCCCGGCCTCAGCCACCGCGAGGAAATATTTGGCTTTCACCATGTCCATTCCCCTACTTTTACCAGCCCCATGCCCTATATGCATGGCTTTAGAGCTTTAGCGACATTAGACAACATGACATCACCAAAGAATAATGAGACCACTACCACAACAAAGCCAAGGAGGTTCTCCATGTCACATGTCGGCGCTGCCATTGCCGCATCACTTGCCGCGCACAATGTGCCCCGCGCATTCCTCGTACCCGGCGAAAGCTTCCTTCCCGTGTTGGACGGACTCTACGATTCCCCCGTCGAAGCCATCGTCTGCCGTCACGAAGGCGGCGCCACCTACATGGCTGAGGCCCACGGCAAAGCCACCGGCCAGCCCGGCGTAGCCATGGTCACCCGCGGGCCCGGCGCGGCCAACGCCTACGTCGGCATCCACACCGCTTGGCAGGACGCTACCCCGCTCGTCCTCTTCGTCGGCCTCATCCCCACCTCGGACCGCGACCGCGAATCCTTCCAGGAATTCGATCCCAAGGCGTGGTTCGGCACCCAGGCCAAGCAGGTCTTCGTCCTCGACGATCCGGAGCGCGCTTCCCGCGTCGTGGCCGAAGCATTCTTCCAGGCCCAACAGGGCCGCCCCGGCCCCGTCATCGTGGGGTTGCCGGAAGACATCCTCCATACGGAGTTCACCGGCACCATCCACCCGCCCATCCCGGTTGCAGAAGGCGCGCTTTCCGACGATCACCTGGGTCTCCTCTCCCGCGAACTGAGCCGCGCAGAACGTCCACTCATTTTTGTCGGCGGTCCGCGCTGGACCCCGGAAACCGCGGAGAAGATCACTCGCTTCGCCGAAGAGCACCGTATCCCGATCATTCAAGACTTCCGCGCCGCCGACCGCGTCCCCTTCGACTCCCCCGCCAACGCCGGCTGGTTGGGGTATGGCCGCGATCCGCGCGCGGCGCAACTTTTGGAAGCCGCCTCGCTCGTCATCGAAGTCGGTGCCGTTCTCGGTGATGTTCCTACCGACGGCTATACCTTGCGCCAGTCACCGCAGGCACGCAATATCGCCATCAACCCCGATACCGGCCTGCGCGGCCACTCGGTGCCCCTCGAGAGCCACATCGTGGCCAGCCCGGTCGCCTTCGCGGGGGCCGTGGACCACCTGAACGTCGGGGGCAAGGATAAGCGCGGCGAGTGGTTCGATACCGCTCACGCGAACCACCTCGACTTCGCCACCCTTCCCGAGCCCGCGGACTACCGCCCGGGCAACGAGGGCACCGCCCACATGGAGGCCATCCTCGCAGCACTCCACGAACAGCTGCCCAAGGATTCCATCTACACCTTTGGCGCCGGCAACCACTGCATCTGGGCCCAGCAGTTCCTGCGCTCCTCTGTCTACCCCTCCCAGTTCAGCGTGCGCAACGGCTCGATGGGATATTCCATCCCGGCGGCCGTGTCCACCAAGCTGCAGTTTCCCGAGCGCACTGTGCTCACCATCGCTGGCGATGGCGAATACCTCATGAACGGCCAAGAACTGGCCACCGCACTGCAATATGGCGCGCCCTTCCTCATCATCGTCATGTCCAATGGCGAATTCGGAACCATCCGCGACCACCAGAAGAAACACTTCCCCGATCGCGTCTCCGGCACGCAGCTGGTGAACCCGGATTTCGCGGCGGTAGCCCGCGGCTTCGGCGCTCACGGCGAGCTCGTCACTGATGACGCACAGGCACCGGAGGCCGTCGCCCGTGCTCTAGCCGCCATCAAGGAAGAAGGTATCCCCGCACTCATCAACGTCATCACTGACCAAGACCACTCCCTGCCCATCGAATAGAGGAGGCTCATCATGAGCTCTACCAACACTCCCCCAACAACATCCGCCGTACCCGCCACCGAACTGAAGGAGGGCGAGCACATTGTGGGCGATGGGGTCGTCGCCAAGCAGCGCCCCGCCGCATCCACCGCATCGTGGATCATTACGCTCTTCGGTACCGCCGTGGGTGCCGGCATCCTCTTCCTGCCGCTCAACGCCGGTGGTTTCGGGTTCTGGCCGCTGGTCTTCGCCACGGTCTTCATTTTCCCGCTGGTGTTTTTCTCCCACCGCACCTACGCGCGCATCGTCGCGGGCGCGCCCAAAGAGGACCACGGCAAGGACATCCTCGAGCTGGTCTCGCAGTACCTGGGCAAGGGCCAAGGAATCGTCTTCGCGGTGCTGTATTGGATCACGGTATTTTCCACCGTCCTGATTTATGGTGTCTCCATCACCAACGCGGTGGATAGCTTCATCGTCAACCAGCTGGGCGGGCCTTCGCTCGACCGGAGGCTGCTGGCCATGCTCTGCGTCGGCGTGATGACCGGGGCCTTCGCCATCGGCCGCAAGCCCATGATTTGGCTAGCCCAGGTGCTGGTGTACCCGCTGATTATTGCGCTGGCAGTCACCTCCATTTACCTCATCCCGCGTTGGGACTTGGAGAGCTTCCTTCACTTTGATGACGGCTCGGATGGCTACGGCGGCATTTTCAAGGGTATTTTCCTCATCCTGCCGGTGCTGGTCTTCTCCTTCTCCCACATGGCAGCGCTGTCGCAATTCGCCCTCGATATGCAGCCGCAGTACGGCGAGAAGACCGAGAAGCGCGTCTCCCGCACGGAGTTCTACACCTCCATCCTTCTGGTTGTCTTCACCATGTTCTTCGTCTGGTCCTGCGTCCTCGCGCTCGGCGCCGACGGCATGAATGAGGCCCTCGAGCAAAACATTCCGGTGCTCTCCTACTTCGCCAACGTCACCGGCACGCCGTTCATGGCCTACATGGCGCCCATCGTGGTCATCTGCGCCATCGTTTCTTCTTACTTCGGCCACATGCTCGGCACAGAAGAAGGCACGGAGTACCTGCTGAAGAACGCCGCGCCGAAGCTGGCGGAGAAGGTCTCGCACCGCACGCTGCTCAACATCATTTATGTCATCGCCTTCGTGTGCACCACGCTCGTGGCGATCTTCAACCCCTCCATTATTTCCATGATTTCCGTGGTCTCCGGTGTCTTCGTGGCGTTCATCGTCTACCTGGTTCCGGTGTACATGTTCAAGAAGTTGGACGTGTACAAGCACTTCCGCAATGACCCATGGAACTACTTCGTCTTCGGCATGGGCCTGCTGATCATGGCCGTGACCATCTGGGATTTGATTTAGAAAGGACGTGATTATGCTTCGCAATGATCTCTCGAGCTTCCCCGAGTACAAGGTGGGCAAGGACTTCCCCAACGCGCTCAAGCTCTCATCCAATGAGGTCCCCTTCCCGCCAGCTGAGGACATCATCGCCGCGGTTGCCGACGCCGCCCGCACCACCAACCGCTACCAACAGCCCGGCAGCCTGGAGCTCACCAATGCACTGTGCAACTACTTGGGCGTGCCGGCGGATAATATCTTCGTCTCCGCGGGCTCCACGCCCATCCTGCAGGCCACCATCTTGGCGTCCTGCCACACCGGCGATGAGGTCATCGTGCCCTGGCGCAGCTTTGAGGCCTATCCCCTGTACGTGCGCATGGCCGGCGCGG
Organism: Corynebacterium aurimucosum ATCC 700975; assembly: GCF_007672725.1. Taxonomy (GTDB): domain Bacteria; phylum Actinomycetota; class Actinomycetes; order Mycobacteriales; family Mycobacteriaceae; genus Corynebacterium; species Corynebacterium hesseae. The sequence continues at coordinate 109,157 of NZ_VDTC01000001.1, forward strand.
AGCCGGTTCTGGTCCCACTCACGGAGGATTACCGCGTCGATCTGGAAGCAGTACTCGAGGCGCTAACGGAGAAGACCAAGCTCATCATCTTGTGCAACCCCAATAACCCGACGGGCACCGTGATTACCCGCGGTGAATTCCGCGCCTTCATGGACCGGGTGCCCAAGGATGTCGTCGTGCTGTTGGATGAAGCCTATTGGGAATACAACGACGCCCCCGATACCCCGGATTCAGTGGAGGAATACCAGCGCTACCTCAACCTGCTCGGCGTGCGCACCTTCTCCAAGGCGTGGGGATTGGCCGGCATGCGCGTGGGCTACGCGGTGGCAGGCGAAGAGATCATCAACGCGTTGCGGCTGCTCTCCCTGCCGCTGACGGTGACTGCCATGGCGGAAACCGCCGCCGTGGAGGTGCTCAAGCGCCACGACGAGCTTGCCGACGCCGTCGAGATCACCAAAGCACAGCGCGACCGCGTCTGCGCGGAGCTGGGGGCTGAGAAGTCCTACGGCAATTTCGTGTGGCTGCCGCGCGCGGATGCCGCGGAGGTGGAAACGAAGATGCTCGATGAAGGCGTGGTCATCCGCCGCTACCTCGACGAAGGCGTGCGCGTGTCCATCACCGATGAGGCCGAGACCACCCAGTTCTTGGAGGCCTGGAAGCGCGCGGGCATTGAGCCTTGGAGGAGCTAGCTATTCTTCTCGTCGGGGAGATCTGACAGGAGGGCTTCAAGGCCTAAGCGGAACGGCTCGTCGGCGTAGGGATTCCTCTGATCCTGACTCTCTGCCATGGAGGCGTCCGGTGAAAAAGCACCGCGCGCATCGGCCAGTGCCGGTGCGCGCGCCTCACTATCCACCGGAAGGTCAAAGATGTCTTCGGGGGCGTGGACGTCGTAAGCACTGCCATAAATGAAAGATTCCAACGCCACGATGCGTGGCATGATGGCCGAGCTTGGAAGACCAGTCAGCTTCAAAACTCGGGCTAGCACCTCGTACATTTCAACCGTACGAGGTGCTCCAGAAATAGGTGTCAACGCAATAATCCGCACGAGCGGAACATGCCGTGCACAGACATCGCGGTAGGACGTTGCCCAACGTATGAGTGCATCGCGGGGTGAGAGTGTCGGGGTGGCCTCCAATGCGGCATACAAGGAACTGCATTCCACTTGCTCCATGACTGCATCTTCGATCAGCGCGAGCAAGTCATCTTTCCCCGAAAGGTGGTTGTACAACGCGCTGGTTCCCACGTTTAGACGGCGGGCAATGCGCGCCATTGTGAGTTTTTCATATCCTTCTTCCCCCACAATGGTGAGCGCAGCCTTAGCGATCTTTTCGCGCGTAACCAGCGCTTTATGGGGGCGACCTTTAGGCCGATGCGAATTCACAGCTCCGAAACCTTGTCTCACGTTACGTTCCTTCTGTACAGTGATACGAGACACAAAATGAATGATGTTCATTTTGCCACACCTGCCCCTTCATCGTCCCATAGGAACGGAGACACCTTCATGACTTCACTCGTCAATCCAGACAATCCCGTTATCGAGCGCGATGTCGTCGTTATCGGCGCCGGCCCCGCTGGCCTCATGGCCGCACATACCCTAAAGAAGAAGGGCCTGAGCGTAGCCGTCCTCGAAGCTCGCGAGCGCGTCGGCGGCCGTACCTGGAACGGCAAGGTCAAGGATGCAAAGGGGGTCGAGCACTTTGTCGAGCTCGGAGGCCAGTGGATCTCCCCCGACCAGACCCGCCTCATCGAGCTCGTTGATGAACTCGGCCTCGAAACTTTCTCCCGCTACCGCGAGGGCAAGTCGATCTACGTCTCCCCTGATGGCACCCGCCACGAGTACGAAGGCACCGTATTCCCAGCCGATGAGAAGACCATTGCTGAGATGGACCGCCTCATCAAGATCATGGATGAACTCGCAGCGGAAATGGACCCGGCAAACCCTTGGTCCCACCCGCGCGCCAAAGAGCTAGACTCCATCTCTTTCCGCTCTTGGCTTGAGGAGCTTTCCGACGACACTGAGGCCATCGACAACGTTTCGATTTATGTGGCGTCCGGCATGCTGACCAAGCCCTCCTACACGTTCTCCACTCTTCAAGCAGTGCTCATGGCTTGCTCCGCAGGCTCCTTCAGCAACCTTGTGGATGAGGACTTCATCCTGGATAAGCGCGTCGTCGGCGGTATGCAGTCCGTTTCCTTAACTCTTGCCAAGGGCTTGGGCGACGATGTCCACCTCGGCACTCCAGTGCGCGAGCTTCACTGGGCGGAGCCGGATGCATCTACCGCGGACGAACTCAACAACATCAAGGCAGATGTTCGCAATGGTGTCGCCGGCAATGGCGAAGCCGGAAATGTTACCGCCATTTCGGAGAAGGTCACTGTAAAGGCCCGTTTCGCCGTTCTGGCTGTTCCGCCAAACCTGTACAACCGCATCTCCTTCGTCCCGCCGATGCCGCGCGACCAGCAGATTGCGCACCAGCACATCTCCATGGGACTGGTTATCAAGGTCCATGCCATCTACGACACCCCGTTCTGGCGCGAAGAAGGACTCTCCGGCACCGGCTTTGGTGGCGGTCGCCTCGTTCAGGAGGTTTACGACAACACCAATTACGGCAAGAATTTTGCCGAATCGACCGCAGATAAGGAAGACCCCTACGGCACCCTCGTGGGCTTTGTCTCCGACGTTTATGCAGAGGAGATGTGGCACCTGCCGGCTGAAGAGCGCAAAGAACGCATTCTCGACGCCATGGCAGATTACCTTGGCCCAAAGACCAAAGAGCCCATCGCTTTCTACTTGTCTGACATGGCAGCCGAAGAGTGGACGCGTGGTGCCTACGCTACCTCCTATGATCTCGGTGGACTCTCGCGCTGGGGGCACCTCCAGAATCAGCCGACCGGCCCCATCTACTACGCATGCTCCGACATCGCTGCGGAAGGTTACCAGCACGTCGACGGCGCAGTACGCCAGGGCGAGATCGCCGCACTGGCTATCGCAGAGCAAGCAGCGAAGGCTTAAACATGGCTCCCGCAAGTTTCCCTCGCCGCAGCACTAGTGGTTGCATCCTCGTGGGCTACGTCGCTACCGATTTCGGCAAAGACGCGTTGCGCTTAGGAATTGCTCTCGCAAAAGAGCGCAACGTGCACCTCGAACTCGTTATGGTAGCCCCCGCGCATAGCTCCTTCTCGGGCGTTTACCCACACGACCGTGGCTATGACTCCATTGTGGAGGAACAAATCGCTGGATGGCTGGAGGAGGCTCTCGCGGAGGTTCCTGAAGAAATCACTGCAACCGCACGCATCGTGACGGGAGATTCCGAAGCTGCCGCGCTCTGCGAAACTGCGGAGACCCTTGGTGCTGACTTGCTCGTCGTTGGCGCCCGGAAGGGTGGCCTCTTCGGGCGTTTCCAGATGGGTTCGGCGGTCAATGCGCTCTTGCACTCTGCCCCCGTTCCTGTCGCGCTCGCGCCGCGCGGATACTCCTACCCAGGCCCTATCACTCGAGTCACAACCTTCTTTGGCCCTCGCCGTGGCACCTCCGACGTCATTGCGATCGGCCTTGATCGTGCGCGTCGCCGTGAGATCCCCTTGCGCCTCGTCTCACTCGTCCTTAGCGGTGAGTCTGACATGCATGGGCTCGGAACCGACGTGCCCAGCGCGCTCAATGCTTATGCCAACCGTAAACTGGCTGACTCCGCTCAGCACATGCTTGACGCCGGGCACGCAACCACCGAGGTGGCGTCTGGCAAGGATGTCAGCACCGCGTTGGAGAAGCTGAGCTGGCAAGACGGGGAAATCGCCGTTGTCGGTTCCTCCCGCATGGCCGTTCCTGGGCGCCTCTTCTTAGGCTCGACTGCGTCTCGAATGCTCCGCTTGATCCCAGTCCCCATGATTGTTGTGCCCGCCGGCTATATGCAGGCCGGCGAAGAGAACAATCTTCTATCGAAAGGTGGCGACAACACATGACCACCACGACCCCTTCGACGCCAACCACTCACTCTGTTAAAGAGACAACGTCAGACAAAGGGCTAGCTACAGGCCGCGTCGGATTGCTTGGTGCAGTAGTCATTGGCATCAGTTGCATCGCCCCTACGTATACGCTGACTTCCGGTATTGGCCCAACGATTTCAGCAGTGGGTCAATACGTCCCGGCAGTGCTGTTGTTGGGCTTTATCCCCATGCTGCTTGTAGCGTTTGCCTACCGCGAGCTCAACAACGCAGTCCCTGATTCCGGTACTTCCTTCACGTGGGCTACAAAAGCCTTCGGCCCGTGGGCCGGCTGGATGGGAGGATGGGGGCTTATCACCGCCACGATTCTGGTGCTATCAAACCTGGCGGCAGTGGCCGTAGATTTCTTCTACCTACTTCTTGGCCAGCTCTTCAACAACCCGGCTATTAGTGACCTGACCCGGAACCTGTGGGTCAATATCCCCACTACCTTCGTCTTTATCGCTGTCGCGGGCTACATCTCTTATCGCGGACTCGACTCAACGCAAAAGCTGCAATACGTACTCGTAGCGATTCAGATTGCTGCCATTGTGCTTTTCGACGTCGTCGCAATCCGCAACGCCTATAACAACGGTGGATTCGACTTCACACCGATTTCGCTCGAGTGGTTTAACCCGGTTGGCATCGGTAGCTTTTCCCTCATCGCTGCGGGCATTTCACTGTCCATCTTCATGTTCTGGGGATGGGACGTAACCCTCACGATGAACGAGGAAACAAAGAACCCCGAGAAGACGCCTGGTCATGCGGCGACGATCACGGTGCTCATTATCATCGCTCTGTATGTCCTCACCGCGCTGGCAGTTATCACTTGGGCCGGCACCGGTGACACGGGCCTGGGCGCCGGTAATCCAGAAAACCAGGAATCGATTTTCGCGGCGCTTTCAGAGCCTGTCTTGGGCAAGGCCTCGATCCTGATCTATATCGCGGTCCTGTCCTCTTCCTTCGCCTCCCTGCAGTCCACGATGGTGGGCCCCGCCCGCACCTTGCTGGCTATGGGCTACTACCGCGCATTGCCGCCGGTGTTCGCCAAGATTAGCCCACGCTTCCGTACACCGTCGACGGCCACCATTGTTTCCGCTGCAGCGGCAGCCGTGTTCTACGCGGTAACCCGGCTTATTTCGGAAAACGCGCTATGGGACACCATCGCTACGATGGGCCTCATGGTCTGTTTCTACTATGGAATCACGGCCGTGGCCTGCATCTGGTACTTCCGAACTGAATTGTTTAGCTCGATGCATAACATCGTGTTCAAGTTCCTCTTTCCCACTGTGGGCGGCGGATTCTTGCTCATGATGTTCTTCATCACTGCATTCGATTCCATGGATCCGTCCTACGGATCCGGGTCTGAAATCGGTGGTATCGGCATGGTCTTCATATTGAGCGTCGCTGTCTTAGGGCTCGGCGTATTCATCATGCTGTTCACTCGCTTTGCCCATCCAGGATTCTTCAAGGGCGAAACCCTCACGCGAATTTCCTCGCGCGACGACGACCAGCAACCGCTGGTCTAACTACACACGAGAAAAGGAGTAATCAATGTCCAACACCTATCGCGTACAGAACCCCGTGACCAATGAGGTAGTCGAAACCTTCGATACCGCTACAGACGCTGAAGTCGAAGCAGCACTGGCAAAGTCCGCCGCGGCTTATAAAGACTGGTCTGCACGCCCCATCTCTGAGCGCGCAGAAATCATGACCCGCGTCAGCGAGCTCTTCGAGGAGCGCAAGGAAGAACTAGCCCAGATTGCCGGCGAGGAGATGGGCAAGTTCCACTCAGAGGGCATCGAGGAGGCTGAGTTCTCTTCCGCCATTATCAAGTACTACGCCGATAACGGCGCAGACTTCACCAAGGACCAGGAGATCCCGACTGCCTCCAACGGCACGGCAGTCATCCGCCGCCTGCCTATCGGCCCGCTGCTCGGCATCATGCCGTGGAACTTCCCCTACTATCAGATCGCCCGCTTCGTGGCACCCAACCTGATGCTGGGCAACACCATCATTCTCAAGGATGCGGAAATCTGCCCCCGCTCGGCCCTCGCCGTTCAAAAGATCATGGATGATGCTGGCGTTCCTGAGGGCGTGTACAACAACGTCTTTGCTTCCCACGACCAGATTTCGACCATCATCGCGGACTCTCGCATCCAAGGTGTATCTCTTACCGGTTCTGAGCGCGCAGGTTCCATCATCGGCGCGCAGGCCGGCGAAAACCTCAAGAAGGCAGTTCTCGAGCTCGGCGGTTCTGACCCGTACGTCCTGCTCGATACCGACGACGTCAAGGCAGCTGCGGAGCTGGCATGGGGCACGCGTATGTACAACACCGGCCAGGCCTGCAACTCGAACAAGCGCATGATTGTCATGGAAGACATCTACGACGAGTTCGTCGCTGAGCTCGAGCGCCTCGCAAACGCTGCAGTAAAGTCCACTCCGGACAACCAGCCGGAAGGTGCATATTCTGCGCTGTCCTCTCGTGAGGCAGCTGAAAAACTGCGTGACCAGCTGGACCGCGCCGTAGCTGCCGGTGCTAACTTGCGTGCTGGTGGCGAGCTCTCTGAGGAAGGCGCTTATGTCTCCCCTGCTGTCATCACCGATATCCCGGTTGGCTCTGATATCTACTACGAAGAGTTCTTCGGCCCAGTCGCGACCGTTTACAAGGTAAGCAGCGACGAAGAAGCCCTCGATTTGGCCAACAACACCCAATACGGCCTCGGCGGCACCGTGTTCTCCCAGGACACCGAGCGCGCCGCCGCTGTCTCCCGCCGTCTCGAGTGCGGTATGGCCAACGTGAACACCCCCGCTGGCGAAGGCGAAGAAATGCCTTTCGGTGGCGTCAAGCGCTCCGGTTTCGGACGCGAGCTTGGCCCGCTGGGCATGGATGAGTTCGTTAACAAGCAGCTCTACTACGTGGAGAAGTAGTCCGAAATAGATCACCAAAAGGGTGTTGGATTATCGAAAGGTAATCCAACACCCTTTTAATCTTCCTACGTCCCTACTGAAACAAAAACTGTGGCAGCAAAGTCAAAACAAACGAAACTACAAACGGAATTAATCCACCCATCAAAGTCAGATTCACGCCTCTAGAAAACTAGAATTCCACAAACCCCTCCACGGGTCAGGATTGCCCATAAATATCCCCGGCAAAAACATTGAAAGATACTTTATTTATATCAGTTTACCTGCATGTTTACGTAGATTAATGAACTATCGATCGTCTAACCTGCAATCAATCCACCCCCACAAAGGGGCGCCTTATTATCATTTTATTCGATTCAAGACGGCTATCTAATCGTTAGCAAACACCTCTAATGCCAGTCCAAAACCAAGGATCTACACCGTCAATATCAAAACCATAGCAGCACCTAAGAGAAATTATCCCACTCTCATAAAAAGGCGACAACAGTCTCCTAAATCACACCCGGCAAGTATTATGGTTCGCAACACCGCAGCCGAAAGGAAGGATTATAAATGTCAACCAAAAAGGGAGATAAAGTCTCTGTGGGTTATCTCTGGGACACGCTCTACGGATGGCACGATACGGGCACGGGTGGCAATGCACCGGCAAACCCAGCCCTTGGTCTACAACCCGTGAACCGCCACTTCTCTTCGCCGGAACCAAAGCGGCGTCTAAATGAATTAGTGCAAGTCTCGCAGCTCCGCCAACACCTCACCAATCTTTCGGCCAAGCCGGCGACGAAAGAGCAACTCGAAAGAATTCACTCTAACGAACACATCGAGTCGATGCTCCAACAGTCTCAACTGCCGAAGGGTGGCGATTGTGGAGATGGAGGATCACCGTTCGGACAAGGAGGCGCCGACATTGCGAAGCTATCAGCCGGCGGCGCAATTGAAATGACCCGAGCTGTACTAGACAGAGAGGTTGACCGAGGGTATGCCTTGATTAACCCTCCGGGACACCATGCTGAGCGGAACCGTGGCTTAGGCTTCTGCCTTTTCAATAACGCTTCGGCTGCAGCGTCTTTTGCTCTCGAGGAACGCGGTCTAGAAAGAGTCGCAATCGTAGATTGGGATGTTCACCATGGCAACGGAACCCAAGACATCTGGTGGGAAGACAACCGTGTTCTCACAGTATCCATCCACCAAGACAGAAATTTCCCGGTCGACAGTGGCTTCGTCGAAGAACGAGGCTCCGGAAAAGGCAAGGATTTCAATCTGAATATCCCCCTTCCTCCAGGAAGTGGCGACCTAGTGTATGAAACCGCGCTTAATGAGATCGTCATTCCAGCGCTTGAGGAATTCAAGCCAGAATTAATCATCCTTAGTACAGGCTACGATGCCGCGATGATGGACCCTCTAGGCCGCATGATGGTAACAACCTCGGGCTACTACAACATGACTCAGGCTCTTGTAGCTGCTGCAGACAGCCTTTCTGAAGGAAATCTAGTCGTGGTCCAAGAAGGTGGCTATTGCCAGTACTACGTTCCTTTCTGTGGTCTTGCAGTGTTGGAAAGCCTGACCGGTGAAGACTCCGGTTTCAAGGATGAATACGCCGAAATCGTGGAAGGACAAATTCGAAAGACATTCACACAAGAACAAATCGAATATCTAAGAAAGGCATATACCACTCACTTCAAAGAAGACTGCCCCGCGCTTGAAAGTCTCTCCCCTGCTACAAGTGATGGTGCCGTATGAGCGAAAAAATTCGTACCCTTAAGACGCACAACATTGTCTTTCTAGTAATTGCAGCAGCTGCTCCTTTAACGGTGGTTTCCGCCGGAGTAACGGCTGCATATGCCACCTCTGGAATGTCAGGAGTTCCTCTCGGCTACCTGCTTTGCGGAGCACTCGTGGCATTCTTTTCAGTCGGCTTCTGTGCTATGGCCAAGGAGATACCCAATACTGCTGCATTCTTTTCCTACGTCTCCGTCGGCCTCGGGAAAAGCCACGGTTTAGCAGCGTCTTCACTGGCTATCGTTTCTTACACTGCTATGCAGATCGCGCTTTACTGTCTTCTCGGATACACAGCATCTAGCTTATTTGAATCGATAGTAGGCACCTATGTCCACTGGGCGGTGTGGGCACTCATAGCATTAGGTCTAGTGGCATTTCTAGGCATTAAATCTGCCGATGCCACTTCGAGAATTCTAGGAGTTCTTCTCCTCTTAGAGTCTTGTGCCATCGTGTTCTTCTGTGTTCTCGCAATCCGCAACCCTGCAGATGGGCTCTCGATTGGCACCCTATCCCCGTCCGCGCTCATTGGAACTGGCACAGGAACTCTTCTCGCCTTCACTATCGCCGGGTTCATGGGAATTGAAAGCAGTGCTATGTACTCTGAGGAGGCAATCAAACCGGAGAAAACCATCCCAAACGCGACGCTTATATCAATTCTGATTATCTCCGGCGTTTATGGGTTTTCATCATGGTCGATTGCCCAAAGCGCTGGAGAGTCTCAGGTCGTTGATTCCGCGCAAGAGTCTGGTTCAGATCTGTTCTTCAACTTTATTGCGAGCCAAGGATACGCATCCATCGTTCCACTAATTCAGCTTCTCTTGGTCACCTCTCTCTTCGCAGCCGTTACAGCCTTCCATAATTCTATTTCCCGCTACCTCATGGCGTTGGGGCGCGAACAGGTTATTTGGAAGAACCTCGGCACGACTAGCGAAAATGGTGCCCCTGTTGCGGCATCACTTTTCCAATCTTGCTTCGGTTTGTTTGCCATCGCCACGGCACTGCTTGCGCAAAAGCTCTCAGGATATGACGAAAGCTTTCCATCAGCAATCGTGTTCTCTTGGATGAGCAACGCTGGTGGTTTCGGACTCGTCTTCTTACTTCTGACTACTTCGGTCTCGGTTTACTTCTACTTTAGGAAGCACAAAGGGCTTTACCCACCGTTCGTCACAAAAGTAGCGCCGACTATCGCCATCATCGGGTTCGGCACAATGTTCGTTCTAATCTTGGCCAACTTCGAGAACCTCATTGGCGATGCCGAGCTCTGGTATTTGGTTTTCGTGATTCCAACCATCATCCTCTTGTGTGGAGTAGCCGGCTTTGTTCGCGGCGAGCTGCTCAAGCGCTCTCATCCTCATATCTATAACAACATTGGTTCCGGACATCCCCCAAGTGAAAGCCGCACGCAGAGCAGGGAAACCTTGGGGACATACGCCCCGATTGTGCAGAGCTAACGAAATCTGCTGAGAACGACACGGGCGGTGATGGGGCTACTACGAAGTAGCATCATCACCGCCCAAGAACATCGCTCGCCTGAGTCTAGGATCTCGTACCTTTCTCAGGGCTAATCGCTTGCGCTAAGCCCAGCCCGCCGGCACCAGCCCGACGATCGAGATGATCGAATAGATGAAAGCCAGGAAGTAGACCACGATGATGGTGCCCTGGATTACCGGGTGTGCGAGTCCACCCACGGTCCAGCCTGGGTCGCGGTCGCCCTTCTTGCGGGAGGCGTGCAGCAGCATCACCGGGATGACGGACATAATGGCGCCCGCAAAGCCGCCCGCATAGGACAGCGCCGCAACGAAGCCGCCAAGGCCTGCAATCGAGATCACCAGCGGCGGCACAACCGTCAGTGCCACCGCAACGATGCGCTGCCCCTTCACGCCTTCCCAGTGGAAGATGTCCAGGACGTTGCGCATGGTGGTGAAGCCAATAGCAAGGAATGACGTCAACATGGCCGCCAGGGCAAAGATGTTGGCCAGGTAGTAGGCCACTGGGCCAAGAGCCTCACCCCAGGCAATGGTCACCACTTCGGTGACCTCCATGCCGAGAAGGCCGAGGGCTGCAAAAGGCACCAGCGCCAGGGTAAAGCCCGTGATGACCATGCCAACGACGATCGCACGCGCGGTCTCCTGCGGCTTCGACGGATCCATGCCTTGGACCAGCTCCGGAACCACATACTGCGCCAGGAATGAGAACACCGCCAGGTTCAGAATCGGGACGATGAAGAAGGGGTGAAGAACCAATAGGTTTTCCACCTTGATACCTGGGCCCAGGATGGTCCATCCACAGAGGACAGCGATGATGATGGCCATACCGGCGGTAACGGCGCCCTCAGTGGCACCTGTGGTGTGCAGACCGCGGTACATCACCCACGCGCCAAACCCAAAGAAGATCAGCGTGCCCAGAAGCGGCGGCAGACCGAAGATATTGTTGATCAGGTCACCGGAACCCGCGGCATAGGCGATGAGCGCGCCGATACCGTTGACGATGATGGCGACGAAGACCAACCACCGACCCCACTGCCCTAGGTAGTGCTCGGCCAGCCCCGAGACTTGCAGCGTGGCCTTGGTGCGCATGGCGGACTCCGCCACGTACAACATGGAAATGGTCGTGAGCGTGCCTGCCACGAGCAGGGCGATGACGAGCGCGAGGAATCCACCGTTGCGAGCGGCATAAGGAATGGAGAGAACTCCCGCGCCGATGTTGGTGCCGAAGATGAGGGCGATGCCCTGCACGAAGGACAGCGCGGGCTTGAATTCCTTCGTGGACTGATCCTTCTGCGGCACAGAAATGTTGTTGGACAAAGACTTCTCCGATGACTACTAAATGGCTATTAAAACGTGAACTCACCCGGCCATCGCCGGGTGAGAACTGCATTCGCCTTACTTGTATTCGTTGAACTGCTTGACGACGACCTGCAGCGCCTCACGCCACAGGTCCTCCGGGATAGCCAGGGAAGGCAGGAAGCGGATGACGTTGTGGTCCAGGCCGCAGGTCAGCAGCAGGACGCCCTCGGCCTTGGCGCCGTCAGCAATCTTGTGCACCAGCTCGGAGTCCGGCTCGCCCTCAGCGGTCACGAACTCGAGTGCGAGCATGGCGCCGCGGCCGCGGAACTCTGCCACACGCTCATCGCCCAGGATGGGCTCCAGCTCCTCGCGGGCGACCTTTTCCAGGTTCTGGGCGCGCGCACCGAAGTCCTTCTCCTCGAATTCCTTGAAGGTTGCCAGCGCAGCCGCGCACGCTACCGGATTGCCGGTGTAGGTGCCGCCCAGGCCACCCGGCTGCGGGGTGTCCATGATTTCCGCGCGGCCAGTCACCGCGGACAGCGGCATGCCGGAGGCAATGCCCTTGGCAATGGTCACCATGTCCGGCACGATGCCCTCGTGGTCGGAGGCGAACCAGGTACCGGTGCGCATCATGCCCGCCTGGATCTCGTCGATGATGAAGACCACGTCGTTGTCGTTGCACCACTTCTGGATTGCTGCGAGGTAGCCCTCAGCCGGGACGACGAATCCGCCCTCACCCTGAATCGGCTCGGCAACGACGCAGGCCAGGTTGGTCGCGCCGACTTCCTGCTCGATCATGGTGATGGTCTTCTTGGCGGCCTCGGCACCACTCAGACCATCGCGCAGCGGGTAGGACATCGGTGCGCGGTAGATCTCCGGGGCGAAGGGACCGAAGCCGTTCTTGTAGGGCGATTGCTTGGCGGTCATCGCCATGGTCAGGTTGGTGCGGCCGTGGAAGGCGCGGTCCATGACCACCACACCACGCTTGCCGGTGTAGTTGCGGGCAATCTTTACTGCGTTCTCGACGGCCTCCGCGCCGGAGTTGAACAGCGCAGTCTTCTTCGGGTGGTCACCCGGGGTGACCTCGTTGAGCTTTTCTGCCACGGCCACGTAGGACTCATAAGGAGAAACGGTGAAGGAGGTGTGGGTGAAGTGCGCGACGGCCTCCTGGACCGCGGCCACGACGGCCGGGTTCGAAGCGCCAGCGGAGGTCACGGCGATGCCGGAGGCAAGGTCGATGAAGCGGTTGCCGTCGGCGTCGGCAAGAATGCCGCCATCGGCATCCACTACGTAACCCGGAAGCGACGGCGCCATGCCCGCGGGGAGGGCGTTCTTGCGGCGCTCATCCAGGGCGGCGCTCTTCGGGCCCGGGACCTGCTGGCCCAGGTGGCGAGACTGCTCAATGTGGTACTGAAGTTCCTGCATGATCTTCCTTTTGTGCTCGGATGAATAGTGTGCCCCTTAGTGTGGTCTCCACCACCCTCCGCACACTATGGACGAGATGTATAAATTTCCTCCCCTTAGCTGTGTACCCTGTCCACCATGCGTGAGATTTCCTTCCGCTGGCTGCTCAACCAGCGCTCATTGAACCTGCGAAGCATCGTCACCGGTAGCGCCACATTCAACATCATCCACGCCTCCGAGCTCGCGGACCCCAGCGAGTTCACCTCCCCCGGCGCGCTCATGCTCACGTTGGGGCTTGCCTTCCAGGAAGAACCGGAGGGCTTCGAACGCTATGGTGCGGCCCTGGCCGCGGCCGGCGTGCAGGGCATCGGCTTCGGCACCGGACTGGCCTTTAGCGAGGTCCCCACCGCGCTCATCCATGCCTGCTCCCAGCACAATCTCACCCTCTTTGAGGTCCCGCGCGCCACCCGATTCGTCTCCATCACCACGGCCGTGGCTCAAGAACAGGCCCGCTTGGACAACAACGCGCACTTTGCACTCCACCGCCAGCAGGAGCGCCTCAACCAGGCCGCGGCCACGAGCATCGGGGCGCTCGTCATGCAAGCCGGCAAAGAACTCGGTGCCGCGGTAGCGGTGGCCAGTTCCTCCGGAGCGGTGGTCAGCCGCAGCGATCGCGGCCAGCTCAGTGCGGCCGACGCCGCGGTGGAGGCCGCGGAGCAGACGGGGCGGGGAACGGGGACGTCGACAAGCACAGGCGCAACCATCACCAGCATCTTCGGCTCGGCTGGACGACGCTGGGCCATCGCGGTAACGCGCGCGGAGAAGTTCGATTCCTACTCCCGCGCGCTCATCCGGCACCTCGCGGGCCTGGCCAGCCTGCTCTTAGATCATCCCGACACCACTGCACACACGATCCTCGGGGCGTTGGCGCTTGACGCCCAACTGGCCGGGGTTGACTCCCCTGCCTTACAGGCGGCCTTCCATACGGTCGATAGCCATGACCTCGTGGATGTTCTGTTTCTCACGGCACCATCGCCCTCCCGCCTCGCGCGGGCATTAAGCGAGATTGGAAAAGCCGAGCCTCTCAACCTCATCCGTCCGGAACACGATTCGGCGCTTATCGCGCTTCCCCCGGGCACCGCGCACACGAACTTGTGCGGGAAACACACCCGCTACCTCCGAACGTCCATCCTGCAGCGCATCCAATGGCAAGCGTTGACCCCGGCGCTCTTGTCCTCTCTCCAGAGCCACGCGCGCAGCCTGCAACTCGGTACTGTGGCGACCTTCGACTCTGCTGCCCCTACCTGGCTGGCAGAACCCGGAGTGTCCGAGGCCCTCACTGCACGGCGCGCGGCCACAGTCAGCCTTCTTACCGAGCACGATGCGCAGCACAACACAGAGCTGTGCGCCACGCTGCGTTCCTTCCTCGTGGGCAACGCCAACCTGGCCACCGCCGCCGCGGAGCTCGGCGTTCACCGCCACACCGTGCGCGCCCGCTTGGACAAGATCGAGCAACTCTGCGGCGTGGACCTGGGCAACCCCGTCACCCGCGCGGAGCTGCTCTTGCTCAGCCTTGATTCTTAAGATCTCAGTCCGGAACGCTCACGCCCAGGATGAGAAGTTCCGCCGCCACGAGCGGATCCTTAAGGTCCACCTCCAATAGTTCCTCCAAGTCCGCGATGCGCTTGCGCACGGTGTGGCGGTGCGAATGCAGCTCCTCAGCGGTGCGGCTTACATACCCGCCGGCGCGCAAGTAAACCTCCAGTGTTTCCGCCAAGTCGGTGCCGTGCTCGGCATCAAAGGAACGCACCTTGCCCCAGGTCTCCTTCGCGCGGTTGTGCACCGCTCCTTTAACCCGAGGGTCCCTAGTCCAGCTCAAGGTGCGCGATTCCGGCCCCGCGAGCATCCCCGGCTGCAGCCCGAAAGCGAAAGACTCCAGCTCGCGGACAATCCCCACCCCCAGCTCGGCCCACGGCATGGGTTGGCCCACGACGATGCGCTTGCTCCCGCGAATATCGCGCAGCAAATCCTGCAGGTTTTTCATCGTTCGGCTTCCCCTAAAGAGCAGGAGGCTGGAGGACTTATCCAGCGCGTACTCGAAGAGCAAACGCCCGTGGTCTTGGAGTCGGGCGTCCAGGGCCTGGATGAAGCGCTGGTGAGCCCGCTCCCCCTCGGATTTCACCAAGACCGGGCGCACCCTCCCCTGCGCATCACCCACGAGGTGGAAGATGCGCCGCATGGGATCTTCGGGTTCGTCCAACCCCAGCTGAATGGCCAAAGCCATGGAGTTGAGCTCATTCTGTGTGCGCCGCAGCTCTTGTGGGCGCTTGACGCTAAGCTCCGCTAGGCCCGCGGCCTGCTTGAGAAGCGCGCGTTCGTTCACACCGAAGCCATCACGTGACACTGCCAAGAGTCCGAAGGAGCGCACACCATGGTCGGCCAAGCGCTGGGCCAATACATTCCACCCGCCCACGCGGCGCGCGGCGTAGAAGTTCTGGGCGCGAGTATCGGCGATCACCGGCGCCCAATCCACCGGGGGCAGCCCCGGGTAGCTCGACTGCGCAAAGACGCGCCCGTCTTTATCGACGAGACAGGAATGCGCGCCTAGGAGGCGACTGGTCTTGTCCACGAGGGCATCGAGGCCGGCCACGGCGGCGTCGTTCAGCGCACCCTGCTGGGCGATGAAACGCTCCAACCCTTCCTCGCGCTGGCGCTGCAACTCGTCGTGCAAACGCGCGAGCACCGAGACGAAAGGGACGCGCCGCGCCACCGTGAAGAGCGAAACATTGCATTCCCGAGCGGCCTCCAGCATGCCGGGCGGAACCTCGGCAAAGGCCAGTCCAACGCCGAAACCCACCCCCGTCACCCCACCCTCGGCCACCTTGCGGATGTACTCTTCCAGCTCCTCAGGCTGTCCTTCAAATGCCATGCCGGTGAGCAAAATGACGGCCCCGGATCCCACAAATTCGCGCGGATCGCGCAGTTCACACGGGTGCATCACGGAAAAGGACCGCTTGCAATCGTGCAGAATCTCTATCCCCAGATCGGGTTGATTGGCCAACCAGGTGAGGGACACGCTCCCCTCTTCCAGCCCGGCCGCTACCCCCTTATCCACTGTGGACAATTTCTCACCATTCTTTCACCAGATCGTCTGTGGCCCTCCTGAAGTTTAGCCGCCAGAATGACCTACGTCATAACAAATCCCGAGCATTAAGGAGCAGACAGCATGCAGGATCTCAAGAACCGCCTCCCCCAGGAGCGGAATGTTTCCACCGCAATCCCTGGCCCCCGCAGCCAGGAGCTGAATGCCGCCCGTGAAGCAGACGTCGCCGCTGGCGTCATCCCGGGCTACCCCTCCTACATCACTGACGGCGACGGTGGCGTGCTTGTCGACGTCGACGGCAACACCATCGTCGACTTCGCATCCGGCATCGCCGTGACTTCCGTCGGCGCCTCCAACCAGCGCGTTGCCAAAGCCGTCGCCGAGGCTGCTAGCCACCTCACCCACACCTGCTTCCTCAACGCTCCTTACGAGGGCTTTGTCCAGGTAGCCAAGAAGCTCAACGAGTTGACCCCGGGCACCCACGAGAAGAAGTCCTGCCTCTTCTCCACCGGTGCTGAGGCAGTGGAGAACGCCATCAAGATCGCTCGCCGCTACACAGGCAAGAACCGCGTCGTGGTCTTCGACGGTGCCTTCCACGGCCGCACCAACCTGACCATGACCATGACCGCCAAGAACAAGCCGTACAAGTCCGGCTTTGGCACCCTGGCCGCTGACATCTACCGCGCGCCGATGTCCTACCCGCTGCGCGACGGCCTCGACGGCAAGCAAGCAGCAGCGCGCACCCTGCGCTACATCGAGCAGTACGTCGGCACCGAAGAACTGGCCGCCGTCATCATCGAGCCGGTTCAGGGCGAGGGCGGCTTCGTCGAGCCGGCCAAGGGCTTCCTCCCGGCACTGCAGGAATGGTGCACCGACAACGGCGTTGTCTTCATCGCCGATGAGATCCAGGCCGGCATCTGCCGCACCGGCTCCTGGTTCGCCTGTGAAGACGAGGGCATCATCCCGGACCTCATCACCACCGCCAAGGGCGTGGGCGGCGGCATGCCGCTCTCCGCTGTGACCGGCCGCGCCGAAATCATGGATGCCCCGGACCCGGGCTCCCTCGGCGGCACCTACGCCGGTAACCCAGTGGCCTGCGCTGCTTCCCTGGCAGCCTTCGAGGAGATGGAGGAGCTGGACCTCAACTCCCGCGCCCGCGAAATCGAGGCGATCATCCGCGAAGAGCTGGAGCCGCTACTTGAACTCACCACCGTTGCTGAGGTCCGCGGCCGCGGAGCCATGATCGCCATCGAGCTGGTCGATGACAACAACCAGCCAAACGCCGACCTCACCGCCAAGGTAGCCAAGACCTGCCGCGAGCAGGGCGTGCTCATCCTCACCTGTGGCCTCGACGGCAACGTCATCCGCCTCCTTCCGCCCCTGGTCATCAACGAGTCCACCCTGCGTGACGGCCTCCAGGTTCTGGCTGAAGCCATTCGCGCGAACTAATCCGAAACACCAACACCTCAAGGAGACACACCACCATGAAGATCTACGACTGCATCATCCTCGGCACCGGCTACGGCGGACTGGGCATGGGCGCCCAACTTGTTCGCGACGAGCAGCAGGACTTCCTCATTCTCGAAGCAGCCGACGAGGTCGGCGGCGTCTGGCGCGACAACACCTACCCGGGTGCTGCCTGCGATACCCAGGCTCTGATCTACTGCTACTCCTACTTCCTCAACCTCGGCGTCTCCCGCATGTTCGCCGGTCAGGACGAGATGCAGGGCTACCTCAAGGCCCTCGCAGAAGAGTTCAAGCTCTACGATCACATCAGGTTCAACCACCGCATCACCCGCGCCGAGTGGAAGGAAGACCTCAAGGCGTGGGAGATCGAGGCCAACGGTGAGACCTACTACGGCCGCGTCTTCGTCGGCGCCTGGGGCCAGCTCTCCAAGCCGAAGATCCCGAACTTCCCGAACCGCGAGGCATTCCAGGGCGTGCAGTTCCACTCCGCCGAGTGGAACCACGACGTCGACCTGAACGGCAAGAAGGTTGCCGTCATCGGTAACGCGGCCTCCGCTGTCCAGCTGGTTCCGGAGGTTGCCAAGGAAGCGGAGAAGCTCTCCGTGTTCCAGCGCTCCGCAAACTACATCCTGCCGCGCAACCAGGTCATCTTCACCGAGGAGGAGACCAAGGAATTCCAGGAGAACCCGGATTCCTACCGCGCCATCCGCCAGGAAATCCACGAGGTCCGCGAGGAGGGCTTCGACCGCACCCGCAAGGGCACCGACTCCGCCGCCGAGGGTGTCGAGCAGGCCATGGAGCACCTGCGCTCCCAGGTCAACGACCCGGAGCTGGTGGAAAAGCTCACCCCGACCTTCGCTTTCGGCTGCAAGCGCATCTTGCGCTCCGATGACTTCTACCCCACCTTCAACCGTGACAACGTGGAGCTTGTCACCGCTGGCATCGAGAAATTCACCGAGACCGGCATCCGCACCGAGGACGGCGTCGAGCACGACTTCGACGTTGTCATCTACGCCACCGGTTTCCACTCCCAGGAATTCCAGGGCGACCTGCCGATTGCTGGCCGCGACGGCGTCGACCTGCGCGAGCGCTGGGGCAACTCCCCGGAGGCTTACCTGGGCATGACCGTGGATGGCTTCCCGAACTTCTTCATGCTCTACGGCCCGAACACCAACCTCAACCACCACTCCGTGGTGGCCATGCTCGAGGCGCAGGACCGCTACATCTCCCAGGCTGTTGCTTACCTGCGCGAGAACCCGGAGGCAGCCCTCGACGTGAAGAAGAACGTCATCGACGAGTTCAACACCCGCATCCAGAAGGAACTCGAGGCATCTGCGTTCTCCGCCGATTGCTCCTCTTGGTACAAGAACGAGGAAGGCCGCGTCATCAACAACTGGTCCGGCAACGTTGCTGAGTACTACGAGCTCACCGACAAGCTGGAGATCAACGACTACGAGCTGGTCTAGAAGGTAGTGATCACGATGCACACTCTGCACGACGAATACTCCGGGCGCCCCGTCGCTGAGGATGCGTGGAAGGCGCTGAAGCCTTTCCGCGATGGTGGAGCGAAGTCCTTCCACAACTTCCCCATCCCGCAGGTGCGTGAGAACTACGTAGCCTCGGCCCACGCCAACCCGCTCCACGAGGAGAAGGAACCTGCGACCACAGATTTCCAGGTCGACCAGTTCCAGGTTCGCCTTTATGACCCCCGCCCGGAGGCAGAACGCGGCCAGGAGACCCCCGCGGTGCTCTACATGCACGGCGGCGGCTGGCTCATGGGCAACCTGGAGACCCACCACTCCTCGGTACGCCGTATCGCGGTGCTGACCGGCCTCCCGGTCGTCGCGGTGGATTATCGCCTCGCCCCGGAGCACACCTACCCGGCGGCAATCGACGATTGCCGCGCCGCCTACCGCTGGCTGTCCAACCCCGAGGCAGAACACGGACTGACCGTGACCTCCATCGCGGTCGCCGGTGATTCAGCCGGCGGCCAGCTGGCTGCCACGTTGGCGAATGAGTTTGTGGGTGAAGATGACGTCGCCAAGCTCAGCGCCCAGATCCTGCTCTACCCGATCACGGATTGCTCCCGCGAGCGCACCGAGAACGGTGCCTCCTACAAACGCCTGGAGGAAGGCTTCCCTCTCGCCTCCGACACCATGCGGTGGTTCATCGATACCTTCGTCACGGAGGAATCCCAGCGCACCGCCACGGATCTCTCCCCACTGTTGCTGGAAGAGCTGCCGGAAGGCCTGCCCCCGTCGCTCGTCATCACGGTGGATAACGATCCGCTGGCGGATGAGGGCATCGAGTATGCCGGGAAGCTAGCAAAAGCGGGCGTCGACGTCACGCACAAGCACCTCCTGGGCTACCACCACGGGCTCTTTACCTCCGCCGCGATCATTGACCACGGCGAGGAGGAGCTTGCTGGAATCGCCGAGTTCATCAAGGCGGTGACGAGCTAACAGCTTTCGCTCCATCACACACGGGGCAGGCACCTTTCCTAGGCGGCCTGCCCCGTCTGCATAAGTAGAAGCATTTATCCATCCACAGTTAGGTTCACCATGCTTAAACGCTCATTCGGCATCGCGATGGCCTTCATCGGCGTGCTCGCGGGAGCCTCCTTCGCGTCCGGCCGTGAGGCCCTCCAATACTTCGTTGCCTTCGGCAACATGGGCATCGTCGGTGCCATCGTCACCGCACTGGCCATGACCATTTCCGGAATCACCATTCTCCAATTGGGTTCTTATCACCGCGCAAAAGAACACACTTCTGTGTTCAACGCGGTGTCCACGCCAATTGTGTCGAAGATCCTTGACTTCGCCACGCTGACCTGTCTTTTCTGCATCGGCTTCGCCATGTTCGCCGGCGCCGGCACCAACCTCAACCAGCAGTGGGGCTGGCCGGTGTGGATCGGTGCGATCCTCATGCTCATTCTCACGCTGCTGACTGGGTTGCTCGATGTGGACAAGGTGACCATCGCCATTGGCGCCATCACCCCGTTCATCATCATCCTGTTGACCATCGGCACCGTGTATACCGTGTTGACGTCCAGCCCCGATTGGTCACACCTCAACGAGCAGGCGCAGACCATTCCCACCACGCTGCCCAACTGGTGGGTCTCCGCCATCAATAACTTGGGCCTCAACGTCATCGTGGTGGTCTCAATGATGATCGTCATCGGCGGCAACTTCCTCGATGCCAAGGAAGTGGGCTATGGCGGCATCCTCGGCGGCCTGTGCTTCCTGTTCCTGCTTGCGGTCCTGGTGGGCGGCCTTTACGTTTCGGTGGGCCCGATTACCGACGCCGAAATGCCAACCTTGGCCATGATTGAGCAGATTCATCCAGCGCTCGGAGTCGCCATGTCCATTGCTATCTACGGCATGATTTATAACACCGCCATCGGCATGTTCTATGCCTTTGCCAAGCGCCTGACCCGTGGCAAGCCACAACACTTCTACAAGGTTTATGTCATCTCGGTGCTCATCGGATTCGTGCTCTCCTTCGTCGGCTTCTCTAACCTCATCGGCTGGGTATATCCGATTCTGGGCTACATGGGTATCGCCATCATGTTCATCATCGGCTTTGCTTGGATGAAGAACCGCAAGGACCTGCAGTCTGAGGCCGATCTGCGC
Source organism: Corynebacterium aurimucosum ATCC 700975 (assembly GCF_007672725.1). GTDB lineage: Bacteria > Actinomycetota > Actinomycetes > Mycobacteriales > Mycobacteriaceae > Corynebacterium > Corynebacterium hesseae. The sequence goes on from NZ_VDTC01000001.1 coordinate 130,234, forward strand.
CGCCGTGCGCGCGAACTACTCAAGAAGCGTTTTGAGAATGACAACCACCTCTCTGAGGAGGAAATGCGCGAGCTTTCCGCTATCGCCCGCAATTCCTCCATTCCCGAATCTGACTTCATCAGAGAAATCATGACTGAGGTCGATTCCGAGGACGTGCCCGAAGAGCTGCAGATTGGTGATGGCAAGCTCCACGCGCTCATCACTGGCAAGCCCATTCCGCGCACTAAGAAGAAGGTGTAGTTCTCACTATTCCCCCATCACCACCTACCCTCATTCTCTCCGCCCCCGCGTCTCAAGCGCCTAGCGCTGCATGCGGGGGCGAAGTGCTTTCCACAGCACCCACAAAACTAAGTCGGCATCCGAGAAACGAATGCGCTCCTCCAGTGCCTCCAGCCGGTGCCGCACCGTATTGGCATGTACACCCACGACCTTTGCCGCGCGGGCAACGGAAAACCCTTCAGCCTCATAGGCCTGAAAGATCTCTTCACCATCCTTGATCGAGCCGATCGCTCGGTCGAGCTCCCCCACGGCATCTTCTAAACCGCGCTGACCCAGGTACGCCGCCGCCTTCTCGATGGCGCTGCACTGAGAAAACTCCATGCTCTGCACGTGCAGTGAGTGTTTCCGTTCCACCACCACGGCAGCGACGAGAGCCTGCAGCCATGCCTGTGGGCCTTCCTGGACGGTATCGAAGCCGTCGGAGAGCCCCACCGAGCCGAAGAGCACGTCTGCAATTTTTGCCTCGGCTCCCGACTGGGTCGTCAACACACAGGTGCGGCCAGCCACATAACCCAGCACCAATGGCACGCCCGCGTCTTGAGCCACGGCAAAGGCCTTGTCGCGCACATCGCTGCGGTAGGAATCCTTGACGGAGTCCGAGACTATGAGCCGCATTTTCGCATGCTCCGAAAACCCTCTCCGCCTTAAAGTGGTAGTCACCTCCTCCTTATTCGAGCTGTCGTCGCACAACGCCATCAACAAGGCGCTTGATTCCGCGACGTGGTTGCGTTGGATGTTTCGCTGCGCCAGCAAAGAGGCGGTGAGCAGCTCCTCCAGTGCCGCAAAAGCCGGGTCATCGAAATCCGCATCCCGGCTAGTTTGCCGTCCCCGGATCAACCAATAGCCGTGATCAAAGGACGGGCTTTCGCCGGCAAGGTTGAGCCACCGGGCAAAAACTTTCCAGCGCCCCACGTGCAAAGTAGTCGTGCTGTGGTTGGTAACCACCGACAGGGAGCGGGCAATGCTGCGTGCGGGCAGCTCACCAGCCGCGGCGATAACCCGTCCATCGACGGCCAAGAGAAGTACGGAATCCCCGCTAAACCTGGCAAAGCGGGAGAGGATTTCGGATTCGGGGGCGGGGTTGACCAGCCCGGGGCTTAGTTGACCAATGGTGCTGAGCTTGCGCCACGAGGTGAGGTTGGGCTGCCTACGCAACAGCTCATCTACCGCGCGCCGAATGTCTTGACGCGTGAGCCCTTCAGTTCCGTAGAGGAGGGACACGGTGCCATCCACGGAGTCCAGGATTTCCTGCTCAGGAAATTCAGATTCGAGGAATACCACGCCGGCGGCATTGGCTAGGCGGCGCTGAATGGCGCGGGGTGTTCCCTCCGCCCGGGGCAAGACCAACCACCCTGTCACGTCACCATCGCCCTCAGCACACAGGCCTACAAAGACTTCACTGTCCTGTGCCTTGTTGATGCGGCGCAACCGCGGTTCCATCACGACGAGATCTGCGATGTGCAACTCCGGGTTTTCTTGTGACGCCACTTAACCCTCCGAAAAATAGTGTCCTATCTTACTTTTAATCAGGTAATTCTAGTGGCCTACAGCCTGGCTTTTTGGAGTTTCCTCTATTCATTTTCCTCTCGATTCACTGTTTCTCCATTGCTCGTGTCCCCGGAGCATATGAAGATTCCTTCCAACCGAATTCACGAGCCTTTGAAAGAGAGGTCCACACCATGACGGAGACCAAGCCATTTCGCGTATCCGTCGACGTTGGCGGAACGTTCACCGACGTCGCGATTGTTAACACCGACACCCACGAGCTGTCAGTAGCGAAGGTCCCCTCCACCCCTGATGACCCCATGAAGGCAGTGATGAACGGCCTCAAGCAGGCCGACGTCCAGCTCAACCAGGTCGATGTTTTCTCCCACGGCACCACGGTGGCCACGAATGCGTTGATCCAGCGCCGCTTCCCGCCGGCAGCGCTCATCACCACGAAGGGCTTCCGCGATGTCCTTGAGATTCGTGATGGTACGAAGGACGAACTGTGGGATGCCTACCACGATGTTCCGGAGCCCTATATCCGCCGCCGCGACCGCTACGAGGTCGAGGAGCGCATCGACTTCGACGGCGCAGAGGTCACCCCGCTCGATGAGGCAGAAGCTCGCCGCATCGCCGGCATCCTGCGCCGCAAGAAGATTGAGACCGTGGCGATCTGCTTCATCAACTCCCACGCCAACGCCTCCCACGAGGAGCGCATGGCGGAGATCCTGCGCGAGGAGCTTCCCGACGCCGCCATCTCCACCTCTTCCGAAATCCTCCCGGAGATCTTCGAGCACGACCGCTTCTCCACGACCGTCGCCAATGCGGTCCTAGCGCCGCTGGTCTCCGGCTACGTTAACCGCCTGTCCCGCCAGCTGGAGGAAGGCGGCTACGACGGTGACCTGCTGCTCCTCCACTCCGGCGGCGGTTCCATGACCCCGGAGATGGTCTCCCGCTACCCGGTCCGCCTGGCCGCCTCTGGAATTGCCGCCGGTGCCATCGCGGTGCAGGACATCGCTACGCGCTGCGGCTACTCCAACGCCATCGGCCTGGAGATGGGTGGTACCTCCACCGACATCGCCTTGGTCTACGAAGGCGATATTCGCATTACCAAGCAGTGGCAGGTCGAGTACGGCTTCCCCATCTGCTTCCCTTCCATTGAGGTGGGCACCATCGGTGCCGGTGGCGGTTCGGAGGCCTGGATCGATGAGGCAGGCTCCCTGCGCAATGGTCCGCAGTCGGCCGGTGCGGATCCGGGACCGGTCTGCTACGAGCGCGGAGGCACCGAGGCCACCAATACCGATGCCAACGTCACCCTCGGCCGCCTCGGCACCGAGCTCATCGGCGGCGCGCTGAAGCTGAACCCGGATGCCGCGCGCGAGGCCGTCAACAAGACCGTCGCCGATCCGCTCGGCCTCGATACCGAGACCGCCGCGGAAAACATCGTCCAGGTGGCCAACGCCAACATGGCCGACGCCGTTCGCCTGCTGTCCATCCGCCGCGGCTATGACCCGCGCGACTTCGTCCTCGTCGTCGGCGGCGGCGCCGGCGCACTGCATGGAGCAGAGGTGGCCCGCGACCTCTCCATCCCCACCGTCGTCGTCCCACCGCACCCGGGCGTAACCTCTGCTCAGGGCTGCCTGCTCGTGGACATCCGCCACGACATCACCAAGATGTACCAAGCCCCCGTGGACGAAGTGGACACTGCGGACCTGCGCAAGGAATTCCAGGCGCTTATCTCCGAGGCCCGCGAGCGCCTCCACAAGGAGCATGTCCCCGAGGAGCGCATGAAGTTCAAGCTGACCGCCTCCATGCGCTACCGCGGCCAGTGGCGCTCCCTGACTGTAGAGATTCCGGAATCCGATAACCCGCTGGATGATGCCGTGGCCATGTTCCATGACGAGCACGAGCGCGAGTACTCCTTCGCCGACCGCGAGGGCGCCGTGGAGTTCTACCAGATCGGCCTCATCGCCATCGGTGAGCTGGAGAACCCGCCCTTCAAGCATTACGAGGTTGAAGAGCACGAAGCAGAGCTCCCGGAGACGACCCGCCCGGTGTACTTCTCCGCCCACGGCGGCTGGGCCGATGTCCCGATTTACCACCGCCCGGATCTGAAGGCCGGTGCGAAGCTCAACGGCCCCGCCATCATCGACCAGTTCGACGCCACCACCGTCATTCCGCCAGGAGACCGCGCAGAAATTGATGAGTGGTCCAACATCCGCATCCACATCGGCAAGGCCACCAACGCCTAAGACTCTCGCCTTAAGACTCTCCTTTGAAAGGAATCGACATGACTACAACCCAAACACAGTCGCAGACGCAGAATAAGTCCTCGTCCAACCGCCGTTCACTCGATCCGGTGACCTTCGAGGTGCTCAAGAACGCCTTCGCCACCTCGGTCAACCTCATGTCCGAGCAGATTCTGCGTACGTGCTACTCCTTCGTTATCTATTCACGCGACTTCTCCTCCGCGCTGTGCGATGCCGAGGGCAACACCGTCATGCAGGGTGACCAGGACATTGCCGTGCACGTGGGCACGCTGCACTTCCAGTGCCAGGCCGTGCTCAAGGAATTTGGGGATGACATCCACGAAGGCGATGTCTTCGCCATCAATGACCCTTACCAGGGCGGCACGCACATGAACGACGTGTCCTTCCTTCGCCCCATCTTCTACGAGGGCACCCTGCTGGCCTTCGCGCAGAACAAGGGCCACTGGGCTGATGCCGGCGGCTCCGTCCCGGGCTCCTTCGATGTTTCCGCCACCAACTACTACACCGAGGGCCTGCGTATTACTCCGGTGCGCGTGTGGTCCAAGGGCGTGTTCCTCAAGGACGTCGCCAAGCTCCTGGCGGGCAACACCCGTAGCCCCGAGATCGTCATGGGTGACCTCAAGGCCCAGGCCGAGGCCACCGCTGTTTGTGAGCGCGAAATCCACCGCCTCGTGGACAAGTACTCGGTCGACATCGTGCGCACCGCGCTGCGTGAGGTCCAGGATTACGTGGAAGACATCGTCAGCGCCCGCGTCGCCGAGCTTGACGACGGCGAGTGGTCCACCACCGACTACATCGACCTCGACCCGGCCAAGGAAGAAGGCCTCGTGCCGATTAAGGTCACGATGCGCATCAAGGGCGGGCGCCTGTCCTACTCGCTGGATGGCTCCGCACCAGCTGTGGCCAGCTTCCTCAACGCGGGCTATGGCTCCGCGTTCTCCGGAATCGTCGCCGGTACCAAGACCTTCTTCCCCGACGTGCCGCTGAACTCTGGCCTCTACCGCGCCATGGATATCGACCTCGGCCCCGAGGGAACCGTGGTCAACGCCGGCATGCCGCACGCGGTGACCGGCTTCTGTTCCGGCCCCTTCGAGAAGATCATGAACGCCGTCTTCGAGCTGTGGTCCCAGCTCATGCAGGAGCGCGCCATGGCTTGTGCTTTCAACCTGGAATACCTCCTCATCGGTGGTTGGGATACACGTGATGCGAAGAAACCTCAGGACAAGGGCGAATTCTTCATGTGGTACGACTGGATGGCCGGCGGCTGGGGCGGCCGCGTCGACCGCGATGGTTCCTCTGCCACCGCACCGGTCTTTGGCCCAGGCCTGGCGGTCCAGCCGGTGGAAGGCCAGGAGCGCCTCTCCCCTGTGATCACCAGCCACCACGCGCTGGTCACCGACTCGGCCGGCCCCGGCAAGTTCCGCGGCGGCGTCGGCGTATCCAAGGGCGGCGTGCTCACGGACGCGAACCAGACCGTGATGAGCTACTGCTGTGACCGCTCCCGTTCAGTCACCTGGGGTATCGAGGGTGGTCTGCCGTCTATCCCGCAGGGCGTGTGGCTCAACCGCGGCACCCCGGATGAGAAGTACCTCGGCGCGCTCTTCTCCAACGTGCCAGTCGGCCCGGGCGATACCTTCGAACGCCCCTCTGCCGGTGGTGGCGGATTCGGCGATGCCCTGGAGCGTGACCCGCAGGCCGTGTTGGAGGACGTCATCGATGGCTACGTCTCCGTGGGCCGTGCCGCCAAGGACTACGGCGTTGTCATCCACGCCATCGATCCGGAAATCGACGAGTACGAGCTCGATGAGGATGCAACGAAGACGCTGCGTGAGGAGCTGCGTTCCAGCCGCCTGGACAAGCTGACGGAGTCCCCGGAGTCCGTGGCGGAGCGCTACAACGCGGGCGAGCTAGACCAGCTCGACCTGGTCCGCCACTACGGCGTCATCCTGGACTGGGCCACCGGTGAGCTCCTTCCCACCACCACCCAGCAGTACCGCGAGCAGATGACCAAGCGCTCCTCTTCCCACTGGAAGTAGTAAGCGCCCTGACTGGCCCCTAAACTAGGGGCATGTCTCTCCTCGGCACCGTATTCTCCCACCTCGCCAGCGGCACCCGTGTCCCCGACGAGCTGCGAGAGCAACTGGATGCCGAGGAGCTCAGTTCGCTTCGGGCCGTTGAGGAGACCATGCGTGCCAACCACACGTGGCGGGTGATGTCGACCAAGCTGCTCGATGTTTCTCAGATGCTCAACTCGGGCCGCGAATCCACTGATATATTCCACGCCATCGTGCGCCACGCGCGCACCACTATTGGTACGGACGTGGGTTATCTCAGCCTCAACGATGAGGACACCGGCTTTACCAAGGTGCTGGCCACCAGCGGTGTCGTCACTGAGGAGTTCCGCACCATCAACATGCCGATGGGCTCTGGAATCCTCGGCATTGTGGCCGCTACCAACCGCCCGGCGTGGACCTATGACCATTCCGCCGACCCCAACGTCACGCACGTGGATTACGTGGACCGCGCGGTGGAGGCCGAAGGCATCCGCGGGATCCTCGGCGCCCCGATTCGAATTGCCGGGCGCACCATCGGTGCGCTGCTCGTGGGTGACCGCCACCCCCGCCACTACACGCACGAGGAAATTGCCGCGCTCGAGGTGCTTGGCTCTATCACCTCTGTGGCATTGGAGAATGCGCAAGTCATCGAGAGCCAGGGCGAATCCGTTGCCGAGCTAACCCGATCGCAGATAGCTCTGAGCCGCCATGTAGAAGAGCTGCAGTGGCTCAATGAGGTCAACGCGAAACTGCTCCACGTGCTCATGAACAATGCCAGCTTCGAAGAGCTGGAACGCGTGCTGACTGAAAGTCTCGACGCTCCGGTGATGCTGTGGACCACGGAGGATGCCCCGGACGCTCCCCCAGCAAGCACGTTCCCCGTGGAGTTTAATGGCCGCGCACTGGGCACGATTGGTGTGGACAAGCAGCTCAGCGACGCCGAACTGCGCGTCATCAGCCATGCTTCCGCGGCCTTTACCGCGATTGCCCTTTTTGCCGAGGCGCTTGTCGACGCCACCGCGCGCAAAGTCGATGACCTGGTCTATGCCGTGGCGCTGGGTAATGCCGGGCGTGAGGAGATCGCCCGCCTGCGACACCTGACGGGTATCAGCCTGAACTCCTCAGCACAGCTGTATTTCGTCGGCCTGCACTCAGCAAAGGGCCTGCCCACTCGTCCGCAGCTGGAACACCTCTTGCCGGGTAATGCCGCTATTACGCACCACGATCAGCACGTGTGCGTGCTGTACCAGCCGGATCGAGGTATCGATGCGGCGCTGGCCCCGCTGCTATCTGAGTTCCCCGATTTAACGGTCTCCGCCATCGGCTTTGATGGCCTGAGTGAAGCACGCAGCGCACATGATTCCGCCATGTCTTACCTGGAATCAGCGCTCGCCCTGGGAGTGCGCGGCCGTCTGATCACCGAGGACTCCCTGGGCACGGTGGGCCTCATTTTAGGCGCGGACCCACACGCATTGAACGCTCTTTCCACACGCACCATCGGCCCGCTGCTGCGTTATGACGAGGAGCATTCCACGGAGCTGACCGATACCGCGCACCACTACTTGCTCTCCGGCCACAGCATCCCGCAAACAGCTCGCGCCATGTTTATCCACCCCAATACGGTGCGCCAGCGGCTCGACCGGATCTCGGAGTTGATGGGTGATGAGTGGGCCGTCGGCCAGCGCGGGCTCGATGTCTTCGTGGCGCTGCGCGCCCACATGCTCGGCAAGTAGAGAATTCCCTATCTAAATAGCTGTCTGATGTAGATTCCCCCATACCGTTCCTGCCCTCATCGACATCCTGTGGCGTACATTACGTTGCATTAACCCCACCCGATGTCTGGAGGTAGATATGTCTGACACGATTACCATTCGCGGCGCCGTCCTGGAGCGCTCCGGCGATGAGCGTCCCTACGCCGACTCCAAGCCCATTACCGTGAGCGAGCTCGAGCTCACTGCCCCCGGCGAGGGCGAGATCTTGGTTAAGATCACCGCCGCTGGCCTCTGCCACTCCGACCTCTCCGTGGTCAACAACAACCGCCCCCGCCCGCTGCCGATGCTTTTGGGCCACGAGTCCGCGGGCATCGTCGAGGAGATTGGCCCGGGTGTTACCAACGTCAAGGTCGGCGACCACGTGGTCATGACCTTCCTGCCGCGCTGCGGCGAGTGCGCTGGCTGCAAGACCGACGGCAAGATGCCCTGTGAGGTTGGCTCCAAGACCAACAACGAGGGCACCCTCATCCGCGGCACCCGCCACCTCACCCGCAATGGTGAGATGGTCCAGCACCACCTCGGCGTTTCCGGCTTCGCAACACACGCAGTGGTTTCCGAGCTCTCCGTCGTACCGGTTGGCTCCGATGTCCCGGCGGATATCGCCGCCATCCTCGGCTGCGCCATCCTTACTGGCGGCGGCGCCATCCTTAACGAAATTGATCCGAAGCCGGAGGACAGCATCGCCGTCGTCGGCCTCGGTGGCGTGGGCATGGCCGCCATCATCACCGCCGCTGCGCTCGGCGTGAAGGAGATCGTGGGCATTGACATGCAGAAGGACAAGTGCGAGAAGGCCCTCGAAATCGGCGCCACTTCCGCCATGACCCCGCAGGAAGCTGAAGAGTCCGGCAAGAAGTTCACCGCCGTCGTGGAGGCCGCCGGCCACCCGAAGGCCCTGGAAACCGCCTACAAGGTCACTGCACCGGGTGGCCTGACCGTCACCGTTGGCCTGCCGGCACCGGGCTCCACCATCACCATCGACCCGCTCGTGATGACCGGTGAGGCACGCCGCCTGCACGGCTGCTACCTGGGTTCCTCCGTTCCGTCGAAGGACATCCCGAAGTACGAGCAACTGTGGCGCGAGGGCAAGCTCAACGCCGAGGCCCTGATCTCCGACCACATCAAGCTCGAGGACATCAACACCGCCATGGACCGCCTGTCCGACGGTGTGGCGCTGCGCCAGATCATCGAGTTCGACTAATCAAGACTCGGCTAAACCTCAACCACTTCACCTTTCCTCACCAAGCCCTGCGCGGTTCGCGCCCGTAGGGCTTGGTCCCTTTTTCTTTGAAAGGAGGCCGTCATGGCCGCAACCACCGAAGCCGCCGAACCCGAAGAACAGGGAATCGGTCAAGCTTCGCCCCACTGGAAGATGGGGCCCTTTGATGTCCGCTTGCCGTTCGTGCACTACCGCATTGAGTGGCCAGACTTCGCACAAGGCTTGTTCATGTGCGTGGTCGATCTGGGTGCTATCCCCCTCATGACTGAGGCCCTCGGCATGCCCTATGAGGCGGCACTGGCCGTCGTCATGCTCAACGGCCTTCTCTACCTGACCCACCACCTCTTGGGTGACCCGGTTGTCCCGGGTTGGATTACCCCAGCTATTCCGCTGCTGACGGTCTACATCCAGACCTTCCCGGAAGGAGAGCAGCGAATCTGGGCGCTCATCAGTTTCCAGCTCTTGTTGGGCATATTCTCCTTAACACTGGGTATAACTGGGTGGGCGTCAAAGGTCGTTCGCCTCATTCCTTCAGGCCTGCGCGCCGGTATCGTGCTTGGTGCCGGTATTGCAGCGATTATCTCGGTATTTCAAGAAGACGGACGTTTCCACTCCTTCCCTATCACCATCACCATCGCGGTGGCCGTGGCCTTCTTCCTCATGTATTCGCGCGGCTTCCAGGCACTGCGGCAGAAGGCCGCCGGCTGGCGTTTCCTGGCTTCGCTAGGCATCCTGCCCGCCATCTTCGTCGCGGTCTTCGTCGCACCGCTGGCCGGCGAGGCACCGTGGCCGGACGTGGAGTGGGGCTTCTCCAAGCCTGACTTCATCACGCTGTGGTCTGAGTACACGGTCTTCGGCGTTGGCTTGCCGCCGGCGCACATGTTCCTTACCGCCATCCCCACAGTGTTGGCTGCCTACATCGTCGTCTTCGGTGACGTCCTGCAAGCCAACGCCGTTCTCAAGGAAGCCGACCATGTCCGTACGGATGAGGCCGTGGTCTACAGCCCGTCGCGCGCACACCTCCTCTTCGGCGGCCGCAACATGCTGATGTCCATCATCGGCCCAGACATCGCCATGTGTGGTCCACTGTGGGCGGCGATGCACGTGGTCATCGTTGAGCGCTACAAGCAGGGCAAGCGCGCCATGCGCACCATATTCGGTGGCGCGGGCTCCTTCCGCTGGGGCACCAACACGGGCCTCCTCCTGCTACCGATTACCTCTTTCGTTGAGCCTATCCTGCCGGTGGGCTTGGCACTGACGCTCATCATCCAGGGCTTCGTATCCGTGCGTGTGGGCATCATGGAGGCCAAGAACCAGAAAGACCTCGGCATCGCAGGCATAACCGCTGGCGTGCTGGCCACCCAGGGCGCCGCGTGGGGATTCGCCGCCGGCATCATTATGGTGCTGGTCATCTACGGCAAGGACATGTTCAAGGACGAGCGCGACGGCACCATCCGCAACTTCGATGAGATCGATCCGGAGGAAGGCTTCGCCGACGCGCAGGCGGACTTCACCGAGCTGGCCGAGCTCAATGATCTGGACGCTGACGGGCACCCGATCGATCCGAACGCCCACCGCACAGGATCCAAAGAATCTCCAAAATCTAGCGAGACCTAAGCTCAACCAGCTTATTCCCCAAGGTGCTTCCCTCCCCAATAGCAGTTCACCCCTAGCTGCAGGGGAGGGTTTCGCATTTCATCCTTCTTTGTCAGCTATTCGAGAGGCTGCTGGATGGAATCCGTTTTATCCGTGGGGCTGCGTTCTCTAAATAGACGTCACAAATTTAAGCCTCATTTGATGATAGGAACTGTTCCAACAGGGCTTCCAAACCAGTTTCAAACGACTTGTTCGCACGAAGTTTAGATTGTTCGCTCTCCTCCGAAGACTGCTCTCGGAATTGCGCCAAGTAGATGTCATTCATCTTGTTCAATGGACTATCTCCAGGCCCAGGCGATTCAAAAATATTCAAAGGCGCATGAACGTCGTAAGCAGAACCAAAAACAAGAGACTCTACTGCGACAAGCCTCGTAATAACTTCCGCTTCGGGAACTCCAGCGAGTGCAATTACTTGGACGAGCAATTCGTACATCGAAATCGTTTGGGGCGAACCATAAAGTGGAAGCTCAGTAATTACGCGAATCAGCGGAATATTATCAGCCAGAATATCCCGATACGACCATGCCCATTGCCGAAGCGCATCAGCTGCTGGTAGTTCCCCTGCAAGGGCGTGCTTCAGCGACGAAGTATCGACCTTTGCAATGATGTCATCTTGTACCAGAGCCAGCAGTTCTTCTTTATTCGAAATGTGATTATAGAGCGCTGCGGTACTGACCTTCATTGACCGAGCTACCGCTGACATCGATAGGGCTTCAAGCCCCTTGCGCTCAACAATTTGCAGTGCGGCTGATGCTATTTTTTGCCGGTTCACCAGCGCTTTCACTGGCCGCCCTTTGGGGCGCGAAACATTTACCACTGTGATCCCTACAATTCTTGCCGCGCGTTTGTTACTGTAGTCACAACGTTAAATTAAACCCTTTAATTTAACGTTGAAACACCATCGTCCATACGAAGGTCTCACTCACCGCATACCTACTGCACGCGAAGGAGAAACGCTCCAATGGTCACGCAACGTAATAGTAATCCCAACGCCGAAGAGCGCACAGTCGATGTTGTAATCATCGGCGCCGGTGCTTCAGGGCTAATGGCTGCCCGCACTCTCAAGAAAGCAGGAAAATCAGTCTGTGTTCTCGAAGCCCGCAATCGCGTGGGCGGCCGTACCTGGAACGGAAAGGTACTCGACGACCAAGGTACTGAACACTTCATTGAGATCGGCGGCCAGTGGATTTCCCCCGATCAAACGCGCCTCACCGAACTCGTCCAAGAGCTCGGACTCGAGACTTTTGATCGGTACCGCGAAGGAAAATCAGTCTACGTGTCCCCAGACGGCACGCGCCACGAATTTGAGGGAGATACCTTCCCAACGTCAGAGGAAACCGCCTCCGAGATGAATCGATTGATCGCTGAGCTCAATCAGCTGGCCGAGGAAGTCGACGCTAACGCCCCTTGGGAGCACCCACGAGCCAAAGAACTCGATAGCCAATCCTTCCGTGACTGGTTAGAAAGCCTATCTGACGATTCTGAGGCAATTGACAACATCTCGCTTTACATTTCCTCTGGAATGCTTACTAAGCCTTCCCGCACCTTTTCCGTACTTCAAGCAGCTCTGATGGCTTCATCTGCTGGTTCTTTCGACAACCTTGTTGATGAAAACTTCTTGCTTGATAAGCGAGTTGCCGGCGGCATGCAGTCAGTTTCCATAACGATGGCAGAGGAACTCGGCGATGACGTCATTCTCAGTTCACCTGTTCGCACTCTCGAATGGGCTACGCCAGATCCTTCTACGGCAGACGCCCCCAACAATGTTGAAGCGGACGTCCGCAATGGTGTGGACAACAATGGTGGACCGGGAACCGTAACTGCCTATTCTGATCGCGCTGTTGTCCATGCTAAAAACGCTATCCTTGCGGTTCCGCCAAACCTCTATAATCGCATTTCCTACGTGCCTCCCCTACCGCGAGAACAGCATGTTGCCCATCAGCACATTTCCATGGGTCTCGTCATCAAAGTTCATGCAGTCTATGAAACACCCTTCTGGCGTGAAGAGGGACTGTCCGGTACTGCATTCGGTGGCGATCGACTCGTTGCCGAAATCTATGACAACACCAATTACGGCAAAAACTTCGCAGGCGGTGAGGAAGGAAAAGAAGACGCATTCGGCACATTGGTTGGCTTTGTTTCCGACGTTTACGCCGAAGAGATGTGGGCTCTCCCCGCTGAAGAACGCAAAGAGCGCATCCTCGATGCAATGTCCATTTACCTTGGTGACAAGGTGAAGAAGCCAATCGCATTCTTCCTCTCCGATATGGCGGCCGAAGAATGGACTCGCGGAGCCTACGCAACGTCATACGATTTGGGCGGACTATCGCGTTGGGGCCATCTTCAGAACAAACCAACCGGCCCGATCTATTACTCCTCCTCTGACATCGCTGGTGCAGGTTACCAGCACGTCGACGGCGCGGTGCGTATCGGTGAAGCCGTTGCGAAACAGATTCTCGGGCAGGGATAAGCGGTGACTGTTCATGAATCCACCCACCGATTTTCCGCGCCGCAGGGCTAACGGCTCTCTGCTAGTCGCATACATCGACACCTCTGACGGTCATGATGCTCTCCATTTAGGAATTGCTCTCGCGCGTGAGCGCCAGGTCAACCTGAAGATAGTCTCGGTTATTCCTCCTGTTAGTCCTCAAGGTTTTGGTGTTCAGACTCAAGATCCTGGTTACAACGCGATTGTGCGAGAACAAACCGAACAGCGTCTCGCCAGTGCGTTAAATAGTCTTCCCGCTGACATTTCTGCGACATGGCACGTCGTCGAGGGGACAGAACCCGCACTTGCCTTGAATGATGCCGCGCAAAAACTTGAGTGCGATTTAATCGTCGTCGGAGCACGCTCAGGCGGACTTTTGAACCGATTCCGCATCGGTACAGTACCCAGTTCATTGCTATACACAGCACAAACACCAGTAGCGCTAGCTCCTCAAGGCTATTCATATCCAGGACCGATAACGAGTATTTCTGCTCTTGTTGGCCCGCGCCGAGGACGATCAGATGTCGCGGCAATCGGACTCGACCGCGCAAACCGCCGAGAGATTCCATTACGCATCATTACTTTGAAGATCTCCGGAGAAGATGCCGGGCAAGGATTTGAGCTCCCACTCTCGGAGGCAATCGAAGAAGCGGTTTCCAAGGGACAAGCGTCACGCATCACTACTTCGGGATCAAGTGTCCAGTCAGCGCTGCGAAACCTTAGCTGGGAAGAGGGCGAAGTGGCAGTTCTTGGTTCTGCGCGTATTGCCGGCGATGGTCGGCTCTTCCTTGGCACAACTGCTCATCGAATCCTCAAGCACTTACCAGTTCCAACCATTGTTGTCCCTTCGGGCTACATGTCGCTGAAAGGAGGTGCTCCCTCATGAGTGAACAACCAGCAGTTTCAGAGAAAGGATTGGCAGTCGGCAAAGTCGGTTTGCTCGGAGCTGTCGTCATTGGCATTAGTTGTTTGGCGCCAACTTACACACTCACTTCGGGAATCAGTCCTGCCATCTCGGCCGTGGGCGTCTTCGTTCCAGCCGTTCTCATTCTGGGGTTTATCCCCATGCTGCTTGTGGCCTTTGCTTACCGCGAGCTCAACAACCGTGCTCCTGATTCAGGAACCACTTTTACATGGGCGACCAAAGCCTTCGGCCCGTGGGTCGGTTGGATGGGTGGCTGGGGTCTGATCGCCGCCACGATATTGGTCCTATCGAACCTTGCCGCAGTGGCCGTTGACTTCTTCTATCTGCTCATCGCACAGCTTGCCGGTAGACCAGAGCTCGCTGAACTCACACGCAACCTCTGGGTAAATATTCCAACCACACTTGTGTTCTTAGTTGCTGCAGCTTGGGTCGCGTATCGAGGTATGGACACAACGCAGAAGATGCAATACATCCTCGTTGCAATACAAATCATCGCAATTGTCTCCTTCGATGTTGCAGCATTATGGAGGGCTTACAACGGAGATGGATTCGATTTCACCCCGATCCAATTCAGCTGGTTCAACCCATTTGAAATCAAGGACTTCTCGGTGGTTGCTGCCGGAATCTCACTATCCATCTTCATGTTCTGGGGCTGGGATGTCACCCTAACTATGAATGAAGAAACGAAAAACCCAGAAAAAACTCCTGGCCGGGCGGCTACCGTCGTCATCGTCATCACGATCATTTTGTATGTACTTACAGCGGTAGCCGTTATGGCATGGGCGGGCATCGGCGAAAGCGGACTAGGCGCCGGTAACCCAGACAATCAGGAATCAATTTTTGCAGTGCTTTCTTACCCGGTTATGGGCCCATTTGCCATCCTTATTTATATCTCGGTTCTAGCTAGCTCTTTTGCATCCTTGCAATCCACGCTGGTTAGCCCCGCCCGCACGATTCTGGCGATGAGCTATTACAAAGCTCTTCCCCCACAATTGGCTCGAATCAGCCCACGATTCCAAACTCCAACCGTCGCAACGATTGTCGCAACCGTCGTTTCTGGAGCCTTTTACGCCATAACAAGAGTGCTCTCAGAGAATGCACTTTGGGACACAATTGCTGCTCTTGGTCTCATGATTTGTTTCTATTACGGCATCACAGCAGTTGCCTGTCTGTGGTATTTCCGAAAAGAACTCTTTACTTCAGTAAGGAACTTCCTGTTTAAGTTTCTATGCCCGTTGCTGGGCGGTGGCTTCCTTCTCTTAATGTTTTTCATCACCGCTTATGACTCCATGGACCCGAGCTTTGGTTCCGGTTCTTCTCTTGGAGGGGTCGGAATCGTCTTCATCCTGGGCGCCAGCATCCTCGTGCTCGGATTAATCCTCATGTTCATTACCCGACTCCGCAACCCAGATTTCTTCACGGGCTCAGTAATCAGCCGTAGTGAATCCAGTTCAGATACAACAACCCCAAACTTTTCCTAGGAGGAAAAATGTCTCAGTACCGTGTACAGAATCCAGTCAACAACAAGATCATTGAAACTTTCGATGCTCTCGATAATGCTGCTATTGAGCCAATCCTCGAAGCTTCTTCCGTAGCTTTCACCGAATGGTCTGGAACTCCAGTCTCACAACGAGCAGAAATTGTGGCCAAGGCAGCTTCACTCTTTGAAGAACGCAAAGAAGAACTCGCTGCCATCATTGCTGAAGAGATGGGGAAGCCACTTCCGGAAGGCGTTGAAGAAGCCGAGTTCTCATCTGCCATCATCCAGTACTATGCGGACAACGCGGAGAAGTTTCTCGCGGATCAAGAGATCCCTACGGAGGCGGACGGTAAGGCATTCATTCGCCGCCGCCCATTCGGGCCTCTGCTCGGCATCATGCCGTGGAACTTCCCGTACTACCAGGTAGCGCGATTTGCAGGACCCAACCTTGTCGCAGGAAACACCATCATCCTTAAACACGCGGAGATTTGCCCGCGTTCTGCTCTGGCGATCGAAAAGATCTTTCTCGATGCCGGCCTTCCGGCAGGGGTGTACACCAATGTTTTTGCTACCCATGAGCAAATCTCTACCTTGATCGCAGATCCCCGCGTTCAAGGAGTTTCTCTTACCGGATCCGAGCGGGCCGGAGCTATCGTTGGTGCACAGGCTGGCCAGCACCTCAAGAAAGCCGTACTCGAGCTTGGAGGTTCAGATCCATATGTCATCCTCGACACGGATGATGTTAAGGCTTCAGCCGAACTCGCTTGGGGTACGCGTATGTACAACACCGGCCAAGCCTGCAATTCAAACAAGCGGCTTATTGTCGCAGAAGACATTTATGACGAGTTTGTTCAAGAACTAGTTAATCTTGCGCAACAAATGGAGCCAGGACTACCGGATACTGCCGGGGAAACTGTGTATGCCCCGCTATCTTCCCGTAGCGCTGCAGAGAACCTCAAAGAACAGCTCGAGCGCGCTGTTTCTGCTGGAGGCCAGCTGCTGGCGGGTGGTGAACTCTCAGAGGAGGGCGCCTACATCTCCCCTGCAGTAATCACAGATATCCCTCGAGGTAGCGATTCCTATTATGAGGAATTCTTTGGACCGGTCGCCACGGTCTACAAGTTTAAGACTGATGAGGAAGCGCTCGAGATAGCTAACGACAATGTCTTCGGCCTTGGCGCAGCAGTGTTCTCTCAAGACTCCAAGCGAGCCCAAGCAATTGCTGAGCGCATCGAATCTGGCATGAGCAACGTCAATACACCAACTGGTGAAGGTCCTGAACTCCCCTTTGGTGGTGTCAAGCGTTCAGGTTTCGGTCGCGAGCTTGGTTCACTTGGTATCGAGGAGTTCATCAATAAACAGATGTACTTCATCGCCAACTAAACACAGCTAGGCCCGAAGCCCTCTTCATCAAGGGACTTCGGGCCACTTTTAGCTAAACGCCTGCTCCCCCGTCAGCACGCGCCCCAGAATCAGCGTGTGGATCTCATCCGTGCCCTCATAGGTGCGCACTGATTCCAGGTTGGCGGCGTGCCGCAGCGGCGAATAGTCCGCCGTGACGCCGTTGCCGCCCAAGATGGTGCGAGCTTGGCGGCAAATCTCAATGGCGGTGCGGCAGTTGGCCAGCTTGCCCACCGAAATCTGGTAAGGCTCCAGCGTGCCAATGTCCTTGGCACGGCCCAGGTTGAGCGCCAACAGCTGCCCCTTGTTCAGCTCCACCGCCATATCGACCAGCTTTTGCTGCGTGAGCTGGAAGGATGCCAGCGAGCGGTCGAATTGCTTGCGCTCCTTGGCATACTTCAGCGCCACCTCCAAGGAATCGCGCGCAGCGCCCAAAGCGCCAAAGCTGATACCGAAGCGCGCCTCATTAAGGCACATGAACGGCCCCTTGAGGCCAGGGTGCTTGGGCAGCAGGGCGTCGCCAGGCACGGTCACACTATCCAACGCAATATCGCACTGGATGGAAGCGCGCATCGACAGCTTGCGAGTGATTGGGGTAGCTCTAAAACCCGGCGTAGACGTCGGCACAATAAACCCGCGCACGCCCGCCTCCACCCCGGCGGCGGAGGCATCCTCCTCGTCCACCTTGGCCCAGATAATGGCCACCCCGGCCACGCTTGCCAGGCCAATCCAGCGCTTCGCGCCATCGATAATCCACTCGCCTGAGCGGTAGCGCGCCACCGTCGCCATGCCCGCCGGGTCCGATCCGGCGGTCGGCTCCGTTAGCCCGAAGCAGCCAATGACGTCACCCGCGGCCATCTTAGGCAACCACTGTTGCTTCTGTTCCTCCGAGCCGTGCTTATATATCGCCGACATCGCCAGCGATCCCTGCACCGAGACCACCGTGCGAATTCCCGAATCGCCGGCCTCTAGCTCCTGCATGGCCAGCCCGTATTCCACAGCAGTGCGCCCGGCGCAGCCATAGCCTTCCAGGTGCATCCCGAACAGACCAGCCTCCGCCAGCACCGGGAAGATCGATTCCGGCAGCACCGCGTCCTCGTACCACTGCGCCACGTGCGGGCGGATGTGCTCATCCACCAGTGCGGCCACGCGGTCACGCGTGGCTTTATCTTCTTCGCTCAGGAGGGCGTCGATTCCCAGCAGATCTGTCATGGCATTCTCCTCACGGTTCGAGTGACGAACCACAATTCGTATGTATAGTAATACGCATCACTCTACCCGCTCCCTCAAGGAGGAACAATGCGCGCGCCCGCCAACGCCATCCCGGTGCCCCTCGCTTTACGGTGGTCCGACCAGGACGCGAACGCCCACGTCAACAACGCCACGATAGTCACCCTCCTCGAGGAGGCCCGCGTCCGCGCAGCCGCCGCACTGACCGGCCCCGTCGCCACCGATACCTACGCTCACGTGGTGCGATCCCTCGAAGTGCAGTACGAGGCCGAGCTCACCTACACCGATTCCATCGAGGCGCGGGTATGGATTTCCCGCATTGGCACCACCTCCTACCAGGTCGCCCACGAACTCATCCAGGACGGCACCTCGTGCGTGTTCGCCACGGCGACGCTGGTGCTTATCGACGTCTCCGCGCGCCGCCCCATCCCTCTGCCCGACGACCTCACCGAGCGCCTGCACGCTCATTTCTCCGAATAGCCATTCACCACCTTTGCCCAGAACTTCCATCCACTTCTCCCCAATTGCTAGTCACTCACAAAGGAGCACCACCCTCATGATTTCCACCCGCGTCACCGAGATGCTCGGCATCACTCACCCCATCATCCAAGGCGGCATGCAGTGGGTCGGCCGCGCCGAGCTCGCCGCCGCCGTATCCAATGCCGGCGGCCTCGGCGTCGTCACCGCGTTAACCCAGCCCACCCCGGAGGACCTGCGCCACGAGATCCGCCGCACCCGCGAGCTCACAGACAAGCCCTTCGGCGTCAACCTCACCATGCTGCCGGCAATTACCCCGCCGCCCTATGCGGAGTACCGCGACGTCATCATTGAGGAAGGCGTAAAGATCGCCGAAACCGCCGGCAATAACCCCAAGGAGCACATGCCGGCCTTCAAGGACGCGGGTATCACCGTCATCCACAAGTGCACCTCCGTGCGCCACGCGCTCAGCGCGCAAAAGGTAGGCGTGGACATCGTCAGCATCGATGGCTTCGAATGCGCTGGCCACCCTGGCGAGGATGACATCCCGGGCTTGGTCCTCATTCCCGCCGCCGCGGATCAACTCGATATCCCCATCATCGCCTCGGGCGGTTTCGCGGATGGCCGCGGCCTGGCCGCCGCGCTCGCTTTGGGCGCCGAGGGCATCAACATGGGCACCCGCTTCGTGGCCTCTACGGAGGCGCCGGTGCACGAGAACGTTAAGCAGGCCATCGTGGAGCGCTCCGAGCTGGATACCCAGCTCATCCTCCGCGAGCTGCGCAATTCCACCCGCGTGGCCAAGAATGCCGTGAGCGATGAGGTGGCCGAGCGCCTCGCCCAAGGTGCGGAGTTCGGCGATATCCGCCACCTCGTTGCCGGCAAGCGCGGCCGCGCGGTCTACGAGACCGGTGACTTGGATGCGGGCGTGTGGACCTGTGGTACCTCGCAGGGGCTTATCCACGATGTCGCCCCGTGCTCCGAGATCGTCTCCCGCATTTCCGCCGATGCCCAGCGCATCATCTCCTCCCTCACCGAGCTCGTTAAGGACTAACCATGACCGAAGCCATCCTCACCCGCCGTGAAGGCTCCGCACTTATCGCCCAGATCAACAACTCCGCGCGGCGCAACGCCATTGCCAAGGAACACTGCGAAGCGCTCTCGGCCGCGCTTGGCGACGCCTCCCAAGACCCCTCCATCCGCGCCCTCATCATCACCGGTGATGAGACGGCCTTTTGCGCCGGCGCGGATCTGGTCGCCGCCGCACACTCAGCAGCCGCCGCGCAGGCTACGGGAAAAGCTCCTAACCCTGCCGAGTCCACCATGCTGCCGCAGCTCAACGCGCTTGTCACCGAAATCCAGGCCGCCGAGATTCCCGTCATCGCCGCCGTCGAAGGCGCGGCCGCTGGCGCTGGTGCATCGCTGGCCTTCGCCTGCGATCTCATCGTGGCTGCTGAAGAATCCTATTTCACGCTGCCCTTCGGCAAAATTGGCCTCATCCCGGACGGCGGCGTAAGCCTCACCGCACTCGCCTCCGTGGGGCGCCACCGCGCCCTTGCCTTGGCACTGCTGCAGGACAAGCTCGGCGTCGCCGAAGCGGAGGCGGCTGGGATCGTCGCCAAGCGCGCGCCCCAGGGCCAAGCCCTCGAGGCCGCGCTGCAGCTAGCCCAACGCCTGCATATCGCGCCACGTGACGCCCTGGCCAAGGCCAAGGAAGCCATCAACCGCACCGCACTGGGGCAGCTCGATGAGCAGCTCGCCTGGGAGGAGCCCGCGCAGTACGCACAGATGGATTCGGCCGGCCACAAGGAAGGCGTCATGGCTTTTCTGGAGAAGCGGCCCGCGCGCTTTGATTAGCGGCGGTTTTGACTAGTAGAAAACTGCCAGGGAGACCACATGGTGAATCCAGCGTCGCCCGCCATACTCTGTCTTGTGCGTTTGAGAGAGCGCATGCGAGAGAGAGAACCCCTCACCCTCCAGAGGGCGGCCAGTGGCCGATACACGGAGGGACTTGATAGAGACGCCGTTGGGCCCCTTTCTTCGAGAAATCGAAAAAGGGGCCCAACGGTGTTTTCACCTAGTGTGGACCTCATGAGCACCGCTGCCCTAGACCTCCACGCCTGCGCCACCGCACGCGCTGCGGAGCTTCCCGGAGCCACGCTGACGCACCCCTTCGGGCCGGACTGGGACGTCTTTAAGGTACGCGGCAAGGTCTTCCTTCTTCTCACCGCCGTGACTGGTTCCCAGCAAGCCATCCTCAAGGTCGAGCCCCTCGATGGCGAAGCGCTGCGCAGCGAGTATTCCTTCATCACACCCGGCTACCACATGAATAAGCGCCATTGGGTTTCCGTGTATCCCGACGCCAACCTCACCCCGCAGCTGCTGGCCGAACTCGTGACGGACTCCTACCGCCTCGTGGTGGAGAAACTCCCTCGCTCGCAACGGCCCATCGATCCCTCCACCTTTGGTTAGGGTTGTCAACGTAAACATTTGCGGACGCGAGTCCCCAACTCTTACGCTGGATCGCGTGAGCAAAAATGAGCTAATCGATGAGACCATTGCGGAATATCGCCGCTTCGAGCGCGCCCGCGCGCGGTTCGACACGGAAGCGCGCCGCGAATACGGGATCACCGGCTCCCATCTTTCGCTTCTCCGGCTCATCGATAAGAAGAGCCCCATCCCCATCCTGCAGCTGCGCAAGGAGTTGGGATGGCAGCCCGCCACCATCGGGCAAGCAGTCAAGCGCTTGGTGCGCGATGAGCTTATCTCCATCGATGATGATCCGGAAGATCTTCGCCGCCGCCTGTGCAGCATCACCGAGGAAGGCCAGCACTTCTTGCTCCACGTCCCCCTCACCGGCCCGGTGCGCCTGCGCACCTACGAGCACAGCGAGGAAGAACTAAAAGCAATGAAGCGCGGATTCGAAATCGCGATGAAGGCCTTCGGGTATGAACCGTGGAGCGATAACGACTAGCGCTCGCCGCAGCCGGATTCCACGAGGCGCTGCGCCACGTGCGTCAACACGTCCACACCGGCCACGCAGTCTTCCTCCGTGGTGAACTCCTTTTCGTTGTGTGAGATGCCGTCGACGGATGGGATGAAGAGCATGACCGTCGGCACCACTTCTTTCAGGTTGGTCGAGTCATGCCCGGCCACCGTGTAAATCTCTTGGTGCGGGTACCCCAGCTCCTGCACGACCTCACGGGCTAATTCCACGCCGGTGGCCGGGTAGGGGTTAAGCGCCCACTCGTGCGTCGGGGTGAGCTCAACTGAGGTGCGTGATTCCTCTTCCGCCGCAGAAATGATCTCCTGCAGGCGTGCTTGGGCCTTGTCCAGTACCTCAGTGGACGGCGAGCGCACATCGACGTTGAAGCGCACCTCGCGGGCGATGGTTACCGGCGAATTCGGCTCTAGTGTTAGCTGCGAAACCGAGGCCTGCAGCTGGCCTTCATCGAATTCGTGGGTCAAGCGCTCCACTGAAGCAATGATGAGGGAGGCACCGAAGAGCGCATCCTTCCTATCGGCCATCAGTGTGGAACCGGTATGGCCCTGCTCACCGGAGACCACCGCCTGGAATTTCTTCGCGCCCCACGTGGCGGTGACCAGACCAATCGTGTTGCCGGCGGCCTCAAGTTCCTTACCTTGCTCGACGTGAATCTCCGCATAGGCCGCGAGCTTCGGAGCCTCGCCACGCGGGGACCAGCCAGCTTCCTCCTGGGCCTGCGCCACGGTGACGCCGGCAAGGTCGGTGGCGGAGTAGGCGCGCTCAAGCGCCAGCGTTCCCACAAACACGGAGCTGCCCATCATGGACGGCGCAAAGCGCGAGCCCTCCTCGTTGAACCAGTTGATGACCGCCAGGTTATAGCGCGCCTTGGCGCCCGATTGCGCCACGCGCCCGGCCGCGTGGGCTGCGGCCAGCACGCCATAGGCGCCGTCGAAACGGCCGGCCAGCGGCTGCGAATCCAGGTGCGAGCCCAGGCCCACGTACTCGGCGCCGGGGGCGAGCTCGAAGAGCCCGTACTGGTTGCCAATCTCGTCGTAGATGACGCGCGCCCCGAGAGACTCCAGGACCTCATGGAACCAGGCGCGGTTGAGGTTATCGCCGGCACTGGCGGCCTGACGTTCCACGCCGCCGCCCGCAGTGGCGCCGTTGGCGGACATGGCCTGGAAATCGGCCAGGAATTGTTCGTTAGTGGTTGCTCGCATGTCTACTCCTTAAAAGCTTCCGTAGCGCAGCTCGCCGCCCACGATGGTGGCGGCCACGTCGATGGTGGATAGGTCATCAGTGTTCAGAGGGTCCTGGGAAAGCAGCACGAAATCCGCCAGCTGCCCCGGCATCACCTGCCCCTTGCGCCCGGCCCAACCAGTCGCCGCGGCCGAGCCGGCGGTATAGGCGTAGAGAGCCTCGGCTGGGGTCAGACGATCCTCAGGCCCATAGTCCCGGCCCGAGGCAGTGCGCCGCTCCACGAAGGCCTGCATGACCTCCAGCGGCACGCCGGGCGCCACTGGTTGATCGGAGCTGCCGGGGAGGATGAGGGAGGCCTCGAGAAGCCGCTTGCCCGGGTAGCTCCACGCGGTGCGCTCCGGGCCGAGGGCATCCGCCATCGCATCACCGAAAGCCGGGATGAACAGCGGCTGCGGCACCACCACGATGGGCTTACCGCGCAGGCGCTCGATCTGGTCAGGGCGCACCACGCCGCCGTGCTCGATGCGGTGCGGCATCGCTGGCGCGCCATGCTTGTCGACGGCCTCCTCCAGCGTCTCTATCGCAAAATCCACCGCCGCATCACCGATAGCGTGGATGGCCAAGGACCAGCCGGAATTCGCCGCCTGCAGCGCACGTGTTCGCATCTGCTCAGGATCGCCCTGGAAGTATCCGTGATGGGAGCAGCAGGCGTAATTCTCACTCAGCGCGGCGGTGGTGCCGAGCAGGGAGCCATCGCTGAAGATCTTGACGGGGCCGACCTGCAGCCACTCGTCGCCGAAACCCGTGCGCAGGCCGCCGTCGAGGCCCCAACCGGGACCGTCGGAGGCGTGGCCGGGAATCTCGTGGAGCACGTCCATGGTCACCATCACCTGCATGCGTGTGTGCAGGGTGGCGTTTTGGTAGGCGGCGATCTCGCGCGGGCTGTGCCCGATCCAGCCGCCGGCCACCCCGGCATCCGTGACGGAGGTTAGCCCGCGCTCGAGGTAACGGCGCGTGGCCAGCTCCAAGGCCCGGCCGATCTCCTCGCCCGATTCCGGCAGCGTCACCTCTTGGATGGCGCGCATGGCGTTTTCGTCGAGCAGCCCCGTGCAGTGCCCATCGGCATCGCGGACGAACTCGCCGCCGTCCACCTCGGGCGGGTTGGTGGGATCGACGCTCGCCGCGCGAAGGGCCGCGGTGTTGACCGTGTAGGCATGGCCCGAGTTGTGCTTGATCAGCAGCGGAGCACCGCCGGTCGCGTGGTCAAGCTGCGCAATCTCCACCGGCGCATCCAGCCCGGAGGGGCGAAACCCTGCGGCCACCACCCAACCATCGGGGTTCGGCTCGGCGTCGCGCACGGCGGCGTAGACCTCCTCAGGAGTTGCGACCTGGGAAAGATCCACCTCGAGCAGCGTCTGGCCGAACCACACGGTGTGGGAATGCACATCGTTAAAGCCAGGGGTGAGCGTGCGCCCGCCGGCATCCCACGTCTCGTCGGCGGGCAGGGCGCGGGCGGCCTCCCCCACCGCAAGGATGCGCCCGTTGGCAAAAGCCACCGAGTCCGCCACCGGCCGCGCCGGATCCTGAGTCAGGATGTGGGCGTTGTCGATGCGCGTGATCATGCGTCCTCCTGAGTTCTCCTGTTTCTCCGGCACACTGCACGCGGCGCGTGCTGTGCTAGTCCAGTGCTGTGCTAGTCCCCACATGCTAAACGCAGCAGTGATACACCTCTCCACATAGAGGGCAATTCACCAGCGCCCAACGTGTAGCGTTGTGCACATGCACGAGAAGCGCTGGCACGATATCGTCGCGGAGGTCCACGGCACCATCCCCCGCTTGGTTGAGGATTTCCTCGCCGCCTTTTCCCGCTCGGGGCGCTACGGCGATTCCTTGGTGAGCGAGGACGAGCTACGCCTGACCGCCTTCGAGGTTTTCGCGCGCATCACGGACGTGCTGGTCGGGGCGATGGATGAGGAGGAACTGCGCACCCATGCCCAGAGTTTGGGCCGGCGGCGCGCACACCAGGGCGTGGAGCTAGCCACGCTGATCGACGCCATCCAGCTCGACTTCACCGTCCTCTGGGAGCACCTGCGCCGGGCCGCCGGCGCGGATCAGGAAGCACTCATCGACCACGTGGCGCAGGTGCACTCCGTTGTGACGATGTACAACCTTGTTGTGCGCGATGCCTACCGCCTGGAGGAGGCTCGCGGGCAGCACGACGTACACCGCGCCCACGCCCGGCACTTGGAGAGGCTCTTCGCCGCCGAATCCCTGGGCGCGCTCGGTATCACGGAAATCACCCGCGCGCTCAACCTGGACGCTGACTGCCACTTCGACGTCGCGGTGGCCCACCCCACCGCGGCGGTGGAGCTGCGCGCGCTTCTCGACGCCCCCATCTCCTCCGGCGAAGCCTTCGGCCATGGCGCGCGCGGGATGTTCGTTGCCTTCTGGCCTAGAGACCAAAGGCCCAGCGAACAGTCCGCAAAGGACAGCGGCGCAGAGCTCACGGAGATCTCGGGCATACTTTTCCGCGACGTCATCGGCTTAGCCGGTGTCCGCGCGGCGGCGCAGCAAGCGCCGCGCATCTTTGACGCCACCGGCCCGCTGGACAACTTAACCGAAGCGCCCGACGCCCTCTGGGCCGTCGCCGGCGATGCCATTGCAGACTTCCCAGCCAGCGGCATCACGGAGCTCACGCAGGAAATCACCGAGCTGCGCCAAAGCAACGCGCCGCTCTACCAAACCATCACCACCTACCTGGATTGCGGCTCCATCAAAGACTCCGCCGAGGCGCTGCACTGCCACCGCAACACGGTGCTCAACCGCCTGCGCCAAGTCACGGAACTCACGGGACTCGACATCACGCGGCCGAAAGACGCCGCGCGAGCATTGCTGGCGTTGCACCGGACAAAGCGATAGCTCTTGTGCAGAGTAACAAGGTTCCCTCTCTGTAGATGGGTCGATGCATAGAAAACTCTTCAAACCATTCACTGGAAGGTGACGTGCACCTAATGTGTCCTAGAAAGGTAATGCGTTTCACATAAGGAGCATTTCGATATGACTACCCACGCACCCCCTTCCAACCCGGCCCAATCCGGCAGCGAGGAAATCCAAGTCGAGTCAAAGGACGTCTTCCGCATCGCCAGTTCCGCGTTCGTCGGCACAGCCCTCGAGTGGTACGACTTCTTCCTCTTCGGTACCGCAGCCGCGCTTGTCTTCAACGATCTCTTCTTCTCAGGAATGTCAGGCACCGGCGCAACCCTGGCATCCTTCGCCACCTTCGGAGTAGGTTTCCTGGCACGCCCTCTCGGCGCGGTCATTTTCGGCCAAATCGGCGACAGGATGGGCCGCCGACCGGCCCTCATCATCTCCATCGTCGTCATTGGCGTGGCCACCGGCGTCATCGGCCTGCTCCCCACCTTTGACAGCATTGGCATCTGGGCGCCCATCACGCTGGTCATCCTGCGCCTGCTTCAGGGCATTGCCGTCGGCGGCGAATGGGGCGGCGCTACAACCATGGCCATCGAGCACGCCCCAGCCGAGAAGCGCGGTCGCTATGCCGCTTTCGTGCAGATCGGTTCCCCCGCCGGCACGCTGCTTTCTTCCGGAGCCTTCGCGCTTGTGCTCATGCTGGACGATGCCACAGTGAGTTCCTGGGGTTGGCGTGTGCCTTTCCTCATCGCCTTTCCTTTCCTAGCGGTAGCACTGTGGATTCGCACGAAGGCTGAAGAATCTCCTGTTTACAAGGCCCTTGAAGAGGAGGCAGAAGCAGACGAGGCAGCTCACCAGGGCTCACTGAAAGAGCTCTTCACTGAGCATTTCTCACAGCTGTGCCTGGCTTCCGCGGCCGCTTTCCTGGGCATCGGCGGATTCTTCGTCATGAGCACCTATGTCCTCTCCTACGCCACGACCACGCTGGACTTCCCGCGGCAAACTGTCGTTAATGCCACCCTCCTCGGCGCCGTGTGCCAGATCTTCATCAACATCATCTTCGGCCGCATCGGCGAAAAGATTGGCCCCGGTCGAGTTATCGGATACGGCGCGCTTGCCACCGCCATCATGGCGTGGCCGCTGTGGGCAATGATCGACACGGGGAACCCCGTACTCCTCACGCTCGCCGTCTGTCTCGGCCTGTCGCTAGTTACGATCACCTATTCCGTATCTGGAGTCCTCCTCTCGGAGGTCTTCCCTGCGAATGTCCGCTATTCCGGGGTGGCTATCTCCGCCAACATCGCGTCGGCAGTATCGGGGCTGCTACCCTTCCTCGCCACCGCATTGAACGCATCCAATGAGACCCCCAGTTCTATACCGGGAATCATCATCTTGGCCGTCACCGCCTTGATCACAGCCTTCGGCGGTTTCGCCGGCGAGAAGCACCGCCGCGAAGACGATGTCACCATCGTCGACTAGCCCGAAACAGTTCATAAGAAAAACAAGTTGGGACACGGTGCTCAAGCCCATTAAGCTCAGGTACCGTGTCTCACGATCTCTCCTCCTCCACCCTGAACGCACGCGCCCGGCGGGTTGTCGCCTGGGTCGCTGCCTTGAATCTCTTTGGCTTCTTCGTCGAATTCGTCGTCGCCTGCGTCATCGGCTCGGCCTCACTCTTCGCTGACGCCGCCGATTTCCTCGAGGACTTTCTCATCAACGCACTCGTGCTCTTAGCGCTGCGCTGGTCGGTGGAGGGGCGTCGCAAAGCAAGCTATGGCCTAGCCGGGCTCATCCTGATCCCCGCCGTGGCGTCCTATGGCATGGCGATATGGAAGATCATCAACGGCACCGTTCCTGAGCCGCTCACACTTTCCAGCACGGCCATTTTCGCCATGCTCATCAACCTGCTCTGCGCGGTGCTGCTGGTGCAATTGCGACACGGAGGTGCCCTCACTCGCGGGGCGTGGTTGGCCGCGCGCAATGACGTCGCCGCCAACATTCTTATCCTCGGCGCCGGTCTTGTGATGCTGGCATGGGCGAGCCCCTGGCCCGACATCGTGGTCGGCCTCATCATCGGCACCATCAACCTGCGCGCGGCGGCTGAGGTCTTCGAACAGGCACGCGCGGAAGACCCAGAGATCGAAGAAGACTAACGCGCCGTTTTTAAGAATTACTTAAGCAAACGAGGACCGGTTGGGCTCTACCCCTTAGACCACAGAGGCTGAAATTGCGCGTGGCACGACCCCACAAACACCCTTTCACTCCCCCTAATGGGGTCATTCTTTAGTTTGTGAACGAACGGTCAAAGAGACCTTTTCCCAGAATACGGTCTAGTTAGACAAAACCAAGGTCGGCGCAAATTTCTTAGCCAATTGTTCACCCGGGGGCCACCCGATCGAAATGTATTTCTGCATTCAAAAATATAAACAATTCAAGGGGTGCGCGATCCTGAAAAGCGCCTTATTGTTGCAACACGTCACGCACTGGGCACTACAGCGCAAACACAGTGCCACCACAGTGCGTCACCGCATTGCCCTAAATTTTCATCCAGGAGAACAACAATGACCCAGCGTCGTCGTACCGCCGGCCTCATCGCCGGCCTTGCGATCGCAGGCACCGCCCTCATCGCGCCGGCTGCTTCCGCAGCCACCCAGACCGAGTCCTACCCGGAGACCCCGGCCGTGAACGCAAAGCTGCCTATCGTTCACACCACCCACGGCTCCGACCACATGAAGGCCAACGTGCTCAACCCGCGCCCGGTGTGCAACCCGTGGGAGGACCACCGCACCGTGGTCTACAAGGTGACCGATAACTTCATGCCGGCAGGCACCATCTCCACCACCAACCAGACCAAGAAGGACATCCCGCTGCAGCAGGACCTGTCCAAGTCTCAGTCCATCACCCTGTCCGTCAACGGTGACCGCACTGAGACCACCTCCATGAACGCTGGCGGCAAGGGCTCCGGCAAGAACTCCGAGGGTTCCTTCGGCATCTCCCACGAGATCGCCACCAAGCTCGGCGCTTCCGCTTCCTACTCCCTGTCCTGGGAGGCTGGCCAGTCCATCGGACCGTACGATGTTCCGCCGAACCACACTGGTGAGGCCACCTACGGCTTCCGCGTCCTGAACATGACCGGTACCCAGCAGTACTGCAAGCCGAACGGCACCTGGTCCACCCCGACCTTCTGGTCTGCAATGCAGCCGATGAAGAACGAGGTTCGCGTCAAGCTGTACGACGACATCGCTGATTCCTACGCTCCGAACAAGGACGCGCAGAACACCACCGACGTCAACGACCCGAAGGTTGTTGAGGAGGAGAAGTCCCCGGAGGCTGACGCTGAGGTCATCAAGGACAACGAGGTCGCTCCGGAGGAGAAGGCCGTGTCCGAGTCCGAGGGCAAGAAGGAAGAGGAAGCCGACAAGAAGGTCCAGGAGGACGTCGAGAACGGCAAGACCGACGAGGCTAAGCAGAAGCTGGACCTGAAGCCGGTTCTGACCACCTCCGGCGCTAAGCACGCTGGTTACGCTGGCACCGTTGCTCTCCGCCTGGAGAACGTCGGTTCCGAGCGCTACTACGGCGACTTCCCGGCTGTCCAGTACCGCGTTGATGTGAAGACCGCTGAGGGCCCGAAGGGCGTTGACCGCCTCATCACCCCGCGTTCCTCCAACGGTGCTCACATCCGTGACCTGGGCTTCGACGAGAAGTCCTCGACCCGCTCCTTCGAGGTCACCCTGGCCAACCCGATTAACGCTGGCGAGTCCGCTCGTGTTGCCAACCTGGACTTCGGCGACGGCAACACCAAGGAAGGCCGCCTGAAGAACTACATCGAGGTCACCCAGATTTCCCGCCTGAAGGGCGACAACTCCACCGACAACGACCAGAACGTTGACTCCCGCGAGATCACCGTGAAGGACACCGGCAAGAAGGCTGAGGGCCTGTTCTAAGGAACACCCCTCGCCCACTGCAGAGAGTGTGCACAGCCCGCCGGCGCTTAGTCCGGCAGTGAGAGAGTGAGAGGACCCCGACCGCTGTGAAAGCGGTCGGGGTTTCTTTATGCCCTTAATCCGCTTCCACCAACTACCCCGCAGTTCTCCCGCTGCCCCGCCTTCGTTAACGCCGGGGAAGTTCTGCGCCGCAGGGTTAGTTGGCTATTGTGAACTAATGAAATTCTTTCGCTCCGCACTTGCGGGCATTCTCTCGGCGGGGTTGATCATCTCCCCCGCCCTCGCACAGCCGGCACACGCACAAGCACTGGATACGATGAGCAGCGATGCCGCCAACATCGATCAGCACTCCAGCGCCCTCGATCCCATCGCCTTAGGCCCGTTGGCACCTCTACTCTTCGCCGACAACATTTTCGCCGCCTGGGCACAGGTGCTTCAGCTATTGAAAATCCCGGCGTTGGCACCAGACGCTACGCGCCCACCGGCGACGGCAGCCCCGGCACAACTGCGCGAACTGCGTCACGTCCAGGACAACGTATGGGAGCTCAGGGCCTATTCACCGGCCATGGACCGTGTCATCACCAACGACATCATTCTTCCCCCAGGAGGATTGGAGAACACGCAGCCCCGCCCGAGCTACTACCTACTGGGTGGTGCCGGCGGTGGCGAGGACGCACTGTGGTGGGACGGCGGAGGGGCCTCCGAGTTCTTCCGTGACAAGCAGGTCAATGTCATTTCCGCGCGTGGCGCATATGGCTCGATGATGTCCGACTGGGCGCAGCCCCATGACACCCACGGAAAATACAAGTGGGCCACCTATCTGACCAAGGAACTCCCGCAGCTTATCGACGCCGAGTTCCACGGCAACGGCCGCGACGGAATCGCGGGTCTAAGCAACTCCGGCGGCCCCGCATTGGAGCTAGCCACGTTCGATCCGCGCTTCAAAGTGTCTGGTTCCTTCTCCGGTTGTCCCTCGACCACAGGTGTTCTCGCGCAGTCCTTTGCGTGGGCAAGTGCTGCGTTCTACGGCACTGACCCGGCTCGCTCCTTCGGCGCGCCGTGGGATCCGGCGTGGGCGCAGCATTCGCCGGTTCTCAACCTCGATCAGCAGCGCGGGCGTAAAACCTTCGTCATCGTCTCTCGCGGCGGCCCGGCCGATTTTGACGTCGACATCGAGGACTCACCACTTCCCGCACTGGGCCTCAACGAGCGTTTGGATTATTGGTGCAGCTCTTATTACGCCAAGCAGGCCACCGCAGCTGGCGTAGACCTTGACTATTACGAGCTTCCCGCGGGGCGCCACACATGGGGGCTGTTCCGGCGCGAGCTGGCCATCAGCTGGGCCACGGTGGGCCCAGCGCTCGGGGTGTGACCCTAGATCACCGCAGGCTGCAGAAGTAAAATCAACATTCATGAATGTCATGGATACTTGGGAGCCCACGCTGGGCACCGGACCACTGTTAGGGATTGCGGTTGCGGCCATCGCCGTCATCCTCGTCCTCGTCATCTACTTCAAGGTGCACGCCTTCGTCACACTCGTCACGGTCTCCGCGCTCACCGCCTTGGCCGCTGGCATCCCGCTGGATGGTGTGGTTCCCACCATGACGAGCGGCTTCGGCTCAACCTTGGGATCCATGGCCTTGCTGGTGGGGTTGGGCGCCATGATCGGGCGTCTGGTAGAAACGTCTGGCGGCGCTAAAACGCTTGCCGACGCCCTCGTGAAACTCTTCGGCGAAGACAAAGCGCCCCTAGCACTCGGCGTGGCCTCCCTCATCATGGGCTTCCCCATCTTCTTCGACGCGGGGCTCATGGTGATGCTGCCGGTCATCTTTGCCGTCGCCAGGCGCCTGGACGGCCCAGTTCTGGCCTACGGCATCCCCGCCGCCGGCGCCTTCTCCGTCATGCACGTCTTCGTGCCACCGCACCCGGGCCCTGTTGCCGCCGGTGAGTTCTTCAGCGCGGATATCGGTCTCATTCTCATTTTTGGCCTCCTCGTTGCGCTGCCCACGTGGTATCTCTCCAGCTACCGTTTCGGGCTCCACCTGGGAAAGAAGTATCCCTACCGCCTCGAGGAAGCCATCACCGGCGCCTTGGTCAGCGATGCCGAACTCCCGGATCGCCCGGCCTCCCCGGCCTCAGTAATTGGCATCCTGCTCATCCCCATGATCCTCATCTTCGGCAATACCGGGTTGACCACGCTGGGCACCGCTGGTGTTGTTGATCCTTCCGCCACGTGGGTGCGCTTCTTCGTCTTCCTGGGCCAGACGCCCATCGCGCTGTTGATTACCACTCTTGCAGCGATGGCTGTGCTGGGCCTGCGCCGCGGGGAAGGCAAGAGCGCGATTGAGAAAACCGTGGAGTCTTCGCTCGGACCGATCTGTTCCGTCGTCCTCATCACCGGCGCGGGCGGCATGTTCGGCGGGGTGCTGCGCACCAGCGGTATCGGTGATGCGCTGGCGGACTCCATGTCTAACCTCGGCGTCCCCGTTATCCTGGCCTGCTACCTCATCGCGGTAGCCCTGCGCCTGGCGCAAGGCTCGGCCACCGTTGCGCTGACGACGGCCGCCGCGCTCATGGTGCCCGCCGTGGAGGCCGGCGGCTTCAGCGAAATCCAGCTGGTCCTCATCACGCTCGCCACCGCAGCCGGCTCCGTCTTTGGCAGCCACGTCAATGACTCGGGCTTCTGGCTCGTTGGCCGTCTCATGGGCATGGACGTGTCCACCACCCTGAGGACGTGGACCGTCAACCAAGCGCTGATCTCCTCGATTGGCTTCGGCATCGTCCTTATCTTCTACGGCGCCTCTGCGCTGTTCTAGGCCTGCAGGTACTCGGCCGCCGCAGCGGCCAGTTCCTCCGGGGTGGCACTGACGTCGAGCACCAGCCCTGCCTCCTCCGGCCGAAGTTCCTCTAGAGTCTCGAACTGCGAATCAAGCAGGGACACCGGCATGAAGTGTCCGGTCCGCCGGCTCATGCGTTCCTTGAGCAATTCATAGGAGCCATGCAGGTGGATGAAGACCGTATCGGGTGCTGCGGCGCGGATGATGTCACGGTAGGAATGCTTGAGCGCGGAACAGCCCACGATGGCTCCGGACTCTTGCTCGGCGAGAAAGCGGCCGATAGATTCGAGCCAGGGTTGCCGGTCATCGTCGTCAAGCGCCTGCCCCGAGGCCATCTTTTCGATGTTCGCCGCCGGGTGCATATCGTCCCCATCCCGGAAGGGCAGGCCGGTGCGCTGCGCCAGCAACTCCCCGACCGTCGATTTTCCGCAGCTCGAGACTCCCATGATCACCACGTGCTTGCGCATCAATCCTCCTTAAGACAGCACCCGATCCTACGCGCTACGGGGCGTCGCGCGGCTGACCACAGCGCGGCTTAGCCCAGTGGACCGTAGCCGAAGTCGCCGCGCTGCACCTCGCCGCGGGCATTCGGATCAAAGGTGGCACACAAAGCCGCCGCCACGTAGCGCACGCCGCCCTCCGGCGCGGAGGAGCCGACGCGCTCTGCACAATTCTCAAGAGCAGGCATGCCGATACTCTGCCCCGGCATAGTCATGGAAAAGAAGGACGCCGCCATCATGGTGTTGCCATCGGCGCGCACGTACTCCGAGGAGCCCTTGATGGCCTGCCAGGCAACCGCCCCGACGGGATCGGTGCGGAACTGATCCCGCTCAGTCTGAGTCAGCTCAGCGTTGGCGGCGGGCACGGACAGCGTCGTGATGAGAAGTGCAGCGGATGCGGCGAGTAAAGAAAACTTTTTCATAGGAACACTCTATCCTCTGACCCGAGGATTGTCGCGGCGTTTTCTATTTGTCTTCGAAGCGGATCGATCGGCACAGCTGCCGAATCTCAGCGGGCCCCACGCGGCAGCAGCCGCCCAGAAGGCCGACCCCAGCCGCGCGCATTGTTGCTGCCGCCTCAGCCAATCCCACCGCGCCGGCCGGAGCAGGACGCCAGTCGCGGGCGCCGTGGTCCCAGCTCTCTCCACTGTTGGGACAGGCTAAAAGCGGCTTATCCGTTCCAGCACGCAATGCTTTCACCGCCGCCAAAGCCTGCGGTGGGCGCACACAATTCACCCCCACGGCACCCAGCCGCGGTGCCTGGTTGGCCAGCGTAATCACCTGCGAGAGCTTCGTCGGGTCGGCCGCGATGGCACCGGTGATGCTCAACGCAAAGGGCTTGGGCTGGGCCGAGAGCAGTTCCAGAAGCACCGCGGCCTCATCGACATTCGGGATGGTTTCAGCAAGAAGGAAGTCGGCCTCCGTATCCGCGAGCACCTCTACCCTGCGGGTATGCCAGCGGCGCAATTCGTGCGCCGAAAGACCATAGGCACCGTCGTACTCGTTGCCCCGGCCCGGACCTGCTCCATAGGGGCCAACGGATGCGGCAACCAATTGATCACCGTGGGCAGCATGTCTGTCGCCGGCCTTGCGGGCGGCGTCACGCGCTACCGTGACGCTGCGGCGCAAAAGAGACTCCGCCTCCCCGCCCAGCACATCGAAGGTGATTTGATAGGAGGCCGTGGTGGCAACCTGGGCACCGGCGGCAAAGAAGTCCGCATGGGCAGATTCGATGAGGGCAGGGGTCTCACGCAGCACGCGCGCCGACCACAGCGGGCCCGAGATGTCGTACCCCAGGGCTTCGAGGTGGGTTCCAAGGCCGCCGTCGAAAAGCAGCGGCGCGTCAAAGAGGGCCATGGCGCACGAGCCTAGCAATGCGTGGGCAGCCGACCCCCACCACGACAATAGGCTTCATTAATAGTTGCATTACTTTTCTTAATCTTCCATCCCTCAACGCTGAGGTTCAACAACCCTTATTCCTGCTCATTGCCATGCTTTTCGACGTCCCGCTCTTACCTGTATTCCTCACTGGACAATAAACGGAAACTATACTTTCCCAGGCTTAATCCAGGGATTTCTAAAGATTTACCTGAGTTTTTGAGAATAGTTGATACGTCACCAGCACTTTCTTGAGAAGGCTTTCCATCAACCTAAGAAGCCACCCCCAAGTGCCACCCCCGCCGCCCGTCGTTTCTAAAGAAAACTATGCAATTTCAAGCCTTCAGGGCGGCAAACCCAAAAGAAACTTAAGCCCGCCGCGCGAAGACACATAAACTCACAGACAAACCTTAAAACTGCTGGTCAAGTGGCTTTTCAGCGCCCCGAAGGGCTTTAATTTTAAGTGAAAGTACCGCTCGGTACGAGGTCGAAAAAGCCTCCACTTAACACCTGAAGCAAAAAGAGGTGCCCGCCATGTTCCGCCTCCCATTCGGACATAAAGCCACAAAGCTCGTCGCCCCGGTTGCTGCCGTTGCAGCACTCTTCGCCGGTTCCATCAACGCCCCTGCTCAGGCCGGTAGTTCCTTCGGTGCATTCAACCCGGCCGACTTCGGCTTCACCATGCCGTCCGTTGCCGGCCCGGCAGCCCCGGCTCCCCACGCTGCAGCCAGCGTTCAAGGCCTTATTAATCAAACCAATGCGCAACGTGTGGCTAATGGCCTCGCACCGCTGCGCGTTGATCCAAACCTGACCAACCTGGCACAGGATTGGGCCAATACCTTGAGCCGCGATGGCCGGACCCGCCACCGTCCGAACTACTGGACCTTCTACCCCGCCGGCCTGCCCGCTGGTGGTGAGAACGTCCTCCAGGCATGGAGCGACTACTCCGATGCCAGCCTGATGAAGCTGTGGATGGATTCCCCCGGCCACCGCAAGAACCTGCTCGACCCCCGCGCTAAGTCCGTGGGAATCGGCCTGACCGTCGCTCCCGACGGCCGGTTGTACGCCGTGCAGAACTTTGGGCGGTAGGCTCGCGCCTTCTACCGCTGATGCGCGCCTGTGAAGATGAGGCTGTCACTCTTCACAGGAGCGTCGGCCGTTGTGCGCTTCCGGAGCCGTGCTGTACGTACTCTCTTTTTATCCTCTAAACTTGCTTCCAACACTCAATTACCAGGGCAGTATGCATCGATAGGAGGGGCTATGACCGTGCGCGTCCCCATGTCCCCGCCTGTCCTTGAATGGGCTGTTGAGAGAACGCAGCTCCCCATCAATGAATTGGAAAAGAAGCCTGACTTCCACTCCTTGCGCTCTTGGCTAATAGGTGAAAGTACCCCAACATTCAGGCAAGCACAGAAGCTGGCCAAACTTGCTGGGATCCCTTTTGGCTATCTTCTACTCGAAAAGCCTATCCAACGCACCCCTCGCCTTCCTGATTTTAGGACTCACGGGAGCACTCCGTTGTCCGGATGCAGCCCTGCGCTTGAGCAGACAATCTATGCCTGTGAACGACGCTTAGAGTGGTATGCAGAGGATGCCCTCGCCAACGGTATTGCAGGGCCTAGTTTTATCGGTCGGTTCTCTACAGATACGCCGGCGCAAAAGGCCGCCGACTGGTCAAGCACTCTTCTAAATTGGACTCCAGGTAAGCATGAGCGCAACCGGAGCCGCGTAGCAACGCTGGCTGATGCTATTGAGCGCGCCGGTATTTTGGTTATGCGTAGCTCCATCGTGGGCAATAACACCCACCACAAGCTCGATCCTGATGAGTTCCGCGGTTTTACGTTGATCCGGAATTCCTATGGCCTCATCTTCATCAACACCAGTGATTCTGGAGTGGGCAAACTATTTAGCTTGGCTCACGAGTTCGGCCACGTACTTCTTGGCGAACAAGGTGTTTCCGGTGGCTCTCTCAATCAGCGCGCTGTCGAGCGTTGGTGCAATCAGTTCGCTGCAGATTTTCTTGTCTCTGCCAAGGACTTACTCACAAAATGGTCTGAACCAAAAGACTTAGAAGCGGTGTGCCATTGGGCATACAAAACTTTCGGGGTCAGCCGTGACGTCACTGTATGGCTGCTCGTAGGTAACGGTGCGCTCCCCCGAGAAGCTGGTCAGCGCTTCATCAAAGAAGCCCCGCGCCCAAGGACAACGCAACAGTCTGGCGGTGGTGACTTCACTCTTGGCCTACGCTCCCGTTTGGGCGGGCTCTTTCTCGAAGCGGTCACTGGAGCGCTCGCTGAAGGCAGAATTGGTGAACGCGAAGCATCCCGTCAGCTTGGTATCAAAAAGATCAGCACTATTGAGGCCTTGGTGGATCGCTATCAGGGGCTGCCATGACGCGCTACCTAATTGATTCCAATATTGTTATCAACGCGGTTCGAAGTTATCCTCGCGACGTGTTTCCAAGTTATTGGAGCTCTTTCGAAACCTTCGTGGCCACTCAAACGTTTTTCTTCCATGACACTGTGCAAGAAGAACTGGAACGGAGACAAGACTCTGTTTCAGAGTGGTTCCAGGACTTCGTCCCTCATGGCCAAATCTTGCACGTAGACGACGCTGAAATTGAGTCATACCGTCTTTTATCCAAATGGGCAGCCTTCCAGCGCAAGCCTCGGTTTGATGAAGCAGCAGTACAAGAATTTCTCAATGACGCTGCCGATTCATGGATCGTGGCTTCTGCTCATGCCCGAGACCTCTCAATCATTACCGATGAGAAACCCCAACCGCGCAGAGTCAACAGAGTAAAGCTTCCCGACGCCGCTGCAGCATTAGGGGTTCACTGCTCCACCTACTTGGATTTCCTCCGGTCACGAGGAATCACGTATTAGGTGGGGATGCGGCCAAGGAAGTGATCTTCAAGAAACTTCCGCTTTTCACCGCCGTACCACCTACCCCGGCAGCAGCTCGGAGGCCTCCCCCACCACGCTCACCACGAGCACATCGCGGGCGCGCGAGGCCGCCACGTAGAGCAAAGCCCGCTCGCGCTGCAGCGCCTCGTCGGCCTCGGCTGGTGCAAGTCCCTTCATCAGGTAGCGCTGCGGCAGCGCCTCGCGGCTTACATCAAGCAAGATGACGTGCGTGAACTCCAGTCCCTTGGCGTTGTGCATCGTCATCACCGCCACCGGGCGCTCCCGGGACGTGCGCCGCCCAGTGCTCACGGCCACGCCCAGCTCGCCCAACTGCGTGGCGATCTCATCCTTGCGGGCATTAGTCCGGGTGAGCACGCCGATGGAAACATCGTCGTCCCCGGAGGTCCAGTCCCGGATGCGCGCAGCCAAGGCCTCAGCTTCCTGAGCCTTGCTCGCAGAATTCACGACAACCGGCGCAGGACCCTGGCGCACAGAACGGTAACCATGCAGATCGTCGATATTCTCTTCCGAATCCACCCACTCGGCACCGTCGAGAATCGCCGTGGCATAGCCCAGGTTCTGCCGAGTCGTGCGGTAATTCACGCGCAGCTTCGTCGTGGCACGCCCTCGCGTTTCAATCCCATAATCACGCAGAACCAACCGCTGGCCATAGATGCGCTGGTGCGAATCCTCCGCAATGAAGATGTCGTTCGGCCCGCGCTTGGCCACCGCCCGCAGGAATTTCCAGTGGCCGGCGTGGAAGTCTTGGGCTTCGTCGATAAGCACGTGGTCAAACATGCCTTCAGTGCCCGAACGGTGCTCCACGATGTGCGCGGCCACCACCGCCGCGGCCGCATACGTCAGCTTCCCAATGGATGCGCACGCCGCGTGGAAGTACTCCACAATCGCCCACACCGCCTTGCGCTCAGCGCGGTTCAGCGGAGTCCCCCGCCCGGTGCGCCGCGCACGCAGGTAGGTCTTCTCATCCGTGATCCCCTGCGTGAGGATCACCGCCGAGTACTCCTGTGCCAAAAACGTCGGGTGAGATTTCTCCCGCGGGAGTGAGCCACCCTTCAGCTCCGCGGCCTCCTGCCACTGCCGCTTTTCCTCTACGCCATCCAGGCCGCGGGGCACAAAGTCCCCATCGATGTTGAGCACCGCTGCCATCGCGGCGGCGCGCTCGGTTGCCTGTGCGTTCGCCAGCACGTCGAAGACGAGCGCATCAACGCCACTGATCCACAGCCCCGGCGCGCCATGCACGGAGGCTTCCGGGAACGTCGGGTACAGCTCATTCATCTGCGCCTTGAGCGCGTTGGCCAGCTCACGCGTGTAGGTGGTCAAAAAGACGCGCGCCTTCGGGTTCTTCTGCAGCAGGTACTTCGTGCGGTGCACCACCACCACGGTCTTGCCGGTACCGGCACCACCCGTGATGCGCGCGGAGCCGGTGTGATCGGCTTCGACCGCGCGGCTCTGGCTTGGGTGGAGGAAGACGCGCCACTCGGCAAAGGACCCCTCGAGGATGGCTGCCAGCTCCTCCTCGCCGGGGTCGATGACGAAAGCCCTCCGGCCAGCCGGGGACTTGATGCCTTCCACCAGCGCCTTATCAGAGCTTGCCTCAGCCACCGCGGACTGCGCCAAGCCCAAATCTTCGCGCACCTCAGCCGTGCTCATGCCGGACAGCAGCCCGACCACCGCATCCTGTTCCCATTCGGGTGCGCCCGCCAGCGCCGTCAACGCTTCCTCCGTTGTGGCGGCGCGCTCAAGCACCGCCACCGTCTGCGGGGAAAGACCGAGTTCATCGCTGAACTCATGCTTGGCGACGCCCACCGCATCCCACGGCCGCACTCCCTCACCGTCCGCTGCGGCATCTACCGAAGGCTCAGCTTCCAACTCGGCTTCGGCCTCCGCTTTCGCCGCTGCTTCCGCAGCGCGCTGTTCGGCCGCCAGGCGCTTGGCGCGCGACTCAATCTCCGCCTGCGGTATCGCCGTCGAGGCCTCTGATGCCGTGGCATCCACGAGCGACGGAACGCCGGAGACCTCGTTGACCACGAGCGTCTTCGACGTGGCGAGTGCGTAGGCATCATCGTGGTTGAGGATGTCAATGAGAACGAACATGGTGTCGTTTCCATCGTGCAGCTCGAAGAGCACAGCGCGGTACTTGCGGTTGACGCGGGCTGTGCGCACGCGCTTATCCGCCGCGTCCTTGACGGGCTCCACGTGCAGCGACGGGTTCGTGGGATCCTCCACCAGCTTGTTATAGAACTCTAGGATCTGGTTTCCCAGGTTGTAGCGGTCCTCAATGCGGCGGTAGAAGGACAGGCTCGTTGCCATGGCTTTCCTCTCTTTTAAAGTCAGCGGATCAGGAGGCGCTCAGCGCCGCGGTCAGGGGATCGGGAACAGTGTCAAAGTCAGCGCCGAAGACGGCATAGCCCTCGGCCTCGAAGCTAGCACGAAGGTCCTCGGCGTCCTCGGCAAAGAGCAACAGCACCTTGTGCTGCGGCCACTGCGCCACGACCGGGACACCGGAAACCTCACCGCCCACGGAATCAGCATCCGGCTCCGGCAAGCCCGCCGCCGCCATAGCTCGCAGCGCTGCAGCCACCTCCGGCTCGTCGGCGAAGGCATCCACTGCCTCGGTCCACCCAAGAGTCATTTCGACCGCTTCCGGTGGCTCGGCAGGCTCTGAGACTGGAGTATCAGGAAGCACCTCGTGCGCCACAGCATCTTCCACCGCGGACTCAATCACTTCTACCTGTGCAAGAATCGGATCCAGATATGCCATGTTGCTTAAGCTCAAGAACAGCCTCCAGGCACTCAAGTTTTCTGAGACATTGGTGGCATCAAATCGAACGCGACGACGCATCTTTGCCGCACTGACGGTGACAGTACTGAGATAGGTCTTCTCAAAACTGTCTACGACCGCCCTTCCTCCGTGAGCCGCTTGAGCAAATGCCGCTTCACTGAATAGCGACCATTTTTGTTCCGGATGCATCAATAGTTCTAACAGCTGTGTCAAAGGATCTTTCTCCAATTGGAGAAGATCATCCAATGACAAGTCGCTTCCTTCGACAATTGGAGAATAGAGTTTCGGCTCTGTCCACACCGGCGGGGCCGGCGGATCCTCGCGCACTGTTGCCTGCCGGGCATCGATGTCCTGCCATGTCAGCGACCACGGCAGGTAGCCCAACTCGTAGAGCCCGTTGCGCTTATCAAAGTCATCCTTCACCCGGTTGTGCACCGCACTGGCGTGGAAGGCTTCGCCATCGAGGTAGACGGCGATATCACGGATGGCACTATCGCGCGTGGAGAAGACGAAGTCCGGGATGGTTCCGCCAATCTGCTTTTGCTCCTCCATGACCCAATCATGGCGCGAGTCATCAAAGCTGATGTCCCACTGCGCGTGGTTACCCTTCATGGATTCCACCACCGTGGCGCCTTCCTCCTTCAAGTCCGCACGCAGCTGTTCCACAAAGCGCTGCTCCAGCTTGGACTGCTCGCTGCGCTCCGGGCGCTCCTCGGTGAGATGGCCCTCCCACGTAAAGGAAGCCGGATCAGCATCAGTAGAGACCTGGAGGTCATCCGCCAAAATCTTGCGCAGCGCCACCACCGCGGCCTCACGGGAGGTCTGCGGTATCTGGCTGCTGCGTGCAAAGGGCAGCAAACACGACGGGCAGCACTGCCGCGCTTCCTCAGCACAGTGGCAGGAGGCCAAGCGCCGGTAGGCCACGAGCAACATCTGGCGCACGTGCGCCGGTTCCGTGAACTGCGCCAGGTAACCAGTACCGCCCGGCACGGTGTCATGAATAAGCAACATATCCACTGGGCTGCCATCGGAATCCACGCGCACCGGCTCCACATCCAGGTGGTCCGGGTTGCCGCCCAGGTACTCCTTAAAGCCCAGCTTGAGTGCGGCCACCAAGGAGGGCAGCGTGGTGGATTCCACCATTCCTAGCAGCGCCGGCAGGTGCACGAGAACCGCCTGCGTGCCCAGGCTGCGCCCCAGCGCAAAGCTAATGGAGTGCTCCTCAGCCGCGTTACGGTACTCGCACCACGGCGCGTGGTCCTGCCAGCGGTTAGCGCCCACATCGGAATCCAAGTGCCCGCAGCGCTCGCATACTCGGAACAGCGGCGCCTCGCGCTCTACTGCCGCAAAGGTGCGCTGGCTGCCGCCGCCCATGCGGCCCAAGTTCAGCCACCGCATCTCCACATGCGCCAAATACTCCATGCCGAAGCCGGAATCAGACAGGTACCAAGCCTTACCGCGCCCGCCCTCGGGCACATCAAAACTCAGCTGCGTGTGGAATCGCAGCGAGGTGCGGTCATCGGTGATGTCATTGATAGCGGAGCGCGCCGCGTCCACGGTGGCATAGACCTTGGTCATCTCCACCACATCAATGAGCTGGTTCCTATCGGCAAAGCCCTTAGCCCCACACTCCGGGCACGCACCAACGCGCGGAGCGGCCACGGCTACTTCCTCATCGCTGGAGAGCACCGCACCGGTGGCTTCCGAATAGGAGCACTCCGGGCACAGGCGCCACTGCGTCAGCGCCGAGTGGTGCTCGCCCAACTCCACCGAGTCCACCTTCGCGCCCACGCCCTGCACGTAGAAGGTATTGCCGGGGGCTAGCTCCGTCAGCGCCGAGGAGACACCGCGGCTATAGCTATAGGTCTCCGTCTCAAATTTCTGTACCTCCTCGTTGAAGGAGGAGACAGCCAGGTTGAACTCCACGGCATCATCCAACAACGTGAAGTTCGGCAGCAGCCCGAAGCGCTCCAAAGCGCTAATCCAGTACTCATCGGCGTGGTCCTCCAGCTGCTTGCGCACAAACCTCTGGGAAGCAACCGTGGCATCAAACTGGTTCTTCAGCTCATCATCCTCCACCGCGGAGGCCTCCACGCGTGCCTTCAACTCCGTCACGCGCTTGCTCAGTACCTCCCGGCGGGACAGAAGCAGCTTCTGCGTGGCACCCCAACGCTCGCGTGCGGATTGCAAGTCCGCCACCATGCCGGACACAGCACCATCCTCACCCGGCAGGCACCAGCCGCGCAGCTCATCCAACACCTCCGCCGAAGCATGCTGCGCCACCGTAGAAGTAAAGCGCTCATAGGCCGCCAACACCACCGAAGGCGAAAGCTCAACCAACGCATCCACCACGGAGTAGCTGGCATACGTAAACACATCACGCGCGCTGCGCAGCTGCTCCACCGAGCCCGCCACATCAGTACTATCCAGCAGGTAGGCCACGAACTGGCGGTGCATAATATCGCGCGCGGACAAATACGCCGCGGGCGCTGTCACCGAACCTGCAATGGTCTCCAGCGGGTGCTCCAAGGTGGTCAGTGCACGCCCGCGCCCGCGCACCAGCGCCACGATGAGCGAGTTACCCGTCAAACGCCCGGCGCGTCCCACGCGCTGCACGTAGCTGGCCACCGTGTGCGGCATGGAAGACAGCATCACCGTGGACAGGTCACCGATGTCGATACCCATCTCCAGCGTCGGCGTGGCCACGAGCACGTTCGGCGCCGAGGCGGACTGCTGCGCAAAGGGCCGCTTGAACTCATCCTCCAACTCCTTGCGCCGCGGCGTGGGCACCAGGCCGGTGTGCTCTTCTGCCACCACGGTGCGGGTATTCGCGCTGCGGTAGAGCCGCTGGTAGTAGTTGTCCTCCACGCCCACCGGCACGAAGTGCCCGGTACAGGACAACGTAAAGCACGCCACCGAAGACATCGCCTCACGCGCCGCGGCATCCACGCCCACGCGCAGGTGGCACACCGGGCACTCCAACAACCCCGGCTCAGCTTCCTCGCGCACGATGATGCTGCCCGGGTCCAGCGCATACACGCGTCCGCCCGTGGCCGTCGGTACGGAGAACACCACTTCCTCGAACTCGAGCTGCTTGAA
Organism: Corynebacterium aurimucosum ATCC 700975; assembly: GCF_007672725.1. Lineage (GTDB taxonomy): Bacteria > Actinomycetota > Actinomycetes > Mycobacteriales > Mycobacteriaceae > Corynebacterium > Corynebacterium hesseae. The sequence goes on from NZ_VDTC01000001.1 coordinate 173,547, forward strand.
CAACTCCGCCACCTGGTTGGCTGCATCGAACGCGCTGCTTGTCGACGCCCCCAGCGCCGCCTTCGTCCACCGTGCGTACCAGCCCTTCTGGGAGTCCAACGGCATCGTCGCGTTATTATCGCGCTTCCCCAACGCCCCCTTGAGCGCCGCCCCCGCACGCGGGAATTTCGGCGCACCACCGCGCACGAACGCAGGTATTCCCTTGGCACGCGCCTGACGGCGGTTAAGCAACCACGGGTTGCAGTCCTGGCGCAGATACTCCTTGAGCCACGGGTGCGCGATGCCACCGGCAATGCGCATGTACTCCACCACGCCGCGCGCCCACGCCAGCAGCTCCGCATCCGTGGCGAGAGTCCCCACCACCGCACGCGCCGCCGACAGCAGCACCGCATCAGACACGCCCACCGACACCGACAGCGTCCCCGTCGTCACCAACGAGCGCGGCAGATCCACCCTGTCACCGAACTGCAACGCCAGGTCCAAATCCAACCGCGACTGCAACGCCGCCAACGCACGCCGCTGCTCCGCAGCACCAGCGCCCTTTTCCCACACTGCCCGGTAGCGGGGTGACTCTTTCAACTGCGGCGGCAACAGCTCATAGAGCGCCCGCGCCCTCACCGCCGGTTCCGACTCCTCACGCGCATGCTCCACCATGCGCGCCGCCACCGACGACAACGGCACGCCTGCGGACAACGATGAACCTGCCGTCGTTTCAGACGACGAAGACGATTCAGAGGAATCAGCAAACGAGCGAACCGCTCGCCAGATACGCGCACGCAGCGCGAAAGCGCGCGCACGGCTTTGCACGAAGCCAGCGCGGTGCGCGGCATCCTGCACAGAGTCCGCGAAGACCAGAGTCTTCTTCTCCGCGGAATCCAGATCATCCATACCGAAGAGGTTGCTCAGCGCCACCGAAAGCAACGTCGCCACCGAAGAACCCAAGAAGCGCATCGCGTCGTCTTCACCACAGGACGGGCACTGCTGCGCCTTCGCGCGCTCCTCCGCATCTTCACCGGAGTAGACCAGCACCGGCACCACTGGGGATTCCTCCATGGTCTCCGAATCAGGTGCCTTTGGCGTCAAACCTGGCAGGTCCAGGTTCAACCACGCCACGCGGGAGCTCTCGCCCTCCGCGCGCGTAACGCCCTGCGCCACCTCACTCGTGGCATCAATGAGCGGACGCTGGCGCTCCGGCGCGCTAATAGCAATGCGGCGGATCTCTTGCGGTGCGGTGACATACGTATCCCCACCGGGTTGTTCCGCCAGCATCCATCCGGAGCGCCCACAGTGGCGGCAATAAATCGCCGGCAACCACGCCTTTGGCGCATCGCCTGCAGCCTGCACCGTGTGCGCACCCATGCCGCCATCATCGGACCACCTGAACACCGAAGAACGCGACGATGACGCCACTGCCCTATCGATGCGGGAGATTTCTCGCACCCACAGGTGCAGTTCCACGCCGGGGAACTTCTTTCCATCCCAGCCCAACGCGGCACCGAGCTCCGCGCGCACATAAGCAATGAAGGACAACGTCAGCGATAAGAACTCGACTGCCAACTCGCGGTGACTGCGCAGCACGTTAGCCGGAAACACTCGCGAAACCAACGGTTCCACCGCCACGATATCGGTACCCGGAACACCAGCTTCACCGTGCTCCAGCGGCACCGGCGTTGCGGCCTCCCGCAGTATCGCGCACACCAATTCATTACCGGCCATTGCTAGAACCGAGTCAGCCAAGTCCGGGGAAGAATTCAAGCCAGGCAAAGAACCGAAGACGTGCCGGCTCATCGCCTCGAACACCGCCACATCAAACGACGATGCATCTTCAGCAGAACCTGAAGCAGCAACCGCAGCCGACACCTCATCAACAACGTTTTGCATAACCTCCACCGAAGGTGTCGGCGTCACTGGCGGAAGCACTTCAGCAACATCGGAGACCGATGAACCTTCGTCGTTTGAAACGACGGCCCGCAGCTTCGCCGCCAATGGTGCGACCGTAGACTGCCACTCCTCCACGGTCATGAGCGTCTCCCCGACAACTGCATCCGGCGGCATCTGTTCACCAAAGACCGTGTAAGCAAACGACAACATATCGCTATGCGGTGCCGCCGATTCAGCGCAGGAGCCCTCAGCGATCTCGGAGCCTTCGGAGCTTTCGGCGCTCTTATCCCCCAGCGTTGCGGAGGTCGCCACCGGCGTTACCTTACCCAAAGGACGCTTGGCATCCTCAGGCGAAAGGAAACCTTCGGGCTGATACTTCTTGAGCATCAATCCGAGTCGGCGCAGCAGCATCGCCACGTCTGTGCCTTGGGCCGCGTCATAGGTGTGGAACTCATCGAGTACCAAGTACTGCAAAGACCGCGCGGATTTCTCCCACAGGTCACGATCCTGCTCACGCAGCAGCAACTGGTCCAGCATCTTGTAGTTGGTCAACAAGATATCCGGCGGGGTATCCCGCAGCACCGAACGGTCAGAAATCAGACCATCTTTCGATACCTTCCTCCGGCCACCGGAGACAACTTCACCGGTGTAGATACCTGCTGTTACCCCAGCGAGCTCAGCCTCCGCATGCAGCAGCTTGGCCAAACGGCGTTCCTGATCGGATGCCAGCGCGTTCATCGGATACAGAATCAACGCCTTGATTCCGCTGCCGTTAGAACGGCGGCAATGATCCAAAATCGGATAGAGGAAGGACTCCGTCTTACCCGAACCCGTACCCGTCACCACCAACGTCGGTGAAGGTCGCCGCTTCGAACCCGTCGAATAATCAAACGAGGACAACCGCTCGAAGGCCTCCGCTTGATGGCGGTAAGGCTTAAAGCCAGACGGCAGCCAGCCCAGAATCCCATCCCATGACTTCGCCGGTGCATAAGGCAAGCGCGTGCGCACATACGGCCCGTAGAACATACCGCCCTGCGGGTCGTTGAGGAACTCCCGCAGCTGCTGGGAGGTCAGGTCCTCTGCCAGGGAGAAGGTCGTGGTGAGGTACTCCGACAACCCATCAACAATGTGGGTGGAGGCGTATGTAGGGATGAGACTCGACATAAGGTGCTACTTCAATACTTTCGGTCTTCGCTTCTGGCTTCCGGAACTATTGCTGGTTCATCATCGCAGCATACTTTTCATACGCCGCCGCCAAGTCTGCTTCGCGGTCCAATGGTGCAAACGGATACTCAAAGGTGTACTCGACTCCCGACTGCGGATGCGTCCACGTGCGTTCCTCTTCCGAGAGTTGCTGCCCATCCTTGAGCTTCTTCTCCAGCTTCAGGATCTCCTTGGGTACCTTGCGACCATTTGCGTCGTACAAGTCTTCCTGGTCATAACGCCTCATTACCGGGAACTGCGTCCGGTAGATCATCAGCAACTCATCCAGAGTGACTCCCAACGACAAAGCGACCATGGCATCGATTTCGTTCTGGGCGTGGAAGCGGTCGCGAGCGTTGCGAATTGGTGTATCGATGGTCCACACGGTTTTCTGCAAGTTGTTCCAAAGCGACGCGTACGCATTGGTAAGGGCATTCAGTTCAAGGAATTTTCTGGACACCAAAGGTTTCAACTCCGGTGCGACCGAAAACGGCAACTGCTCAATGACACTGGCATACAGATTCGCTACACCGACTGACCTCACGACGAAATCTGAAAGCAGGCTTGATAGCACTGCTCCTGCGAGCACCGTATTTTCTTCTGATTCAATGGCCACCCCAGAAATGGCGGCACCTGAGATTGCGCTCCGCTTGGGAATTAGAGCGGAATAAAGAGTTCGGAATCCTGTAGTAGCCGCCATCTTTCTCCATGCGAAGCGATAAAAGCTACGATCCTCAACTTCTTGTCCATCGTCCCGTCTGTGAAAGGTATACCCAGCGTCATAACTCACTTCGCTTCGATCAGGAAGAAACGCCGTCGCTGGAATGAAGTCATCAGAGACGGCCTCGAGATCAATTTCGGACCAATCCTGGTTGTGCTTCATCGTCGGGTTCGGCTGCTTGATCATCGGCGTTGAAATACCAAGATGCGGCCCCTGAAGAATCGCATCATCCCAGCTATCTGGATGTTGCCAAGAAGAATCGAAATAGCCAGCCTTTTTATCTGCAGTCTCATGCCAACCATTGGAAAACTTGAGGCCCAGAGACTTAATACGTGGTGTCTCGGCAAGCTTCGCCAAGACAGCTGCGGCCTCACTGTTTACCGAATAGACGGTGCGGGTCTCAAGCAATGGAGCACCCGATTCCTCGATGATCGAGTTCCACACCTTGAGTGTGTCCTCGTCGACGGTGATGATGCGATCGCGGTGTGGGCGCAAGTCCCATTTGCCGTCATCGTCTTTAAAGCCCGGAAGGTTTCCAGAGCCATCATGATTGAAGGAGTCGATGACTGTTCGCGGGTGATAGAGCGACGCTGCGGAAACGAAACTCGGTCGTTTATGTCGCTGTCCGTAAACATGAATTCCATACGAGTTGTGATGGTCGACATCAAACAGAACAAGCTCGTTAATGAACTGCCAGTGCCTGCGCAACCGTCGATAAGCACCTGCCCTCAGCGCTGCGGCCTTTTTCTCCGTGAAGTGCGACTCGGGGTGGATGAGTGAGATGATGCCGTTCTCAGCGGCATTAGCCCACGTGCGTTCCATGAAACCGCGGTAGAGATCGGGCTGTTGGTTTTGGAGGTGCGGGTAGCGGGTGACGTCGCCAAGCACTGCGGAGGTGACCACTGCTTCCGCGAGGCCCTTAGAGAGGGTCTCAAGCACGGCGTCATTGTCGGCGAGAAGTTCGCGGCGCTGTCTCTTCTCTGTCTGGGTGGGCTTGTTGGCAAGACTGAACCAGGGGTCATGTTCAGACAGCAGTGCGTCCATGTCGGTTCGCGGGCGCACCCACGGCGGGTTGCCCACCTGGAAGTCGAAGCCGCCCTTAGCCATGACGGTGGCGAAGTCCAGGTCCCAGTGGAAGAAGGCTTGTTCCTGGGCAATGGTGTTGGCGGTCTGCAGCCAGGGGTGTGCTTCGAAGACGTCCTCGTAGCGCAGGCGGCCGGAGGTGGAGCGGTCGAGTGATTCGACGTAGTCCAGTTCGTCCCAGGACATGTCGAAGCCGAAGGCGTACTGGTTGTCCTTGCGGTAGCGCTTCTGGCCTTCATTGGGGATACCGAGGAGGTCCTGCATGGTGGCGAGGTACTCGGTGATATCGGGAAGCTCATCGGTGGCGGTAACCGGCCAGTACCAGAGTGCGTTCCAGGCGTTCATGGCGGTGCGCAGGCGAAGGTAGGCGCCCTCGTTGTTGTGGAGGAGTTCTTCTTCCACCTGGGCGCGGGTGACCACGTCAGTGCGCTTGGCGGTGTTGGGTTCCTGACCCCACAGATCCAGGTCACGGCGGACTTGGTCCTCGGCGATGCGCAGGCGGATAAGGGAGAGCTCCCAGAGGCGCTCGACCTGGTTGGACAGTGCGGTGGCGAGTTTGGTCTGTGTCTTGTTCAGTGGCTTGCAGATGGATTTTTGCCAGGCCTTCATGGCCTTGATTTCGTCCGCCGCGAGGTTCTTTAAGTCCTTGGCGTCCACGGCACTTCCCCAGCCGTGGCTGGGGACTAGGAAGTGGTGAATGCGCCCGGTTGGGTGCTGGTCCGTCTCGTTGGCATCGATGGCCTCCGCTAGTTGCTTCAGCGGATGGTGCTGCGGGGACAGCGTGAGATAGTTCTGAACTCCCTTCTTCTTCGATGCGGTGGTGGAGACTTCCTTGGCACTGAAGGTGGAGCGGGTAGCACCCACCAGCGAGTTGCCGTGGCGAAGGTGCAGGCCGAACCAAGGGGCTTTGAGCTCCTTGGTCATGGTGTTGAGCCACAGGGAGATTTCGGCGAGCTCCACGGCGGTTTTGTTGAGGTCCACGCCGTAGACCTGGTGCAGTGCGATGGAAGCCTTGACCTTTTGCAGCTCCTGGGTGCGGTCCTCACCGGGGATTTCCTTGCCCAGTTCGGCTTGCTTCTTGTTCAGGTAGAGCTCTGCGAGCTGGTTTACGGCTTCCACGGCGAAGGCACCGGAGCCCATGGCGGGCTCACAGATGGTGAGGGTGAGGATATCATCGGCGTTGTCGATGCGGCCGGTTGCTTTGAGCTCTTCGATGGCCTGGCCAACGGTGAACTCGGTGATGACGGGTGGTGAGTAAAAAGACGCGGAACGCTCGCGGTCACGGGAGGATTGGCGGTAGACAAAGCTGCCGCGGGCGTGGGTGCGCTGGACGCGTTCCACGCCGCCGTGTTCGCTTTCGCGGTCTTCGTAGACGATGGAATCCTGCGGGAGCGTGCGTGCTTGTGGTTCGGGAACCACCCAGGAGCCTTTGGAAGGATCGCCGTGCTTGGCTACTTCTACGAGGTCTTCTTGGGCGATGAAGCCGGTATAGGACATCAGGCCCTCGTAGACCTGGCCCAGCTCAGTCACGCCCAGGGTGGCGTAGGAGATGAAGCCGCGGTCACTGCCCCGCTTTTCTTTTGTGAGAAGGAGGTTCTGCAGGACCCGGTGCAGCGCCAGGTTGGAAAGCTTGACCTCATCGATGTAAGAGGTGGCTTCAGACTTGAACAGGTCCGCGTCGAGGTTGCGGAATTCCAGGCCGTCTTCGGTGGCGTTGGCGTCGTAAAGCTCGGCGCTTTCATCGTGCGGATCGTGGCCGCGGTTGACGCGCTCAAAGAGCAGTTGGAGGCTTTCGTATAGGTGCGTGCCGTTTTGGGTGCGGTGCGTGGTGGGCTCGGTGAGGATGAGATCCCGCAGGCGGGAGAGGCCATAGCCTTCGTCATAGTCGTTGTCCCCGGTGGGCAGGATTTGGAGTTCCGGAGAGGATTCGGCGAAGAGGAGGAAGAGGATGCGGTAGAGGTAGCGCAGGGCTTGGTTGGCAAGTTCGTTGCCGTCGATGTCACTGTTCGTATGCTGCTGCGCTCTGCGCTGCAGGACGTCGTTGCCGATGATCTCAATCGAGGCCTTGATGGCACCACGCAGTTCCTCGGAGACTTTGACGGAGTGCTCGCGGGCTTGGGCTAGGGTGTCGAGCCACCAGGTGGTGCCGTCCGCACCCCGCATGGTGTGCTCGGCGGCGAGGATAGAGACGACTCGTGGGAGTTCGCCTTTGGCTTTCTGGTCGTTGCGCTCGACGGCGAGGCCTAGGTCCACGGCGAGGTAGCGGCCCAGCGGCCAGGTTTCGCGCTCCGCTAGGACTGCCCAGCGGCCGGCGAGAACCAGGATGAGATCGGGGGCTTGCTCGGTGAGGAAGAGCTCGCCGACGAGCTTGGCGGCGGTGATGCCGAGGGCCTTGGCCTCACCGTTCGAGTTCTGGTGGCCGAGCTCCGGGTCGACGTTAAGGAGCGGGGCGGTCGTGATGTCCTCGACTGAATCCATCTGCCCGGCGCGCAGGATGACCAGGGAGTGGTTCTTGTCCGCGGCGGCGTTCAGCGTGAGGGGCTGGCCGTTGCGGGAGAATTCCAGGCGCTGTGGCTGCGGGTAGCCAAAGGCCGCGGAGACAAGGTCGTAGACCTCGTGCAGTGCATCGTCGGTTGCCTCCATGGAGAGCGCGGAGAGCTTCGTATGCAGTGCTTCCCTGCGGGAGGTCAGGCGCAACAGCGGGGATTGGGTGTGGTCGTGGCCGGCGTTCTTGGCGCCCTTGTCCGTTGCTTTCCACTCTTTGACGGCTTCCTCCACGCGCTTGCCAAAGGAACTGCCTTTGTCATCGGTGGTGAGGTAGTAATCCGAGATCCATTCCTCGACGTTGATGATGGAATCGAAGTCTGCCATTAGCGTGCCTCTGCTTCGTTGGGATTGGAGTGGTCAGTGTCTGGGAGGATGAGCGCGAGCGGGCGCACGAGGGAGCGCTCCGGGGCCATGGATTTCAACAGCTCCTCGTCCTGGTGGATAAGGCGCTTGGTGTCCTTGATCTTGAGGGTCTGCTGACCGTCGTTGGCCTGCTGCCAGTGATCGGCGCGCTGCTGCCAGCCGGCGATGCGGTCTTGCGCGTGGTCCAGGTTGGTGTTCTTGACCACGGTGAGGTGGCTGTGCGCGGCCCCCACGGCGGCGGCGATGAGCTGGCCGGCGGTATCGGGGACGGCGAACTCGCCGGGGTTGATGGCGTTGTCCGTCAAACCAATGCGGCCCAGCCAGGCATAGATGTCTTCGTGGACCTCAATGTCCACTGCCTGCATGCCGGCGGGGACGGCGAAGCCGAAGGGGCCTTCCGTGGCGGTGAGGAAGGTGCGGGAGAGCACCTGCCCGCGGGAGTTGGTCAGGGTTCCCATGAGCAGCAGCGTGGGCGTATCCACCGCGCCGAGCACGGCGGGGATTTCGCTTTGCGTCATGTTCGTCAGGGCGCGGTCGGCGGCCCACTCGGAGACCGGGTGCAGCGGGCCGAGGAAGTGGGCGCGCGGCCAGGACTTCTCCGAGTCGCCTTCGCGCGCTGCCTTGAGGTGCTGGTTGCCGCGGCGCGCAGAGGTGGCGAGCATGAGGCGCTCGGTGACTTTGCGGTAGGACACGTAATCCTGCGGCAGGTAATCAAAGCGCCGGCACAGATCGCGCGGAGGGGTTAGCTCCGCGATGTCATTATCGTGCAGTACGTAGTCCACGCCACCGGCGCTCAACGGTTTATCGGCCGAATCTTGGTAGGCCTCCGCCAGGGCGTCACCGAGATAGTCCTTTTCCGCGCGGTAGAGGCTGTGGCGTACCGAGCGGCGCGACGGCGAGGGCGCGGTGTCGTTGGTGTGCTCGACGTCGTTGGTGCGCTCGGAATTGTCGGTGCTCTCGGCGTCGTCCGGGCCGCTGGTGGACGCGGCGGCGAGAAGGGCCCAGATATCGCCGTTTAGGCCGGAAGGGTTAGCGGCCTCCTCGGGTTCGGTGGCACGCGCGGGCTTGGCGTGCGCGCCGGTGAGGATCTCCTCCGGGGAGGCCACGACCTCATCGAAGTCGCGCTCGTGCATGAGAACCGCGCGGATCTCATCTTCCTCCGCCTTGGGGTTGTGCTTGCCCATGAGCGGGGCGGCATCGCCGAGGAGTTGGTTGGCGGAATACTCGCGGTCAATGAGGCGGGTGAGCACGCGCAGCTCACCGATGGATTCGGCCACCTCCGCGTCCTTCGGGTCGAGCAGCAGGGAGGTAATCTCCGGCTCGTGCTCCTGGCCGTAGCGGTCGATGCGGCCGTTGCGCTGCTGGATGCGGATGAGCGACCACGGGATGTCATAGTGCACCAGGTGGTGGCACTGGGCGTGCAGGTTGACGCCTTCGGAAGCGACGTCGCCAGTAATGAGCACACGGAGAGGGGTGTCGGTGCGCTTGAATTCGTCGATAAGCGCCAGCTGATCCGAATCCGACAGGCCACCGTGCATAACTTTCACCGCGCCCTTCGGGAGCTTGAGATGCTTGGCGACGTTCTCCCGCAGCCACCGCAAGGTGGCCACCCTCTCGGAGAAGATGACCACGCGGCGCTCGGAGCCCTTCTTGACGCCTATCTCCATAAGGTAGTCAATGAGCGCGGCGAACTTGTTGGAGTTTTCCTCGGTGACCTTGTTGTTGAGCTCGGCGAGGCGCTCCAGGTTGGCTTGCTCTTTGGGCTTGTCCAGCTTCTGGCGCGCGGCAATGGACTCCGCCAGCGCCGCCGGGGAGGACAGGAAGGCCTTGACCAAGGTCCAGGGGAAGAGGCGATCATTCGCCGTGGTGGCCGGGCCGTTCACCCAATCCTCGGCGATGGCGCGCGCCACGGCATTTTCCTCCGGGGAGGCATCCACCAGGATGTTGCGGGGCTCGCCGCGCTTGGCCCACTTCTCCCCCACCACGGAGGCCACCTCCGGTGAATTGCGGTGGCGGCGGATGATGAGCTTCTTCGCAGCCTCCATGTCGATGGAGCCGTCCGGGAGGACGGAAAGCGGGTCGAGCAAGCGCAGGATTTCCTTGAAGGATTCCTCCCGCCCGTTGTGCGGGGTGGCCGAGGCCAAGATGAGGGACTCCGTCGTCGGCGCCAGCGTGCGGGCCAGCTCATTATTTTGGGAGCCGGCGTTCGTGGCATTGTGGATCTCATCGATGACCACGGCATCCCAGCGGACCTTCTCCAGCTGCGCGCGATACTTCGGCGCCTTGAGCGTGTCCATGGAGACGATGACGCGTGGGAAGTAGGTAAAGGGGTTCTTCGATGCCGGCAGTTTCTGGCGGACCTTCTGGATGCCCTGGCTGTCCAGGCGCACCAGCGGGATGGCGAAACGCGTCCACAGTTCCTGCTGGAACTGCTCCATGACGTGCTTGGGCGTGACGACGAGGATGCGCTCTCCCCTGCCGCGGCGGATGAGCTCCGCCAGGATCATGCCGATCTCCAGCGTCTTGCCCAGACCGACGGCATCCGCGAGCAGAACGCGCGGGCGGATGCGCTCATCGGAGAGCGCCGACTTCACGGCGGAGAGCTGATAATCCAGCGGGTCCGCCAGCATCTGCGTGGCTACCTCCAACTGCTTTTGGTACAGCGGCACCGGTGTGCGGCGCAGCGTGGACTCCAGCCACAGGCGGGTGTGGCGAAACTGCGGTGACTCATCCGGGCGGACGGTGACGTTGGCGGGGTCGAAGACCTCGATGTCATCGAGCGCGGTGAAGAAGGTGGCGGTGGTATCGCGCACGTAGTCGCTCACACCGCGCGCCCGGATGCGGAAGCCGTCGGTGGTGCGCGCGACGTTGCTGACCAGCCAGTGCTCGTCGCGGCAGGAGATGGTCACGCCGGGGGCGAGCTGGGAGTAGTCGGAAAGGCTCATGGAGTCCAAGGTAGCAGCGGGGATGGACCTTTATGTGCAGATTGTTGCTCAGGAGTTCGAGTCAGGCGTCAGAATGCCAGAGGCAAACCTTTTGTCCTCGTAAAGGGGCACCGCGAGATACTTAGGCCCCTTTAGCGACACGTCGTAACCACCAACCTTTTACTTTTCACCGTAGGCATCTCGGAGTACATCACGCACAATCTCTGCAACATGTACAGCTTGTTTGTCGGTACCTTGTGCCACCTGTGTCCTGCAAGAAAAACCATCCGCCACGATAGGTCCGCTATGGTCTCGGGCCCGTGGAAATAGCTCACGTTCTCCGAGCTCCATTGACACTGCAGCATGTCCTTCTTCAAATCCCCAGTTTCCGGCCAACCCACAACACCCAGTTTCAATTTGCGACTCTTCAAAGCCGAAGGCCTTAAGAATCTTGGACGACTGTTGCGGATCCCCTAAGGCTCTTTCATGACAGTGAACTTGTGTGAGGATGGAACCGCTGTTCGGTTGAATTACCCCGTCGCGAACAAGTTGTTCAATCTTAGGTGCTACAGCTTGCGCAAAACTCAAGGTTGATTGGGCCAATTTATGTAGATCGGGGCTACTCGATTGAGCTACAGCATCGTGCTGCAGCATCGAAGTACAGGAAGGCTCCAACGCAACAACGTTAAGCCCTTGTTCTAAGTACGGCGAAAGCACACGTGCAGAGTGCTCGAGCACTCGCTTCGTCATCCCAAGTTGTCCTGTGGAATGCCAAGTCAAGCCGCAGCATACAAAATCCTGAGGAATAATAACCTCATAACCAAGCAATTCCAGTGCTTCAACCGCTGCTTGGGCTGGTCCAATATCAAGATGAGAATTAAAAGAATCCGGCCAAAGGACAATTCTTTCTTTGGGGGCACCTGGATTCACTGCACGTCTCTTAGCCCACCGTTGAAGCGATTCAGGCGCAAAACTAATAAGAGGACGCGAAGTATCGATACCTCCCGCTTTAGCGACAAGCTTTGAAATAACCGGAGCATGCATCGCCCAATTAATCACACGGGGTAGTACGGGAAACTTGTGCGCAATATGGCTGAAAAGTGGGAGCCACCCCATCAGATAGTGAACCCGAGGCCGAATCCGGCCGGAATAGTGGCTATTCAGGAATTCTGATTTGTAGGTTGCCATATCTACGTTGACGGGGCATTCGGATGCACAGGCTTTACAAGAAAGACAGAGATCAAGCGCTGATTCAACATCTTCCCCGGTAACCGTTTCGCCTCGAAAAAGCTCGGAGAGAATCCGTGCACGGCCACGCGTAGAGTGAACCTCGTCTTGAGTGATTTGAAACGAAGGACACATCGCACCGTCCATAGAGCGGCAAGCAGAAACGCCCACACAGCGATTTACAGCATCAGTAAAACTTCCATTGTCTTTCGGGAACAGCTGCAACGGAACGATTTCATTGGCACGCTGAGCTGGTTCCATGCGCAGTCCTTCAGTCACAGCATCTGCCCAAACTAGAACCCCAGGATTCATTATGCGCTGAGGATCAAAGAGCTGTTTGAACTGCTGAAACAGTCCCAGCATCTCTGGACTATACATAGCACGCAGGAGTGAAGAACGCGCACGTCCGTCACCGTGTTCCCCCGATAGAGAACCGCCATGATCCGCTACTAACTTCGCAGCATCGTTCATGAATCTCTCGAAAGTCGATATGCCCGTAGCCGTGTGGAAGTCAAAACTAATTCGCACGTGGACGCAGCCTTCACCAAAATGACCAAACGGAATTCCTCGATACCCATATGAATCCATAAGTGCATAGAGACCGCGAAGATAGCTAGCCAAATTCTCTGGGGGAACAGCAGAGTCTTCCCAATTTGGCCACGCTTCTCCCCCGTCAGGCAGGCGGGTCACAATGCCTGCGGAAGCTTCTCGAATCCTCCATAGACCCCGTGCCTCAACGGGATCAGTAACAACGACTGCTCCCGAGTGCTGAACTGCCATCGTGAGTTCTTCTGCTGCTGCTTTAGCATCATCTAGCGAATCACCCTCAGTTTCGCAATACAGCCAACCACCAGCTTCCGGTTGTCCTGGGAGCTGTTCGCCTGCATGAGCTTGACCATTTTTGCTACGCAAAGCCTCAAGTAGGTCACCACCCATACCTTCAATAGTGGCAACGCCTGGTCGACGAAGCTTTGGAGCAGCTGCGGCTGCGGCGAAAACATCCTCAAAGGAAAGCACAGCTAAAGCAGTGTGCTTCGGCTTTTCAACTAGCTTTACGGTAAGGCGAGTAATAACGCCGAGGGTGCCTTCGGATCCAGCAATCGCTTTCGCCATATTTGTTCCCAAATGGTGTAGCCCATATCCGGAAACCTGGCGTGGAAAGCGCGCTAGTTCCTGGGAAATCAAGGACTGGTGCTCAGCATAAAACTCAGTCAAAGCATCCTGAAGCTGTGGATCATCACAACCACTAGCGCTGAAAGTTACTTCACGTCCATCTGCGAGTGCAAGAGTAACGTCAACGAGATTGTCAGCCGAGGTTCCATATGCGACTGAATGAGACCCGCAAGCATTATTCGAGACCATTCCACCAATAGTGCATCGGGAATGAGTCGAAGGGTCCGGACCGTATGTCAGCCCGAAAGGTGCAGCAGCTTCGCGCAGTTGATCACAAACAACTCCAGGCTCTACCACTGCTGTTTTAGCAACGGGATCAATATCAACTATCCGGTTAAAATGCCGCGAGGTATCAATTACTAGCCCATCCCCAATAGCGTTTCCTGCAACTGAAGACCCTCCTCCCCGTCCGACGATTGACCAACCGCGTTCTCGCGCTAGTGCAATCCCGGCATAGATATCCTCGGCAGATTCAGGCTCGAGTACTGCAGCTGGAACTCGCCGGAACAACGATGCATCGGACGAATATGCAGCACGAGTCGGCATGTCCGTGCGAAGCTTCTTGAATACGGAATGAGGTGTGCAAGTCATGAAATTCTCTACTCTTCAGAATCGATATTGCGAAGTTCGTTCTCTAGTTCGGTTTCCCGTTCATTATGGGCCCGCTTCGCGGCTCGCGTCTCAGGACGGTACCCAAGCACGAAGGCAGTTACAGCGCAAAGTGTCGCAGCCCCAAAAACCCACGGTGCAAGCATTTCTTTGGCGCTTGTGATAACAGTGCCGCTGCCGACTATCAAACCGATGGCTTGCATCCCGACCAGCGCGCATCCACCGATGAGAAAAACTACGAGAAAGCAGACAAAAAGAAGTCGAAAAATGAAAAAGATTTGGTTCACAACTATGCTCCCGGAACGTATAGGGGTAAAAGTCCCATGCCAATGAGCCAGGCCAGCAATATCATCGGGACAACGAAATAGACAATCAACGGCACAAACATTTTAGTGGGATTTGCCTCTGCCATTGCGGCAGAAAGATAGATTGGGGCACCAACAGGCGGAGAGGCACCTTCAGTAGATGTACACAGCAATGTGACCACAATGGCAACTGTCGGGTCGATACCCGCTGCTGTGAGCGCAGCAACTGCAGGCGCACCAATCGCAGCTGCCGTAGCAGTTGACGAAAGTGGCGTTGCGACGACTACTGCGAGTACTCCAACTGCAAGGATCATAATCCATTTAGGCAGGTCCATTGCGCCTAATGCGCTCGATAGTTGGTCACCGACACCGAGCTCCTCCATAATTGCTGCAGCTGCTAGCGCCGCGAAAAGCGAAATGCCAACCGTGGCAAAGTTTGGAAGATCTCGCATAATTTGGGCACGGAAGTGGGCGTTGTTTTGGCGTATCCGCCCAGCCCCTTCGACTAGCGCAATAAGCGTAATCAAGACGGGTACCCACACGATGATTGAGATGGCTTTAATTCCGTCTTCCCCAACGCCAGTGGAATTTTTAAACCAATTGGCCAACGGACCGATTGTCAATAGCACTGGGATTAGAATTCCCAGAAAAATAGATGGCGACCGCCATCCTTGCTCCCAAGCCTTTCGCAAAGGCATGATTTGGCTTCGCGGGGTTCTCGGGACTCCATCTCGACGGGTCCAAAAGAACACAACAAGAAGCCTATAAAGCACTGCATAAGCACCAGCGCATGCCAACGCTACATAGACTTGGCTTGCGGACGAAGCTGCGGCCGCAGGCATCGCAAGGATGATAAACATCGTGGAGTTCGGCGGCAGCGCCACGCCCAGACCAGAGTTACCCGCTACAAGCGTCGCAGCCCTATTTGAGCTAAACCCTGTCTGTTTCATCCATGGAATAGTCACCGAGCCTACGGTTGCAGAGTTTCCCGCAGTGGAGCCAGCTATCAAGCCCATCATCGCTGAAGCTAGTGTGGACACATATCCTGCTCCCCCACGCATGCGCCCAAAAGCCGAGTTCAGGATAGCAATCAACCTATCGATCAAGCCAGTCGATTGCACGATGATCCCCATGAAGACGAACGCCATTCCCGCGAAAGTAACTTCAGATGAAATAGCCTCTGTTATTCCGTGCCAAAGCAACTCTGGAGCACGCGTTCCCCCTACGAAGGCAACACCAACCAAACCGATAAGTAGAGCCTCAGCGATATCTCGTTTGAACAAAACGTTGATCACTACTGTGAGCGCAATAAAAACAATCAATGCGATGATGCCCACGGAGACATCACCCCCTTTCTATAAAGTGCTCCAAGACACGCTACTACCGGAAATTGTCGCCCGCCCACCACTTTCCGGTAAAAACTTTTTATCACCCCTACATAGGTGCCAATCATTACAATCCAACGTCAAAACCGGAAAGGCCGGTAAACCGAAATCCCCCCGTACCGCAGCTTTCAACGTCAGGACTCACGATGAATGGTTTTCATGTTCTTCACACTTCCCGCCTCAATCTTTCGGCACCGACAGATGCCGACATTGACGCCATCTTTGCCATCCACTCGGACGCCCGCACTTACGAGCACCGCCCTGAACTGGTCATGAAGACCAGGGAGGAAGCCACGGACCTGGCACGCGCATGGCAGGCCAACTGGCGCGAGAATCATCTGGGATACTACGTGGTATCCACGCTCGATGGCACTACCATAGGATTTACTGGCGTGCGCCATAGCGAGGAGGCCAGTGAAGAAGTACTCAACCTCTACTACCGCTTCGCACCTGAATCGCAGGGCAAAGGCTATGCCAAGGAGGCCGCAGCCGCTGCAATTGCCAGCGCACGTGAGCGTTTCCCGCAGCTCCCCGTCGTCGCCATCATCGACCCCACCAACGAGGCGTCGATTGCCCTAGCCTTGAAGCTCGGACTTCAGCACGTCCCCGGCGCAGGTGTGCCGGATGACTATGAGGTCTACCGACTGGGCTGATAAAAATATCTCGACACTCGCAGCTCAGCCACTTTTTTGATACGTGGGAATGACTCCGTAGAACTGAAATACCCTGGTTATTGATGCAGTCCCTGCAAGGGGAAGTGATCCGAAGGAAGATTTAGTTGCCACGAGTCCGGCAAGAAGGTCTTCAGGTAGCGAACAAGCCCGTCCAGTACAGACTTGGGAGTGAACGCAATGAAAGCACCCGCCAGTGCAGCAATCACCCCGATGGCAACGGCCGCTCCACGCGAAGAGCCAATCGATGATTCTTCTGCCTTCTCACCGTTTGCTGGACCGTTTGGATTATCTGAAGCCTTCAAAGGTGAGAGCTCACGATGCCGCTTGATGTACTCGGAGAAGACATCGACGTCGATTGCCGTGCCTGTAGAAGTAACACGCGCATCGCTGAATGAATCGATCTTGTCGCCACCATTTACCACGTAGTTGCTAACGGCTAGTGAATAGGTGGCATTCATGTCCATTGACGTGCCATCATCGAGCTTTATCGCCGTGACGCGCTCGCCAAATGGCGCATTTATCTCGTAATCAAACGTGAATCCAGCAGTCCGCGGGAAGCCGTTTCCACCGTCTGGGTTGGATTCAATACCTTTTTCCAGCGCATCTTTAATCTGTGCGCCTGTCGCTTGAATCGCGATTGGTGAGTTTCCAAAAGGAAGCACCGATTGCGCATCGCGACGGGTTAATGTCCCTTCTTTCATGGCAGCACGCTGGCCGCCACCGTTTTGCCATCCGAGCTGGGTATCGAAATGTTCGCGGTATGCATCCGCTACCAACGGACCTAGTTCTGCTTTTGATAAAGCCTGCGTCGCAGTACCAAGTTGCTCGCCTAGTTGGCGGTCTAGTTCACCGTAGAGTTTCTCGCTGCGTGTCTTCCACTCTTCGTTAGCGTTAAGCGATGGATTGACCGGATGGTTCACCACTTTCACTGTGTTCTCCTGTGTGGACCGGTCAACGGTGATGTCGAGGTGAACCAACGTTCCATAATCAGCGCGCGGTGCGACGATCGGCCGACCATCTGCGGTGTAGGTTACTTCTTCCGGTGATTGCGCCTCGTTTTCTTCACGCAACGCTGCTGCAAGCTCGGGATTCTCTTCCATTACCCGAGTGGTGTCTTCTTTTGAAATCTGGCTCAGCAAAACGATTGCATCGACGCCTTCTTCTTGGAGCTTGTTAACCCCGGCGCGTGCGGAATCAATGAAGTCCCCCACTACCACATCCTTGGCGGCTACCGTTCGATCAAGGTCGGCAGTAAGAGAAACAAACCCGACGGTGAGGTCGCCAGACTTAGCGGTGAACGTGGTCCCGTCATCACTGATCGGCTCGCCATTCTGGGTAGTCAGGTTGCTGGAAATCCACGGAAACTCGGCTTTTTCGATAAGGCTACGAGTATGGTCCACGCCGTAATCAAAGTCGTGGTTGCCAAAATTGCCAACGTCCACACCGAGTTCGTTAAAAGCCTCTACAAATGGCTCACCGCGAAAGACTGAGCCAAACAGGCTGCCGGCAGCAAGTTCTCCACCAAAGGCGACAATAGGGTCACCTTCTTCTTGGCGGGTTTTCTCGAGGGCAGTTGCTAAGTAGGCGATGCCACCTTGGTGGCTACCGTCATCCCAGGCTCGGGGCTCAAATTCCTTCATGTCCTGGAAGTAGACAACGTCTCCGGTCGCTACTGCCGCCTGACCTGGGTCCGATTCAGCAGCGACAGCGTTAGATGCGTTAAGAGAAAGAAGAGCAGTCCAAGCAAGAATAGTGTGACGATTGCGCATAGAGGAATCTTGCCTAACGCTGTTGGAGGGGTCCCAACCTTGAAGCAAAGTTTAGATGAACATTCATCGTCCACATGTTTACCGCTGGGCCCAAGCTACGAATACGCCTAGCCCGCAGGCATGCCCCTTCAGGAATCCCACGGTTCCAACGCCTTAACCGGATACCGCCCATCAACAGCAAAACGCTGGCACACCACCTGGGTGTCGTCGTTAATGCCTATCTCTCCGATGTAATCAACGAACTCGGGCGAGCGCCAGAACTGCTCATGCCCTGCGCGCCATTCGCTGGCATCGGCGTAGCCTTCGCCCTCGGCGACGGCGTGCTCGTCGCTGACGTCGGCGAGCCGGCGGACCTGAACCGCGGCGGTACGGATGACGCACACCACGTTGTCGTGTGAGTCGAGGACGGCCTCAAGGGTACCCACGTCCTCGCGCGGGTCGTGGTCGCGCGGATGCTCGGCCGACAAGGACGTCGTAGTGGTTTTCGTGCCGTTCAGAATGGCGGTGACGAGGGCGTCGCGAAGCGGGCCAGGGAAGGCGAACTCTCCGCGGGGCAGTTCCGCTATAGGTTTCAAAGCGTCCTGAGTCATACGTTTACAGTACGTGGCCAGTTAAAAGTTGCTGAGTGAGTACGCGCTCGCTTTCTGTTCCGACCGGCCCGATGCTCGCTCCCCCAAACTCGCTTCATCCACGACGATGTCCGGGCGCATCCCTTGCGCCAAAGATGCTCCTTACAAAGAACTTGTAAACCAACTTCTTTCCCAATCGCTCCATGCCGCGCCACTGCCTCCTATTAATAGCGACGCAGGCCCTTCTTCAAACTTCAAAGCTCTTCATAAACTTCAAAGAATTCACAAAATTCATAAACTTCACAAGACTTCAAAAGCTCTGTGGTCTAGAGTGAGGGACATGAATCCGAAACACACCAACCCTTTTACGGCTACTCTCGGCGCCACTCCCCCGCTGTTGGTTGGCCGCAGCGATGCCATTCGTGATTTCGGTTTTGCACTCGATGAAGGCCCTGGTGCCCATGAGAGGATCTCACTCATCATCGGACCACGCGGCATCGGCAAGACAGTCCTTCTTAATGCCTTCGAAGACGAAGCGCTCGAGCGTGGCTGGCTCACGCTCAGTGACACTGCAACGACCGGTTTTGTTGAGCGACTGCGTAGCAGCATTATTCAGCTTCTGGCTAAGGAGAGGAAACAGCTCAAAGGCCTCAACGTCTCTATCCTCGGCATTGGAGGCGGGCTCAATTGGGATACCCGAGCTATCGCAGAGTCCACGTACTCGCTCCGCAATGCACTCAAGGATTTACTGGCCTATAAACGTGAGCTCGACCGGAAATCCCGCCAGGAGCCCGGTGGGGTTCTTGTAACACTGGATGAAATGCACCATCAACGCAGCCAGGAGCTCATAGAGTTCGGCGCTACGATTCAACATTTAGTTCGCGAGGGTGAGGACATTTCCGTTGTCATGGCAGGCATCCCGTCCTCAATTAGACCTCTGCTTTCCGGGAAGCTGAACAGTCGTGGCGACACCAATCCAGTTACCTTTCTTCGACGTGCTAACCGCATTGAGCTGGGCAGGGTCTCCGATTCGGATGTACGTGAAGCACTGGAGGAACCCCTTCACAGCGCCGCCACCTCATGGTCACAGGACGCTTTGGAAACCGCGGTTGAGGCGTGCCATGGATATCCATTCATGATCCAACTCGTTGGCCAGTGCTCCTTTCGGGAAAAGGCGCGTACCGCTGACGGAGGTACCGAGATTTCTATCGACGCTGCCCGGCGCGGAGTCGCAACAGCACAGCGCAAGCTCGGCCAGCTTGTTCATGAGCCAGCGCTGTCGGACCTCTCCCCCGTCGACCGAAGCTTTTTGGTTTACATGGCCCAAAGCGATGGCCCTTCCAAGATGGCGGATATCAAGGCACGCTTCAATAAGACTGATTCTTATGTAGGCAACTATCGCCGCCGGCTTCTCGACGCCGAAATGATCACCACCACGGGCCACGGCGAAGTCGATTTCGCCTTGCCGTACTTACGCGACTACCTCCGCGAACACGCGGCAAGCCTCATAGCCGAGGACTTCGACGCCCAGTAGCGAGGCCTCCCTCGCCCTCGGACTGCACGCCACAACTACCCCCGCGCGTTTACATCTCTACTATTCGCGCAGAGTTTCCACTCTTTTCGAAGTTATTCATCAAGCTCGCCGGGCAATGCCGCCCCTGCCAGCGTCGGTGTTGCCGCAGTGACGGAAGGCGGGGCGTCGGCAAGCGCGGCGCGGAACCGCACCATGTGACAGCCCGTGCCGTGTGAATAAACGGGGATAATAGTATGCACACAGCCGCAAAACCTGCATCTACGTGGGCTTTCTTCGGCTTGCGGGAGCTTGAAAAAGTGCGAACTTTTCTTAGAATTGTCGTCTAGTTCACATGCCACCACCCGGGTGTCCCTACTCACCACATTAGGGAATAACACGGCACACCCCGCCGAGAAAGGTTCACACACATGACAACTCCCCCGCTGGGCGTTTGGTCCGAAGTTGGCAAGCTCCACCAGGTCATGGTGTGTGCGCCGGGGCTCGCGCACGAGCGGCTGACCCCCAGCAATTGTGGGGAGCTGCTTTTCGACGACGTCCTCTGGGTCGACGAAGCCAAGAAGCATCACGCGGAGTTCGTCGCCAAGCTGGGCAGCTACGGCGTCGAGGTGCTGGAGATGCACACGCTCCTGGAGGAAACCCTGGCCGCCCCGGGCGGGCGTGATTTCATCCTGGATTTTAAGCTGCTGGATAAGAACGTTGGTGTCGGCATCGGCGGCGAGCTGCGCCACTGGTTCGAGGACATGCCCAACAAACGCCTGGCGGAGCTCCTCATCGGCGGGCTACCCTTCGCTGAAATCCCGGAAGGCCTGGGCCACGGAACTATCGACGCCATGCGTGAGGTCTACGGGCCTTCCGCTTTTGCGCTGCGCCCGCTGCCCAACACTCAGTACTCGCGGGATAACTCGGCGTGGATTTATGGTGGAGTCTCACTCAACCCTATGCGGATGCCGGCGCGCCACCAGGAAACGCTGCTAACCAGAGCGATTTATAACTACCACCCGAGGTTTGCGCAGGCGGATTTTCAGTTCTGGTACGGAAATACCGATGAGGAGCCGGGCCTGGCGTCCTTGGAGGGCGGGGACATCATGCCGATTGGCAAGGGCATCGTCCTCGTCGGCATGGGTGAGCGCACCACCTGGCAGGGAGTGAGCCAGCTGGCCATGCGTCTGTTCCAGGAAGGTGCGGCCGAGAAGATCATCATCGCCGCCATGGCCGCCGACCGCGCCTCGATGCACCTCGACACCGTCCTGACCTTCCTGGATGCGGATAAGGTCACCGCCTACCCCAAGGTTGTGGACACTATCCGGCCCATCGTCTTGCACCCTTCGACGAGTACGGCGCCTTTCGACGTCGAACTGCCCACCCAGTCTTTCCTCGAGGTCGTCGCCAAGGCACTCGGCGTCGGAAGCCTGCAGGTGGTGGAAACCGGTGGGGACGCCTATGCCGCCGCCCGCGAGCAGTGGGATGACGCCAATAACGTCGTGGCCATTCAACCGGGCGTGGTGGTGGCTTATGACCGCAACAAGCACACCAATAAGAAGCTGCGCGCCGCCGGGATTGAGGTTGTAGAGATTGGCTCTGCGGAGTTGGGCCGCGGGCGCGGGGGCGGGCACTGCATGACCTGCCCTATTGCGCGTGATGCGGTGGACTACTAGAAGGTTTCCCTTCTTCCGACCACCGGTGCGCGTATCCCATAAAGCCAAGAGACCGGGTCTGCGTTGACCCACCCACACGGGGTTATACAGAAGTTTGTGTACGAAAGATCAATGGGCTGGCCAGCAAATACTTAACGCCACTAACTTTCTTCAAGCGTCGTAAGCCGTTTTCTATATCCATTGTCTACCCCCTGCATGCCTCCTAAAATAAGTGCAGATTCTACAAATCTCTCACTTTTCGCTTAATAAAATATAAGGACGGTACACAGGTGCTCTATAAGGGACTGCGCGCGCTTGCACCACTGGTGGCAACCGCGGCATTAGTTACCCCCTCGGCACAGGCGGCCAACATTCCGCCCATGCCACAGGCCTACCCCATCACGAACCTCTACAAGAGCTGCAGCGCAGCAGGTGAAGATAACGCCACGCCCGAGTGGCACTTCGCAGAGACCGGCCGCCGCTACTTGAGCGACGGCACCCTGCAGTTTAAGAACACCACGAACCAGGAGGTGCCGTACACCGCCTCCGTGGAAACGGGCACCAACCACAAGATTGAGGCCAACTCCAAGGCCGCTATGCCTTCCGGGTGGGACACCACCGCCAAGTCTGACATCGGACTGAAGTTGAGCAACGGCTGGCAGGAGAAGGAAACCTTCGGCCCCGTCACCCTGAAGCCTGGCGAATCCTTCCGCGTGGAATACGGCGTGGTGGAAAAGGACTTCATCTCCATGTTCGTCGGCTGCAACGATGACCGCCTGGAAAACATGCCCGGCGCCAACGTCATCCGCGGCAAGGGCCCGGCTGAGCGCTATGCCTTTGCCTACATCATCAAGGCGGATGGTTCGATTTCGGACCTCGCCATGGAAATTCCTTCCCGCTCCCCGGGCGCGAACTCCAAGCCCATCGAGGGCAACTACACCTCCGTGTCCGGCCCCAGCCTGGAGAAGATTGCGGACCCGAAGAAGGATGAAATCATGCAGCCTTCCGAGGACCTGCAGCGCGACCCATCCTGGCCCAAGGAAGGCGAGACCTGCGAAGGCCGCGATAGCTCCTGGTACCCGCTGGATATCACTGCGGTGAAGCCGACCTTCCGCAAGCCGGGCTACTCCACGGACTTCCTCAACTGGTCCAAGGGTGACTACGAGTACGCGCCGGTCACCGACTTCGTCGTCGGCGCCGAGCACGCGCCGTACACCAACTGGCAGGGCAACCGCGGCGATATCCCGAAGGGCTGGCTGGAATCCGTTGGCGCGGTCAAGCGCGCCTACATGCCGGTGGGAACCGAGCTGCAGCACATCGACCTGGCCCCTGGTGAGCGCGTCCGCGTGGAGTACGGCACCACCATGACCCGCATCAACTACCGCGAAATCCACTGCGGTAAGGACGGAAAGTACAGCCTGACCTCCAACTACAAGCAGACTACCGCTCCCAGCGGTTTCTGGGCGGAGGCCACCATCACGGGCAAGGACGGCTCCACCCGCACCGAGGACGTCACCCCGGACGAGTACCGCGAACTCCCAGTCCCGACCCAGACCATCTACTAATCCCCCCTTTTTACTTCCCAAGGAGAAAACACCATGTTCAAAACCAAGATTGCTTCCACCACCGCCGCCGTGGCCATCGCTTGCGGCCTGATCGCTACCCCGGCCGCTAACGCCCTCCCGGCACGTGACCTGGGCCCGGCCAACCCGACCACCATCGGTGAGCACTGCACCAACCCGGGTGACACCGGCCAGACCGTTAAGATCAAGCGCACCTACTTCGACGGCTCCGCCGGCTCCTGGACCGTGTCCAACTACAACGACGAGCCGCTGCCGGTCACCCGCTCCATCAAGGAAACCAAGACCAAGACCTGGAACGTTTCCGCCGGCGTTGACTTCAAGCTGCTGGATCTGATCAACTTCACCTTCTCCTCCAGCTACACCGACTCCCAGTCCTACGAGGTGGGCGAGCAGGTCGGCCCGTACAACATTGCTCCGGGCAAGACCGCCGTCATGCGCGCCGGCTGGGTTGTCTCCGACTTCGAGGGTCAGAAGACCATCTGCGGTTCCGATAACACCTGGCAGGCCAACGGTGGCACCTTCACCGCTACCCTGCCGAAGGAGCGCCACGTGGAGGTCTCCACCCGCGACAACAACGATTGGGGCTAAGACGTGCTGAAGAAGTCCATCGCGAGCGCCTTCGCCGCGCTCAGCCTATTGGCGGCCGCTCCTGTGGCCCACGCCGCTGACTTCGGCGGGGACTTCGAGCTGCCGCAGCGCTGGAATGATGATTTCAAGCCGGGCACGCACTGCTCGACGCCCGGTGAGAACGGCACCTACGTCACCGCCACCCGCCGGTGGTTCAAGCAGACCGATGCCGCTAGTGTGGCCAACCGCAACGATGAGCCCGTGCCGGTCAGCCACACCGTGACCCAGGCCCGCACGCAGACCATCGAGGTCTCCGGTTCCATCAAGGGCGAGGGCGAGCTGGCCAAGGTTCTGACCCAGACCTACGGTTTCAACTACGTGCACGAGCAGCACTGGAAGCTAAACCAGGAGGTTGGCCCGTACACGCTGCCGGCAAACTCCCAGGGCAAGCTGGTGTGGGGCTTTACCATGCTCGACACCGACGGCCAGGACGTGCGTTGCAATGCCGACCAGGAATGGGAGGCCGTGGGCAAGCCCTACTCCGCCACCGTTCCGGAGGCGCGCTACTCTGAGCTGCAGCTTGGCGACGCCCCCGTCTGGGACTAGCCCTCCTCCTCAGGCCTCACAGAAGAGGGCACCCCAAGCCGTTTCACGACGGCTGCGGGTGCCCTCTTTTTGACGTTCCACAGCGTGATCAAACGGCAGCGAGAGCATTGCAGAATCGCAATGAGACCCTTGCAGAATGGCAACGAACGACCTTCTCGCACCATGAGGCCCACCGATATACTGCCCCCCATGTCTCACCGCATTTTTTCGGTTCCCTTCGCCGATATCTATCCGCACTACGTTAAGAAGGTAGAACGCAAAGGCAGGACTGTCAGCGAGCTCTACGAAGTCATCACTTGGCTTACCGGCTACTCGGTTGAAGGGCTGGAACGGGTCCGGAAGCAAGAGGTCCCCCTCGAGGATTTCTTCGAGCAGGCCCCACACCTGAACCCATCCCGCTCCCTCATAACCGGCAGCATCTGCGGGCACCGTGTCCAGGACATCGAGGACCCACTGATGCAAAATATTCGGTACATGGACAAACTCGTCGACGAGCTAACCAAAGGAAAGGCCATGGAGAAAATCCTTCGCGGCTAGCTTTCATCAACTGTGCTATTCAAAGCTTCGCGCTTTAAGCCACAAAGGGATACGGCGGCGCGGTCTTTTCACGGAAGAAGTAGCGCGCGTGCGTGTGCCGAACGGACTCTAAGTTCTTAGCACCAATCGCCACAATCTCGACATCAGGATCCTTATTTACTTGATCCAGTCTATGACGAGCGCGGGTTCCCTCCATCAGGGAATCATACTCAGTCACTTCCAGTGCACCTGTCGGCCGATGGTATTTAATCAGATAGGCTGGCATCGATTTATTCTCCCTCCATGTCACGTTGAACTCGACGTTCTTCGAATTCATGGATTAATTTATCTAGCATCTTATACATGTTCCGTCGCAATTGACGCGCTTCTTTTTGGGTTGCGCCAACAGGTCGGCTTCCTTCGAAAGGCTCGGTAAGAATATCTACGAGCTTTTCCACCCTGTTTACGACTTCGGATACCTCATGTAAAGCACGGATCTCAATCTCAAATTCTGCCGGAATTCTTCCTCCGAATTCGAGGTATCGGATTTCCCTTCCATACAAGTCTCCTGCCATTTCATAAAGGTTTGCCCACTGCGACTGAAGCGCGGTTCGTAGCTGAAATTCTGCACGTCCGGCCTCTGACATCACATGTAAGTGCACCGCGCGATACCCCGAGTGTGGTTCCTCTCGCATATCCCGAAGAATCACTTTCCTCGCGCCAGCCTTCACAAGCTCTCGCGAAAGAAGCTTCGCAAGTACAGTTTGCTCTTTTAAGGTCACATCGACGTCCATCCGTACGCCAGATACATCCTGAATGTTCTCTAAAGGGAAGCTCGGCATTCGACTCAATTTCTCTCTCAATGTGTCTCTCGTTTTTACGCGAGAACTCAAGAAATACCTGTCTGAATCTGGTTCCACGATGGAGTCTGCAGTCATCGTCAACTGATTATCAAGCTGTGTCATAGTCTGGCTCGCTTCCTGAATTATCGATTCACACAGGGCTGATTGCTGGTCCAAGAACAGCCCGAGCTGTTCCTCATCAACCGATTCCCCATTGCGCAACGCACTACCTATTCGATGTACTTGTCTCTTACTAAATGTCGTCGGCTTGTTTTCCAAGAACTTCACAGTTCCCCCTTCTTCGTTAGTGACAACCCCCAAAGACGAAGAGCATTGCCAGCGATTTCAGACACCCACACATCCCCCGCCCCTTGGATGCCTGCTCCAAAGACTACGAGGGGCCCGGACACCAACGCCACAAATTCGAACAGGCCTTCTATACCTGCGTTTAAACGCGCTCCCCACCTTCAGCTTTGCCATACTTGACGCATGACCACGCTAGAAACTTGTGCCAGCACTTGGGCGGAAGCAATTGTGGCCGCACTCGAGCGCGAATTCCCCGCCGCGATGCACCACACGAGCGCTTCCACAGAAGACTGCGACGTGCGCCCGCGCGAGCTGCACCCCAGTTTTTACGGTTGTTTCGACTGGCACTCCAGCGTCCACATGCAGTACTCAGGCGCGCTACTAAACAAGATTCTCGGGCCCGAGTCTCCGAAAGAACTTGCCGAGCTTCTCGACGATCGCCTCAGCGCAGAAGCCCTCACCACGGAATACAACTACCTACTCGCCCACCCCGGATATGAAATGCCCTATGGGCGCGCCTGGCTGCTGCAGCTCGCCTCCGTTCGGCCTGGCGAAGCGATGGACAAGCTCGTAGAGCTAACCGCACAGCACTGCCACGACTGGCTTGAATCACTCAACCAACCGGTGCGCCACGGCATGCATTCCAATACAGCCTTCAACCTTTTCCTCATCCTCGAGGCCGCGGAGAAACTCGGGCTGGATTCACTGGCGAGCTCGGTGCGCGAGGCTGCTGTCCGCCTTTTCGGCGAAGACCGCGACTACCCGCTCGAATGGGAGCTGTCCGGGCACGATTTCCTGTCCAACGGGCTATCGGAGGCCCTACTCATGTCGCGCGTGCTGCCGGACTTCCCACACTGGTTCGACGGCTTTCTTCCCCACCGCACCGAAGCACTGGAATTTCTCACACAAATCCCAGAGGTGCTTGACCCAACCGATGGCCGCCTGGCCCACCTCTACGGCCTAGCGCTAACCAGAGCATGGATGCTCGTTGAACTCGCCGAGCATTTCGACGCCTCCGTCCTACCACGCGCCCAAGCACTAGCAGCCAGCGCGCAAACGCAGCTTGTCGACGGCCACTTCATGTCCACCCACTGGCTCATCACCTACGCGTTGCACTTTCAGCTCGCTGCCGACGGAAGGCATTAGCCAACGGCTTCCCTCATCGCCAGCCATCCAGGCCGAGAGTTCAGGCGGCATTTTATGCCCGCTCCTGCCGCCATAGTGAGCGCATACGGAATAGTTACTTAGCGAGTAGTACTGTAACTTTCTAATTATCGTTCTCTTCAGGAGCTCACTATGGATTCTCGCTACTCGACACAGCGCGATAGCTATCGCCTGCCAGAAGAAGGAATCCGTATTGATCTGCGCGCCGAGCGTGCTCGCCGGCGAGGCTCTACTCACGACCACGAGAGCACTGCCCCTGAGCGCCCTTCCTACCGCCCGCGACGCCGCCCCAGCCAAGAACGCCTAGCTTCGTCCCCGTCGACAACTTCCCCTTCCCGTCGATCCGCTTCAACGTCGGCGCCTGCCCAACAAACGCCATCCCAACAAGCGCCGACCCAACAAGCGCCGACCCGAACGACGCCGAAGAAGACGACAACCCCTGCGCCACGGCGGAAATCACCGCGCCCTCGCACGCCCATCAGCCGTCGCGGGTTGGGAGTTCTCCTTATTTTGGCGATGGTTCTCGTCGGCATCGTCGCCGCGCTCCAGTTCAATAAGGAGCCAGACGCGCCCGCGCCACAACCAACCGATGTGGTTGCGGAACCCGCCGCCGTCATCGAGCCCTCCCCAGCGGTGGAGATGTACATCCCGACAATTGATGTGCGCGCAGAGTTTGAAGAAGGCTCCTGTCGAATCAAAGACAACAAGATCAACCCCGACTCGATGAATAAGGCTTGTACCTACACCGCGGAGGATAAACCCTATTCGCTCCCTGGCACGGATGCACAGGATGTCGTGGTGGTCGCCGGACATACCGGTGCGGGAGTACCAGCGGTGTTCAATAACCTCTATGACGGTAGCGCCGACGAGCACAAAGCCTCTGTGGGCGACAAGTTGTACCTTCGCACGCAGAACTCCGGCGAGCAATGGCTGGTGTACACCGCAACAGATCTGCACGATCCGTCGAAGGACGGCCTTGAGCAGGATGAGAGCATCTGGGGCACCGATGCCCAGCCCGGTCGCCTTCTCACCATCAGCTGCATCCAGCCGGCCAACCCTTTGGCTGCTGCGGTGCGCAATGCCGTGGTGGGATGGCAGTTTGAGGGCGTAACCGAGGCTCCTGATCCTGCCGCAGAACAGAACTAAGCCCCATGCAGCATCCCCCGTTCAGGGGGATTTCCGCCACTACGCACAGTTATCGAACGTTTTCGCAGCTCAACAGACAAGACCGTTCTTATTCTTGCAGGTTAACAGACCTTGTAGCGCCGCCCTTGAGGGCCGCAACCTACCGAACATGTCACCCGTCTGGCACGAAAAGCATCCGCCATGTTACGGGGCAACATTTCAAAACCCTTGTGACTAATGTGAAAGTTGTGGCTATTGTGGTTCACGTCGGGTTGAATCCCTCTCACATACCTCACAAACCCCGCAAGGAGAAGCTTATGAAGCGCATCAACCGCACCCTGACCGCAGCCGTTCTGGCTGGTTCCCTCGCGCTGGGCGGCACCGCCATTGCCTCTGCCCAGATCCCGGCCCCGGCTGAACTCACGGTCGATGGCGTCACCTACCAGAAGCAGGCCGACGGTAGCTACCAGCACCGCAACGAGAACGGCGAGTTGGACGGAACCACCAAACTGACCGCAGAGCAGGCACAGTGGGCTTGGGAGCAGCAGCAGGCTCAGCAGGATGCCGACGCGCCGACCACCACCAGCGTGATGGCCCCGGACATGGACATGGCAGCCACCGGCGAGGCTACCGCACCGTCTTCCGTTGACTACCCGATCAACGGCGAGTCCGAGTCCGAGGCCGAGCCGACCAGCGCCGAGTTCGACAAGAAGCAGCTGGCTTGGCTGGCCCTGCCGGCCGCCCTCATCATCGGTGGCGTGACCTGGTACCTGGCCAAGGATGGCAAGACCTACGTGAAGTCCGAGGAGGCAGCTCAGAAGGACGCTCCTTCCGCTGAGGAGAAGGCCGCTTCCGAGAAGATGCTGCAGGAGAACAAGGACGAGGTCATCGCCCAGGGCGGCAAGGTTGCTGAAGGCACCGCCGCACAGACCCCAGCACAGTCCCGCGGTATCTCCGCTGAGACCGGTTCCAACACCGTTGCCCGCGGCCTCGCCGCACTGGCAATCGCAGCCATGATCGCTGCCGGCGCTGTCGTTGCTCGCCGCAAGCTCTTCATCTAAGAGGTTTAAGGCCTAGGGCCAACAGGCAACTCATCCGCATCTCTCCCTTCCCCTACCGGGGGTGGAGAGACGCGGCTTTTGCGGTTTTATACGCCCGTTGGTCCACCACTTTTCTGGCCGCACCCCTTGGAGGAAGTTAAAAGATTCAACAGATGAACTACCGCACAAGCAGGCCCCAAAACCCGAACCACGCAGGAAGTTTCATCTCACCACAGCAAGGCCCGGCGCCATCCGACGCGCCAGCGCACCCTGACGCGTTCATGAAAATTTGCGTGGAGTAGCTTAAAAAGTGGAAATAGTTTGACCTATCTCACTATTTCTCGGTTAGTATGTGGGAAGTCGACATCAGTTAACGGTGACAACATCGTCTGATACGGCGTTGACCAAACTTTCCCGATCTAACCCCAGGAGTAAGAAACATGAAGCGCATTTCCCGCAACCTCACCGCCGCAGCCCTGACCGGCGCCCTCGCACTCGCAGGCGTCACCGCCGCCAACGCTGAAGACACCACCGGCCAGAGCACCAACGCCACCTCCAGCACCGGCACCGAAGGCGATAACGGCAGCAGCAACCAGGGTGGCGACGCCGGCAGCAGCGACGAAGGCAAGGGCGACCAGAGCAGCGAGAATCAGAGCTCTTCCGACGACATCAAGGGCAAGCTCTCCTCCGAGGACGGCAAGCCTTCTGGGCTGGGCATCGCCGTCATCGTCCTCGGCGTCGTAGGCGCGCTGGCCGCAGCCGCACCGGCCGCAGCACAGGCACTGGGAGTCAACCTCCCGTTCTAATCTGATTCCTGCACCATCGAGCTTCAAACGCGAAGCTCTTAGCAGCGCCGGCCCACCGGCGCGAGGCAGCCGCACCCCCATCACCGTCGTGATGGGGGTGTTTTCACGTCCCACCCATCCACAGATACGGGACACACTTCACAAACCTACGTGATGCGGGCTACACTAGGCACCCATAGATTGTTCAACAATTTGGGAACTACAGAAGAGGTGTCCTCCTGTTATGAGCGCGCTGCACATAGACCTCAACGCTGACCTCGGCGAAACCACCGCCGGCAACCCCGTTGCCGATGACGCCGCGATGCTCCAGCTCGTCTCCTCCGCCAACGTCGCCACCGGCTTCCACGCCGGCGACCCGCACTCCATCGCGGGCACCCTCAAGGCGGCCGCAGAAGCAGGCGTCACCGTCGGCGCACACGTGGGCTATAACGACCCGGCAGCCTTCGGGCGCCGCTTCATTGATTACGCTCCTGCCGAGCTTGCCGACGAAGTCACTTACCAAATCGGTGCCCTCCAAGCCCTGGCCCAGGCCAACGGAACCCGCGTGGCCTATGTCAAGCCGCACGGCGCGATGTACAACACCATCGTCCACCACGAGGCCCAGGCCCACGCCGTCATCGACGGCATCAAAGCCTTCGGCGATCTACCCGTCATGCTGCTGCCCGGCGGTGTCGCCGTCGACATTGCGGAGAAGAAGGGGCTCACCGTCATCCGCGAGGCCTTCGCCGACCGCAACTACAACCCCGATGGCACACTCGTCTCGCGACGCGAAGCGAATGCGGTGATGGGTGATGAGGGGGACGTCGTCAAGCGCGTGCTCGAGGTCGCCGAAACCGGATCCATCACGGCCATCGACGGCTCCGTGCTCAACGTGGATGCCCAGTCGGTGTGCACGCACGGTGATTCGCCCGGCGCGGTGCAACTGCTGCGCGGTGTGGTCGCCGAGCTGCAGGAGCGCGGAATCGAGATTCGGAGCGCCATCTGATGCAGATTCACCCCGTAGGAACGCGCGCGCTGCTCGTGGAACTGGAGGACTTATCCCAGGTCATGGCGTGGCACGCGGCCCTCGACGCCAATCCGCTCAAGGACCAAGTCGACGCGATTGCTGCAGCCACCACCTTGTTGCTGACCTTCGCCACCCCGAACTCCGCGGCCGCAGCCGCCGAGAAGCTGCAGGACTTCCACCCCACCGCGCAGGCGGGCGAGGATCCGCGCTTTGTGGAGATCGACGTTCTCTATGACGGCGAGGACCTCGATGAGGCCGCCGAGTTGATGGGCATGTCGCGCGAAGGCCTCATTGATTGGCACACGTCCACCGAGTGGCTCGCCGCTTTTGGCGGCTTCGCGCCCGGTTTTACTTATTGCACCCCGGCGGACTCGGCGCAGAATTTCAACATCGAGCGCCGCGCCACCCCGCGCACCGCGGTGCCGGCGGGCGCCGTCGGTATTGCCGGCGGTTTCTCCGCTGTCTACCCGCGCGTCTCCCCGGGCGGCTGGCAGCTGTTGGGCACTACTTCAACTCCGATGTGGGAATCTGATGCCCACCCGCCGGCACTGGTCCAGCCCGGTGACCGCGTACGCTACCGCGCGGTGAGCTCGCTGCCGGACGTGGTGTCCACCACGCCTTTTGGCCGCCGTACCCCCGCGCGCTTGCCGCGCTTGGAAGTCCTCGATGCCGGCCTGCTCACCCTCTTTCAGGATCAGGGCCGCCCCGGCCGCGGCAACTTGGGCGTCACTCCTTCGGGCGCAGCAGACTTGGCGGCGGCTGCGACGGCCAACGTCGCGGTGGGCAACCCCCGCGGTGCCACCGTGCTGGAGAATATCGGTGGCATTCGCCTGCGCGCGCTGACCGACGCCGTCGTGTGCGTCACCGGCGCCCAATCCCGCGTGCTTCTCGACGATATGCCGGTGCACCTCGCGCGCCCAGTGCTCGTCACGGCTGGTTCAACGGTGACCGTGGAACCCGCGACGGTAGGCCTGCGCAGCTACATCGCTATCCGCGGTGGCATCGTGGCGGATGCGGAGCTGGGGTCGGCCTCCACTGACGTGCTTTCTGGGCTGGGACCTGCACCGGTGCGACTGGGCGATGTCATTGGTGTCCTCCCCCGCTCCACCGCGATGACCGATGCCCAGCTGAGCAACCCCATGCGCGTTCGCGAAGGCGCGCACGGACAGACCGAGGGTGTGCTGCGCTGCGTGCTCGGTCCGCGCGATGACTGGTTTACTCCCGAAAGCCTAGAGGCCTTCCTCGCCACAGAGTGGACCGTTACTGCACAGTCCAACCGCGTGGGCGTGCGTCTGGTCGGCCCGGAAGGTTCCGTGACCCTGAGCCGTGCACGAAAGGGCGAGCTACCCTCGGAGGGAATGGTCGCAGGTTCAGTCCAGGTTCCGCCAAGTGGCGAACCCGTGATTTTCCTTCGCGATCACGCCGTGACCGGCGGCTACCCGGTCATCGCCACCGTCCTTGAAGAAGATATTGATATCGCCGCACAGCTCCCGCCGGGGGCGACGGTCCGCTTTGAACTCGCTTAAACACTAGTAAAGGAACACCCACCCATGATCTCTGCAGTCCTTATTGCTAACCGCGGCGAGATCGCCGTCCGTATTGCCCGCACCGCGCGTGACCTGGGCATCCGCTCCATCGCCATTTACTCCGAAGCCGATGCTGGCGCCCTGCACACCCAGGTGGCTGACGAAGCTTATGCGCTTCCCGGCAACTCCGCGGCGGATACCTATATGAATGTCCCCGCGCTCCTCGATATCGCCGTGCGCGCCGGCGCGGATGCCATCCACCCCGGCTACGGCTTCCTCTCGGAGAACGCCGACTTTGCCCGCGCCGTGGCCGAGGCCGGCCTGACGTGGATTGGCCCGTCGCCGGAGTCCATCGAGCTGCTCGGTGACAAGATTGCCGCGCGCCGCGTGGCCGAGGAAGTCGGTGCCCCGCTGGCACCGGGTACCTCCGATCCCATCGATGACTGGCAGGAGGCCCGCGCCTTCGCCGAGGAACACGGCCTGCCCATCGCCATCAAGGCCGCTTATGGCGGCGGCGGACGCGGCCTCAAGGTGGTGGAGAACCTCGAGGACATCGAGGCCGCCTTCAACTCCGCCGGCCGCGAAGCCAAGGAAGCTTTCGGGCGCGCGGAGTGCTACGTGGAGAAATTCCTGACCCACCCGCGCCACGTGGAGGCGCAGATTCTGGCCGATACGCACGGCAACGTCGCCGTGCTGGGCACCCGCGATTGCTCCACGCAGCGCCGCTTCCAAAAACTCATCGAGGAGGCCCCGGCGCCCGCGCTTTCCGACGAACAGCGCACCGGCATCCACGAGGGTGCCCGCGCCATCTGCGCGAAGGTGGGCTACACCGGTGCCGGCACGGTGGAGTACATTGTCTCCGAGGATGGCACGATTTCCTTCCTCGAGGTCAACACCCGTGTGCAGGTGGAGCACCCGGTGACTGAGATGGTCACGGGCGTGGACATCATTGCGGAGCAGTTCCGCATTGCCTCCGGCGAACCCCTCTCCTTCGCGTCCGATTCCACGTCTGAAGCATCCGCTTCAGACGCGTCGGACCCCAGGTCCGACGGCCACGCCTTCGAGTTCCGCATCAACGCCGAGGACATTCTCAACGGCTTCGCCCCCTGCCCGGGCACCATCGTGCGCTTCGAGCCGCCGACGGGTCCGGGAATCCGCGTGGACTCCGGCGTGCGCTCCGGCTCCATCGTGCCGCCCTACTATGACTCGCTCGTGGCTAAGCTTCTGGTCTGGGGGCCGACCCGCGAGATCGCCCTGAAGCGTGCACAGCAGGCCCTCCAGGAATTCGACATCGAAGGTGTTCGCACCGTGCTGCCCTTCCACCGCGATATGGTCTCCTCCCAGGTCCTCGTGGATCACGGCGACGCCGACGCCGCAGCCGGTATCTACACCGACTGGCTCGACCACAACTACCGCCCCTCCGCAGAGGCCACGAGCGCTACCATCCCCGTCGAGGCCATCTACGCGCAGCGCACCCGCGTCGCGCTGGAGATCGACGGCAAGCTGGTCAGCGTGGGCTTCCCCACCGATATGCTGTCGCAGGGGCAGGTGAAGGGGGCGTCGGCAAGCGCGGCCTCCGGTGCCAGCGCCAGCGGCAACGAAGTGACCTGTCCTTATGAGGCCAACCTCGTGGCATGGAACGTCGAGGACGGCGAGACGGTCGAGGAAGGCCAGGCCATCGCCACGATTGAGGCCATGAAGATGGAATCCGCGGTCAAGGCTCCGTCCGCGGGCACGCTGAGCCGTGTTGCGAAGGAAGGCTCGAGGTTGGAACCGGGCGCGGTAATCGCCACGATTTCCTAAGCGGCGGGCTACTGTAAGTCGCATGCTTGCTGATTCCGTCGCGTCCGCGCTCCGCGCCGCCATCTCCGAGGGCGAGTACATGCCCGGACACCAGCTCAGCGAGGTCCGCGCGGCCGAGCGCTTCGAATGCTCCCGCAACACGCTGCGGGAGTCCTTCGCCATGCTCGCCTCCGAGCGCATCGTGGAGCGCATCCCGCACAGGGGTGTGTTCATCGCCACCCCTGACGGCGATTTCGTGCGCGATCTCTACTTGGCGCGCGCCGCCATCGAGCCGGCCGCGGCGCGCTATGCCACCTTCGAGGACCCAGGCGAGCTGGTGCGGCTGACCGAATCCGCAGTGCTTAACGACGCTCCCCGCCCCCTTATCAACCAGCGCTTCCACAAGCAGCTGGTCGCCGGTTTGGGCTCGCCGACGCTGGACCGCTCCATGTCGCACCTGCTGGCGCGCATGCGCTTGACCTTCTTGTTGACGCTGGAGCGCTACCCGCAGATTCACGATAACCACGTGCAAGCCAACATCGACTTGGCTCACCTCATTGCGCAAGGCGAGCGCGAGGCGGCCGCCGATGCCTGCCGCGCGGACTTGATGCGCGCGATGGAATCGATTCTCCGGGTCCTTTAGCTTCCTTTAGTTTCCGAGTCCCCCACTATGGCCTTCGCTCCTGTTAGCCGGTTCCACCCGCGCAAAACTAACCGGCACCACATGGTTCGAGTGAGATGGTTCGGGTCAAAAGGTTCGTTTACCCCCAAGTGAACCATCTATGCACTCAAAGAAGGTTTGTTTGCCCCCAAACAAACCTTCTGACCAGAACCATCTGAGTAGAACCATGTATCGGCGCACTGAGGGCTTGGGGTGGTAGCACCACCGCACAGAAATTAAGGGATGAGGAAATCGCGATCCGGGATGTCGGTGACGAGCATCTTGCCCGGGGCATGCGTGATGGCCAGGCTGGGTCGCGAGTTCATCACGATGGCCTGCGGGGTCACGCCGCACGCCCAGAAGACCGGGATGGTGCCCTCAGGGATGTCGACGGCTTCGCCGAAATCGGGCTGCGACAAGTCCTCGATGCCGATGGCAGCAGGGTCGCCCACGTGAACCGGGGCACCATGGACGCCCGGGTAGCGGGAGGTGATGCGGACGGCATCGGCAACCTGGCTCGCGGGGATGGGGCGCATGGAGACAACCATCGGCCCAGAGAAGACTCCAGCCGGCGCGCAGGGAATCGAGGTGCGATACATCGGCACGTTGCGGCCCTGATCAATGTGGGCGATGGAAATGCCGTTCTCCACGAGCGCATTCTCAAAGGTGAAGGAACAACCGATGAGGAAGGAGACGATGTCGGCGGAGTAGAAGGGGGAAGCGTCGTCAAGCGTCTGCGTAAGCTGGCCGTCCTCATAGATGTTGTAGGCCGGGATGTCCGTGCGGATGTCTCCGCCCGGGATGAGCTCGGAGGTGAACTGCCCGGCCTCCAGCACACCGACGATGGGGCACGGCTTGGGGTTGCGCTGTGCAAAGAGGAGGAAGTCGAAGGCGTACTCGCGCGGCAGCGCGATGAGGTTAGCCTGCATGAAGCCGCGGGCGTGGCCGGCGGTGGTGGTCATGTCGTGCGCGCGGGCGAAGGCGCGCACATCTGCGGGAGTCTGCATTATGCCCATAGTTCAACGATTCCCGAGATGGATTTAACGCCAATGAAGATTTCCAGCGCGAGCGCCAAGACGCCGGCGATGAGCAGCCACATCGGCTGCTTGACGCCGTGGGTGAGGTCATGGCGCTTGAACGCGACCCACATCACCATGGCGAAGGCGATGGGCAGGATGATGCCGTTGAAAGCACCCGCGAAGATGAGAAGTTTTTGCGGTGCGGAATTAAGAATGCCGAAGAGAATGGCGCAGACCACAATGAAGCCGACGGTGAGGAAGTTGCGGGTCCGCGGGCTGACCTTCTGGGTGGTCACGAAGGTAATGGAGGTGTAGGACGCGCCGATGACGGAGGACAGGCCGGCCGCGAAAAGGACGACACCGAAGGCGCGAAGGCCAAACTCGCCGGCGGCCTGGCGGAAGGCGTCGGCGGCCGTGTTGTCCTCGGAGAGCGCAACACCCGTGGCGACGACACCCAGGACCGCGAGGAAGAGCAGCACGCGCATGATGCCGGTGACGATGATGCCGAGCACGGAGGTCTTCGTAA
The DNA here is from genome assembly GCF_007672725.1 of Corynebacterium aurimucosum ATCC 700975. GTDB lineage: Bacteria > Actinomycetota > Actinomycetes > Mycobacteriales > Mycobacteriaceae > Corynebacterium > Corynebacterium hesseae. Next base: position 210,223 of record NZ_VDTC01000001.1, read on the forward strand.
TCGCGCCGACGTTCTCCGGGCCGGACAGGCCCGAGTCGATGAGGCGATGTGCGCCGGCAAACGTAATGTAGCCGCCCACCGTGCCACCGATGAGGGTGGTGATGACGAAGAAGTCAATGCTTTCCGGCATGACGGTATTCTTCAGGGCCTCGCCCACCGGCGGCTGGGAGACAATCGCCACGTAAAGCATGAGCAGAATCATGATGGCGCCCAGCGCGGCGACGATGCGGTCAAGCGCGACGCCCGCCCGCTTGGACAGGAAGATGAAGATGGCGATGGCGGAAGCAATGAGGCCGCCGATGCGGGCATCGATGCCCAGCAGGGCGTTAAGACCCAAGCCCGAGCCAGCGATGTTGCCGATGTTAAAGACCATCCCACCGATGAAGACGAGAATGGCGAGGAACCATCCGAGGCCAGGCAGAACAGTATTACCCAGCTCGTTGGCACGCATGCCGGAAACAGCGAGGACGCGCCACACGTTGAGCTGGATGGCGATGTCGACGATGATCGACAGCGCAATGGCGAAGGCGAAGGCCGCGCCCATCTGCACGGTGAAGACGGAGGTTTGGGTCAAAAAGCCGGGGCCGATGGCGGAGGTGGCCATGAGGAACATGGCGCCGGCCATGGCGCCGATGCCCTTGGGGGCCTGGGCTTCTTGCGGCGCGTCCTGTGTAGTTCCCTGGGCTGCTTCCTGGGAAGCTGCGGAGGAATTGGTTGATTCCAAGCTCATTGTTGGGCACCTTTCGTGACGAAGGTCGCATTTAACGATGGTGAAAGCATAAGGGTTGTTGAACAATCTGTAAACAACGCGGGGGTGGCGCACGTTACACCCACGCCATAACTACAGCCCCTCACACACCTTCCAGTGAAGCTCCGTTGCATGTGGCGAAAAAGTGACCTAGGATACCTATTTAACTAATGATGATTCGTTAAATCTACGGAGGAGCTCATGCCCCAAGACATCTACATCGCAGGTGCCGCACGTCTGCCCATCGGAAAATTCGGCGGTAGCCTGGCCCGTCTTTCCCTTACCGAGCTCGGTTCGCTTGCCGCCGAAGCGGCTATTGAACGTTCGGGGCTTACTGGTGCAGACCTCGATACCGCCGTGGCCTCCAACGTCATGCCCGTCGTGCCGAAGGACCTCTACCTCTCACGCGCCATTGCCAAGAACGTCGGCATGCCGGACTCCTCCACTGCGATGGGCGTCAACCGCCTGTGCGGCTCCGGAGTTCAGGCCGTCATCAGCGCGGCCCAGCTCCTGCAGACTGGCGACGGCTCCCTGGCGCTGGCCGTCGGCGCGGAATCTATGAGCAACGCGCCCTACTCCGTCGAAGGCGCGCGCTTTGGCAAGCGCATGGGGGACGGCAAGCTCTACGACTGGCTCACCGGCGCGCTCTCCTGCCCCTTCGGCACCGGCCACATGGGCGTGACCGCAGAAAACGTCGCCGCGGATAACAACATCTCCCGCGAGCGCCAGGACGAGTTCGCCGCTGAATCCCAGGAGCGCGCCGCGAAGGCGTGCGCGGAGGGCGTGCATGCCGAAGAAATCGTTCCGGTCGGTGAGTTGGACTTTGATGAGGGGGTGCGAGAGACGAGCGTCGAGAAGCTGGCGAAGCTCAAGCCGGTCTTCGTTAAAGATGGAACCGTCACCGCCGGCAATGCCTCCGGCATCAACGATGGTGCTGCAGCCGCAGTGCTGGCCACCGCGGAGGAAGTGACCAAGCGCGGCCTGAACCCGCTGGCGAAGATTGTGTCCTGGTCCATCGCGGGTGTGGACCCGACGCGCATGGGTATTGGCCCGGTCGCCGCCGTCCCGAAGGCGCTTAAGAAGGCCGGTTTGAGCCTAGAGGATATCGACCTCATCGAGTCCAACGAGGCCTTCGCAGCCCAGGCCATCGCCGTGCAAGACCAGCTGGGCTTCGACCCGGCGAAGACGAATATCTACGGCGGTGCCGTCGCACACGGCCACCCGGTTGGTGCCACGGGCGTCATCCTGCTGACCAAGCTGGCTTATGCGCTGCGCCGCGAAAGCAAGCGCTATGGCCTGGTCACCATGTGCATCGGCGGCGGTCAGGGAATCGCCATGATTATTGAGAACGGAGCGAAGTAAATGAGCATCACCAAAGTAGCCGTCATCGGCGCCGGTTCCATGGGTTCCGGCATCGCCGCCCTCTGCGCGTCCGCTGGGATGGACGTTGTCCTGCTGGACCAGAACGCGGAAGGCGCGCAGCGCGGCGTCGACATCCAGCTCAAGCGCAAAGGCTTCCACCTGCCAGAGTTCGCCGAGCGCGTGCGCGCCAGCGATGACTACGCGCTGTTGGAGGACCGCGAGTGGGTCATCGAGGCCATCTTCGAGGACCTCGGCGCCAAGCACTCGCTCTACGAGGCCATCGAGCCTTATTTGTCTGCGGATGCTCTGTTGAGCTCGAACACCTCGACCCTGCCCCTGGCCTCTCTTCTTGAGGGCGTTCCGGAGACCCGCCACGACAAGTTCGCCATCACGCACTTCTTCAATCCGCCGAAGGTCATGCGCCTCGTGGAGCTCATTGCCTCCGGCCCCACGGAGGCCGCTCTGCGCACGACCATTGAGCAAACCCTGGGCAAGATTGCGCTCGAATGCCGCGACACCCCGGGTTTCATTGCCAACCGCGTGGGCTGCTACTGGATGGCCGCCGGTGTGGCACGCGCCCGCGAGTTCGACGTGAGCTACGAGCTTGCCGACGCCTCCTTCGGCCGTGCCTTCGGCATTCCGCGCACCGGTATTTTCGGGCTGCTCGATTACATCGGCCTCCAGCTGGTCAAGCCGATTTGGAAGTCTTTGGAGACGGCCCTGCCGGCGGGCGATCCGCTTCTTGACGTCCCCCTCGGCGATGACTCCTTTATCGAAGGTCTCGTTTCTCGAGGGCTCACCGGCCGCACCGGTGACGGCGGCTTTTACCGCGGCCGTGACGAGGTCATCAACGCCTCCTACGAATACGTACCCCGCACTCAGCCCACCGATCCTGTCGTGGGACTCAAAGATCCGCGCGAGGTCATGGAGACCGATTCGCCGGGCGGCCGTTTTGCCCGCGCCGTCTTCCTCGGCACGCTGGCGTACTGCTGCGAGGTCGCACCTGACATTGCGGACCACGTGGGCCTCATCGACGAGGGCCTTACTCTTGGTTTCGGCTGGAAGAAGGGCATCTTCGCGCTTGCCGACGCCATCGGCATCGACTGGGTCGCCTCCGCCTACGGCTCCAACGTCCCGGCCTTGGTCTCCGCCGCGGCTTCGGCGGGCGGTTTTTACGGCAAGGGCTCGGTGCTCTCCTCGACCGGTTCGCGTCAGGAGCTCACTCCGCGCGAGGGCGTTGTCACCCTGGCTTCCTTGGATGCGGAGACCATCGTGTCTCAGGAGGCGGGCGCTGTCCACACGGTCTCCACCCCGGCTGGCCGCATTGGCATCATCGACCTGCACACGCCGATGAACTCCCTGCCGACCCCAGCTCTCGAGGTCATTCGCGCTGCTCTCGACGCTGTATCCTCCTCCAACCTTGTCGCGCTGGTTATCAGCAACGACAAGCCGGTCTTCTGCGCGGGTGCGGACCTGGCTTCTATTGCGGCTGCGGGCGAATCGGGTTCTGCTTCGCGCGTCGAATCTTTGATTGCGGATGGCTCGAAGACCCTGCGTGCACTCAAGTTCGCTCCGGTCCCCGTGGTGGCAGCTGTGCGTGGCGTGGCCTTGGGCGGTGGCTTTGAAACTGCGCTGGCCTGCGACCGCATCGTGGCGCACGCCGATACGCGCCTCGGCTTCCCGGAGCGCACCGTGGGCTTGTACCCCGGCTGGACGGGAACCATCTCTTCGCTGGAGCGCCTCAAGGCGGCCGGTGTAGAAGACTATCACCAGAAGGCCTTCGACTTCATCGCCTCGGCCCGCAACTTCTCCTCGGCTTTCGAAGCGCAAAAGGCTGGCTTCCTCTCCTCCGATGACGTCGTGCTCATGTCCTTCGACCACGTCCTCGCCCGCGCTTTGTGCGAAGCTGCCGACCTGGCTGCCTCCTACACCCCGCCCGCGGACGCTTCTATCGAGATGTACTCCGGCTCCCCCGCCTTGGACCGCGACTGGCCCATCGACGGCACCACCGAGAACGACCACGTCATCGTGGCCAAGCTCGCCGAGATGTACACCGCTCCCAGCTCCACCTCCGCTGCTCCCGACTCCAATACAACCCCGGTTTCGCTGAGCTTCACCGAGTTCTGCGAGCGCGAAGTGGAGTACGACGTGCCACTGGTCCTCCTCCCGGCCAACGTGGAGCGCGCCAAGCACATGGCAGCCACCCGCAAGCCCCTCAATAACTAGCCTCGGCCGCTTCCATTTCCCATCCCCGCTCCTATCTTCGGAGCGGGGCTTCTCCTTGTTCGTTGCGACCTAGACCGGCAATTGACAGGCAGGTTTAAGGTGGTCACTTGCAAGTTTGAGCTGGGCATTCTCTTTACAGCTTCTAGCCTTGCACTTCTAGCCTTGCACATGGTTCCACTCAAAAGGCATTAGTCACATGGTTTACTTGCCCCCAAGTAAACCATCTAGGCGTTTACAAACGGTTCGTTTGCCCCCAAACAAACCTTCTCACTAATGCCTTCTGAATGAAACCATCTGGCGGCGCCTTCGCGCTGGCAAGGAGGCTCGCTAGGCTGAACGAGGTTGCACGGTGTTTAACGCACCGCGCACCTCGTTAAGAACCCGTTCTCGGTTCTGGAGAAGATCCCGTGGTGAGTAACGCAACACGATGTATCCGAGATTCTGAAGGTATTTCTCTCTTTGCCGCTCAGCCCGTATCACCGCTTCGGTAGATTTTCCGTAGGTCGCTCCGTCGTACTTCACAGCGCCGTCTATTTCCATGATGATTTTGCCGTTGATAAGCAAGTCCGGCCGATACCCACCCTGAAGCTCTGGCTGAACCACGAGTTTCTTTCCCAGGCCTTCCACAATCAACATGCCGCGAGCAAAGGACTCATAGGGAGATTCGGCGAGGGTGGTGGCATGCGAAACTACTCTCCTAGCTTGAGCTGCACCTTTTACACGGCCCATTGCCGTGATCATTGACCGTAGTTCGTCAACGCTAACGAGTCGTTTGCGCAAAGCGGAGTCGACAGCCATCAACCCTTCCTCAAACGTCGCAAGCCGTGCGACGTCGATGCAGGTGCGCGCAACCGACGTGCACCGAAGCCCGAAGCGCTCCATAATGTCTGAGGCTGGCAGCCACATTTTTCGGTACATCACCTTGCTATCCCATTGTCGGCGCGGCGGAACTGTTTTGGACTGCCGTGCTAGAACAACCTGTGCGTCCCGAGACGACAGCGTCCACAAGCCCAACAGTTTGGCCGCAGATCTTTCCACGAGAACTGAACGATGAGCGCTACGCCCGAAGGCAACGATGTCAAAGAGATGGCGTTGGTAGTAAGGAAGAGTTGAATAATACTCGCTGTTTATAGCGTAACGCGAGGTGAGGCGAATAAGTTCACCTGAAGCAAGCTGTTTCCACACGGAGTGGTCGTTCGAAAGGGGTCGTAGGTAAATGAGGTGTGAATCGTCAATCATGCTTCCATCATCGTGGCTTCCAGCCCTCAAAAGCTACGGTCGATTCCCCGCCTGTGGATAACTTCAACTCATCCATCTCATTGGCTGATCCTTCAACAAAGTAATCCACAAGGTTTCACTTACAAGGCTTCACTCAGAAGTCTCTAGTCAAAAGGCTCGTTTGCGCCCAAGTAAACCTTCTAGCAGCAAAAAGAAGGTTCGTTTGCCCCCAAACAAACCTTCTCACTAATGCCTTCTGAGCAGAACCATCTTCGACCGCTCACGGCGGTTCCAACAGAGGCCTCCCAACCAGGACTCGAACCTAGAGGGGCCGCGATAGTGGGGAAAAATGGGCACGGTGAAATAGAGCCCCTTCGAATCGCTATTTGTAGGCCGAGAAGCCCGTAATCTTCTTGCCCATAATGAGGGACTGCACGGTATCCGTGCCCTCGTAGGTGTGCATTGCCTCGATGTCCGCGAAGTGGCGCGCGATGTCGTTCTCCAGCAAAATGCCAACCCCGCCAAGCATGTCACGAGCATCGGAGGCGATACGGCGAGCAGCACGCGTGTTGTGGAGCTTCGCCGCCGAGGCCTGCTCCGGCAACAACGTACCTGCGGTTTCGCGTAATGAGACCTCACGGCACGTAAGCATCATCTGGCTCAAATCCAGGACCATGTTGGCCAAGCGCTGCTGAATGATCTGTGCCTTCGCCAGCTCGCGGCCAAACTGGACGCGCTCGAGCACATACGAGCGGGCAATCTCATAACAGGCCACCGCCGAACCCAGCGCCATCCAGGACACACCAATGCGTGTAGCAGTCAGCACGCGGGAAACATCCTTGAAGCTGCGACAACCCGGCAATTGGTTGGCGGCGGGGATACGACAGTCGGTCAACGTAATGTGCGCCTGGTGGATGGCCCGCAGAGAGAGCTTGCCCTCAATCACGGATGCCGAATAACCGGGGGCCTCCTGCGGAACGATGAAACCGCCAACGTTGCCATCCTCCATGCGCGCATAGATGATCGTGACGCCACCGGAAGCACCATTACCAATCCACTTCTTCTCGCCGTTCAGGACCCACTCATCGCCATCGCGCACCGCGGTGGTCTCCAGGGCAATCGAATCCGAACCGTGGGCCGGCTCCGTCAACCCAAAAGCCCCGAGCAGCGAGCACGAAGCCATCCGCGGCAAGTATGAAGCCTGCTGCTCCGGAGAACCCAACATAGAAATAGAGCGCATAGCCAGCCCCGCCTGCACCGCAATCACCGTACCCATCGAGGCATCCGCACGTGTGACCTCCATGAGCGCCAAGCCGGCACCGAGCGTGGACATCTGCTCGTGGCCTTCCACTGCCAAACCATCCGTCATCACGTCCAAGTCGCCCAACCGCTGAACCAAGTCCAGCGGGTATTCCGCAGCCTGCCAATGCTGGTTAATCACCGAAGCAGAGTACTCGCGGAAGCGAGCAGCTCGCTTCCACCCCGCAGCATCGGCCTCAGAGAGGTTGTCAAAAACGCCCAGGAAGTCAGTGGTGGGCTCGAAGAGGTTGTGGGACATGGTCAATCCTCCAACAAACAGGCAATACGAATGACGATTAGCGTCAATTGTGACCTGACTCTCTCCCCCTGTCAAGTCTGCCAAGAGCAACCACACTGTCCGAAAGCACACGTTCTCCCCCACCCCATAGCACCGGGTATACTAACCGCCATTAGCTTAATGAGGAGGACGCCCGCCATGGCCAACCAAAGACGCCGCGACCAAATCGCCGCCGCCGCACTCGACCTCTTTGACCAGCGCGGCTACCACGCCACCGGCATGGAGGACATCGCCAAAGCCGTCGGCATGCGCGCCTCCAGCCTCTATAACCACTTCTCCTCCAAGCAGGAACTTCTCGCCGAAGTCACCATCACCGCCATGGAGGACCTCCTTCGCGCCAATGCCGCTTGCCTCGCCGGGCTGAAAGACCCCCGCGACAAGCTCGTTGCCACCATGAAAGCCCACGTCATCTACCACGCCACCCACGCCCGGCGCGTCCGCGTGGTCAACAACGAGCTCACCAACCTCGAAGAGCCCCACAAGTCCGTCGTCCTGCAGCTGCGCCGCGATTATGTCGCCCGCTGGATGGCCGTGGTCAACGAGGGCGACTTCCACGCCGAAAACCTCAAAATCGCCTGCTGGGCGCTCATCGACATGGGCATCGGCGTCGCCCAATGGTTTAGCCCCGACGGTGACTACACCGCCGAGGCTTTAGGTGATATGTACGGCCAGTTCGCCCTGCGCCAACTTACCTAGGAACTTACCTAGGGCGCACAGCCAATCTGCTGCTCTTCCTCACGCCCATCCGGGTACTGCACACGCACACGGGAGTACACCTCGGCGTGGTAGCCGCACGCCACGCGCTTGTCGACGACCACCTTTACCCGATCCTCATTGAATGTGCCTTCCGCGCAATTGGGGTCGCAGTCGTTTTCGATGGCCACGCCCTCCGCCTCCGCAGAATCGTCTCCCCAGCGCTGCCAGTCCAACTCGTTGACCAGGTAGTTATTATCCGCGCACGCTAGTGAGATGCGGTCCGGGCCCTCCAGACCCGTCACGGACACGCAGTCCAAGATGGCGGTGGCATCGATCGTGGTTTCCACGTCCGGGCCTACCAGGCCGACTACGCGCACCAGCTGGCCGGTGGCGGGCAGGACGGAGAAGGAGACGCGGTCGGAATCGCGAATCACGGTCACCAGCTGGTCCTCGCCTTCGCCCTCGACGGTGCCGACCTCGTTGCCGTCGGCTTCCGCCAGCATGTCATAGGCAATCTTTTGCTGCTCGCTGCTCAAGCCCGGCTGGAGCAGCAGCTCCAGCGCGCCCAGCGCGCGGTTCGGGAAGGAATCCGCCAGCTTCTCCAGCCCGGCGCGGTCGGACGCGATGACGAGGTCCTCCGGGTTAATGGAAGGCTGCGGGTCAAAACCCGGCACTTCGCCCTGCGAGGAGACCTCCACGGCTCCCCCGGCATCCACCGCGTACTCGGTGATTGCCGTGGCATCGCCGAGCGTATCGACGCGCTTCATGTATTCCTTCGCGGTCACGCCCTTATCCACGGCATCGGGCTGGGTTGCGGCTGCCTCGCCGGCCTGGGTCAGAATCTCCGCGGCCGAGGCCACGGGTTCCGAATTATTGAGCAGCGGGAAGGCACCACCGATGAGCGCAAGCACCGCGACGGAAGCCGCCGCTATTGTCCACGTGGGCCGGCCCTTCGTTATCTTTGCGAGGGTCTCTTCGGAGCGGGCGAGGGAGGCGTCGTCAAGCGCTGTGTCAGGAACGGGGTTGGCGGCGCGGAGCATATCGAGAGAGCTAGGCATCGGTTTCTCCTGTGAGTTCGGAAAGGTGGGTACGCGCGCGGTGCAGGCGAACGCGCACGTTATTGCGGGAAATGCCGAGGACCTCGGCGATATCGGGGTGGTCGAGTCCCTCCCAGGCGTGGAGCGTAAGAATCTCGCGCTCCGCGTGCGGAAGCTGCATCAGCGCGCGAGTGATGTCGAGGTTGGCATCGACGGCGTCATAGCCCGCATAGGATTCCAGCTCATGATCATCGAGGTTCTCTGTCTCCTGGCGGGTGCGGTAGAACTCGCGCATCACGTTGCGGGCGATGCCATAGAGCCACGGCAGCGGCGTACCGCGCAAGGAGTCGAACCCGGACCAGGCCCGCTCGAAGACGTCGGCAGCCAGCTCTTCGGCGTGGCTCGGTGGGACGCGGCGGCGCAGATACGCCAGCACCGCCGGGTAATGCTCGCGAAACAGGCGGGAAAACTCCCGCTTGCGCGAACCAGGCAAGGTAAGGACAGACACTAATAAAACTCCAGAATGCTAATGGGCTCACTGAGTATGTTGCACTAGACGCCCGAGCGTTACAGGGAAGCGGTGAAATGGTTTACTAAAGGGGATGGAACCACTCGAGCTCTCCGCCCTGACGGGCACGCAATCGCGCACCTACGGCACGCGCAAGATCACCAAAGACATGATCTCAGCACCCGTGCATGTGGCTATTGCGCTGTGGGATGAGCGCTGGGATTCCGCCGAAAACGGAACTGTCGACGGCTGGGTCATCGCCGTCAACACCAAGAAGACGCGCTTCGTGCGCAAGGGCCAGATTAAAAAGGGCGACATCGTTGAGGTGGCCGTCCGCGAATTCGAGAAAGCCACCAAGGGGCTCCGGGGACGCAGGTGGATCGTCACCGGGCGCCGGCAGTCGGGGTTGCGGGCCGCGCTGGAAAAGCGCGGCTATGCCGTGACGGGGAGCTTTGCGGAGGAGAATAGGGCGTCGAAAAGCGCCAGCTCCGTGCGGCGCAAGCAGGCCGGAATCACCGCGCGCCGCGCCAAGAAGGAAGGCGAGGCCCCGCGCAAGAAGCAAGTAGTAAAGGTGGACACACCGAAGGCGCACTGGTGGCCGAACTTCTCGACGGCCTCCTCCTGGCCCGAGGGTGCCACCGTGCGCATCGCCACGGACGCTTCCTCGGACACGGTGTTCAAGGGCTCCATGTGCTTCGTGGCCAGCAACGGCGACTACCGGTTGCGCACGCGCGAGACGACGGCCAGCACCGATGAGCTCGAGCTCGAATCCCTCACCTTGGCGCTGAAATACCTGCTCAAGGTCGGTGCAACCAAGGCGATCATCGAGTCGGACTCAGTAGCTGCTCTGGAAGCGGTGGAGCAGATTCGGAAGAAGGGCTCGAAGGCGATGCGCTCGCGCGGGGTGTGGCGCGGGCTTTCCTCGGGCTCGCGCTCGCGCTTCCAGCAGGCGTGGCATGACGTGGAAGGAGTCTGCGAGGTGACCATCCGCCGCGTGTTGGGGCATGCGGGCGACCCGCTGAACCGGGCGGCGGACCAGATTGCGTACATGGGCCTGCGGGCGATTGCGCATCCGATGAAGCAATCGCAGGCAACGCTCAAGGAAGGAATCACGAAGGCGTTGGCCAAGCTCTAATTCGGGCTTTGGCTCACTGGTGACATAGGCTAAGCCACATGAGCAATCCCTTTGACTCCAACCCTTTTGAGGAGCCGGACAAGCCTCTCCCCGGCCGTGGGTCTAATCCTTTCGCGGAACCCGCGCGCGAGTCAGACGCGAAGTCTTCGGCGAACCCTTTCGTTGACTCGTATGAGGCGCCGAGTGTGGAGCCCTTTGCCGAACCTATCGCAGAGCCCTTTGCCGAGCCGGAGCGCGCCTACACCCCAGCTCCGCTGCCTGACCATGCCCCTGCCCAGCAGCCAATGGAAGGCACGATCCACAGCTTCTCCTTTTTCAAGGGGCTTTTGAGTCTGTTCTCGCTCCTCGTAGGCTTCACCGGAATTACTGACGGCGATGTGGCAATGGGCATCGGCTTCGCGCTGCCCGGAGCGTGGTACTTCCTCAAGACGCTGCAGCAGAAGGCCAACCCGACCACGCCGCAAAAGCGCCACTGGTTTGTCATTTGGTTCATCGCCATCGTGCTCATGTTCTTCGGCGCCTAGGCCACAAGCCGCCACCGCGCAACCACCCGCCGCCACACAATGCGCAGCAGCGAATGCGGAGTCGCCACTACCTCACGCAGGTAGTTCCATGGGCGGTCTTTCCGCGGGGTGCCAACACCATGCATGCGAACCCGAATCCCCAGGTGCCAGGCCCACAGGCGGGTGCGCAGCACGTGAAAGTCATTGGTTACGACGCGGAAATAGTCATAGTCCGGGCACAGCGCGTGGGCGCGCTCAAGGTTTTCGTTAGTGCTGGTGGCCAGCGGTTCGAGGAAAATCCGCTCCGGATCAACACCACGCTCGATGAGGTAGCGCGCCATTGGTTCCGCCTCCCCGTAACCGGACACGATGATTGGCTCCTCCGGCAGCACGCGAGCCAGCACCACCGCGCGGTCCAACCGGCTGCGCAGCAACGAGCCGGGCTCGCCGCCCTCCACGCGCGCGCCCAACACCAGAAGCGGAAACTGCATGCCCGCTAGCCTAGCGTGCATACTAGTCAGCATGAGCATGTGCGTAGTCGGTTCCATCAACGCTGACCTCGTGGTCCACACAGCCCGGCACCCGCAGCCGGGCGAGACCCTTCTGGGCAGCGGCGGCACCATCACCGCGGGCGGTAAAGGAGCGAACCAGGCGGTCGCTGCCGCCCGTCTGGGTGCTCAGGTCAGCTTCGTCGGCGCGGTGGGCAGCGATGCCTACGCCAAGCCTGCGATGCACTACTTGCAGGCCAGCGGCGTGGACCTCACGCACGTCGAATCCAGCGAGGAGGTGACGGGCTTGGCGGTCATCACCGTGGACAAGCAGGGCGAGAACACCATCATCGTGGTGCCGGGGGCCAATGCGCTTGTCGACGCTCCCTTCGTCACCACCCACTCCTCCCCCATCACCGAATCGGAACTCATTCTGCTCCAAGGCGAGGTTCCGGCGGAGGGTTGTGCCAAGGCTATCGAGCTGGCGAAGGGGCGCGTCGTGGTCAACCTCGCACCGGTCATCGAGGTTGAAAAGGAAGTGCTCCTGCGTGCCGATCCGCTGCTAGCCAACGAGCACGAGGCCGGGCTCATCCTGGAGCAGTTGGGATTGAGCAGCGAGGGCGCGCCGGAGGAGCTGGCGCGGCGCCTGACGGAGGCCGGCTTTGCCTCGGTGGTCCTCACGCTGGGTGCGCGGGGAGCCCTCGTGGCCGAAGGGGCTGAGCTTGTTGACGTTCCCTCCCCGCAGGTCACCGCCATCGATACGACCGGCGCGGGTGACGCCTTCGCCGGCGCGCTGTGCGCCCGGTTGCTCCACGGCGATGACCTCGTGGAGGCCGCCACCTATGCCGCTCGAGTTGGGGCTTACGCCGTCACCGGAGAAGGCGCGCAGGCCTCCTACCCCGATCTGAAGAGCAAGCTCCCCAGCTGATTACTCCCCGAGGAGCTGGGAGCGCAGGTTCTCGTCCTTCTTCTCCACCTCGGCGGCCATGTTCTCTTGGTAGGCCACCATGTTGTCCACCAGTGCCGGGTCACCCGCGGAGAGAATGCGCACGGCAAGCAAGCCGGCATTCTTCGCTCCGCCGATGGAGACGGTGGCCACCGGCACGCCGCCCGGCATCTGCACGATGGAGAGCAGCGAATCGAGCCCATCAAGATCCTTCAACGCGCGCGGGATGCCGATCACCGGAAGCGGCGTGGCCGCGGCGACCATGCCCGGCAGGTGAGCCGCGCCACCGGCGCAGGCGATGATGGCCTTGAGGCCGCGCTCGTGCGCGGACTTGGCATAAGCCAGCATCTTTTCCGGGGTGCGGTGCGCGCTGACAACGCCTACCTCGAAGGGCACGCCGAACTCAGCGAGCACCTCTGCGGCGGGCTTGACGGTGGGCCAATCGGAATCAGAGCCCATAATCAGGCCGACGAGTGGTTCCATAAAACTCTCCTTAGTAGATAGGTTTCACGCTCGCTGCGGGCTTAAGCCCACTGCGCGTGGACGAGGAAGTGGGCGGCATCGTGGGCGATGCGGCGGGTTTCCGCCACGTCCTCACCGACTACGTTGACGTGGCCAATCTTGCGGCCCGGCTTGTGGTCCTTTCCATAGAGGTGGACCTTCGCCTCTGGGTAGCGCTCCATCACTTCGCGAACGCGCTGCGGCATGGGCATCTGCGGATCTTCTTCGGCGCCCAGCACATTAGCCATCACCGTGACCGGAGCCAGGGCTGCGGTAGAGCCCAGCGGCAAGTCCAGTACGGCACGCAGGTGCTGCTCAAACTGGGAGGTCACGCAGCCATCCTGAGTCCAGTGGCCGGTATTGTGCGGGCGCATGGCCAGCTCGTTGACGGCGATATCCTCCTCAACAATCGCGCCCGGCGCGCCGGAGGCGGAAGCAATGATGGAGCCGGCGTCTTGCTGCGTGGCGAAGGCAAAGAGCTCCACCGCCAGCACGCCGGTAACGCCAAGTTCGGTGGCCACCTTGATGCCCACCTGCATGGCGCGCTCGGTCAACTCCGGCGAAAGGTTCGGGGCGGGGGCAAAAGCCTCGGCGCAGATGCCGTCCCGTTGCACGGACTCGGTGACCGGCCAGACCTTCACCTCGCCGGAGGGGCGGCGGGCGACGAGCACGGACAGCTCGCGGGTGAGGTTGACCTTTTCTTCGGCCATGAGCGGGGTATCGGCCGCAAGCAGCTTAGCGACGAGCGGCTCCAGCTCCTCCGCGGACGGGAACCACACGCCATGGCCGTCGTAGCCGCCGCGGCGGGCTTTGAGGCACACGGAACCGTCGACAAGCGCGGCGAAGTCCCGCGCATCCTCCACCGATTCGATGGCGGCAAAGCGCGGCACTGGGGCGCCCAGCTCTGCCATTTTCTGGCGCATGAGCAGCTTGTCCTGCGCGTAGAGGAGGGCGGAAGGCTGGGGCTGGACGTTGAGGCCGTCGGCGATGAGCGCCTGCACGTGCTCGGCGGGAACGTGCTCGTGCTCAAAGGTGATTGCATCCGCGCCGTCTGCGGCGGCGGTGAGCACATCGAGATCGTGATAGTCACCGAGAACGACGTCCGGAATCACCTGGGCGGCGGACTTATCCGGCGCGGAGGCTAGCACGCGCAGGTGGATGTCGAGCTCGGCGGCGGCCGGCTGCATCATGCGCGCAAGCTGGCCGTCTCCATAAACAGTAACGAGGGGTTTGTGTTGTTCACTCACTCTTCCAATACTAGCCTTGGGGCCATGATCGTCCGGCATACCATCTTTCAGAACTCCCTCATGACCGCCCTGTTGGATGGCATTTACGACGGCGAAATGACCATCGGTGAGCTCTTGGGCAAGGGCAATTTCGGTATTGGAACCTTCGATGCGCTGGACGGAGAGATGATCATCCTCGACGGGGTGTGCTACCAGCTGCGCGGCGATGGCACCGCAACGGTCGCTGACCTAGACCAGGGCACGCCCTTTGCGGTGGCCACTAACTTTGTCCCCCGTATTAAGGTGGCCGCGCCCAAGGGTCTGAGGCGCGAGGAGCTTTCGGCATTCATCGATGAGGTGGAGCCTTCCGCCAACTTCATGTACGCGGTGCGCATCTCTGGGCGGTTCAGCAACGTGGTGACCCGCACGGTGGTCAAGCAGAGCAAGCCCTATCCGCCGATGGCTCAGGCGGTGGGTGGTGACAAGGAGCTGCGCTTTGACGACGTTGAGGGCATCATCGGCGGTTTCCGCACACCGGTCTTTGAGAAGGGAATCTCCGTTCCCGGATGCCACGTGCACTTCATCGACGCTGCACGGACCTCCGGCGGGCACGTGCTGGACTACACGGTGGATGAGGCCACGATTGAGCTCTGCCCAGGCACGGACCTCGATCTGCGCCTGCCGCTGACCCACGAGTTCCGCTCCGCCAACCTGGCCCCTGATGACTTGGACCAGCAGCTGCACACGACAGAGATTAAGGATTAACCCCAGACCGGTTGCTCGTTGAGGATGTCCTCGACTCGTTTGGCTTTGGGGATGGAGGGGAAATACATCGGCTTGTCATAGCCGTGAAGTGCCAGCGAAATCCCACCGCGGCGGCGGCGCGCACCGCGGATATCGGTGAGCGGGATCGAATCAACGCGCTTGCCTTCGCGGGCGATGACGCGCAGGTTGGTCACTATGAAACGCTTGCGGCGGGCTTTGATGAGGGGCAGGACAAAGCGCCAGACGGCAAGCAAGGCCCATATAGCTACCAGGCCATTGCGAAGCGCTAGGTCAATGCCGTTGTAGTCACACCAGCCGATGGCGATCCAGCACACCCCAGTAATCACGACGAGCTCTAGAAAAGGAAAGAGCAGCGTGCGAAACGGGGCGGTCATGTCAGCGCGAACAACTTCGCCGCGGCCCATCTGCATGAGGTTCATGGGGCTCATGGTACCTTCCTGCTCTCGCTGCCCAGCTGAGAAGACGTCACGTCCCAGGCCTTGCAAGCCCAGCCAAGGCTTCGCACATGGCATTTCCTAAAAGGCGTCAGTCAAAAGGCGTCTTTGCCCCCGAAAACGCCATGTGGAGGCGTCCAAAAGGTGTCTTTGACCCCAAAGACGCCTTTTGACTAATGCCTTCTGACAGATGCCTTTTGAATAGCGCCATGTGTCGAGCACGGCGCCTTCTATGAAGGCCTCGCCGGTCGACGCTTGGATGTCCCAGCGCGGGCGATTATTTATCAGCCGGGCGCAGGTGGATGACATCACCGGCGGAGTAGTACTCGCCGCCGACGTTGATGCGGCCGTCGTCAGCCACGCCCTCGACGGTGCCGATCACATCGCCCGTCGGGGCATCGAGGCGAACCTCTTGGCCAATGGAAGAACACACCTTGCGGTAATCAGCCATGAGCTGTGGGTCCTGCTGCTCCCACTGGGTGATGCGGCGGCGCAGGTTCTTCAGAACGGTGATGGCCAGCTCAGTGCGGTCGGTATCAAGGCCTTCGAGCGCAAGCGAAGTCGCGGCCTCGATGGGCAGTTCCTCGCGGGTCAGGGTGACATTGATGCCCATGCCCACGACCACGCGTGCTGAAGGCGGGTTAGCGGCTTGAGTCTTGGGCGCGACCTCAGCCTTATTGATCTCGGCCTTGTTGATTTCCGCTTTGTTGATCTCGGCCTTGTTGATTTCGGCCTTATTGATTTCAGCCTTCGAGACTTCAGTCTTCGGGGCAGATTTGAAAGCCTCCCCCACCGGGCCGGCTTCCGCGAGGATGCCGCACAGCTTCTTGCCATCGATGTGCACGTCATTGGGCCACTTGAGCACCGCACCTTCGACCGAGTCGGTCACGGCCAAACCGGCAGCCAGGGGCAGGGTGCCAAGGTGCTCTAGCGACTCCGGGAGGATCAGTGCGGAGAAGATAAGCTGCGCCCCCGCCGGGCTCACCCACTGGCGGCCCAAGCGGCCTTTGCCGGCCACCTGTTCGTCGGCAAGCAGTACGGTGCCATCAGCCACCTTCTCCGCCTGCATGAGATCGGTATTGGTGGAGCCAGTGGACTCGGTGTAATCGATGACAGCGAAGTCTTCACGTAGCGCCTCGCGGATGCGGTCCATATCAAGTGCAGTCATGCACCCCAGGTTACCCGCCGAGCAGTGGCCTTCTAGAAGTAACTAAAAGTAATCCGGATTGGCCAGAATTGTGTGTGCGGTGGCCTCGTCGAGACAGGTGGTCAAGACCGCTTGCGGCAAAGCATGGGTTACCTGTTCAGGCGTAACGGAGATCTGCCGAGAATCCGCTAGGAAGGACACAGTGTCCTCAACCAGCTTGTCGTAGTCTGCGCGTTCTTTCGCGCCGAGGCTATCTGGTTTACCTTCAGTCGCCAGCACGTAGCGGATCTCCGGGGCGACCCACTTACACACCCACTCGCCGTATTCTTGCGCTTCCGAATCCGAGAGGTCCAACCCCATCCGTTTCATGCTGGCGCGCATGGTGGCGCGATCAACCTTGCCGTTGTCCACCAACTGTGAGCGGACCTTAGATGAGTCCACGGTGTCGGCGAAAATAGCGCGGAACACGGTATCGCGCTGAGCCGCGGAAGGCGAAGTGGACTGCGTCGAAGACGCGTCAGCGGTCCCAGTGGAAACAGTTGTTAGCGGTGTGAAAGTCTCTGCAGATTCCGTACTAGAGCAACCAACCAAGAGCACTGCGAGGAGCGGGGCGAACTTCTTCATAGCGAATTCCAGCCTAATCCACGTGCCGCTGGGTGCTAGTGTGTGTCCATGGCAAAGGTCACTTTTGAGAACGTCGGCATCACCTATCCCCGCGCCGAGAACCCCACGGTCAAAGACCTCAATCTCGAGATTGCGGATGGCGAATTCCTGGTCCTCGTCGGACCGTCCGGCTGCGGTAAATCCACCACCCTGCGCGCCCTCGCGGGACTCGAGCCGGTCTCCAGCGGCCGCATCCTCATCGACGGCAAAGACGTCACAGGGCTGGAGCCCGGCGAGCGCGATATCGCAATGGTCTTCCAGAATTATGCGCTGTACCCGCACCTCACCGTGGCCCAGAACATGGGATTTTCCCTCAAGCTGGCCAAGATGCCCAAGGCAGACATCAAAGCCAAGGTCGAGGAAGCCGCCAAGACCCTCGGGCTCACGGAGTACCTGCAGCGCAAGCCCAAGGACCTGTCCGGTGGTCAGCGCCAGCGCGTGGCCATGGGCCGCGCCATCGTGCGCAAGCCGAAGGCCTTCCTCATGGATGAACCCCTGTCCAACCTCGATGCCAAGCTGCGCGTACAAACCCGCGCGGAGCTGGCCAGCCTCCAGCAGCGCCTCGGCACCACCACCGTCTACGTCACCCACGACCAGGTGGAGGCCATGACCATGGGAGACCGCGTCGCCGTGCTCAAAGACGGCGAACTGCAGCAGGTCGCCCCACCGCGCGAGCTTTACGACGCCCCCGCTAACGAGTTCGTCGCCGGCTTCATCGGTTCCCCCTCGATGAATATCTTTGACTACAACGGCGGCCGCATCGGCGTTCGCCCCGAAAAGCTATTCATTAATAAGGGGCCGGTGGGCTTCCAAGGAACGGTGGAGTTCGTGGAAGAGCTGGGCTCGGAATCCTTCGTCTACGCCATGGTGGGCGAGCAGCGCTTCGTTGCCCGCGCGAGCGACAACGTTCCGCAGCGCGGCGACACCGTCGTCCTCACCTTCAACCCCCGCGAGGCCCACCACTTCGATCCGGAAACCGGCCAGCGTATCGAGGCTTAGGCAGTAGTACTAACAGGGGTAGCTTCACCCCCGTTTGAAGTGAATTAAAAGCCAAAACCACGTGCCTTGTGGGGATGATCCCCTATTTTGAAGTCATCAGAAGTTTTCCGAAAGGTGAATACTCCATGAAGAAGCCGTTTCTCCCTAGCTCGCTGCGTTCTGTCCGCCGCGGCGTAGTCGTCACCACCGCTGCACTCGCGTTGACCTTGGCAGGTTGCTCGTCGGGCGACGAGGGGTCGTCGTCAAGCGCTGGCTCCGATGCCTCCTCCACCGATGGTGGCGGCCGCGGGCCCATCACCTTTGCCATGGGCAAGAACGACACCGACAAGATCACCCCCATCATCGAGGCATGGAACGCCGAGCACCCGGACGAGAAGGTCGAGCTCAAGGAGCTCGCCGGCGAGGCCGACGCTCAGCGCGAAACCCTCGTGCAGTCCCTGCAAGCGGGCAACTCCGACTACGATGTCATGGCGCTCGACGTGGTCTGGACCGCGGACTTTGCTGCAAACCAGTGGCTGGCACCGCTGACCGGTGACCTGGAGGTTGACACCTCTGGCCTGCTGGAGCCCACCGTGGAATCCGCGACCTACAACGACACCCTCTACGCACTGCCGCAGAACACCAACGGCCAGCTGCTCTTCCGCAACACCGAGTTGGCGGACAAGGCTCCGGAGAAGTTCGAGGACATCGCGTCTGCCTGCGAGGCCATCAAGGACGATAGCTCCTGCCTGACCACCCAGCTCAAGCAGTACGAGGGCCTCACCGTCAACACCGCCGGCTTCATCGAGGGCTGGGGCGGATCCATCTTGGATGACGAGGGCAACGTGACCGTTGACTCGGACAAGTCCAAGGAAGGCCTGCAGGCGCTTGTCGACGCCTACGAAGACGGCACCATCTCCAAGGACTCCACCGCCGCGACGGAGGAGGAGACCAACTTGGCCTTCACCGAGGGCAAGACCGCATTCGCCATCAACTGGCCGTACATGTACACCAACGCTGAGGAAAAGGGCGTCAAGTTCGAGGTCCAGCCGCTGGTAGGCAAGGATGGCGTCGGTGTTTCCACTCTGGGTGGCTACAACAACGGCATCAACATCAATTCCGAGCACAAGGCTACGGCCCTGGACTTCATGAAGTTCATCATCAACGAGGAGAACCAGAAGTCCTTCGCTGAGGCTTCCTTCCCGCCGGTACTGGCTTCCATCTACGACGATGAGTCCCTGGTGGAGGAGTTCCCGTACCTTCCGGCCCTGAAGGAATCCCTGGAGAACGCCGCACCGCGTCCGGTTTCCCCGTTCTACACCGCCATCTCCAAGGCCGTGCAGGATAACGCCTACGCGGCATTGACCGCGGGCAAGTCCGTCGACGATGCAACGAAGGACATGAAGGCAGCCATCGAGGCAGCCGCGCAGGGTTAATGCTCCCAGCGTGAATGGGGCGCGAGTAAGTCCACGAGACTTGCCCGCGCCTCTTTCTTTGATCTGGCTTTGATCTGGGTGCTCGTGCACAGAGGATGTCTCAGCCACCCGCTATGATTTTCCCCAACCCCCGATAAACCCCTCCCCCTATTAATCAGAAAGGCAGGCACCGCATGGCTGGAGCACCGCCTACCGCGCAGCCCCGCAGACAGTATCTGCGCGTCGCTGCGCTCATCGCACCGGCGCTGATAGCGCTGGCCGTGGTCATCGGCTATCCCATCGTGCGCGCTGTGATGTTGTCCTTCCAGGGCAACAAGCGGCTTAACCCGACTACGGGTGTATTCGAGGAAGGCTCATTCGCAGGCCTCGAAAACTACCTGTACTGGCTCACCAATAAATGCATGTCTGCCACCGGCCAGGCCACCACATGCCCGGACGGCGTCATCGCCACCGATTTCTGGCCAGCGCTCAAAATCACGCTCTTCTTCACCGTGGTCACGGTGGCACTGGAGACGATCTTGGGCATGTTCATGGCGCTGGTGATGAACGGCGAGTACCGCGGGCGCGGCCTCGTGCGCGCGGCCGTGCTGGTGCCTTGGGCCATTCCCACCGCGGTGACGGCGAAGCTGTGGCAGTTCATGTTCGCGCCGGACGGCATCATCAACGCGCTCATCGGCTCGAACATCGCGTGGACCACGGACCCGTTTTATGCCCGCCTCGCGGTCATCATCGCCGATGTGTGGAAGACCGCCCCGTTCATGGCGCTGCTCATCCTGGCCGGTCTGCAGATGATTCCGCGCGATGTCTATGACGCCGCCCG
Source organism: Corynebacterium aurimucosum ATCC 700975 (assembly GCF_007672725.1). Taxonomy (GTDB): domain Bacteria; phylum Actinomycetota; class Actinomycetes; order Mycobacteriales; family Mycobacteriaceae; genus Corynebacterium; species Corynebacterium hesseae. The sequence goes on from NZ_VDTC01000001.1 coordinate 230,678, forward strand.
CGTCGACGGCGCCTCGCGCATCCAAACCTTCTTCACCATTACCCTGCCGCTGGTACGCCCAGCGCTCATGGTGGCCATCCTCTTCCGCACGCTGGACGCGCTGCGCATGTACGACCTGCCGGTCATCATGATCTCCGCCTCCTCCAACTCCCCGACGGCCACCATTTCCCAGTTGGTGGTGGAGGACATGCGCCAGGGCCACTTCAACTCTGCCTCCGCGCTATCCACCCTCATCTTCCTGCTCATCTTCACCGTCGCGTTCATCCTCGTTCGCTTCCTCGGCGCTGATGTGTCCGGTACTGCTCGCCAGAAGAAGGAGAAGAAGTCATGAAAAAGATCGGACACTACCTTGGCATCCTCTTCATCATGTTCTGGGGGCTCGCGCCCTTCTACTGGATGGTCGTCACCGCCCTGCGGCACAAGTCCCATACTTTCGACACCACCCCGTGGCCCACGCACGTAACCCTGGATAACTTCCGGGACGCCCTAGCCACGGACAAGGGCAATGACTTCCTCAATGCGCTGGGGAACTCTTTGATCATTTCCTTGGTCACGACCGCGGTGGCGGTCCTTATCGGTGTGTTTACCGCCTACGCCTTGGCACGCTACGACTTCCCCGGCAAAGGTATTGTCACCGGCATCATTCTGGCTGCCTCGATGTTCCCAGCCATCGCGTTGGTGACCCCGCTGTTCCAGCTCTTTGGCAACCTCGAATGGATCGGCACCTACCGCGCGATGATCATCCCGAACATCTCCTTCGCGCTGCCCCTGACTGTCTATACGCTGCTGAGCTTCTTCCGCCAGCTTCCCTGGGAGTTGGAGGAGGCCGCCCGCGTGGACGGCGCTTCCCGCGGTCAGGCCTTCCGCCTCGTGCTCCTGCCCTTGGCCGCTCCGGCGCTGTTTACCACCGCCATCATCGCCTTCATCACAACGTGGAACGAATTCATGTTGGCCAAGCAGCTATCCACCACCGCTACTGAGCCAGTGACCGTGGCCATCGCGCGCTTCTCGGGCCCCTCGGCCTTCGAATACCCCTACGCCGCCACGATGGCCGCGGGCGCGCTAGTGACGATTCCGCTCATCATCATGGTGCTCATCTTCCAGCACCGCATCGTTGCCGGTCTCACCGCCGGCGGTGTTAAGGCCTAATGCGCCGCGCTCTGCTGTGGGACACCGCGCTGGGATTCGTTGGTTTCTTTGCATTCCTGGCGCTGGTGCAGGCAGTCCTCAACCTTTTTCACCCCTCCCCCGCAATCTGGCCGGGGCTCCTCGCGGGCGCGCTGTGCCTGGCGGAGTTTCTGCTGTGGCGGGCTAAACGGAAGGATCTCCGATGACCTGGCACGATAACGCCATTTTCTACCAGGCCCTCGTGGGCTCGTACAAGGACACCCGCGGCGAAGGCGTCGGCACGCTGCGCGGCGTTATTGAGAAGTTGGATTACCTCAAGTGGCTCGGCGTGGATTGCCTGTGGCTCTCCCCGTTCTATGCCTCCCCGCTGCGCGATGATGGCTATGACATTGCTGATTACTACTCCATCCACTCTGATTACGGCACGATGGAGGATTTCGAGGAGCTCGTCACCGAGCTCCACGCGCGCGGTATGCGGCTGATGACGGACTTGGCTTTCAACCACACCTCAACCGATCACCCATGGTTCCAGGCCTCGCGCACCGATCCGGACGGGCCGTACGGCGACTACTACGTGTGGGGCGATGATCCCCTGCGCTACCCGGAAATCCGCATCATCTTCACCGATACGGAAACCTCGAATTGGGCGTGGGATCCGGAGCGCAAGCAGTTCTACTTCCACCGCTTTTACTCACACCAGCCGGACCTGAACTATGACAACCCGAAGGTCCACGAGGAAGTGTTCAAGATCCTCTCCTTCTGGCTGGACAAGGGCGTGGACGGCTTCCGCCTCGATGCCATTGCCTACCTCTACGAGCGCGATGGGTTGGGCGGCGAGTCCCTGCCGGAAACAGTCGAGTTTGTGGAAAGAATCCGCGCTTTCATCGACGAGAACTACCCCGAGGCCATCATGATCGCGGAAGCCAACCAGCCGCCGCAAGACACCATGGAGTTCTACGGCACGGGCAACCGCTTCCACATGGTGTTCAACTTCCCCGTCATGCCGCGGCTCTACCAGGCCCTCGCGCTGGGCGATGCCACACCGGTCTACGACATCATGGCGGAGCTTCCGGAGCTGCCCCAGGGCTGCCAGTGGGGCACCTTCCTGCGCAATCACGACGAGCTGACGCTGGAGATGGTCGGTGAGGATCAGCGCGTCATCATGTACGAGCACTACCTGCCGGATGATCAGATGCGGGCCCACGTGGGCATCGCGCGGCGGCTCGCCCCGCTGTTGGGCAACGACTACCGCAAGATTGAGCTCTTCTATTCCCTCCTCATGACGCTGCCGGGTGCGCCCTTCCTGTACTACGGCGATGAGATTGGCATGAACGACGCCTCCGAGCTGCCCGACCGCGATGCTGTCCGCACTCCTATGCAGTGGGAGCCGGGCGAGGGCGCAGGTTTCAGTACATCTGCCCAGACGCGCCGCCCCATCGTTGGCGGGATTGGTATTTCGGTGGAGGAGCAGCTTGCCGACGACTCCTCGATCCTCCACCGCGTTCGTAGCCTCATCCAGCAGCGCAAGGCGCACCCGGAACTCGGCACCGCGCCTTTCGAGGCGGTGGAGACCGGCCACACGGGCGTGCTGGGATTCCAGCGCGGTGAGTTGTTGTGCTTGCACAACTTCACCGAAGAAGCCGTGGACTTGGGGCCAGTCGAACTGGGCCCCTTCGGTTATGCCTGGCTGCCGGTGGAGGCTTAACGGTCTTTTAACGAAAATGGTAAACAGAACATGAACAGTCGATGTACTGTGCTGTAACTTTTGAGGTTTTTTAGCATTTTATGACCACTTAAAGATACATAATGACTGTTTGCCGAGGTCACTGGCCTTTAGCGCACAATTGGCACCATTGCCTTTCGGGACTATCGTCAACCGCGGTTAGCTCGCAGTCGTCGCGCCACCCCTTCGGCCCCGACACGCTGACCCCTCTTTGCAGATTATTGCCCTAGTCCTGAAAGGGATCACGCTCGTGTCAGCGACTCTTATCATCTTGGCCATCGTGGTCATCACGGCACTGGCCTTCGACTTCACCAACGGTTTCCACGACACGGCCAACGCTATGGCAACGTCGATTGCTACCGGCGCACTGAAGCCGTTCACCGCCGTCGCCATTTCCGCCCTCCTCAACCTCATCGGCGCATTCCTCTCAGTCAACGTCGCGGCCACCGTGGCTAAGGGAATCGTCAACCTTGACCAGTACGACGTCTCCGTCCCCGCCGACGGCGACGCCCTGCTGATGGTCGTCTTCACCGGCCTCATCGGCGGCATCACCTGGAACCTATTTACCTGGCTCCTCGGCATGCCGTCTTCGTCCTCCCACGCCCTCTTTGGCGGCCTCATTGGCGCCGCCTTCGCAGCCCTGGGCACCGGCGGCGTGGCTTGGTCCTCCATCGCCGGCAAGATCATCATCCCGGCTATTGCCTCCCCACTCATCGCCGCTCTGGTTTCCGCCTGCGGTACCGCCCTGGTGTACTGGGTGACCAACACCATCCCGAGCAAGGTCAAAAACGAGCACTTCCGCCACGGCCAGATCGTGACCGCCTGCCTCGTATCCCTGGCCCACGGCACCGGTGATGCGCAGAAGACGATGGGCGTTATCTTCCTTGCCCTCGTTGCCGCTGGCGAGGCCAACTCCGATTCCCGCATCCCGACCTGGGTCATCGTCGCCTGTGCCGTAGCGATTGCCGCCGGCACCATGTCGGGCGGCTGGCGCGTCATCCGCACCCTGGGCAAAGGCCTGGTTGAGATTGAATCCCCGCAGGGCATGGCTGCTGAGGCTACGTCCGCTGCCATCATCCTGACCTCCGCCACCGGCGGTATGGCACTGTCCACCACCCACGTGTCCACCGGTTCCATCCTGGGTACCGGCTTGGGCCGCAAGGGCGCGAAGGTTCGCTGGGGCGTCGCCATGCGCATGGTGGCCGCGTGGCTGATTACCCTTCCATGCGCCGCCTTCGTCGGCTTCGTCACGTGGTGGATTGCCAACGGCGTGGGCGCAGCCACCAACACCATGGTCGGTGCCATCGTTGACCTAATCATCCTGCTGAGCATGGTCGCCCTCATCCTCCTGCGTGCTCGCCGCAACCCGGTTGACGCTAAAAACGTCAACGACGACTGGGACGAGGACTCCGAGTCCGTCGACTCTTCGATGTCCCACCGCGACAAGGTCGCCGCGGATGCCACGGCCGGCAACTCCCCTGGCGCCGCAAACGCCGTCAATGATGTGGTCAAGTCCCACACCGCCAACAAGGACAACTAAGGATTCCAATCATGACCGCAATGGAAATCGTCACCGCCCTCATTCGCGTGGCCGCACTCGCTCTCGCCTTCGGCGCCGGCATCCCACTCCTCTTCGCTTTGGGCATGCGCTGCATGACGGGCGACCCCATCCGCAACGCCGAAGGCGTTGTCGTTGATGACACCGAAGCCTCACCCCAAATGAAGATGCTCGGCTGGACGGTATACGCCGTTCTCGGCTTCGTAATCCTTATCGCTATCACATGGATTGCAAAGGACTCCATCGCCCACTACTTCGGCTGGGAGCCTTTTGCCGGAATCGCTGGCGGACACTAAGCCGCCGCCCCTCCGACCGACAGCACCGACAGCCCCGTCGCCCTACACGGCGGGGCTGTCTTTTTGCCTTTGCTACTTCTCTCCCCTCCGCCGAAAAAGTGCATAGGTGCGCTGGGTCACACACGGGTCAAGGTAAACAAAAAGTTAACTTAACTTGAAATCTATGTAGCGTTTTGGGCGTTTACACGATATAGTTGGTGAATCCCAACGGTACGGTACCCCGTACCTTTACTACGAGAGGCAAAAAGGGGCGAGCACGAATGAATACTATTTCCGGCTTTATTTCCGCCATTGCTAACACATTCAAGACCGCCACCGGCACCGGTCTTGACACCATTACCGCCGCACCCATCGCAGCGCAGGTGGCAGAAGATCTACTCAAGCACGATCTCATTCCAGCAACCCATATCGACATCGAAGAAAGCTTCGCTGCAGTCACGGGCGACTTCCCCCGGGAAGGCGACCTTGCCGAGGTAGAACTTTTCCTCGACAGCTTCGGATGGCTTGCATAAAATCCTTCACCAAACCCCGCCCCCACCGGGCGGGGTTTTCTCATGCAACCACCCTTCAAACGGCACATTTCACGCCCACTACACTGTCAGCCATGCACCCAACACGCCGTTTGCGAGGATTCCCTCATCTTTTTCACCGCCCTCACCTGCCCGAATGTAAATTGTGAGCGGAATCACCCGTGCACCGCTATACATTCCTATACAAAACTTCTCTACACTGCCAAACATGACTATTTCCTCACATTTGTCGGAGCTTGACTCCCTGAGCGCCGACACCACCGCAGGCAAGATCGCTGAACTGAAGAGGCGTCGCGAAGCAGCGGCGCAGCCCATGGGCGAGAAAGCCCACGAGAAGGTCCACGCCCAGGGCCGCCTCACCGCCCGTGAGCGCCTGGACTATCTCCTTGATGAAGGCTCCTTCGTGGAGACCGACATGCTCGCCGTACATCGCACCGCGGACTTCGGCATGGGCAAGAAGCGCCCGTTGACCGATGGCATCGTCACCGGCTGGGGCACCATCGACGGCCGCGAGGTCTGCATTTTCTCCCAGGACGGTACCGTTTTCGGCGGTGCACTCGGCGAGGTCTACGGCGAGAAGATGATCAAGATCATGGAGCTGTCCATCACCACCGGCCGCCCGCTCATCGGCCTGTACGAGGGTGCCGGCGCCCGCATCCAGGACGGCGCCGTGTCCCTCGACTGGATTGCCAAGACCTTTTACCAAAACGTCAAGGCTTCCGGCGTCGTCCCGCAGATCTCCGTCATCATGGGCGCGTGCGCCGGAGGCAATGCCTACTCCCCTGCCCTGACTGACTTCGTGGTGATGGTGGACCAGAAGTCCAAGATGTTCGTCACCGGACCAGACGTCATCAAGACCGTCACCGGCGAGGAAGTCAGCCAAGAAGAACTCGGCGGCGCGGGCGTCCACATGCACAAGGCGGGAACCTCGCACTACACCGCCGCCAGCGACGAGGAGGCCTTGGATTGGGTCCACGACTTGCTGACCTACCTTCCCTCCAATAACCGGCAGCTGACCCCGGTCGAGCCCTACGAAGACCTGGGTGAAGAAACTGCCGACGACCTCATGCTGGATGAGATCATCCCGGACTCCCCGAACCAGCCCTATGACGTCAAGGAGGTCATCGAGGCCCTCACCGATGACGGTGACTTCCTGGAGATTCAGGCCGACCGCGCCGATAACGTAGTTACCGCCTTCGGGCGCATCGAAGGCCGCACCGTAGGTTTCGTTGCCAACCAGCCCCAAGTCTTTGCCGGCTGCCTCGACATCGATTCCTCCGAAAAGGCCGCCCGCTTCGTGCGCACCTGCGATGCCTTCAACATCCCGATCATCATGCTTGTCGACGTCCCCGGCTTCCTCCCCGGCGCCGACCAGGAACACGATGGCATCCTGCGTCGCGGAGCCAAGCTGCTCTACGCCTATGCCGAAGCCACCGTTCCCAAGATCACCGTCACCCTACGCAAGGCCTACGGCGGCGCCTATTGCGTGATGGGCTCCAAGGGGCTGGGCGCAGACATCAACCTGGCATGGCCCACCGCCCAGATCGCGGTCATGGGTGCAGCCGGTGCCGTCGGCTTCATCTACCGCAAGGAGATCAAGGCCGCCCACGAGAAGGGGCTCGACGTGACGGAGCTGACCAAATCCTTCGAGCGCGAATACGAAGATCACATGCTCAACCCGTATAAGGCCGCAGAGCGCGGGCTTATCGACGCCGTCATTCTCCCCTCTGAAACCCGCAGTGCAATCGCTAAAAACCTGCGCTTCTTCACCGACAAGAATGTTGCGCGCCCATCACGCAAGCACGGAAACATCCCGCTCTAGGCCGTGCTCGGATCGAGCACAGATTAGTGCAGCAGAAGCACTGTATTACACTAGTGTTCCATGACTGACTTGAAGACGACCGCTGGCAAGATCGAGGACCTGAGCGCCAAGCTCACCGAGTCCCGGGCGCCGCAGGGAGAAGTCCCGGCAGCCCGCAGCGCCATCGAGGCGCTCTTTGACGCCGGCTCCTTCGTGGAGACCGACGCCCTTGCTCGCCACCGCTCCACCGAGTTCGGCCGCGAGCACATCCGCCCCTACACCGATGGTGTCGTCACCGGCTTCGGCACCGTCGATGGCCGCAAGGTCTGCGCCTATGCGCAGGACGCCTCGTTGTTCGACGGCACCATGGGCGAGGTCTATGGCGAAAAGGTCACCAAGCTCTATGACCTGGCCATTAAGACCGGCGTGCCCATCGTCGCGCTCGTTGCCAGCGATAAGCCCCGCGCCCAGGAGGGCATCGTCTCCTCCGCCATGCAGGCCCGCATCCTCGCCCGCGCCACCACCGCCTCCGGCCTCATCCCGCAGATCACGGCGGTTTACGCGGAGTCCAAGGAGGCCTCGCTCGTGGCCGCTCTGTCCGATGTCGTCATCGCCCCCGACGGCGACGTGCAGGCGGACGGGGAGCACGAGGTGAGCGTCGCCAAGCGCGTGCTCTCCTATCTGCCCTCCAATAACCGTGCCGCCGCGCCCCGCACCGAGGCCACCATCGTTGCGGGTTCGGTGGAAGACAACATCAGCGAGGCCGACCACGCGCTCGATACCCTCGTGGGCGATGACGGCGCCGTGGATCTCGCCGACGTGGTCACCGCTACCTGTGAGGATGTTTTCGAGCTCGGCGCCCGGGTGCGCGGGGTCTTCACCGGCTTCGGCCGCGTGGAGGGACGCACGGTGGGCATCATCGCCAACCGCGACTCTCTCGATGCCGCAGCCGCCGCCAAGGCCGCGCGTTTCATTCGCCTGTGCGATGCCTTCAACACCCCCATCGTCGAGTTCGTCGACTCCCCGGCACTGGATGTGGAGAAGGCAGCACTGGCCAAGCTCGTGCATGCTTATGCTGCGGCAAGCGTGGGCAAGATCAGCGTCATTGTGCGCCGCGCGCACGGCACCGGCTACATCGCTTTCGGCTCCAAGGAGCTCGGTGCGGACCTGTCCTATGCGTGGCCGACGGCCGAGATCGCCGTGGCCGATGCCCCTGAACTGGCCGCCGAGCTGGAGCTGAGTGAGGAGGAGGCTGCCGCCTACCTCACCCCGTACCAGGCCGCTGAGCGTGGACTCGTCGATTCCGTTATTACCCCGGCAGCCACGCGCGGTTCCCTCATTGAGGGCCTGCGTCTGCTGGATCGCAAGATTATTCCGACTCTGCCGAAGAAGCACGGCAATATCGTTTTGTAGAGGTTTCTTTATGACCGCTTCCCTGTTTACCGTTCTCAACGGCAACCCCACCGACGCTGAGGTGGCGGCTCTGACCACGGTGCTCAGCCAGCTCGACTCTGAGGCGCGTGCCAAGGCCGCCGATACCCGCTCCGAGCGCGACCTGTGGGGCCAGCCGGGTGACGTGTTCAACCCGTCCGCCTTCCGCAACGTCCGCTACTACTAAGCACATGCGCCTGGTTCTGGCTTCCCAGTCTCCGTCCCGCCTGTCCATCCTGCGGGGTGCGGGCGTGGAACCCGTCATCGCCCCGGCCCACGTGGATGAGCGGGCCATCGAGGAGCGCCTGGCGGGTGCTGAGCCCGCCGAGATTGTCTGCGCCCTCGCCACGGCCAAGGCAGAGGTCATTGCCCCGGACTATCCCGAGGACGTCGTGGTGGGCGGGGATTCCATGCTGCTTCTCGACGGCTCCCTCCAAGGCAAACCCCACACCCCCGAGGCCACCGTAGAGCGCTGGCACGCGCAAGCCGGTCGCGCCGCGGAGCTCATCACCGGCCACTGCGTGCTGCGCGGCGAGGAGCGCTTTGTTGAGGCCTCGCGCACGACGGTGCACTTTGCGGAAGCTACTGCCGCCGATATCGAGGCCTATGCCCGCACGGGCGAGCCGCTGGAATGCGCCGGCGCCTTTACCCTGGAGGCCCTTGGCGGCTGGTTCATCGACCGCATTGAGGGCGATCCTTCCTCCGTCATCGGCCTTTCGCTGCCGGTGCTGCGCCGCGCGCTGTATTCCTTTGGGCTCAACGTTTCTGACTTCTGGGCCCAGTCCTAATTCGGGGCGAGCTTTTCTAGTTGCGGGTGAATCCATCCAGCTGCGGGCGAACCTTTCCAGGTTCGCCCCCTCTGGTGACCTCGCTGCCACATGGCTAGAGTGGGGCGGCATGGAAATGAAAGATATGCTCGCTCCCCCGCCCATCAAGCTGCCGGCCGATCCGGGTGCTGACAGCACTTCCGATCTCACCGCGGGAATCATGGCCCATCCGGATTCCGCGCTGCTGTGGGCGCTGCTGGCGGAGCAAGAACTAGACAAGCACAAGGGCGCTGAGCCCACCGCTTTCATCACCGCCTACGCCTATGCGCGCACCGGCTACCACCGCAGCCTCGACCGCCTGCGCGGCAATGGTTGGAAGGGCTGGGGCCCTGTCCCCTTCTCCCACGAACCCAACCAAGGCGTGCTGCGCGCGATTGCCGCACTGGGCCATGCCGCGAAGGCTATCGGTGAGGACGCGGAGTATGACCGCATCCGTCAGATGCTTTCCGACGCCGACCCCGAGTCCGTCGCCACGCTGCTGGACTAAGCAGCCAGTAGCGCCGTTGCGCGCTGGCCCGCCTCCCCCGGTCCGCCACGTGGTTCTAGTCAACTGGTTCTACTCAAAAGGTTTAGCTGGGGGCAGGTGAACCATCCAGGTGCCCAAAGAAGGTTTGTTTGGGGGCACATGAACCTTCTGAGCCGAACCATATGACTGGAACCATCCGTGGCAGCTAGCGGACCTCTCAGACGGGCACGGCGCATTACGTACAAAAATCCCGCGGACCTCGAATACTGAGGCCGCGGGATTAATCTGTCTGCTCTAAAGCAGCGCAGGGATTGGTATGCGATTAAGCCTTGTCGCCGTCTTCCTTAGCAACAAGGTCACCGGTGTTCTGCGCGGTGCGGATGTTCGCCACGAAGAATTCCAGCACCAGACGGATCTGAATGACGTAGAAGAAGAAACCAACGCCTCCAAAAATCACGGCGCCGAGGAAGCTAAAGATACCAACGACAAAGCTGTCAGCGAAGGAGAACAGCGAAGCGAAGACCATAATCGCCCAGACAGCAGCGGCCACGAAGACAAGCAGCATGTAGATGAAGGAGGAGAACTTCAGGGTGACAAAGCTGCTGAAGGAGAAATCAAACAGCGCCTTGAAGAAGCCCGTGCTCTTAGAAGAACCACCGTTCTGTGCGGCCTGCTGCGGGTACTGATTGTTCTGCGGAGAGGCAGCAAAGGGCGAGTTCTGCTGGCCGAATCCCTGCGCTCCTGTGCCCCGAAGCCCTGCTGGCCCTGGGAGCCGAAGCCTTGCTGCTCCTGCGCGCCGAAGCCTTGCTGCTGGTAGCTACCAAAGCCGGACGTGGAGTTGGAGTGAGAAGCCGGGGAGCCGAAGCCATCACCAGACTGCTGCCCAAAACCCTGGCTCTGGTTGGGTTCTGCCTGCGCAGTGCCGCCAAAGCCGTCGTTGCCAAAGCCGCTGTTGCCGTAACCGTGGTTGCCGTAGCCCTGATTCGAGTTCGTCGACTCAGTGGAGTGCTCGGCACCAGCACTGCTATCGGAGTTGTAGGAAGCGTAGGAGGCGCCAAAAGAGTCATGGTTAGCGCGGGTATCATGGTTTTCAGACTTGCGGTCAGCTGACTCCGCGTTGGCAGAACCAGAGGCAGACTCAGACGCAGCAAAGCTGGAGCCAAGAGTGCTGTCCTTGGCCTCACCTTCAGACTCCGGCTGCGAATTCTGGGAAGACGCACTTCCGAACGAGGAGGTCTCAGCGGAGCTCTCGGAGTAATCGCCGTAGCCGGCCTGGCCGCCCCAGCCGAAGTTGGAGTTCTGTCCCTGGTTGTTCCACCCAGAAGCAGAATTACCGCTGCCGGACTGGGAGCTACCGTAGCCGCCAAAGCTACCGAAGTTGTTGTTCCCAGCGTTGTCGCTGTGGGAACCGTGAGCGTTGTAGTCGCCAGCGTTGTTATCGCTCTTGTCGCTGTTCTCACCAAACTGGTTGGGGTTCGTCATAGTTTTTAGACCTTTCGGAGAATCATTGATTTTCGCAGTGCGCTACAGCACGATACTGGCATAAATTTTTTTACCCCACCGAACGTACCTGAGATCTTGCTCACCGGCAGCGCGAGTTAGGCAAATGCACCCCAGAAAACGACAGTTTCCCCCGCCACGGCAGGGGAAACTCGACAGGATTAGTGCGAAATAAATCGCTTAAGCGTGCTTGGCCTCCACGCGCTTGATGGCCTCAGCAGCCACCTTCTCCTGGATGCCCATGTCCAGTTCAGAGGTGAAGCCCACGCAGGAGCAGTTGATCTCACCAAGGACGTAAGTATCTTCGCCGTTTTCGCCGTCAGCCAGCATGAAGTCCGCGGTCCAGATCAGCGGGATGTTGTCACCGCCCAGCTTCTCTGCAATGACCGGGCGAACGTCAGCGAACATATCGACGAGCTCCTGCCACTCCTCCGGCTTTTGGTAGGTGTACTTGGCGCCGGAGAACAGGGTGGCGGAGAAGGCGTCGCCGCCCTCGGCCGGCTTCTTGTGCACCACGAAGACCGGGTCCGGGCCCACGAGAAGAATACGAATCTCACCCTCGACGATGCGCGGCATGAAGCGCATGTCCACGAGCATGCCGTTGTCACCCACGATGTACTGATCGCAGAAGTCCATGAACTCGCCCAGCTCGCGCTCCTCGGTGTGGTTGTCCACAGCCTCAGTGCACTTGATCTTGGTGTCGAGCGGCAGAGCCGTGCCCGGCTCGACGGACTCGGCCAGCTTCTCGTCGGCAAGGCGCACGCGCCAGATGCCGGAGCCGGTGGAGCCACGGTTCTGCTTAAGCACGCGCTCGCCGTAGGACAGGGAGGTCGGGAAGGTGTTGTGGAAAGACTCGACGTCGTAGTAGGCGGCGGTATCGGACGGGACCAGGTCGGTGTCGTTGAGCTTGACCAGGGCATCCTTGGCGCCGTAGGCCATCATCTCGTACGGGGTGGACATGCCGACCAGGCCAGCGTCGGACAGCTTGGAGAGCAGGTCAAAGTAGCCCTTTTCACCGCCCGGGATGTTGCCCGGGTTCACGCGGGAGATGTAGGCATCAAAGTTCTCGGATACATACTCGAAGAGCTTCTCGGACCACTCGGGGCGGTAAAACACGACCTCTGCATGCCAGCCTGCATCCTTGATGCAGTCGACGATCGGCATGGTGTCCTTACGGTGTCCGTTGATCTGCTTGTCTGATCCGCCCTCAACCTCGAAGACGACGATTGCCTTGTGCACAGTAATTCCCTTTCGCTAGGGGGTTGATGAGTGTCACTACTTAAAATAACCCAGGTTTGGCCCGCGCGCTCCCCTACAGAATCAGCCCAACAAAAGGTTAAAAAGCGAGCTTAGCGCACTTTTCAACCCCTGACCTGCATACTTGTTATAACCAGTAAGTGCGAAGCAGCACTACCCTCTCAAGAAATGTATCCAACACCACAAAAGGCTCTCCCCCGTGACCACTAGTTGGCCAAGCACGCTAGAGTTGAAGCGAACGTTCCCCCTTAACGAGAAAGGCAGGTGGACCGTGGCCGAATTCGACCCGAATCCCCCTTTCCAGGAATACGCGCACCCCGAGCGTCTCGTATCCGCACCGTGGTTATCCGCGCGACTGGGCATTAACGGCCTCCACGTGATCGAGGTCGATGAGGATTCACTCCTCTACGATATCGGCCACATCCCCACCGCTATCCGTATCAACGTCCAGACGGAACTGCTCGATAGCACGACGAGGGACATCATCAGCGCCGAAGACTTCACAGCGCTCCTTCGCTCGAAGGGCATCGAGCGCGATGACACCGTCATCCTGTACGGAGACAAGTCCAACTGGTGGGCCGCATTCGCCCTGTGGATCTTTGAGCTGTACGGCCACGAAGACGTGCGGCTTCTCGACGGTGGCCGGGACGCCTGGATGTCCGAAGAACGCGATACTTCCTTCATGGTCCCCGAACCATCCGCGTCCTCTTACCCGGAGGTTTCCCGCGAAGAATCCTCCCGCATCTTCGTCGATGAGCTGCGCGGCTCCACCGCCACCGTTGTCGACACCCGCAGCCCAGACGAGTTCTGCGGCGAAGCCGCCCTCAAGAACGGAACCGGCGAGTCCGCCTACGGCACCACCTTGACGCACGGCCACATCCCCGGCGCCATCAACTTGGAATGGGATCGCGCGGTCTACCCCAACGGCTGCTTCCGTACGCTCAGCGAGCTCAAGGTCAACTATGGCGAGCTAGAGCCCGCAACGGAAACCGCCCTTTACTCGCATGTCGGCGCCCAAGCCGCGCACACCTGGTTTGTGCTGAAGTACCTGCTCGGCTTCGACAACCCGCGCGTCTACGATGGCTCGTGGGCAGAGTGGGGCAACATGGTTCGCATGCCCGTTGAGCGCTAGCAACACGCCGAAATAAGCCCGCATCCTCGCTGGTGCGGGTTTATTTTTTGACACGAAACCAAGACGTGACGGTATCCTCATGTTTTGGTGTGCAAGAATAGTACGCAGTCCTATCAGAAAAATTGGAGGAGGGTTCCTGCCGTGGCAGTTGAAACCAAGAACATCACCAAGGTCCTCGTGGCCAACCGCGGTGAGATTGCGGTCCGCGTCATCCGTGCGGCTCGCGACGCCAACATTGCATCCGTAGCGGTCTACGCCGAGCCCGATGCCGATGCCCCATTCGTCACGCTTGCCGACGAAGCCTTCGCACTCGGCGGCCAAAACTCCGCTGAGTCTTACCTCGATATCAGCAAGATTCTCGACGCCGCCTCCAAATCCGGCGCCGACGCTATCCACCCCGGCTATGGCTTCCTCTCCGAGAACGCCGACTTTGCCCAGGCCGTCATCGACGCCGGCCTGATCTGGATCGGCCCCTCGCCGCAGTCGATTGCGGACTTGGGTGACAAGGTCACCGCCCGCCACATCGCCGAGCGTGCCGACGCGCCCATGGCACCAGGTACCAAGGATCCCGTCGCCAGCGCCGAAGAGGTCGAGGCCTTCGCCGACGAGCACGGCCTGCCCGTTGCCATCAAGGCTGCCTTCGGCGGCGGTGGCCGCGGCATGAAGGTCGCACACACCCGCGAGGAGATCAAGGACCTCTACGAGTCCGCCACCCGCGAGGCCACCGCAGCCTTCGGCCGCGGCGAGTGCTTCGTCGAGCGCTACCTGGATAAGGCCCGCCACGTCGAGGCGCAGGTCCTGGCTGACCAGCACGGCAACGTCGTCGTCATGGGCACCCGCGACTGCTCCCTACAGCGCCGCTTCCAGAAGCTCGTCGAAGAGGCCCCTGCCCCCTTCCTCACCGATGAGCAGCGCGCCTCCATCCATGAATCCGCAAAGCGCATCTGCCGCGAGGCCGGATACTACGGCGCCGGTACGGTGGAGTACCTTGTGGGTGCGGATGGACTCATCTCCTTCCTCGAGGTCAACACGCGCCTCCAGGTGGAGCACCCCGTTACCGAAGAGACCACCGGCTACGACCTCGTTCGCGAGCAGTTCCGCATCGCCGAGGGCCGCGAGCTTTCCATCTCCGAGGATCCGACCCCGCACGGCCACGCCTTCGAGTTCCGCATCAACGGCGAGGACGCCGCTGCGGGCTTCATGCCGGCTCCTGGAACCATCGTCTCCTACTCCGAGCCTTCCGGCCCGGGCGTGCGTATGGATTCCGGCGTGCGCGAAGGTTCCGTCATCGGCGGCCAGTTCGATTCCATGCTGGCCAAGCTCATCGTCTGGGGCCCGGACCGCGAGACCGCCCTCGCGCGCGCACGCCGCGCGCTGTCCGAGTACCGCATCGAAGGCCTGCCCACGGTTATCCCCTTCCACCAGGCAATCCTCACCGATCCTGCCTTCACCGCCGAGGACGGCAACTTCACGGTCTACACCAAGTGGATCGAGGAAGAGTGGGTCAACGAGCTGCCCGAATACACCGACACCGCCGAAGCACCTGAGGATGAGGACCAGGAAGCATCCCAGAAGTTCGTCGTCGAGGTTGGCGGCCGCCGCATCGAGGTGGCCCTGCCGGGCAACTTGCTCTTGGGTGGCGGCACCAAGCGCAAGAAGTCGAAGAAGCGCCGTGGTAAAGGCGCAGCAGCCAACGTGTCCGGTGACGCCGTGACCGCACCGATGCAGGGCAGCGTCATCAAGGTCGCCGTCGAAGAAGGCCAGGAAGTAGAAGAGGGTGAGGTCGTCGTCGTCCTCGAGGCCATGAAGATGGAAAACCCCGTCAAGGCCCACAAGTCCGGCACCGTGACCGACCTCAAGGTGTCCACCGGCACGCAGATCAACAAGGGCGAGCCGATTCTGGAGATCAAGTAATTTGCCGATGCTTCCTTACGGCCAGGGAGCACTGCAATAACCTTGCTTCAGTCAGCAACGTTACATACTCTTTGTACGTGATACCCCGGTGGAGCTCTGCTCCGGGTCACTGACTCGCTGAGTACAACTTACCGGGGTGCTGACTTGTCGCTCTGAGGGGATGCAACAGTGGCGCATCAGGATAGCGCCACCAACTCCACTCGAACCACTCAGTGAGTAGCTAGATTCAGAGATCAAGTAGCCTCGAAAGGCATGAGCGTTAACGATTCTGAGTTCGGTGTACGGTTGGCCAAGGAGCACGACCGTACCTACCTCTCCCGTCTCCTTTTCCTCGCCGATGTCCTCGGTGACGAGGACGCCCATATCGGGGATTTTCACACGCCTGACGTGGGACTGTACATCGATGAATGGTCCCCGCACGTCGACGGCGGCGTCATCGCAGTCTCCAGCCACCGCGTCCCCGTCGGTGGTGCGTGGCTGCGCTACTACACCACTGAAGCGAAGGGTGCCGCCTACACCGGCAACCCCGAGGCCGATCCTTTTGATGAGTCCCAGTGGGCCACCGACCTCGACCCGGAGGAAATCCCCGAGCTCTTCATTGCTGTGGAGTCCCGCTACAGGGGCCTCGGCGCTGGGCGACGCCTCCTGCGCAACGCCTGCGACCTCGCCGAGGCGCAGCAGGCTCCCGCCGTATCGCTGTGGATTGAGCCGGAGAATACCGGCGCCCGCAAGCTGTATGAATCCGAAGGCTTCGTCGACATCGACGTGCCCGGCCGCCCGGATGCTCACGTGATGCTCAAGCGCTTCTAGTACGCAAACCGACAAAAGGTGTCGACTATACTCGACACTTCCTCGGTTTCTTGTAAAAGTGTCGACTATACTCGACGCCTTCGGCGGCGCGCCGACGACAGCGCCAAGAGCGACGTTGCTCACCCACCCATGACCCAAGTCGGGTGACAACGACCGTTTCCGTAGAACGCTGCACGTATCTTCGCGAAACGGATTACCTTCTTCGCACCCCTCGCAACGCACAGCATCTGCATGCCTCCATCGAGATGCTGGAGGCATCTGACAAAGGGCGCCTGGCAAAAGGCATCAGTCAAAAGGCGTTTTCACGGCTAAAAACGCCTTTTACTCAGTGCAGATGGCGTTTTTAGACCCAAAGATGCCTTCTGCCAGATGCCTTTTGTGAGACGCCCTCCTGACTTAGGACAATGCAGTGCGGAAAAATCCCACCCCACCGCCAAAACCGCCAGGGAGCAGCGCCAAGAATGACGCTGCTCACCCATCCATGACCTAAGTCGACTTTTAGCTGATAACGGCGATGAGGTCGCCGCCCTCCACCTTGGTGGCGGCGCCAATGGCGACGCGCTCAATGGTGCCATCCTTGGTGGCGGAAATGGAGGCTTCCATCTTCATGGCCTCGATGACGGCGATTTGGTCGCCGGCCTTGACCTCGTCGCCAGGCTTGGCGGTCGGGTTGACCACGCCAGCGAACGGTGCGGCCACGTGGCCCTCGTTGGACGGGTCAGCCTTCTCCACGGTGGCGACGGTGGACTCGACGTTGTTGTCGCGCACCTTGAGCGGGCGGATCTGGCCGTTGACGTTGAGCACGACGTTGCGGATGCCCTTCTCGTCCGGCTCACCCATTGCGTCAAGACGCAAGGTGATGGGCTTGAGGTCCGCGCGGTCGTTGGAGCCCTCCGGGAAGTGGTGAACAATGTAGTCCTTACCTTCTTCCAGACCGTAGAAGAAGACCGTGTCCGTCAGCGCCTCGGTGTTGCCGTAGGTGCGGCGGAACTCGTTGAACTCCTCGAACTGCTTCGGGAAGAGCAGGCGGTTGAGGGAAGCGCGGCGCTCGGTGGAATCATCCGAAGCCAGGTGCTTCTTCTCATCCTCCGGCACGGGCTTGACGGTGACGTCGCCAGGCGCGCGGCCCTCCAGGACCTTATCGCGCAGCGGCGGCCAGCCACCCGGAGGCGTACCGAGCTCACCGCGCAGGAAGGCGATGACGGAATCCGGGATATCGTACTTGGTCGGGTCGGCCTCAAAGTCAGCCGGGTCTACGCCAGCGCCCACAAGGTGCAGGGCGAGGTCACCGACCACCTTGGAGGACGGAGTCACCTTGGTCGGACGGCCGAGCATCTCATTCACCGCAGCGTAAGTGTCCTCGATGATCTCGAAGCGATCCTCCAAGCCCAGAGCGGTAGCCTGCGCGCGAAGGTTGGACAGCTGGCCACCCGGAATCTCGTGGCGGTAGACGCGGCCGGTCGGGCCAGGAATACCCTTCTCGAAGGGCTGGTAGAGCTGGCGCACGGCCTCCCAGTACGGCTCAAGGTCGGAGACGGCCTTGAGGGAGATGCCGGTATCACGAGAGGAGTTCGAGAATGCCGCGATGATGGCGGACAGCGAAGGCTGGGAGGTGGTGCCCGCTAGCGGTGCGGAAGCACCGTCGACGATGTCGGCACCAGAAAGCGCTGCCGCGTAGTAGGTAGCCAACTGGCCACCGGCGGTGTCGTGCGTGTGCACGTGAACCGGCAGGTCGAACTCCTTGCGCAGAGCCATAACCAGCTTGGATGCGGACTCCGGGCGCAGCAGACCCGCCATGTCCTTGATAGCCAGGACGTGAGCGCCGGTACTGACAATCTCCTCGGCCAACTTGAGGTAATAGTCCAGCGTGTAAAGCTTCTCATCCGGGGAGCACATGTCGCCCGAGTAGGCCATGGCAACCTCGGCCACGGTGGTGTTGGTCTCCAGGACGGCGTCGATAGCCGGGCGCATCTGGGTAACGTCGTTCAGCGCGTCGAAGATGCGGAAGACATCCACGCCGGACTTGGCGGCCTCCTGCACGAAACCGGTGCACACGTCGTTGGAGTACGGCGAGTAGCCCACGGTGTTGCGACCGCGCAGGAGCATCTGGATGTTCTGGTTCGGCATGGCCTCACGCAGCAGATCCAGGCGCACCCACGGGTCTTCTTTGAGGAAGCGCATGGCGACGTCGTAGGTCGCACCGCCCCATGCCTCCACCGAGTACAGCTCCGGGGTCATGCGGGCGACGGCCTCAGCGGCGGTGACCAACGCGGTACCGCGCACGCGGGTAGCCAGCAGGGACTGGTGGGCGTCACGGAAGGTGGTATCAGTGACGGCCAGAGCGTCCTGCTTGCGGATCTTCTCCGCCCACTTCTTCGGGCCCAGCTCCAACAGCTCATCGCGGGAACCGCGGGGCAGCTCGGAGGAAAAGTCCAGATCCGGCAGCTTATCGAAGGGACGCAGGGTGGTCGGGCGCTCGCCGTTCGGCTTGTTGACGGTTACATCAGCGATGTAATCAATGATGCGGCCAGACTCATCCACGGCTGGCGGAGCCTTGAGCAGGTCCGGGTGCTCCGGAATGAAGCTGGTGTCCACGCGGGTGTTGACGAAGTCCGGCTCGCGCAGCAGGGCGCGCAGGAAGCCGATGTTGGTGGCCACGCCGGCCACCGTGAACTCGTTGAGCGCGCGCTGTGCACGTGCCACGGCCTGCTCAAAGTTGACTCCACGGCAGGTCATCTTCACCAGCAGGGAGTCGAAGTTCGGGGAGACCTCAGCGCCGACGGCCGTTGCGCCGTCGAGACGCACGCCTGCGCCGCCCGGCGAGCGGTACTGGGTCAGCGTGCCGGTATCCGGGCGGAAGCCGTTGGAGGGATCCTCGGTGGTGATGCGGCACTGGAGCGCCGCGCCGGTGATGTGGATATCCTCCTGCTTCAGGCCCAACTCCTCGAGGGAGAAGCCCGCCGCAATCTGCATCTGGGACTTCACGATGTCCACGCCCGTAACCTCCTCGGTCACGGTGTGCTCCACCTGCACGCGGGGGTTCATCTCGATGAAGACGTGGTTGCCCTTCTCATCGACGAGGAACTCGACGGTGCCCGCACCTTCGTAGTTGATGTGCTCGCAGAATTTCACGGCGTCTGCACAGATGCGGTCACGCAGCTCCGGGTCCAGCGTGGGTGCCGGGGCGATCTCGACGACCTTCTGGTGACGGCGCTGCACGGAGCAGTCACGCTCAAACAGGTGCAAGACGTTGCCGTGGGAGTCAGCCAGAATCTGCACCTCGATGTGCTGCGGGCGAATCACCGCGGTCTCGAGGTAAACGTTGCCATCGCCGAAGGCTGCCTCAGCCTCGCGGGAGGCCTCAGCACACTTGGTCTTCAGCTCCGCCTCGTTCTCGATGAAGCGCATACCGCGGCCGCCACCGCCGGCCACTGCCTTCACGAAGACGGGGAAGTTAAAGTCCTTGGCATATTCCGCCAGCTTGTCGACGTCCGTCGAGGGCTTCGAGTCCTTCAGAGTCGGCAGCCCCGCCTCCTGGGCAGCGGCTACCGCGGCGGCCTTATCACCGGTCAGGTCCAAGGTCTCCGGGGTGGGACCGATGAACTTAATGCCGTTGTCACGGCAAGCACGCGCCAAATCGGCACGCTCCGACAGGAAGCCGTAACCAGGGTAAATGGCATCCGCGCCGGACTTCTTGGCGGCGCGAATGACCTCATCGATGTCGAGGTAAGCCTTGACCGGCTGGCCCTCGTTACCAATGCGCACTGCCTCATTGGCAAAGGCGCGGTGGAAGGAGTTGCGGTCTTCCTTTGGATAAATTGCAACGGTCTTGGAGCCGACCTCAAAGGCAGCGCGGAAGGCGCGCACGGCAATCTCACCGCGGTTGGCCACCAAGATCTTAGAGAAGGACTTGTGGGCGGTATCAGACACTGGGAGTGATCCTTTCAGATAAGCACAATACGAACTTAAGGATAGTGTCCGAGGCGACAACGCGGGCGGAAATCGACATATCGGTCAACAGATTTCGAATAGGTTCTCGCCAGACTCCTAGGCACACCCCTAGAAGACTCACCCCTTCATGAACAGCTCCCCTTCCCCACACACCCCCCGCACACAAACAATCGGACACCCTCTGCCCGGTATGCGCCTGCTCGCGCGCGCAAGCCGCACACTTGGCGAATACCTAGGCCGCGCCGGATGGCCGCCCTCGGACCGCGACGCTGCGGCTGGCGAGGGAGCGGACCAGGGTCAGACCGAGGAGAGCGCCCTTGCCTTGATCTGGTCGAACTCCTGCTGGGTAATCGCTCCCGAGTCGAGAAGGGCCTTCGCCGAGGCGATCTCATCGGTCGGGCTCGATCCGGCGGAGCCGCCGGCGACGGACTTGATGTACTCATCCTGCCGCTGCTGGAGCTCCTGGCGCGCCTCGACCGCGCGGTCGGTCATCCCCCGACCTCGAACAAGCAGGTACGCGAGCATTCCGATGAACGGCAGCGCGAGGATGAACACCACCCACAGCGCCTTCGCGAAGCCGCCGAGGTCCTTGCTGCGGAAGAGATCTCCGAAGATCCACCACAGGGACATGAACCATGCGAAGAAGATGAAGAACTCGAACATGGCGAGTAGGAATGAGCCGTTGTCGTCGAACATTTGCTGACTTCCTCCTGACTGGATGGACGCTGGCCGAGCGGTCCACGCGGACCCCAGCGCACGACGGTTAGGAACAAGGACGTGCCCGGGCCGTCGCCGAACCATGTTAGCCGCTTTTCCTCACCAAGCGTGGTAGCCGGGTTGCGACGCGCTGACCGGGTTGGGCTGGTGAAGACGGGCCTGGGACTCCACGATTCGTAGCGACCAAGCAACGGATCGAGAGGAGTCCCAGGTGAGTGTTGAGGCTACCGTCCTGCCCGCTGCGATGCTCGGCATCTCGGGGTTGGTGGTGCTTGCCGTCGGTGAGTACGGCGGTGAGCTGGAGCTGTTGGTGGAGACCTCCGAGTCGGTGACCGGGTGCCCGCGGTGCGGGGTGGTCGCGGTGGCCCACGGCCGGCGTGAGCATCTGGTGCGTGACATCCCCTCGGCGGGGCGGCCGGTGCTGCTGGTGTGGCGCAAGCGGCTGTGGCGGTGCGCCGAACCGGCGTGCCCGCAACGTACCCGGTCAGTACACCTAATAAAGCGACGTCAGTACGTTCGCTAATGCTCGAGCTGATCTTTCATCGCTCGTACCTCTTGGCTGCCAGCGTGGTCACTTATTCGCAACCGCCCACCGTGCGTTCTCTACACCCCTCACCGTTGCACTCATGTGAGACATTTGAACGCGCTGTGGCCTTATCCGTCCCCGCGGATTGCTCCTCGCCTGTCATTCCTGAAGGGTGTCAGGAAGTTTGTGTGTGAGGCTCTGATCTAGAAGGAGTTTCACCGATAATGACTACGGTGTCACCGAAGAAAACCATGACCCGGCGAGGGTCAACGAGATCAGCGAGAAGCTGATGGAAAATTCTGAAATCGCCAGCTTGATTAGCGAGCTGTCGAGCTCCGCTGATGATGCAAGCGAGCTGGTCAAAGGCCTGCTGCAAGCATCAATCAACGCTGGCATTAAGGCGGAGATGGATGCGCACTTGGGCTACGGCCATTCCGACCGCAAAGCGAAATCCCAGGTCGAAACCGCACAGGAGAATAATCACCGTAACGGGTCGTACACCAAGACCGTCAATTCTGGCTACGGCGCAGTTGAGGTGACCGTGCCCAGGGATCGTGCCGGCACGTTTACTCCCCGGATGGTGCCCAAGGGTGCACGTCGGCTCACAGAGCTCGACGACATGATTATCTCGCTCTACGCCGGTGGGATGACCGTGCGCGATATCCAGCATCACCTCGCGACCACCCTTGGGGTGGATATGAGCCCGGATACGATCAGCACCATTACCGATGCGGTGTTAGACGAGGTCATGATCTGGCAAAACCGCCAGCTCGACGAGTTTTACCCGGTGATCCTCCTCGACGCGCTACGCGTGAAAATCCGTGACGGCCACCGCGTGGTCAACAAGGCTTGCTACATGGCGGTTGGTGTCGACATGGACGGCATCAAGCACATCCTGGGACTGTGGATCGCCGACAATGAAGGAGCCGCATTCTGGGCATCGGTGTGTGCGGATCTGGCTAACCGCGGTGTCCAAGACGTGTTCATTGTGTGCTGCGACGGGCTCAAAGGCTTGCCGGAAGCCGTGGAGGCAACCTGGCCGAATTCCATGGTACAGACCTGTATTGTGCACCTGATTCGGGCTGCGAACCGGTGGGTGTCCTACCAGGACCGCAAAGCAGTCTCCCGCGCGCTGCGTGAGGTCTACACAGCCGCTAACGAGGACACCGCACGTGCCAGCCTGGATGCTTTCGAGGCCAGTGAACTGGGCCGGAAATACCCCCAGTCGGTCAAAGTCTGGCGCGACGCCTGGGAGCGGTTCGTGCCGTTTCTGCAGTTTCCGCCGGCGGCACGCCGGGTGCTCTACACCACCAATTCAATCGAGTCGCTGAATGCTGAACTGCGTAAAGCTACCCGCAACAGGGGCCAATTCCCGAACGATACTGCCGCACTAAAGACGCTGTGGCTGATGATCTGCAACATCGAACAAGCGTGCCGCCCAGCGAGCGAAGAAAGCAAAGCGCGACATTGAGTGCAACGGCTATATTGAAGGAGCGAAAGCCACCGGGTGGAAACAAGCCATCAACCAACTAGCCGTGGCTTACCCCGACCGATTCGCGGACTACTTGTAAACCACCCCCCATTAAACATGCAGCGGCCAAATAGGAGAAGAGTTACTTCGCTTTTAAAAAAATATAAACCTATTGACATGTTCTACCCTCCGTTTCTATCCTTCAATCAGGTTCATAAGAACCAACTTCATCCTTCACTTCCAAAGACCGCACGGTGAAGACAGAAAAGAGCTTATGAACTCAGTCACCATTTCTAACGTCCACAAGTATTTAGGCGAAGGCGCCCAGCGCACGCATGTTCTCAAAGGCGCAAGCCTAGAAGCTGGTGAAGGCGAGTTTCTCGGCATTTCAGGAAAGAGCGGCTCCGGTAAAACAACTCTCCTGCGCGCGGTTGCAGGTCTTCTACCTATCGATGAAGGCTCAATCTCGGTCTTCGATACCTGTGTATCCACCGCTGCTCCCAAGGAACTACTCGCCTTGCGCCGCAACACAATCGGCTTCGTCTATCAAGACGACCTGTTGATGAATGAACTCACAGCGCTCGAAAATGTCATGCTTGTGCTTGCTGCAGCGGGATTCGATGAGACGACGGCACACGACAAGGCTTGCGAGGCCTTAACCCAGGTAGGACTTGCAGAACTCGCTCAACGATTTCCCGCAGAGATGTCGCGCGGCCAATGCCAAAGAGTAGGAATCGCCCGAGCACTGTCTGGGAAACGGCGAATTCTCTTGGCTGATGAGCCGTCTGCTGCGCTCGATTCTGAAAACTCGCACGGCATTTTTCGACTCTTCAAGAAGCTGGCATCAACTGGCACAACCGTGATAGCGACCAGTCACGATCCCATCATGCTCGACTATTGCAGCACGGCCTACACGCTGATCGACGGCCAGCTTGGGAAAGCAGCCCCGAATGCTCAATGAACTAATCACGAAAGTCGTGCATTCTTCGAAACGGTATCGTTTCGGCGCAGCGGCAATCGCAGTGTGCTTAGGATTATTCGCATTTGCTGTCTCGGCTGATCTCTTCATGATGTTGTCCCCGCAGCAGAAGGCGCAGTCAGAATTGGGAAACAACGCCGTGCGGGTGGACGTGCCTGTGTACACGCGGGCGGGCGTGGTTGAACAGACGCTGCCGCAACTTGATTCCCCAGAGAGGGGCTTTACTACCCAACTCGAGACTTACGATCTCTATGTCGATAGCAATCCATCAGCTTCCCTTGTCTACAAGGAGTCTCACTGGGAAGAGCAAGCTCCCGATTTTGGGTTGGCATTGGTTCAGGGCCATTGGCCAAGCGCCCCCGGGGAAGTAATCGTCACTGAGGACGTTAACCTTAGCCTCGGAGAGAACACAACTGCATTCAACGGCACGCTACCGCTCCGCATCGTTGGCGTTGTATCGAATTCCTTCCACAGCCAGGAGAAAGCGGTGTACGGCGCATCGGGAACATGGAACACCATCGACGCCGACGCTTATTCCATGACCTCCGCTTCGGTCCGGCCGATTGTGTTCGGTTCCGAAGGAACGACTCCTGCCGAGCTCACCGACTTCATTAGCAGTCAGCTCGAAACTACAAACCTCGTTGATCGCGCCGCGCTTGACGACGCCTTTTCGACCTCACTCCTCACCCGCGAAAGCCTGCTCGCCACGCCGCCTTCAGGGTTCGCCGATAGCTATTCTTTCTTCTTCGGCCTGTTCGCCATTGTCATACCGTGTGCTTTGATCCTCTTTTTGTGGCGAGTCACGTACCTAGTTCTTCACCCGTTGAACCGGCGGTTCTTCGAGCTAGGAATCTCCCCCTTCCTGTTGTGGAAGTCCAACACATCCACCCTGCTTCGTTCAGCCCTGATGTACTCCGTCTTAGGCCTCGTTGTAGGTGCAGGCCTGGCGCAATGCGTGCGCCCTTTCATTTCGGGACTTGCGGGGTTGCCTGATCCTGGAGTCCTCATTCCGTGGAAATGGTTAGTGCTTCTTCTCGCTAGCTCGCTAGCAGCACTCCTGATTGGCGGTGTTTCCACCGCGCCGTCGACCCAGCCGCATCCGTTCTGGAAAGACATCCCGCTGCCGGCCTTATCGGCATCATTCTTGCGTTGGAGTGCTATTGCTATTGTCCTTGTGGCCGCGCTCTTTACGGTCGCTTCAGCACTGCTGGGGCCAGACGTGTTCGAAACCTGGGCGCCATTGCCAACCGTGGCATTGTGCATCGTCTTTTCTCTTTTTCTCGCACGCTGTCCGCGAACCAGCCGGCCCTACACTCCAGCAGGCGTGGCCCTAAGATTTGCAGAGAAGCACCGGCAGCTTATTGGCACGGGTCTGACGTTGTTGGTCCTGTGCATGGGAACCGCCGTGTTTAGCAGTTCGATGTCAGCCAGCTTCACAGCCAGTGAGAATGACAGTTTGACGTCAACGATCGCCCCAAACCAGGCACACATTTTAGAGAAGACAGATGACGGGCTTTCCACGCGTGCTGAATCCGTTCAGCACCTAGCCACTGCGTTGGGCGTGCCCGCCCCAGTTCGTGTTTCTTATGTCCAAGCCACGCTGGACATGCCCGCGGAGATGTCGGGGACTTTTGGCGTACTGAGCGTCGAATCCGTTCGTAACGTAGAGCAACTCTTAGACCGAGAGCTTACTGCCTCAGAAAAAGAAGTCCTTAAGACTGGGGCATTAGTCCGCGATCACAGATTCATCAACCAAGACCACGTTTCAATCAACACGAGCAAGAATTCAGGCCACTCATCGCTTTCAGCGCTGAGTATGGACTTCGGGCCACACTGGGAGAAGCTAGCTGGAGGATTTATCCTCGCATCCACGGCGCAAAATCTAGATGCACCGGCAGGTAGGACACAATGGGTCTTTACGGGTCTCCAGGAAGACCAAGAAAAGCGCTTTCTTGATAGCGCTGCACAAGCTCATATCCCCCACGAGCTCGTACTACTGCCACTGATTCAAACTTCTTCGACACCGCGGGCATTCTATATCAGCTTGGCAGCCGCGCTTCTCAGCGCGTTAGCCGTAACCTTTGTTTTCTCGCGGCAACTTGCTCGCGCTACCGAAGCAATCGAGACCACCTTCAAAGTACTAGGCCTCGATTCCTCCTGGCACCTAAGAATCGTTGTACTCACTACGGCCACACTGGCATGTGCCGCGATCATTACTGGCTGTCTCGCTGGAATCCTCCCGCTTGCCGGAATGGTCTACGCAATGGGAGATGGCCTCACTTTTGCCATCGATTGGAATGCACTTCTTGTTGCCGCAGGCGCAATAGCATTAGGCGCTGCATGTGGCGTCGGCATGACATGCCTTCGCCACGTGCAGCGCCCGTCGTCAAGCGCAACCGCTAATTAGATCTGCTTCGGCGGAACGGAGCGCTGCTCCTTGCCGTTGTAGGCAGACAGCGGGCGGATCAGGGAGTTGTTCTCGTTCTGCTCCACGATGTGTGCGGTCCAGCCGGTGATGCGGGCCATCACGAAGATCGGGGTGAAGAACTCAATGTCGAAACCAAGGATGTGGTACGCAGGGCCAGCCGGGAAGTCCAGGTTCGGCTGGATCTTGATGGAGGTGTTCTCGTACATGGTCTTGGCCATCTTCTCGTACATCTCCACCCACTGCTCCTGGCCGTGGTCCTTGGCCAGCTCGCGGAAGGCAGCCTCCATGGTCGGAACACGGGAGTCACCGTTCTTGTACACGCGGTGACCGAAGCCCATGACGAGCTCCTTGTTCTTGAGCTTGTTGAGCGTCCACTCCTCTGCCTTGGCCGGGTCACCGACCTCCAGGAAGTTCTTCATCACGGCCTCGTTAGCACCACCGTGCAGCGGGCCCTTGAGGGCGCCGATGGCGGCGGTAACGGCGGAGTAGGTATCCGACATCGTGGAGGTCACCACGCGGGCAGCGAAGGTGGAAGCGTTGAAGGAGTGCTCAGCATAGAGGATGAGG
Source organism: Corynebacterium aurimucosum ATCC 700975 (assembly GCF_007672725.1). Taxonomy (GTDB): domain Bacteria; phylum Actinomycetota; class Actinomycetes; order Mycobacteriales; family Mycobacteriaceae; genus Corynebacterium; species Corynebacterium hesseae. The sequence continues at coordinate 257,690 of NZ_VDTC01000001.1, forward strand.
GACTTATCAAAGGCCTCAATATCGGAGCGCGACAGGGCCGGCGAGCCTTCCTCCTCACCGAAGACCATCCACAGGAAGTTCTCCGCAAAGCCCTTCTTGCGGGAAGGCTCGATGTAGCCCTCACCGCGGCGACGGCGGATATCGAGGGCGACGATGGTCGGCAGCTTCGCCATGAGCTCCAGCGCGGTGCGGCGGATGTGCTCGGAATCCTTGGTGTACTCCTCCGGGTCCTGGGAACCGATGAAGGAGACTGCGGTGCGCAGAACGTCCATCGGGTGGCAGGACTTCGGCATGGAGGTGATCAGGTCAATGAGGTGGCGGTCCAGGTGGCGTAGCGCCTTCTCACGAGCGGAGAAACGGACCAGTTCATCCTGGGACGGCAGCTCGCCGTTCCACAGCAGGTAAGCAACCTCCTCGAAGGAGCAGTAGCGTGCCAGCTCCTGGACCGGGTAGCCGCGGTAGGTCAGGGAGTTGGTCTCCGGGACAACCTTGGACACGGCGGTCTCATCGACGACGACGCCGTACAGGCCCTTGCGGATTTCTGGGGTTTCAGACATGGTGTTTTCTCCTTTTTATTGGGTTCTAGTGTGAGTTTCAGGCCGTGTGCCCTAGTCGAAGGTGGGCTTGTAGCTGTCCTTGGAGTAGGTGAACACGCTCTGGTCGAAGGCGTTGTACTCGTCGTAGCGCACCAGCTCATACAGGCGGGAGCGGTGCTGCATGCGGTCGAGCCATTCCTCGGATTGCAGGCCGGTTTCCTGCATGTCGCGGAGGAATTCTTCGGTAGCGCCCATGGCCACGCGCAGGGTGGACACCGGCCAGATGACGGCGTTATAGCCCAGCTCCTCAATGCGCTTGGCGGACAGCAGCTCGGTCTTGCCGAACTCGGTCATGTTGGCCAGCAGAGGGGTATCCACGGCGGCGCGGAACTTTTCGAAGTCCTCCGGCGAGTACAAGGCCTCGGTGAAGATGAGGTCCGCACCGGCGTCGGCGTAGGCCTTGGCGCGCTCGATGGCCTCATCGATGCCGTGGATGCCTGCGGCATCGGTGCGGGCACAGATGATGAAGTTCTCATCGCGGCGCTCGTTGACGGCGGCGGTAATGCGGCGAACCATAAGATCCGTCGGCACCACTTCCTTGCCATCGAGGTGGCCGCAGCGCTTCGGGTTAACCTGGTCCTCCAGGTGGCAGCCGGCCAGGCCGGCGTCCTCCAGCGCGGCGACGGTGCGGGCGGCGGACATGGGTTCGCCGAAGCCCGTGTCGGCGTCGACAAGCACAGGCAGGTCCGTGGCGCGGGCGATATGCCCGGCGCGCTGCGCCACCTCAGTGAGGGTGGTGAGACCAATGTCCGGCAGACCCAGATCATTAGCCAGCACCGCGCCGGAGACGTAGACGCCGCCGAAGCCGCCGATGTCCTGGATGAGCCGCGCGGTCAACGGGTTGAAGGCGCCCGGCAGCGTGGTAATTCCCGGTGCGTTCAGCGCCTCGCGGAAGCTCTTGCGCTTGTCTGCATTGCTGATAGTGGAGCCAAACAGGCCAGCCATTTAGAACAGTCCCTTCGGGGTCTCGGGTGCGGTGGCGATAGCCTCGTCGGTGAGGCGAACGTTGAGCTCGCTCAGGTCGGTGAGGTTTTCCAGGTTCTGGGCGGCAGCGAGGAAGCGCTCCTGCTCCTCCTCCGAAACCTTGCCGGCGGCGAGCTTCTTAAACTTGTTGATGTACTCCTCGCGGCCGAAGGGGCGGGCGCCGAGCGGGTGGGCGTCGGCCACCGCGCGCTCATCCTCGATCACGGTGCCATCCTTGAAGGTGATGACGGCCTTGCCGCCGAAGGCCTTCTCGCTGAGGTCGTTGGAGTGGTAGCGGCGAGTCCACTCCGGGTCCTCAACGGTGGAAATCTTGTGCCACAGGTCGATGGTGTCCTGGCGGTGCTTGCGCTCGTCAGAGTAGGAGGTCTCGTAGTCCCACTCGCCGTCCTGCAGGGCCACGGCGAAGATGTACATGATGGAGTGATCCAGAGTCTCGCGGGAGGCGTTCGGGTCCATCTTCTGCGGGTCGTTGGCGCCGGTGCCGATGACGTAGTGAGTGTGGTGCGAGGTGTGCAGGACAATGGACTCGATGTCCTCCACCTTCAGGCCCTTCTCAGCCAAGGTCTTCTTGAGGGCAAAGGCCATATCAATCGGGGCCTGTGCCTGGTACTCCGCGGAGTGCTCTTTGGTGTAGGTGTCCAGGATGGCGCGCTTTTCCTCGCCCTCAGCCGGGAGGGGGACGGTGTAGGTTCGCTCCGGGGAGTGGAGCATCCAGGCAATGAAGCCGTCCTCGCCTTCCCAAATCGGGGCCGGGGCACCCTCGCCGCGCATGGAGCGGTCTACTGCTTCGATGCCCATCTTGCCGGCAAACGCCGGTGCATAGGCCTTCCAGGAGGAGATGAGGCCCTTGCGGGACTGGCGGGTGGCGGTGGTGGTGTGTAGCGCCTGGCCGATGGCCTGGTAGATGGTGTCGACGTCGAGGCCGAGCATGGTGCCGATACCCGCGGCGACGGAGGGGCCGAGGTGCGCCACGTGGTCGATCTTCCACTCGTGAAGGCAGATGCCCTTGACCAGGTTGACCTGGACTTCGTAGCCGGTGGCGATACCGCGGATGAGCTCCTTGCCGGTCAGCCCCTTGTGCTGTGCCACGGCCAGGATTGGCGGGATGTTATCGCCCGGGTGGGAGTATTCGGCGGCGAGGAAGGTGTCGTGGTAGTCCAGCTCGCGCACGGCAGTGCCGTTGGCCAGGGCTGCCCACTCGGCGGAGTAGGTGCCGTCAACGCCGAAGATGGTGGCGCCGCCTTCTTGAGCCGGGTGGGCCTGCGCGATGACGCGGGCGGAGGTCACCGGGCGGCGGGTGGCTGAGGCCACGGCCACGGAGGCGTTATCGATGATGCGGTTGATGATCATCTCGGTGGTCTCGGCCGGAACCTCAACGGGATCTGCTGCGACCTTGGCAATCTTGTACGCCAGGTGCTCTTCGATGGGGAAGTTCTCGGCGGACTTGTGGGTACGTACTTCGTGGTTAATCAACGGGGTTTTCCTCCTAGACAACAACGGCTGCGATAGCCATCACACTATCCCCCGCCCGTGTGGCCTGCCACATGTGTAAACTGTGTTTATCTGTTGCAGGGTTTTGCGTTGTTTGCAAACCTTGTGTAATTACCAGTTGGGGCGGCTTTTTGGGAGGACGTACACAATGAGCAAGCACTACGCGGGGGCAAGAATCCACGCACTACGCAAAGAACGCAAACTCACCCAAGCGGCCATGGCACAACAACTGGGGATGTCCACCAGCTATCTCAACCAGCTGGAAAATGACCAGCGCCCCCTCACCGTCACCGTCCTCATGCAGCTGACGCAACGCTTTGGCGTTGACGCCACCTACTTCGCGGGGGATCGCGACCTGCGCGCGCTCGCCGAGCTGCGTCAGCTCTTCCCCGAGGCCTCCGACACCACACTCACCGACTTAAGCGGGCGCTTCCCCGAGCTACTCCCCCGGCTTGTCGCCGCCGCCGCGCACACCCCCGCGGAAACCGGCCCTTTCGAAGCGGTCCGCGACTTCTTCTACGACGCCCACAACTACATTCACAGCCTGGACGTAGCTGCCGAGGAGCTGTCCGATTCCCTCGGTGACCGCGTCCTGCGCCGTGGGCGCTTGGCCTCAGTCCTCCAGGACGAGTTCGGTGTTACGACACGTTTCTCCTCGGCCTCCCCGCGCCGACGGACCTTCCACGACCGCGAGCTGCACCTGCGCGCAGGACTCACGGAAGCCCAGCTCGTCTTCGAGATGGCGCTCCAGTACTGTCTTCTGGCCTATCCAGAGCACTGCGCGGAACTCGTGGCTGAACTCCCCAGCGCCGAAGCCCGCTCCATCGGCACCTACGGACTGGCCCAATACTTCGCGGCGGCCGTCACCATGCCCTATACGCAGCTCCTCACCACCGCGGAGGAGACGCGCTACGACATTGATGTGATCGCGGCATCCTTTGGCACTGGTTTCGAGACCACCGCGCAGCGCTTGTCGACGCTTCAGCGGCCCCACCACCAAGGTGTCCCTTTCTCCTTCATCCGAACCGACCGCGCGGGCAATATTTCCAAGCGCCAGTCCTCCACCGCTTTCCACTTTGCACGCAGCGGCGGCTCGTGCCCGTTGTGGGTGGTCCACCGTGCATTTGAAACACCAAACCGCATCACGCGCCAGGTGGCCTCGATGCCCGATGACCACACCTACCTGTGGATCGCGCGCTTCGTCCAAGGCCAAGCTCAGGCCTGGGGTACACCGCGCAAGGAATTCGTCGTGGGGCTGGGCTGCGATATCGCGCAGGCGGATCGCGTGGTTTACGCCGATGCGCTCAACCTCTCCCCTTCCGAGGCAACCCCCATCGGCCCCGGTTGCGCCGCCTGCCCACGCCCGGCCTGTCCGCAGCGCGCCTTCCCACAGGCGGGGCGCTCCGTCAGCCTCGACCTCAATGCCACTCCGGTTTCGGCCTACGCGACCTCGTAGTTTCCACAGTCCGCCCAAGCTTTCGAACTTCCTGCGGCAATGTCCAGGCCGCTTGCCAAGATAAGACTCGTTCGGCACCACGCCGGGCTCTCGTCTCTCACCTACGCAGGAGGTTCTCTCATGTCCAACCCCTATGCAGCTCCCCAGCGACTACGGCGAGCGGTTCACCATGGAAGAAGCCCAGCATGCGGTGAGCACACTGGGCTTATAAAAGCGAGCCGAAGCTAAAGCGGAGCTGGAGCCTGCCTACTCGAGGTCGTCGTGGGCAACGAGGCGGCGGGCTGCCTCGGTGATGGTGCCGGACAGCGACGGGTAGACCGCGAAGGAATCCGCCAGCTGGTTCACGGTGAGCTGGTTGGTTACCGCCACGGCGATGGGCAGGATGAGCTCGGAAGCGGTCGGGGCGACGATGACGCCGCCGATAACGCGGCCGGAGGTGGCGCGGCAGAAGAGCTTGACAAAACCGTGCTGCAGAGAGCGCATCTTGGCGCGCGGGTTGGTGTTCAGCGGCATCGTGATGGTGCGCGCGGCAACCTCGCCCGCCTCAATCTCTGCCTGGGTAAAGCCCACGGCAGCGATCTCTGGGCGGGTAAACACGGCCGTGGCAACCGTCTTCAAGCGCAGCGGGGACACGCCCTCACCCAGGGAGTGATACATGGCGATGCGGCCCTGCATCGCGGCAACGGAGGCCAGCGGGAAGAGGTCGGAGCAGTCACCCGCGGCGTAGATGCCGGCAACGTTGGTGCGGGAAACGCGGTCAACCTCGATGTGACCGGACTTCGTGGTAGCCACGCCAACGTGCTCGAGGCCCAGGTTCTTCGTATTCGGGATGGAACCGATGGACATGATGACGTGGGAGCCGTGGATCTCGCGACCATCCTGGGTCTTGACCACGACGTTTCCGTCCTCGGTGCGGGAGACCGTTTCGACGCGGCAGTTCTTCTCCAGCTCCACGCCGCGCTCAGCCAGGACGGTCTCGAGGACGTCGGCAGCATCGGCGTCATCATGCGGCAGAATGCGGTCGCGAGAAGCCACCATGGTCACGCGCACACCCATCTCCGCGAAGGCGGAAACGAACTCGGCACCGGTCACGCCGGAGCCGACGACGATGAGGTGCTCCGGCTCCTCCTTGAGGTCATAAACCTGCTGCCAGGTCAGGATGCGCTCGCCGTCCGGCTGCGCGCCCGGCAAGATGCGCGGGGTGGCACCGGTGGCAACGAGGACCAGGTCCGCGTCGAGGGTCTCGGTGGTGCCATCAGTGTGGGTGACATCAACCTTGTGCGCGGCACCCTTCACGCCGTGTTGGTCCTCGGAGAATGCGGCGCGGCCATCGATGACCTTGACGCCGATCTTCTCCAGGCCCGCGCGCACGTCGCGGGACTGGTTGCCGGCCAGCGCCTGCACGCGGCCGTTAAGCGCCTCCAGGCTCAGCTTCAGCGAGCCGAGCTGGTGGTTCAGGCCCATATCATCCGCGCGGCGGAAATCGGTGCGGATGTTGGCGCCGGCAATAAAGGACTTCGACGGGACGCAGTCCAAGAGAACGGAGGAGCCACCGGGGCCCTGTTCCTCAACCAACGTAATGTGCGCGCCGTACTTGGCGCCGGCAGTCGCAGCCTCATAGCCTGCGGGGCCGCCGCCGATAATTACGATGCGGGGGGCTTCCTGTGACACTGTCGCTCCTTTTTGAAAAATCTGCCTATAAGAACTCTGGGAAATCCTTGTCACAGTGTAGTAGTTAGGAAACTAATCCTCCACGTTGGCAAACTGTTCCGCCACGGAGCCGAAGAGTTTGACGCCCACGCCGATAGCCCTCTCATCGGGGGCCAAATCACCCATATGCAGATCGTGCTGCTCGCCTTCGCCGGACCAACAACCCAGGCGGGCCATGGAACCGGGGACCTTCTCCAAGTACCAGGAGAAGTCCTCGCCGCCCGAGGACTGCGGCGCTTGGACCACGGCTTGCGGGTCGATGGCCTGGGCAGCGCTGGCGAGGAGAGCGGTGGAGACGTCGTCGTTAAGCACCGGCGGAACCCCACGGTGATAGACCAGCTCATGCTCCACGCCCAAGGGTGCTAGGACCTGCTCCACCAGCTCAGAGAACAGCGATTGCATCTCACGCCAAATCCCGATATCCGCCGTGCGCATGGTGCCAGACACCGAGCCGGTCTCGGGAATCGCGTTCGGTGCATAGCCGGAATTCACCTGACCAAAGACCAAGACGGTGCCAGTGCGTGGATCGACGCGGCGCGAAAGCAAACCCGGCAGGTCCGTCAGCAGCTTGCCCAGCGCATAGACGACGTCCGCAGACAAGTGCGGGCGCGACGTGTGCCCGCCCGGACCGGAGACGTTGATTTCCACGACGTCAGTCGCGGAGGTGATCGCCCCGGCGCGGACGCCGATGCGCCCGACGCGCAGCTTCGGCTCGACGTGGACCGCAAAGATGGAATTCACGCCCTCGAGCGCACCCCACTCGATGACATCGGTGGCGCCGCCTACCCAGACCTCTTCGGCGGGTTGGAAGATGACGCGGACACCGAAGTCCAGCGGGTGCTCGTGGTTGAGATCCGCCAAGGCACAGGCCGTGGCCAGCGCAATGGTGGTGTGCATGTCATGCCCGCAGGCATGCATGACGCCGGGGACCTCGGAGGTGTACTCGAGGCCGGTAACCTCCGTGACTGGGAGCGCGTCGATGTCGGCGCGGAAGGCCAGGCGCCCGAGTTCCGTGTCGGGCCCGATGTCCACCATGAGGCCGGTTTCGGGGAAAAGCTGCGGCTCCAGACCGTACTCACGCAGGGTGCGAGACAGGAAGCGAGTGGTTTCTACTTCCTTATTGGAGGTCTCCGGGTGGCGGTGAATATGGCGGCGCCACGCGATGACCTCCGCGCGGTGGTTGCTGAACCACTCACTGACGTAGTCCGAGATCACTGCTTCCTCCTCCGTGGTGTCCTATTGGGAAGAGTCTACAACTAGACCATGCGGTTCAGTTAGCCGGGCAGGTCACACGCCGGATATACTAAGCGGTCTACCTTAGCTACAGGTCGATATTGCGGGGACCGTAGAGGCGGTCGCCGGCGTCGCCAAGCCCCGGCACGATGTAGGCGTCCTCGTTGAGGGCCGGATCAATCGCCGCGGTAACCAAGCGAACCGGCAGCCCCGAGTTGGCCAGCGCATCGACGCCCGGCTGCGCGGACACCATGCAGATCGCGGTGATATCGGTGGCGCCGCGATCCGCGAGGAGCTTCAGGGAATGCAGGAGGGAACCGCCCGTGGCGAGCATCGGATCGACGACAAAGACGCTACGCCCGCTGAGATCCTCCGGCAGGGCCTCCAGGTAAGGCACCGGCTCATGGGTTTCTTCATCGCGCGCCATGCCGATGAAGCCAACTTGGGCATCAGGGATCATCGACAGCGCCGGGTCAATCATGCCCAGTCCAGCACGGATGATGGGCACGATAATTGGCGGGTCCTGCAGGCGGGTGCCCTCCGCCGTGGCAACGGGAGTAACGCAATCAAAATGCTCGACGGGCAGGTCGCGCGCTGCCTCATAGACAAGCATGGTGCCAAGATCCCGCAGAGCTGCACGGAAGGCGGCATTATCGCTGCGGGCATCGCGCATGAGTGTGAGCCGGGAGGCGGCGAGGGGGTGGTCTACTACGTGGATATCCATGCCCTTCACTGTATAAGAATCGGCCGGGAACCGATCAGCGGGCGGCACAGTCTAATAAGCCATGACTAGCTTCCACACGTTTAATATCGACACCGAACACACCCGCAGGCTGGCGCATGAGCTTGCCGCCATCTCCCAGGCCTCCTCCACTCCCCCTCCTGAGCTACCGGTCGATACCGTTCTGGGCGGTTTCACTGGAACCTTTAACACCGCCATGGAGAACCTTTCCGCCCGCCTTGCCCAGGTCAGGGCGGATGCGGGCGCCGTGGCGGACTCCAGCTTCCGCATGGCCCGCGAAGCGGAAGACGCCGATGGTGTTCTCGCGAACGCGTGCGGGGGTCTGTGATGTTGGAGTCAGCACTCGCCCACATTGCCCGGATTCAGCCGGCGCAGCTTCCCGACGTCTCCCTGCCCACTGTGCCCGATCTCACTGCTGCAGGGCCGCTAGCGGAAATCGCGCATGGGGATCCACGGGCGTTGTTAGACACTGCGCGCCAAGCCACTGAGGATCTCTCCACCGCCCGCTCCGCTCTGGATGCTGCCCGCGGGCTCATCGCGGCGACAGTCAGGGACCTCATCGGTCTGGGCTTCGAGCTTCTCCAGCGCGGACTACCTATCGCCCTCGGGTTGCTCATCCCGAATCCTGCAACACAGGCTGCGGCGCGTTCAGCATTGCAAGCCCTGGCCATGGAATACGTTGGCAAAGCGATGCTTCGCGTCAAGCAGCTGGCTGGGGAGCTCCTGCAGGCAGCAGCTCCCCTCATACCCATTGGCCAGCGTGCTGTTCGCCCCTCGGTGCGCGGCCCGCAGGAGGAAGGCGTGGTGCGCCACGCACTCACCGCGTCCTCCACCGCAAGCGAAGGAACCACGCAAGGGCAGGCTGCGGCACAGGCCGCTCTGTCCCAGGTGGGGACTCCCTATGGGTGGGGCGGTACCGGCAATGGCAGCTTTGATTGCTCTGGGTTGACGCAATGGGCTTGGCGCCAAGCGGGGGTGGAGCTGCCGCGCACCGCAGAAAGCCAGACCGTGGGCCGTCAGGTAAGCGCAGACGAACTGCAGCCCGGTGACCTCATCGTGTGGGATGGGCACGTGGCCATGTACTCCGGCGGCGGACAAATGGTGGAAGCGGGCAGCCCTGTGCAAACCAATCCGCTGCGTACTAACAACATGGGGATGGCTTTCAAAGGGTTCTGGAGGCCTACAGGGTAGACTGTTTGCCCATGAACACCCGCGCGATTGTACCCATCCAGCTCTCCCTTTCTGAGGGTGATTTTTATACCCTCTGGGCGCCGAAGTGGCGCCAGAATGGTTCCGAGTGGCAGGCCTTCCTCGGTGATGACGAGTCCGTCTTGCTCTTTAACACCGAAGCCGAGATGCTGTGCTTCCTCGAATCCGGTTCGAAGCACGACCTGCTCGATCACCCAAAGTGGGAGGCTTTCAATTCCCAGGCGGCGGACCGCGTCGTTCCGGAGAAGAAGCACGTATACGACCTCATCGGCATGCCAAAGCACTTGGCTGGCCGCCCCAGCCACGAGAACGTGTCCACCGTCGCACGCTGCCTAGAAATTGCACACGCGCTGGCAGAGGTCGGGGCCGCGGAGCACACCGTTATTTTCTTCGCTTCGCATTCCATCTTGCGCAACCCCGCCCGCGGAGCCGATCACTATGCCGGTGACCAGGGTATGGGCGAATGGTCCGGCGTAGGCCGCGTTATTCATAGCAACTGGCGTGAGGTCATCGAGGACCTCGACAAAGTAGTCAAGGTCATCCCTTCCTCCGATTTCAGCCAGGAGGCAACCGCGGATGCCGCTACCCGCATCTCTGCCGCCAGCGAAGCCGCGGAAGAAGCACGCAAGAAGGCCGAAGAAGAACGCGAGGCGGCAGCGAAATCCGCCGATCCCTACGACAATTCCCCGTGGGCAGCCGCAGGCATCGACCCGATTAAGATCACCGCCAACCAGCGAACGGTCTACACCCTGCGCACCTACCTCAACGGCAAGCCGGTGTTCCTGGGCAAGTGGGGCGAGATCTTCACCTTCCCCAGCTCCAAGGTGCTCGTGCGCTGGATCATGGAGAACGACGACCATGACCTAGCAAAGGTCTCCACCTGGGAGGAGGTCGTTGCCGCGGCGAACGCGGGCGAGCTCGAGGTCACCGTCCACCCGGATAACCAGTACACCTTCAATGGCATCGTGCGCGACATTGAAAAGGGCCCGGAGGCCGTCGATACGGATCAGATGAGCCGCTGCTACGAAGTCTGCGCCGATGCCGCCGACTGGGCCGGTGATGACTCCATCAACTCTTATATGCTGCAGAACCCGCGCTTCCAGGACTACCTGGGCTACATGCTCGGCTCCACTGAGCACGCGGGCTACGTGCCCTCCAAGCCCTACACCGAGCACGCGGAGTCCTGGAAGGGCCTGGAGGAAATGCTGACGAAGCGTTTCTCCCGCTTCTAGCTTCTACTCGGAAGACTCGCTGTCTTCTTCCGCATCGGAATCGCTCATTTCTGAAGCGTCTTCCGCGAATTCCGGATCCGCCAGTTCCTCATAGGCGGGCAGGATCTCCTGCTCGATGAGGCGCTGGCGGTCTTCTTCGCTAGCAAAGGAATTCTCAATGGCCTTGATGGTGAGGTCAAAGAACTCCTCGAGGCCATAGCCGAAGGTCTCGCTCAGGGCGAGGAAGACATCGCTGAGCTTCTCGCCCGCCACCGTGCAGGTAAAGCCGAGCTGCTGTAGCAGCGGCAGAGGGTGATCGGCCAGCTCCTCTGCGGGCAATTCCTCTAGCGGCGCAAAGGTCAGCGCGATGCGGCGATCCCGCACCCACGCAGAGGCCTTGCCCGGGCGAACGCCGTCAAGGTCGGCACCGAAATCATCGATGAGATCTGTTGCGTGAACCAGACGCGTCGCACCGGCGTGCACTGCCGCCACGGCATCCTCGTACGAAGCCACGTCCCGCTCCCAGGGAATGAAATTTTCACGCAGCTTCTCCGCTGCGGACAGCTCAGTCAGCGCTGCACCGGCAACGGCCTCGCCGGCATCCCAGCTATTGGCCGCGCCCTCCACGATGATCCGCGCATCGATTCCGGGAACGTCCAGTCCTTCCTGCGCGGCGGCGAGGGCCTCGGCGGCGCCGAAAGGGAAAGCACTGGGGCGCAGGCGGAGCTCGGCGTAGACCACGTGGTCGTCGGCAAGCGCCTGCACAGCAGCGTGCGTGGCCGCGCGGAGCTCGTCCGGGGTGGATGCATCCGTGGGCAGCGGCGCCAACAGCGTTACTTTGGGCAGACGAGCGAAAATCTCGGCGCCGGAATCTTTGTTTTCAGGGCTAATCAGAGGTGCGTCATGCATGAGGTTCATCCTAGGACGGGGTCTAGGATTAAGCACGCTATGAAACATGTCCCCGCGCTCCTCACCGTCATCGCTCTGGCCGCCACGCCGCCGGCGTTTGCAGAAGAGGAAGAGTCATCATCGCCCACGCGCACCACTGCGCCGGATACTGACTTGTGCCCGCATTCCCTCGTGCCTGAGGAGCCGACGACCACCTCGGAGCGGTTGGCTCCCGGCCAGGCAGCGCCCACTCCCCTGCCCGCGGTTGAGGGCGCGGCCTGCGGTGTCACCGCACCGCGCGGCTTTCGGGTCAATAAGGACGTCGTTGCCTCGGCGTGGATGCTCAGTGACCTGGACACCGGCGAGATCATCGCCATGAAGGACCCCAACGGGCGCTACCGCCCGGCCTCCATCATCAAAGCACTGTTAGCGCTCGTGGTCATCGAGGAGCTTCCCTTGGACCAACGCATCACCGCCACGCTTGACGACGCCTCCGTCGAAGGCTCCGCTGTCGGCCTCGGCCCGGATGGGGTCTATACCGTGGAGCAGCTCCTGCAGGGCCTTCTCATGGCCTCCGGCAACGATGCCGCACACGCTCTCGCGCAGGCCATAGGCGGGGATGAGGAGGCGCTGGAGAAGGTCAACGCGAAGGCGAAGGAGATTGGCACGCGCTCGACGGTGGCGGCCAGCTACTCCGGGCTGGACGCGGCGGGTATGTCGACGTCCGCGGCGGATATCTCGCTGATTTACCGCGCGGCTTTTGCCAACGACACCTTCGCGCGCATCGTCGATACTGAGCACGTGGAGTTTCCCGGCTGGGGTGAGATGCCCGGTTATGAGCTGTGGAACGATAACGGGCTCTTCCTCAATGATCCGGATGGCATCGGCGGCAAGACCGGCTATACCGAGGACGCTCACCACACTTTCGTCGGTGCGATCAACCGCAATGGGCGCCGCCTCCAGGCGGTTCTCCTCGATACGACCGTTGAGCATGGTTTCCGCGCCTGGGAGCAGGCGCAGATGCTTCTCGACGAATCTTCCGACGTCCAGCCCGGCGACGGCGTGGGGCAGCTCGATGATTTCGCGGCTGGGAGGCACGAGCCTTCGGAGTCGCAGGAGCCAAGCCCTGTGCCTACCGCGCCTTCTGCCACCGCCACCGCTGAGGCCCCGGCGGCGACGTCCTCCTTCGCGGACTCGCAGGGCTGGATCGGGTGGCTGGTGGCGGGCCTCGTCGCCCTCCTCGTGGTGGCGGTGGCTACTTTTTCACTACTTCGGCGTTAGCCATGATGTCGTGCTGGCCGCGAAGCGCGTTCTTCGGGCCAATCGTGGTCACCACGTAGAGGGCTCCGAAGAAGGCAATGAGCGGGCCGACAAGCGGCACGAGGGAGGCCACGCGCCACCAATTGCGTTTAAAGCTCTGCTGCCAGGTGAGCTTGTTGTGAGTGCTGACATCGCGCACTGTGTAGCCCGCAATCATCTTTGCAGGCGTTGCTCCCACGAGGACCTCGAAGCAGAGGTAGTAGGCCACCGTGATGATGCCGGTGATGCTGGTGAGCCAGACCTCATTGACGCTGGAGTTATACACCCCGATGCTAACGAAGAGGGACGCACCGATCGCCGCAATGACGTAGTCGATAACGGCCAAGAGCACGCGGGTGCCGGGAGTTGCGCGCGGGGAGTCCTGAACGGGCGCATCAGGCGCAGGAGCATGGTGGTTCGCACCCCAGCGGCCGGTCGTGGCGTAATCATCCAGCTGCGCCCACGTGAGCCGAGCACCTGATTCCAGCATTTGGTCATAGCTTGCGCGGGAGGAAGGCTCGCAAAGAATGCGGGCGGCAACTGCGAGTTCCTCGCGCTCTGGGTTGTCGGAGAGGTAGCCGAGGCCTTCGAGGCGGGCGTCGGCAGCCGCCAGTTGCACGCCCAGCTCGCGTGAGGTCGCGCGCGAATCCAGGGTGAAGTGTTCGTACAGGTTCGGAGCGAAAGATACTGGAAGCATCGGCCTACTTTCGGCGCAGCAAGGCCCATGCGCCCGCGGCCGCCGCGCCGAGTGCGGCACCAGCACCCAAGGTCACGCCCGGGTTCGGGCCCCGGCGGATCTCATTGCGGACGCGGATAACCGCCTGATCCGGAACCGGCGGGACCATCAGCTCCAGGGATTCCTCGGTGGTGGCCGTCCACGCGGAAACATAGAGCACGACGCGCCACACCAGGTACATGACCACCATGAGGACGATCACCGGGCCAAACACGGCACCAGCCGGGTTTCCCGCCGCGGAGGACATGATGACGGTGGACAGCTGCTTGATGGCTTCAAAGAGCACCGCGCCGATGGCCGCGCCCATCAAGCCCGACTTGGTGGGCACCTTCGTGCGCGGCAGGAAGGCCACCATCCACCAGAAGACCAGGAAGTTAGCGATAAGACCAATCACGATTCCGGCGATAACAAGCACCGCTCCCATGCCAGGGAAGGACTCGATGCCGACCCACTCGAAGATCTTTTGGGTCAGCCCGGAGGAACCCGCTGCCGTCACGCCGAAGGCGATGATCATGGCCACGAGCAGGCCAATGAGGCCCAGCAGGTCGCTGAGCTTCTTGGTGACAAAATTGCCCGGGGCATCAGTCGGATCCTGCATCCACATCGCTGAAATACCAATGCGCAGATTATTCATCCACCCCAGCCCGGACCACAGGGTGGTCAGGCCACCGATGCCGTACATTGCGCCGCGCTGCTCAATCGCGGTGTGCAGGAGCTCCGTGATCGAATTACCCAGATCGCCCGATACGGCATTGGTGATCTGCTCCTCCAGCTGCTGCATGAGGTCGGGGCGGTTCGCCAGCACGGTCGCGGCGGCGGCCACGGTGAGCATGAAGATGGGAAAGAGAGCTAGAACCGAGAAATACGTAATTCCGGCCGCGAACTGGTTGCCGCCTTGGCTACCGTAGCGGTCCAGCATCTTCATAATGTGGTCGATGAAGCCGGACTTCTCACGGACTTTGTCTACCGCGCCCGGTTCATCGGCGTGAGCTCGCTCAATGCCGTAGTCATCGGTCTTCTTCTCATCAGGTCGAGTCGTTGGCGCCACTGGCGTTCCCCTTAAAAGTTAATTACAGAAACCTCTACACAGTCTTCATCATGCTAGCCAACTCAGCCGCGGCGCGCGGGGAGGAACCCCACTGCCTCATAGACCTTGTCCACGAGGGGGGTGGCGATCTCCGTGGCCCGCTCGGCGCCCTGGGCCAAGATGCGCTCGAGCTCGCCGCGGTCTTCCATGAGCTCATCGTAGCGAGCCTTGAGCGGAGTGGTGAAGGCCTCGAGCGCCTCGGCCGTATCGACCTTGAGGTGGCCATAGCCCTGACCGGCATACTTGTCCACGAGATCCGGGATGCTCTCCCCCGTCAGCGCGGACTGGATGGCCAGTAGGTTGGACACGCCCGGCTGCTTCTCACGGTCAAAGGCCACCACGCCGAGGTCATCGGTCACCGCGGACTTGATGCGCTTGGCGGAGGTCTTGGGAGCATCGAGCAGGTTCACGATGCCCTTCGGGTTGGCCCCCGACTTCGACATCTTGGACGTCGGCTCTTGCAGGTCATAAATCTTGGCCGAGCCTTCCGGAATGAAGGCCTCCGGCACGCGGAAGACCTCACCGTACTTGTTGTTGAAACGCTCCGCCAGGTTGCGGGTGAGCTCGAGGTGCTGGCGCTGGTCCTCCCCCACCGGCACGTAGTGCGGGGAATAGAGAAGAATATCCGCGGCCATCAAAACGGGGTAGGTAAACAAGCCCACCGAGGTGCGGTCCTGGCCCTGCTTTTGAGACTTGTCCTTGAACTGGGTCATGCGGGAGGCCTCACCGAAGCCGGTCAGGCACTGCAAAACCCACGTCAACTCCGCGTGCGCGGGGACGTGGGATTGGACGAAGAGGGTAGATTTCGCCGGGTCGATGCCCAACGCGATCAGCTGCGCAGCACCCGCCACAGTGCGGTGGCGCAGCTCCTCCGGGTTCTGCTCCACCGTGATGGCGTGCAGGTCCGGGATGAAGTAGAAAGCCTCGTGCGAGTCTTGCAGGTCAATCCACTGCTTGAGCGCTCCGAGGTAGTTACCCAGGTGGTAAGAGTCCGCCGTGGGCTGAATGCCAGAGAGGACTCGGGAAGCGGAGTTCGATGCAGAAGTGGAGTCAGTCATGGTTGACCACTCTACTCTGCCGCCTCCGCTGGGGCGGCGCTGCGTCGGTTAAATCTTGCGGGAGGTCGGGCTAATAACGTCCATCATGACGGCGAAACCGGCCACCATGAACGCGCCGCCAACGCCCTGGAGGACGATCGGGCCAAGGAAGGCAAAGGACGGTCCGACGATGGTCCACCACCAGATACCCAGGGCAAGCAGAATAGCGCCGAGGACAAAGTAGATGATTGCGCGGGTCATGAGCATCTCCTGCGAAATAGAAAAGGACGTTAAGACGGGATTATCGTACCACTACTTGGAGTGGGCTACTTGTACTCGACCAGAAGCGGAGAGTGATCAGACCAGCGCTCCTCCACCGTCGGCGCCTTCTCCACCCAGGTGCGCTGCGCGCGCTCCAGCATGGCCTTCGTGGCCGCCTGGTAGTCAATGCGCCATCCGGCATCGTTGTTGAAAGCCTGGCCACGGTAGGTCCACCACGTGTAGGGGCCATCCGCCGCCGGGTGCAGGCGCCTGGCGACGTCAAACCACTGCGGATCCTTGGCCGCCTCCCAGGCAGTCTTGGTTTCGTAGTCCACCACGCCGAGCCAGTCCCCCAGCCCCTTCTTGTCCTGCGGCTGCTCATCCGGGAAAGAACCGAACACGCGGTCCATGAAGGCGCGCTCCTCCGGCAGGTGGCCGGACTTTTTCTCGTTGGCCTTATTGTTCTTCAGGTCCTGGGCACGGTGGCAGATGTTCCAGTCACCGCCAATAACGGCCTCCGGGTAAGTTGCAGCCATCTCATCCAGAACGTCAGAGAACTCATCCAAGAAGAGGTATTTCTCATCCTGCTTCGGGGAATCGGTATCGCCGGAAGGCAAGTACAGCGAAGCCACCCGCACGCCTTCCACGGTGGCTGCGATGAAGCGGCCGGATTCAGCGAAGGAGCCGAAGCCCACGGAGACGTCGCCAAGCGCGTGCTTCGATAGGATTCCCACGCCCGCGCGGCCCTTAGCGGCAGATTCGGCCTGTACCAGGTTCCATCCGGCCTCCAGAGCCGGGGCCAAGGCCTTCTGGGTCTGCTCGGGGTTGGCGCGCACCTCCTGCATGAGGACGACGTCGGCCGGTGTGGTCTCCAGCCACGCGTTCATGCCTGGGTTGTTCTCATTGCGCTGTTTGCAAGCCGCGCGGATGCCGTTGACGTTGACGGAGGCGATGGTGAAACTCATGCCGGACAGTCTAACTCTGTTCAATAATCTTCACGGAAGGGGCTAGACGGCGCTTGTCCCACATTGTGACAACCCAGGTGAGACAGCCTGCCACCGCCAGGCCCGCACCGGCCAGCGCGGTGGAGTTATAGGAGTAGCCCGCGCCCACGACT
Source organism: Corynebacterium aurimucosum ATCC 700975 (assembly GCF_007672725.1). Taxonomy (GTDB): domain Bacteria; phylum Actinomycetota; class Actinomycetes; order Mycobacteriales; family Mycobacteriaceae; genus Corynebacterium; species Corynebacterium hesseae. Next base: position 274,747 of record NZ_VDTC01000001.1, read on the forward strand.
GCGCCGCCGATGGCCGCGCCCGCCGCATTGGCGATGTTGAGGGCGGACTGGTTCAATGCCGCCGCGAGGGTCTGCGCATCCCCCGCCACGTTGACCAAGCGCAGCTGCAACGACGGCACAAGGATGGAGCCGAAGAAGGCCAAGACGCCAAAGACAATCGTGCCCGCCCACGCGCTGTGCGCCACGAAGTAGAAGGTCACCGACACACTAACCATGCAGATAAGGGCAAAAATGATGCCGAATTCCAGGTTACGGTCCGCCAACCAGCCACCGGCGACGTTGCCTGTCGTCATGCCGATGCCATAGGCCATGAGCACAATCCACGTGTGGCTCGGGTCCATGCCGGCGACGTCCGTCATGGTCCACGTGATGTAGGTGTAGACGGCGAACATGCCGCCGAAGCCAACGGTGCCAAGGAAGACGGTGAGCAGAACCTGGCTGTTTTTCAGCGCGCCAAGCTCAGTAAACATATCCGTTTGCGGCATGCGCGTCATGTGCGGGAAGAGGAAAAAGAGCAGGATCATCGTCAGCCCCGCAATGGCCACGACCAAAAAGTACGCCGCATGCCAGCCCAATCCTTGGCCTAGGGCCTGGGCCGCGGGCACACCGATCACGGTGGCGATGGACAGACCCATGCCTACCATCGACATGGCAAAACCTTGGCGGCCAGGAGGTGCCATCGAGACCGCCGCCAGGTTAGCTACGGAGAAGTACGCGCCGTGCGGCAGGCCAGCGATGAAGCGCGCCACCAGCAGAACTCCGTAGTTCGGGGCCAAGGCCGTGAGCAGGTTGCCCACGAGCAAGAAACCAATAAGCAGGATAATGAGGCGGCGGCGTGGGAGCTTGCCCGTGAGTGCAGCGATGACCGGCGCGCCCACGACAACGCCGAGTGCATAGACGGAGATGACTACCGACGCCGTGTCTTCCGTAATCCCGAAATCATCCGCGATGAGCGGTAGCAGGCCCATCGAGGTGAACTCCGTGGTACCGATGGCGAAGGCACCCAGCGCCATGGCGATCATGACGATGGTGCGGCGGGTTGAGGAGATTTCCGTTTGGCGCGGGACGGGACGGCGTTGGATGCGGGGAGCGGAGTGCGGGAGATTCACGTGCGCGTACCTTAGTCCCTTTCCCGCGCGCAGACGAGAAGGCCCTAGCGATCACACAGCCCCGCCCCGCTGGTGGCGCGAGTCACAGGGGGACCGGCACCGCGAGAAAATAAGACAGGTATCCTGTGAGGTTGAACAGTTTTCAACTTCTTTAGGAGAACCATGGCAAAGATTATCTGGACCCGTACCGACGAGGCGCCGTTGCTGGCGACCTACTCCTTCAAGCCGGTCGTGGAGGCCTTCGCTTCCACCGCGGGCATCGAGGTAGAAACCCGCGACATTTCCCTGGCCGGCCGCATCCTGGCCCAGTTCCCGGAGCGCCTTGGTGACAAGAAGGTTTCCGACGCCCTGGCTGAGCTTGGCCAGCTGGCCAAGACCCCGGAAGCCAACATCATTAAGCTGCCGAACATCTCCGCTTCCCTGGTGCAGCTGAAGAAGGCCATCGCTGAGCTGCAGGCCGCCGGCTTTGATCTCCCGGAGTACGAAGAGGCTCAGGAGAAGTACGACGCCGTCAAGGGCTCCGCCGTCAACCCGGTTCTGCGTGAGGGCAACTCCGACCGCCGCGCTCCGATTGCGGTCAAGAACTTCGCTAAGAAGAACCCGCACAAGATGGGCGCTTGGTCCGCTGATTCCAAGACCAACGTGGCCACCATGGACGCTAACGACTTCCGCCACAACGAGAAGTCCGTCATCATGCCGGAGGAGGACACCCTCTCCATCGTCCTGAAGACCGCCGAGGGCGAGCAGACCCTGCTGGAGAAGCTGCCGGTCCTCAAGGGCGAGGTCATCGACGGCACCTTCATGTCCGCCAAGGCACTCGATGAGTTCCTCAAGGCGCAGGTTGCCCGCGCCAAGGAAGAGGGCGTTCTCTTCTCCGCTCACCTCAAGGCCACCATGATGAAGGTCTCTGACCCCATCATCTTCGGCCACGTGGTGCGCGCTTTCTTCGCTGACGTCTTTGAGAAGTACGGCAAGGAGCTCGAGGCCGCTGGCCTCAATGGCGAGAACGGCCTGGGCGCTATCTACGAGGGCCTGGACAAGCTGGAGAACGGTGCTGAGATCAAGGCTGCCTTCGACGCCGCGCTTGCCGACGGTCCTGACCTCGCCATGGTCAACTCCCACAAGGGCATTACCAACCTGCACGTTCCGTCTGACGTCATTATTGACGCCTCCATGCCGGCCATGATCCGCACCTCCGGCCACATGTGGAACAAGAACGACGAGGAGCAGGACACCCTCGCCGTCATCCCGGATTCTTCCTACGCCGGCGTCTACCAGGCCGTGATCGAGGATTGCAAGGCCAACGGCGCTTACGACCCGACCACCATGGGTACCGTCCCGAACGTCGGCCTCATGGCACAGAAGGCTGAGGAGTACGGCTCCCACAACAAGACCTTCAAGATCCCGGCTGCGGGCACCGTCGAGGTCCGCAACTCCAAGGGCGAGGCCCTCATCTCCCACGACGTGGAAGCTGGCGATATCTGGCGCGCCTGCCAGACCAAGGACGCCCCGATCCAGGACTGGGTCAAGCTGGCCGTCAACCGCGCTCGCCTGTCCGGCATGAAGGCCATCTTCTGGCTCGACCCGGAGCGCGGTCACGATGCCAACCTCATCGAGCTGGTCAAGAAGTACCTCCAGGATCACGACACCGAGGGCCTGGACATCTCCATCGAGGACCCGGTCACCGCGACCAAGACCTCCGTCGAGCGCATCCGCAAGGGCGAGGACACCATCTCCGTCACCGGTAACGTCCTGCGTGACTACAACACCGACCTCTTCCCCATCCTGGAGCTGGGCACCTCCGCGAAGATGCTGTCTGTGGTTCCGCTCATGGCTGGCGGCGGCCTGTTCGAGACCGGTGCCGGCGGCTCCGCTCCGAAGCACGTCCAGCAGGTTCAGGAGGAGAACCACCTGCGCTGGGACTCCCTCGGTGAGTTCCTGGCTCTGGCTGAGTCCTTCCGCCACGAGCACAACACCAACGGCAACGCCAAGGCTGGCGTGCTGGCCGCTGCACTGGACAAGGCCACCGAGACCCTGCTGGATGAGGGCAAGTCCCCGTCCCGCAAGGTGGGCGAGAACGACAACCGCGGCTCCCACTTCTTCCTGACCCTCAACTGGGCCAAGGAGCTGGCTGCGCAGGCTGACGACGCCGAGCTGGCCGAGGCCTTCAAGCCGGTTGCTGAGGCCCTCGAGGCCAAGGCAAGCGTGATTGAGCAGGCGCTTCTCGACGTCCAGGGCTCCCCCGTCGACCTCGGCGGCTACTACGCCCCGAACGAGGAGAAGCTCAACCAGACCATGCGCCCGGTTGCTGCCTTCAACGACATCATTGATGGCCTGAAGAAGTAACTCCCCGCTTCTCCTCTAGCCCCGACGTCTTAAGCCAGGGCTAGCCACCACAAAGGCTCGATCCACGATGAGTGGGTCGAGCCTTTTCTTGCTTCATTAACCACAAACAGGCCTAAAACAGCACTCCGCGACGCTATTTTTACCCGTTGAGCTGCGAAGACTTTTTCTTGACTGTTTCTTGCTTCTCGCGCCTTATCTCGCGAATTTCTCGCCCTTTTCATGCCGAGGACCCCAGTTAGTTAAAAAGTTTTTCAATACCTGGGAACCGAGAAACCCTCGCCTCCGACTACTAGTGCAGTTGATATCAGCACCTGTCCATCGCCCCTCCTGAACGCCCCGCGAACGTTCAACAGGGGCCCTAATCGATAGACCCCGAAAGAGCACTACTTATGAGTCGGACGGCTCTGCGATCCTTCATTCAACGCATCCACTTTTATGGCGGCATGTTCGTCGGCCCCTTCATCCTCATCGCGGCATTGACTGGCTGCCTCTATGCCATGGCACCCACCCTGGAGAAAGTGGTCTACCACGACGTATTGACGGTGCCTACCGTGGAGAATCCGCTGAGCTTGGAGGAACAAATCCAGGCCGCACAGCAGGAGCACCCCGACATGCCGGTCACGCAGGTCTGGCCGGCCACGACACCGACGGATTCCACGCGCGTGCTGGTCTCCGATGAAAGCATCGACGAGAGCCTGCAGCGCACCGTCTTCATCAACCCCGCCACCGCCGAGGTCATCGGCGACTACCCCACCTATTCCGGCTTAGGCGAGATGCCGCTGCGCCGTTGGATTTCCTCCCTGCACGAAAGCTTCCACCTGGGCAAGGTCGGTGAGCTCTACTCGGAGCTAGCCCCTTCGTGGTTGTGGGTCATGGCCTGTGGAGGCCTCTATATGTGGTGGATTCGCCGCCCGAAGAACAAAGCAACCGCGAAAGCAGCGCAGCAGCCCAAGCGCTCTGCCCGCTGGAAGGCCACTCGCCTGCACTCCACTATTGGCGCGTGGATCTTCATCGGTCTGCTTGGCCTCTCTGCCACCGGCATCACCTGGTCCGGTCTGGCCGGCGGGAACGTCGATTCCCTCGTCGAGCGCATGCACTGGAAAGCCACTCCCATCAACACCGCCCTGCACGGCACCACCGCTGAAACGCATGAGCACACCGGGCATGAAGGCCATGAAGGGCATGGAGCGTCGGCAAGCACGAGCGTGGCTGCCGACGCCGAGCGTGTCCTCGCCACCGGCCGCGCCGAGGAACTGACCGGACCGCTGCGCCTGTACCCGCCGGAGGACGCCCACTCCGCCTGGCAGGTCAGCGAACGGTGGGTGGAATGGCGCACCACCTCCGATGCAATTTCGGTAGATGGCACCACCGGGGAGGTCATCGACCGGCAGCCTTTCTCCAGCCTGCCGCTGTTTAGCAAACTCAGCAGCTGGGGCATCTACCTGCACATGGGCATCATGTTCGGGCTGCCACTGCAGATTGCACTGCTCGCACTGGGGCTGGCCACCGCCGCTCTCGTGGTGCTGGGCTACTGCATGTGGTGGAAACGCCGCCCGCGCTTCCTCCCGACTGCCCACTTCTCCTGGGCCACCACAGGACTGGGCGCGCTATTCGCGGCCACCGTCGGCGTCTTCCTGCCGCTCTTAGGAATCACCTTGGCGGCGTTCTTGGTTCTCGATGTCATCCTCATCCACACACCACGACAGAAGAAACTAGTGAATGCCATCACATAGAGCAGGAGGCATAGGTACGGTAGTTTCTTATGACTAACCCACTGCTGACTCCCTCCACGCTGCCCTACCAGCTCCCACCGTTTGCGGAGATCAAGGTCGAGCACTACCGCCCCGCCTTCGACGAGGCACTCGCGCTTCACGACGCCGAAATCGCCTCCATCACCGACAACCCCGCCGCCCCGACGTGGGAAAACACGGTGGAGGCGCTCGAGCGCTCCGGCCAGGACCTCGACCGCGTCATGGCGGTCTTTGGCAACCTCTCCGGCACCGACGTCACCGAGGAGATGGAGGAGATCGCCGCCGACATCTACCCGCGCCTGTCCGCGCACTATGACGCGATCTACCAGAACGAGGTGCTCTACGCACGCATCAAGGAGGCCACGCCGCCTGCCGACGACGCCGAAAGCCAGCGCCTCCACGACCACCTCCTGCGCACCTTTGCCCGCAAGGGCGCCGACCTCGACGCAGCCGGCAAGGCCCGCCTGTCCGAGATCAACCAGCGCCTCTCCGCGCTCTCTGAAGAATTCGGCCGCAACCTCATGGCGTCTACCCGCGAGCGCGCGGTCTCCTTCACCGAGGAAGAACTCGAGGGCCTGCCCGCCGAGCGCATCGCCTCCGCCAAGGCCGACGCCGAGGCGTTAGGCCGCGAGGGCTATGTCATCCCGCTGGAGCTGCCGACCGTGCAGTCCGAGCTGAGCCGCCTGGCGCGGGAGGATGCGAGGGGGAGGTTGTATGGGGCGTCGGCAAGCAGGGGCTCCGAGAACAACATCCCGGGTCTCATCGAGGCCGTCCAGCTGCGCGCCGAGCGCGCCGAGCTGCTGGGCTTTGCCACGCATGCCGACTACGTCATCGCCGAGGAAACCGCCGCGACTGCCGACGCCGCCCGCACCATGCTCTTCGACCTCGCCCCCGCCGCCGCGGCCAATGCCGAAGGCGAGCAGAAACTCCTCGCCGAAGAAGCTGAACTCAACGGCCAGGGCTTTAGCGCCGCCGACTGGCCATATTGGGAATCCAAGGTCCGCGCCCGCGACTTCTCCCTCGATGAGGAAGAACTGCGCAAGTACTTCCCGCTGGACCAGGTCCTGGAGAAGGGCGTCTTCGCCGCCGCTGAGCGCCTTTACGGCATCACCGTTATCCCGCGCGACGACCTCGAAGGTTACGCGGAGGGGGTTCGTATCTGGGAGGTGATTGACGGAGACGTCAATCACGGGGACAAAGGAATCGGTCTTCTTCTTACCGACTACTTCGGGCGCCCCACCAAGCGCGGCGGCGCATGGATGAGCGAGTTCGTGGGGCAGTCCCGGCTGCTGGAGCGCAAGCCGGTCATCGTCAACGTCATGGGCATTACCAAACCCGCCGACGGCTCCCAACCGCTGCTGAGTATGGACGAGGTCCGCACCGTCTTCCACGAGTTCGGTCACGCCCTGCACGGCCTGCTTTCCGACGTCCGCTACCCCACCTTCGCCGGCACCAACGTCCCGCGCGACTGGGTGGAGTTCCCCTCGCAGATCAACGAGAACTGGGCGCTCGATAAAAGACTGGTCAAGGAATACGCGCGCCACGTGGAGACCGGCGAACCGATTCCGGACGAGCTTCTCGCCGCCATCTCCGCCGCCTCCGAGTTCGGCCAGGGATTCGCCACCTCGGAGTATCTGGGGGCATCGATCATCGATCTCGCGTGGCATTCCCTGAGTGCTGCCGACGCCGCCAAGCTAGAGGCCACCCCGGAGGCCGTCGCCGAGTTTGAAGCCGAGGCCCTACGCGCGGCCGGGCTGGACAACGAGCTCATCGCCCCGCGCTACCGCTCGACGTACTTCAACCACATCTTTGCCGGTGGCTACTCCGCGGGCTACTACTCCTATCTCTGGGCCGAGGCACTCGATGCCGATGGTTTCGAGTGGTTCAAGGAGCAGACCGACCTGCGCGCGGCTGGCCAAAAGTTCCGCGACGTGATCCTGTCGAAGGGCGCATCCCGCGACTTCACGGAGGCCTACCGCGAATTCCGCGGCCGCGACAAGGACGTCGCGCCGCTGCTCAAGCGCCGCGGCCTGGCCGGCGCCTAGTCCCGACTAGTTATCCACAGATTTCGTCAAATGGCGAGTTGGGGGCTTGGCGGCGGGATGGAGCGCTTTTAGGCTGCGGGGTATGAGATTGCAGACGTACTTCGCCGCCCTCGGCCGCGCCATTGACCTGGTGGCCGAGTGCGCGGGCCTGTCTGAATCTGACTTGGTGGCCCTCGGCGCCGCGCCTGCCGACGCCACCGTGTTCCTCTCCCTCCACCACACCTACTTCGGGCACACCTCATCGACGAAGAAGCAGCGCACGGCGGTGGAAGCCGCGCGCCGGCGGGGACACGGGCTGGTGACCTTGCAGCTTATCGAGCACTTCGTGGCCAAAGTTCGGGACCACAACAAAGCATGGGATTTGCGCGTGGAGCTGTGCCAGACCAGCGCGGAGCTGGTGGAAAAGGTAGCTCGCAAGCGCCTGCGTCAGATGCGTAAGCCCCGCACGTATGCCGAGCGCGCCAAGCTCACCCAGCATGGCAACGGCCTTGCCACGCTCACGGTCACCGCGGACTCGCTGCAGCTGACCGGCGTCTTCGAAGGCATCGACCAGGAACGCCCCGGCGAGAGTTTCCTGGAGAACCTGGAGGGCGGTGGCATCAAGACTGAGCTTGCCACCATGGCGGTCCTGCAGCTCGATGACTATGCCGAGCTGCTCAAGGGCAATACGGAGAAGGACGGCGAGGAGTTCATCGTCCGGACGACCAGTGGTGCGACGATGACCGGATCGCAGCTGGTGGAGCGCGCTTTGCTGGACAAGGGGATCATCGTGGCGGTCAGCCGCGAACACGGCCCGCTCGATGTCTTCCGCTTCCAGCGCTTCGCCACCGCCAAGCAGCGTCTTGCCTTGGCCGCGGAGAATCCCTGCTGCGCCTGGGAGGGCTGCAAGGTTCCCTTTGAGAAGTGCCAAATCCACCACATTAAGGCTTGGGCCCGCGGCGGGCCCACCAACATCCTCAACCTGGTGCCGCTGTGTCCGTACCACAACGGGGTCAACGACGACGACCCCGATGCCCCGCCCTCGCGCGGCCGCATGGATCGCGTCGGCGGGCGGGTGGCATGGATCCCGCCATACGACGCCGCGCCGGTCTTCACCAGCGCCTTCAACTAGCCACCGCGCCCACCTTGGCAGCACTCATCTTGGCAACGTATAGCCGGGCAAGGTGCATGATTGTCCCGAACCCCGCAGGAAATCACCTCCTCGCGGGGCATTCGGCATGCCGGCTTAACTAATGGAACTGATCATGCCCTCGAGCCTGTCCCGCAGGAATGCTGGCGGGCCAAGCGGTTGGGCCGGATGCCCAATGATGCGGGCGGGCGGTTTAGCCGGCGTTGCGCAGCGCGGTGGCTAGCCCGTTCATCGTGACCTGGATGGTCTTGGATACCAGGAACTGGTCGTCGCCGCGGCGGTAGCGGCGCAGCAACTCCAACTGGACGGCGTTGAGCGGAAGCAGGTAAGGATAGCGCCGCTTGAGTGAACGTGCTTGGCGCTGATTCTCGCTCACCAGATCCGCGTTTCCGGTGACCTTGAGGTAGACCTCGCGGGTGCGCTCAAATTCCTCGGATATCAGGCCAAAGATACGGTCTGCGGTGTCCTTGTCGTCGACCAAGTTGGCGTACAGACGCGCCAGCTGCATCTCCGCCTTGGCCATGACCTGCGCCATGTTGGCAAACACAGAACGGAAGAAGGGCCACGTGCGATACAGCTCGCGCAGCTCCTCCCAGCGCTTTTCTTCTCCAGCTCCGGTATCTGCTCCAGCCTTCTCGGTCACTGCTACATCCGCTGTGGCATTTACCGCTCTTGCTGTACCTCCGGAGGCTGTCGATCCTCCGGAGGGTTGCTGAACCCACGCCGTCACCGCGCTGCCCACGCCGAACCAGCCCGGAATGTTGGTACGAGACTGTGACCACGACAGCACCCAGGGAATCGCACGCAAATCCGTAATCGCGGTGGTCTGCTTGCGCGAGGTCGGGCGCGACCCCAGGTTAAGCTCGCCAATCTCGTGCAGCGGGGTGGACTGGGTGAAGTAGGTGATGAACCCGGGGTCGTCGACAAGCTGGCGGTAGGCCACGCCACTCAACGCCGCCAGCTCGCGCATGATCTCGTAGGCGCGCTCCGGATCCGCAATCGGCTCGGTATCCAACAACGATGCCTCCAGCGCTCCGGAAACAAACGCCTCCAAGTGGCGGCGCGCGGTCTCCGGCGCACCGTACTTCGCAGAAATCACCTCTCCTTGCTCGGTGATACGCACCGAACCCGACACCGCGCCCTTCGGCTGCGCCAGAATCGCATCATACGTCGGGCCACCACCCCGGCCCACCGCCCCACCGCGGCCATGCGCCAGCCGCAACTCCACGCCGTGGCGCGCGCAGAGCTCAACGAGGGCCAGTTCGGCGTCGTATAGCGCCCAGTTCGCCTGCAAATACCCGCCGTCCTTGTTGGAATCCGAGTACCCCAACATGACTTCTTGGATATCCCCGCGCGAGCGCAGATGCTCGCGGTACACGGGCACCTGCCACAGCTTCTCCAGGATGCCGGCGCCGGCCTTCAGATCTTCGATGGTCTCAAATAGCGGCACCACATCGACCTCGCTCAGGCCCACCTCCTTGAGTAGCACCATCGGCTCCAGAATGTCGGAGACGGTTCCCGTCATAGAAATAATGCAGTGCGACACCGACTCCGGCCCAAAGTCCCGCACAGCGCGCGCCGCCGCACGGAAGATGCCCAGCTCCTTCGCGGTATCCTCGCTGAATCCCTTCTCAGCGTCGGGGAAAAGCAGCGGCCGATTGGTCTGCAGCTCGCGCACGAGCACCGCGACCTTCTCCTCCTCCCCCAGCGCGCGGTAGTCCGGGGTGATGGTGGCCGCGGCGAAAATCTCGGTGAGGACGTTCTCAAAGGACTCCGAATTCTGGCGCATATCCAGCGTCGAGAGGTGGAATCCAAACGTGGTCACCGCCGAGCGCAGCCGGGCGAGGCGGTCATCGGCGATGATGTCATCGTTGAATTGGCGCAGCGAGCGGTCGATCACGTCCAGGTCCCGCTTGAGTTCCTCCGGCGACGCATAGGCGCTTGGCGACGTCTCCCCCTCCAACCTCGCCAGCACCTTCTTCCGGATGCCGAAGATCGCCCGGCGGTAGGGTTCGTCGACGCGGGATTTTTCGTCGTTGTGGGAGGCGTCGGCAAGCGCGCCCAGCTCTTTGGAGCTGGAGGAATACCGGTCTGACAGGGAGAGCTCGCGCTCCAGCTCCCCGAGCTCGTCGGCGTAGTACTGCAGCACCGTCGCCGCGGCCTTGCGGGTGGCATAGGTCAGGGTGTGCTCATCGACGTACGGGTTGCCGTCATGGTCGCCGCCAATCCAGGAGCCGGGGCGGACGACGGGGGAATCGGGAAGCTGCTGGCCAAAGGTCTCACGCATGGCGTGGCGAATTGCGCGGTTGAGGGCAGGGACCTGATCAAGCAGCGACAGCTTGTAGTAGCGCAGGCCGACGTCAATCTCGTCTTCGAGGGTGGGGCGGGCGATGCGAATCAGCGCCGTCTGCCAGAGCAGCGTCATGCGCAGGTACATTTCCTTCTCGATTGCCGCCATGTCGCCACCGCGGTGTGATTCCTTGAGGAGAGTCTTGATGCGGGTTTGCGTATCAAAGACGGTGCGGCGGCGGGTTTCGGTGGGGTGCGCGGTGAGAACGGGGGCGACGTGCGCGCCGCGGATGACGGAGGAGGCGTCGGTTGGCGTGACGCCTTCTTCCTTGAGCTTGGCGAATGTCTTGCGCAAGGAGACGGGCGCCTCAACAGACTCGTCATCCAGATCCTCTACGAGGTTGGCGATGAGCGCGAAATAGCTGAATGCACGGGCCACGAGGTTGACCTTGGTGATGTCGAGGTCGCGGAAGATGGCGACGAGGTCTTCGGGCTTGGCATCGCCGTGCGCCACGTCGAAGGCCATGCGGCGGGTCGATTCGACGAGCTCGAAGACGTCCTCGCCTTCCTGCTGTGCGATGACCCGGCCGAGCACCCGGCCGAGGAAGCGGATATCTTCGCGGACTTGTTCAGGGGCGGGTGTGCTCACGGCAAAGTGACTTTCTAGGCGTGATGTGTTCAGCTGGCACATCTCAATGTATCCCAGATCACTATTGGGCGATAGTTATTTGGGAAAAGAGCTCACATGCAGAATGTGTTAATGGACAAAGGTAGCGAGCCACGCGGCGTGGAGGCGCGAGTCGCCGTTTTCTTCCGGGTGGAAGCTCAACGCCGTCACATAACCTTGGCGCACGCCCACGATCACCTCACCCGGCCGACCAGCTCCACCGTCGCTGGCACGATCTGATTGCGCCGCACCAGCTTTGCTGCTTGTCTCGCCACCAGCCGCGGTGTCAGGTGCCGGGAGGGGCACGGTGGCGATGACCTCGACGCCCTCGCCCGCGCGGGTAACGATGGGCGCGCGGATGAAGCTCGCCTCGATGGCTAGAGGCTCGCCGGACCTCTGGCCTTCCATCGCGACCGGCACGGTGCGCTCCTCAGAGAAGCGCTGGTTTCCGAAGGCGTTGCGGCGCACGGTGACGTCGATAAGCCCCAGCGTCTGCTGGCCCGGTGCGGGGTTTTCCAGCTCGCGGGCGCTGTAGATGAGCCCCGCGCAGGTGGCCAGGACCGGCAGCCCACCATCGACGGCGCGGCGCAACGGCTCAGCGACGCCAAAAGAGCGCGCCAGCTTATCGATAGTGCTCGACTCGCCGCCCGGCAGAATGATTCCGTCCAGCCCGTCGAGATCCTGTTGCAGGCGCACCCGGCGCGTTGCAGCGCCGAGGCTCTCCAGCACAGCGATGTGTTCTTCCACTCCGCCTTGCAGCGCGAGCACGCCGACGAGTGGTCGCGCCGTGTCCGCCGACTTCTTCACTGCGGGCACAGGTCCTACCAGCCGCGCTCAGCCAGGCGGTGCGGGGCGGGGATGTCGTTGACGTTGATGCCCACCATGGCCTCGCCCAGGCCGCGGCTAATCTTAGCCAGCTCGGCCGGTTGGTCGTAGAGGGTCGCTGCCTTCACGATGGCCTCCGCGCGCTTCGCGGGCTCGCCGGACTTGAAGATGCCGGAGCCGACAAAGACGCCTTCGGCGCCCATTTGGCGGACGAGGGCGGCGTCGGCAGGCGTAGCCACACCACCAGCAACGAACAGCACGACCGGAAGCTTGCCGGTCTCCGCCACCTCAGCAACCAGGTCATACGGGGCCTGCAGCTCCTTGGCCGCAACGTAGAGCTCGTCGCGGTCGAGGTTCTGGAGGCGCGCGATTTCGCCCTTGATGGTGCGCAGGTGCTTGACGGCCTCGGAGACGTCGCCGGTGCCGGCCTCACCCTTGGAGCGGATCATGGCCGCGCCCTCGGTGATGCGGCGCAGGGCCTCGCCCAGGTTGGTAGCACCGCAGACGAAGGGCACGTCGAAATCCCACTTGTTGATGTGGTTGACGTAATCGGCGGGGCTGAGCACCTCGGACTCGTCGATGAAGTCGACACCCAGCTCGCCGAGAATCTGCGCCTCCACGAAGTGGCCGATGCGGGCCTTCGCCATCACCGGGATGGACACGGCGTTGACGATGCCCTCGATGAGGTCCGGATCGGACATGCGGGCCACGCCGCCCTGGGCGCGGATATCGGCCGGCACGCGCTCCAGCGCCATGACGGCGGAAGCGCCCGCGTCTTCAGCAATTCGTGCCTGCTCCGGGGTAACGACGTCCATGATGACGCCGCCCTTGAGCATGTCAGCTAGTCCACGCTTGACGCGCGTCGTGGCGCGTCCCTGTTCATTCTTCTGTTCAGTCATGGCTCACATAGTGGCGCAGAAAATTGGTCCAAGACAAGAGCCATTTCCCGAGTGTTGAATTAGACCACTTATGATGGGGCCGTGTCTTTCCGCCTCGACCCATCTGATACGCGCGCGCTGCCGGTGCAGATCGCCGAAGCCCTCCGCGCCCATGTCGCGGCGGGCATTCTGCTGCCCGGCGAGCATGTTCCGTCGACGCGCTCACTAGCCCGCGATTTGGGCATTTCCCGAGGCAGCGTGGTTACCGCCTATGAGCAATTGACCGCCGAGGGCTACCTGACCGCGGCGGTTGGATCGGGCACCGTCATCAACCCGCACCTGCCCCACGGGCGCGCCCCGCAGCCTCATCCTGCGCCACGGCCCTCCCCTGCTCCACCGCGCGTGGAGTTGACCCCCGGTTTGCCCGATACGGCCGGAATCATCACCCCCGAATGGAGGGCGGCGTGGCGCAAGGCCGCCGTGGATTCTTCCGGCGATCTCCCCCGCGAGGTGGCCGCGCACCTGCGCCACATGCGCGGGCTGACCGTCGACCCGGCCTATGTCGTCATCACCGCCGGCGCCCGCGACGGGCTGTCGGTGCTGCTGCGCGCGCTGGGCGGCCATTTGCGCGTGGGCGTGGAATCCCCCGGCTACCCCAGCCTGCGCCGCATCCCCCAGGCCTTGGGGCACACGCTTGTCGACGTCCCCACCGACGCCCACGGCGTCACCGTCCCCACCGTTGACCTCGACGTTCTCATCGTCACCCCCTCCCACCAGCACCCCTATGGCGGTTCGCTGCCGGCTGCCCGGCGCGCGGAGCTCGTCGAGTGGGCGCGCGGCAATGACGTGCTCATCATCGAGGATGATTTCGATTCCGAGCTGCGCTACGTCGGCCAGCCCTTGCCCGCGCTGACCGCGCTCGCTCCGGAACACACGGTGTTGCTGGGCACGTTTTCCTCGGTGATTTCGCCGTCGATTGCCTGCGGCTACCTGGTCGTGCCGCCGAGCTTGCGCTCGGCGGTGGATCAGGTGCGGGAGATCTTCGGCCAGCCTGTCGGCGCTATCCCCCAGGCGGCGCTGGCGAACTACTTAGCCAGCGGTGCGCTGCGGCGGCATACCGGGCGGATGCGCCGCGCCTACAAGCGCCGCCGCGACCTCGTCCAAGCCGCACTGGAAGACGCCCCAGCTACCCTTCTGCCCATCCACGGCGGCCTCCATGCGGTGCTGCTGTGCGATAACGCCGTGGTCGAGCGCGCCGCATCCCTCGGGCTCACGCTCACCCCGCTCAGCGACTACTGGGGAGGCACCACCGCCGAGGAGGGCGTGGTCTTGGGCTTTGGGCATTTGAGCGACGTCGAACTCGCCGCCGCGCTGGAGCTGGTCAAGCAGGCTTTAGCAGACTGAGCCCTAACCGGCGCTTGCCAAGGTCACGGTAGCAAGAGTGCGGCCCGTCGGTTGCTCGCTGCCGCCTGCGGGTTCCTCGGTGACCATGACTTTGACTGCCGCGCCGTCGAAGGGCATCCATACCCCATCGTGTGGGTCCTGGCCGATGACCCCCGCCGAAGCCATGCCGCCATCGGCGCTGACTGCCCATACCTGGGCGCCCATGCCATCGGCGAGCTGCGGCTGGCCATCCACCATCGCGCCGGATTTCTCCATCGACGCCGAAGACACGATATCCAGCTGTGCGCCCGACGCATCGGCGTTGCCCTGCATAAGGTCCTCTGCCCCCATGATGGCGTGCATCGACTTCTCGCCGGGCGATTCAGCCTCTACCCGCGCGCTATCGCTCGTCTGATTCTGCGAGTCATCGGACTGCAACAAGGGCGGCACGGCAACCATGCCTACTACGAGGACCGCCGCGGCAGCCGGCACCGCCACGAAGGTCCGCCAACGGCGGCGCGGAAGCTCGATGACCTCGGCAGCTTCGCCACCGTCAAGTTCTGCAAAGACGGCATCTTTCATTCGCGCCGGCGGTTCGACCTCAGGGAGGGAATCGAGGAAGTCATCGAAAGTCTCATCAGAAAACTCATGTGTATTGCTCATCGCCCCTCCCCTCCGAGAATCGCTTTTAGCTTCTTAACACCGTCGCGCACGCGCGTCTTGGCCGTACCCAGCGGTACTCCCGTTGATTCTGCCAGCTCAGCATGCGTCAAGCCATCGAAAAAAGCGAGCGCCACCGCGGTGGAATGCGGCTCCCCAATTTCGTCGACGGCCCGGCGCAGGAGGTGAGCCTCCACATTGTTCAGGGCTTCGTCTTCGATCGGCTCAGCGAAAGTGGCGTGATCAAGCTTCGAGTCGCGGTCATCGCGCTGCACTGCGGCCACATGGCTGCGCAGCTTATCGACGGCCCTCCCATGCGCCAACCTGCCCACCCACGACCGCGCGTTTCCTCGCTGCGGGTCAAACTTCGCAGCGGAGGTCCAGACCTCAACGAAGACATCTTGAGCAACTTCCTCTGCTAAGGCGGGATTGCGCAGAACGCTCAGGCACACGCTGTACACGGTGGGCGCGAGGGCGTCGTAAAGCGCGCTGAAGGCATGCTTGTCTGCGGAAGCGGTCTGAACCAAAAGGCGGTTCAGCCGCGCATGTTCATCAGGTGACATCGCAGACACGGGTGTAGAGCTTACCTCCAGCAGCGGGGCGGACATGGCACTTTTACTTAGTCATTTCCTCGCTCGGGGCCATCATCTCCGAGCTGGGCATCATGTCCATGTCTTCCTTCTTGTCGTTGCAGGCAACCAACCCGCTGGCGGCAACAGCAAGTGCAGCGGCGGTAGTAACAAGCTTCTTCATTTCGGTACTCCTTCTTCAGGTCTTCGGGTCCGGCCTTTCCGGACCCTGTATCTGACTATTCGGAGCCGCCCCGCGATGCGGATTGAATGGATTTAAAACCAATCCGTTTTTCACTCGTGCTCCGAACTAGTTGCATACCCACACCGCACACCAAGCGAAGGAGTACAGCATGCTATCAACGCTGTTCATCGGGTTTACCGGTGGCCTTATCACGGGCATCTCGCCCTGCATCTTGCCGGTCTTGCCGCTGGTCCTCGCCGTTAGCGGCGGCTCACGGTGGCGGCCATGGCAGGTCGTAGGCGGACTCGTCACAAGTTTCAGCCTCGTCACGCTGTTTGCGACAACGCTGCTCAATTCCCTAGGACTGCCCGCCGACATCCTGTGGAAGGTGGGAATCGTGCTGCTCGTTCTCGTGGGCCTGGGAATGGTGTTTCCCCGCGTGCAAGAAATCCTTGAGTGGCCTTTCCAGAAACTCCCGAAAGCTGGCAGCTTGCAATCCAAGGCCCGCGGCAAAGGCGGGTTCGTCGTCGGCTTGGCCATGGGCGTTGTCTTCGTCCCCTGCGCCGGCCCTGTACTCGCCGCCATCTCCGTGGCGGGCGCCACTGGGACTGTCGACGCCCACATCCTCGCCCTCTGCCTCTCCTTCGCCCTCGGCGTGGCCATCCCCCTGCTGGCTTTCGCTTTGGGCGGCAACGAGGTGGGCAAACGCGTCGATGCCTTCCGCTCTCACCAGCGCGGGGTGCGTATCACCGCGGGAGTGGTAGTTATCGTCATGGCTGGTGCGATTTCGCTTGGCGCCCGCCTGGCTGCAGCAGAAGCTCCCCAGCATCAACGCCGACGCCACCCCAGTTGAGCAGGCCGCCCGCACAGCCGAAGGAACCCCAGTGCCCGCGTTCGCGGGGTTGACCGGCTGGTTCAACACGGATGCGCCGGTCGATCCGCGTACCTCTGGCAAGGTCACCCTCATCGATTTCTGGGCCTATGCCTGCATCAACTGCCAGCGCAACAACACGCACCTGACCAAGCTCTATGCGCACTACAAGGACTACGGTCTCGACATCGTCGGCATCCACGCGCCGGAGTACGCTTTCGAGCACGAGGCAGCCAACGTGCGCCGCGCGGTCCGCGAGCAAGGAATCGAATACCCGGTGGCGCAAGACAATGACTTCGCCACGTGGAAGAACTTTGGGAATCGGTACTGGCCGGCGCACTATGTCGTCGACAAGCACGGCATGCTGCGCCAATCCCACCATGGCGAGGGCGACTACGCCGAGACCGAGCGCCTCATTCGTGAGCTTCTCCTCGAGCGCGACCCCAGCATAGAGCTACCCGTACCAATCGAGACCGCCGATGCTCACAGTGCGCCGCGCTCACCGGAGACGTACCTCGGCACCGCACGCGCACAGTATTTCACCAACCCCGATTACCGCGACGGCACGCACCAGTTCACCACGAGCGAGCCACCGTTAGATCAGTATTCGCTGGGCGGGACGTGGACGCTGGCCGACCAGCCCATCACCGCCGGACCTCACGCGCGGCTGCGACTGAACTACCGCGCCGCCTGGGTACAGCTCGTGGCATCAGGGCAAGGAACGGTTCGCGTGCATCGCGCCGATGGTTCGGTCCGCACCTTTGACATCACCGAGGACGGCACGGTGGATCTCGTCCGGGAACCTGACAATCACACCGAAACAATCGAGCTGGAAGTAAGCGAAGGGCTCTCGCTGTATTCCTTTACTTTTGGCTAGCGTGGGAATCATGAAGCTATCTCTGCATGGACAATCCGCCGTGGCCGTCGAGGCACCCCAGGGTCGCATCGTTATCGACCCCGGTCCCCTCTCTGACCTGAGCTGCCTCGAAGGCGCCGAAGCGGTGCTGCTCACGCACGCACACGGTGACCACCTCGACGTCGATGCCGTGCGCGGGAGCGGCCTGCCGGTGTGGGGAATGCGGGAGGCTATCGACGCCCTCGGCTCCGGCACCATCGTGCATGCTGGAGAGACGTTTACAGTTCTGGGCCTTGAGATTCACGCGGTGGGCGGCCTCCACGAGGAGATCCACCCCAATATCCCGCGCCCGGAGAACCTGGGTTATTTCTTCGGCGGCGTGCTGCACCCCGGCGACCAGTGGGTTGTCTCGGAAGGACTCACGGTAGACGTGCTCCTGCTCCCCATCGCCGGCCCGTGGGTGCGCGGGGCGGATGCCGCGGATTACGCCATGCGCATCGGCGCGCGGCTTACGGTTCCCATCCATGACGCCGTGCTTTCCGACGCCGGCAAGCAGATCACCGACGGCATGCTCCAACGCGCCGGGGTGAGCGGCTATCGGCGCCTGCGGGTTGGTGAAAGCATCGAAATTTAAGCCGAACCAACCGCTCGGTCTATTTTTATTCTCGGGCTTGCCTGCGGTTTCTAGAAAACCACTAACGGCACTGAACCGCTTGGTCTAGCCTTTCCTGACATGAGCACCAAATACGATAATTCCGCAGTAAACGAGTGGTCCTTTGCCACCCGCGCCCTCCACGCCGGCCAGAACCTGGACGGCTCCACCAACGCACGCAACGTGCCGATTTACCAAACCACCTCCTACGTCTTCAACGACGCCGAGCACGCCGCCAACCGCTTTAACCTCTCGGATGCCGGCCCGATTTATACCCGCCTGACCAACCCCACGCAGGATGCGCTCGAGGAGCGCCTCGCTTCCCTCGAAGGTGGCGTAGCCGCCGTGGCATTTGCTTCCGGCCAGGCCGCCGAGACCGCTGCCATCCTGAACCTGGCCTCCGCCGGCGACCACATCGTCACCTCCCCGCGCCTCTACGGTGGCACCTCCACCCTCTTTACCGTGACCTTGAAGCGCCTGGGCATCGATGTCACCCTCGTGGAGAACCCCGACGACCCGGCATCCTGGCAGGACGTCGTCCAGCCCAACACCAAGGCTTTTTACGGCGAGACCTTCGGCAACCCAGTCGCCGATGTCCTCGACATCCCCGCCATCGCCGAGGTAGCGCACAAGAACCAGTTCCCGCTCATCGTGGATAACACCATCGCCACCGGCGC
Organism: Corynebacterium aurimucosum ATCC 700975; assembly: GCF_007672725.1. Taxonomy (GTDB): domain Bacteria; phylum Actinomycetota; class Actinomycetes; order Mycobacteriales; family Mycobacteriaceae; genus Corynebacterium; species Corynebacterium hesseae. The sequence continues at coordinate 293,638 of NZ_VDTC01000001.1, forward strand.
GCTGGCCCGCCCGCTGGAGCTGGGCGCAGACATCGTCGTGGTTTCCACCACCAAGTTCTACAGCGGCAACGGCTCCGCCATCGGTGGTGCCATCATCGATGGCGGCTCCTTCGACTGGACCGTCGAGCGCGGCGGCGAGCCCGTCTTCCCCTACTTCGTCACCCCAGACGAGGCTTACCACGGCCTCAAGTACGCCGACTTGGGCGCGCCGGCCTTCGCCGTCAAGGCGCGCGCCGGCCTGCTGCGCGATACGGGTGCCGCCATCTCCCCCTTCAACGCCTGGCTGACGCTGAATGGCATTGAGACGTTGCAGTTGCGCGTCGAGAAGCACAATGCCAACGCCCAGGCCGTGGCCGAGTACCTGGAGTCCCACGCCAAGGTCACGAAGGTCAACTACGCCGGCCTGGAGTCCTCGCCGTACAAGGCCACCAAGGAGAAGCTGGGCTATGACTACACCGGCTCCGTGCTCTCCTTCGACATCGACGGCGGCCGCGAGGAGGCGTGGGCGTTTATCGATGCGCTGAAGCTGCACTCGAACCTGGCCAACATCGGCGATACCCGCTCATTGGTGGTGCACCCGGCGACCACCACGCACTCCCAGTCCGATGAGGCAGCGCTCAAGGCCGCGGGCATTACGCAGGCCACGGTGCGCTTGTCCGTCGGTATTGAGGACGTCAACGACATCATCGCCGACCTCGAGCGTGGGTTCGCGGCCATTGGTTAGCGCCATCCCGGAGCTCGCGCCCGAAGGCGAGCTCGCCGTCGTCCCCATCGGTGACTTCACCACCGAAGCAGGCGCCGTGCTTGCCGACGCCTCCCTGGCCTACCAACGCTGGGGCGCTTTCGCCGGCGACCCGGACGGCGTCAACAATGTCTTGGTGGTCGAGCACGCGCTGACCGGGGATTCCAACGTGGCGGACTGGTGGTCCGACCTGGTGGGCCCGGGCAAGGCCCTGGACACCACGCGCTGGTGCGTTATCGCGACCAATGCGCTGGGTGGCTGCAACGGCTCGACGGGGCCAAAGTCGCTGCACCCGGATGGAAAGCCGTGGGGCGGGCGTTTCCCGGCGCTGTCGATTCGGGACTTGGTGGAGGCCGAGCACGACTGCTTGAAGAAGCTGGGTATTTCGCGTGTGCACGCGGTACTCGGCGGCTCGATGGGCGGGGCGCGGACTCTGGAGTGGAGCTTGCTGCACCCGGAAAGCGTGTCGGCGGTGTGTGTGATTGCGGTGTCGGCCAGGGCTTCGGGCTGGCAGATTGGCATCCAATCCGCGCAGATTTCCGCGATCGAGCGCGACCCGTTTTGGCATGGCGGAAATTACTACCTCACGGACAAGACTCCGCGGGATGGTTTGGCGGCGGCGCGCCGCATCGCGCATTTGACGTATCGCGGCGAGCAGGAAATCGACGAGCGCTTCGGCGCTACCGCACAGCAAGGCGAGAATCCCTTGGGGCCGCACCGCCAGCTCAACCAGCGTTTCGCGGTGAACTCCTATCTGGATTACCAGGGGGCTAAGCTCACCGAGCGCTTCGATGCGGGTTCCTACGTGGTTCTCACGGAGGCGCTGAACCGGCATGACGTCGGCCGCGGGCGCGGCGGGCTCATCAAGGCGTTGGCGGCCTCCCAGGTGCCGACGATGGTGGTGGGCGTGGACACGGATATCCTCTACCCCTATCACCAGCAGGAGCACATCTCCCGCAACGTCAACCAGCTGCTGGCGATGGCCAAGATTGTCTCCCCCGTGGGACACGATGCTTTTCTGACGGAGACCCGGCAGATGAACCGTATCCTGCGCAACTTCCTGCTGCTCTCGGCGCCAAATGGCTTAGACGTGGGCCCTGCGTACGTGGGCGACGAGTATTACATTTAAGAAGCCGTTTGGCTCTTTCCGGGAGCCAAACGCGTTACGATCCAAGCGCGTCGATGGAAAAGGCCATGAACACCATCGCCGCGCCCAAGATGCCTGTAAAGCAGGCATCGAAGCGCCGGGAGCGCACCGCGAGCACGCCAACCCGCGAGGAATCGCAGGTCAGACGAACCACCGTCAGCCACACCAGCGCCCCGCCCAGCAGCAGCGTGGCGCGGCGCCAGTGCTCGAACACGGCATAGAAGCCCGACACCACAACCGCCGCCACGAACAAGCCGATGGCCAACCACTGAAGAGCCGGCGGCAGCGCCGAGGGCTTCAGGTGCGCATCGTGCGGGTTCGATAAAGACACCGGCGGCGCAGTTTTCCCGCGCGGCTGTGCTGGTTGCTCAGACATACTCACTACTCGAGCGCTCGACTTCACGCGCTACTGAGCGGCGAGCTTTTCGGCACGCTCGACGATGTTGCTCACCAGGAACGCGCGCGTCAGCGGGCCCACGCCGCCCGGGTTCGGGGAAACGTAGCCGGCCTTCTCCCAGACGTCCTCAGCCACGTCGCCGGCGAGTTTGCCGTCGACGCGGGACACGCCGACGTCGAGAACCGCGGCACCTTCCTTAATCATATCGGCGGTGAGCATGTGTGCCTTGCCAGCGGCCGCGATGATGACATCGGCCTCACGGGTCTCCGCGGCCAAGTCCTTGGTGCCGGTGTGGCACAGCGTCACCGTGGAATTCTCGCTGCGGCGGGTCAGCATCAGACCAATCGGGCGGCCCACGGTCACGCCGCGGCCGATGACCACGACCTTGGCACCATCGAGCTCCACGCCGAAGCGGCGCAGCAGGTGGATGCAACCGTTCGGCGTGCACGGCAGCGGGGCGTCCTCGTTGAGCACCAGCTTGCCCAGGTTGATCGGGTGCAGGCCATCGGCGTCCTTGGCTGGGTCGATGAGCTCGAGCACGCGGTTTTCATCCAGGTGCTTCGGCAGCGGCAGCTGCACGATGTAGCCGGTGCAAGCATCGTCATTGTTGAGCTCTTCGATGACGCGCTCGAGTTCTTCCTGGGTAACGTCGCCAGGCAGGTCCTTGCGAATCGAATTGATTCCGAGCTTCTCGCAATCGCGGTGCTTCATCTTCACGTAGGAATGCGAACCCGGATCATCGCCCACCAGGACCGTGGCCAGTCCCGGGGTAATTCCCTTCTCCTTGAGGGCGGCCACGCGCTGGGCCAGGTCCTCAAAAATCTCGTCGCGGTACAAGTTGCCATCTAGTTTGGTAGCGCTCATGCCCACCATCCTAGACTGATGCCTATGAGCAGCTTGCACATTGTCTTCGACAACCCCGTGATCCCCACCAACACCGGCAACGCCATCCGTACCGCCGCCGTCACGGGCGCGAGCCTGCACCTCATCGAGCCCCTCGGCTTCAACTTCGAGGACAAACACCTCAAGCGCGCGGGCCTGGACTACCACGACCTGGCGGATCTCAAAATCCACAAAGACTTCGACGCCTGCATGGAGGCCCTGCCCGGTGCGCGGGTCTTCGCCTTCACCACCCACACAGATAAGTGGTTCACAGACATCGACTACCAGGAGGGGGACGTCCTCCTCTTCGGCACCGAGCCAACCGGCCTGCCTGAGGAACACGCCTTCCACCCGCGCGTAACGGAGCGCGTGCGCATCCCCATGATGCCGGCTAGGCGCTCGATGAACCTGTCTAACGCGGCATCGACGGCCGTGTACGAGGCCTGGCGCCAGCTCGGCTTCCGTGGCGCGGTGTAGACAAATTCGGTCGCGAGGAACATTGGGCCTGACCTACACTGCCATTAGCTGTGAACAGCCTGCTTGTTTCCTGCCCTCGCTACCGAAAGTTTCTGTATGTCTCTCTTCACCACCGCCCCTTCTCTTAGCCGCCGGTGCCGTCTGCTCGCGGTCCTCAGTGCCGCCGTGCTGATTTCCAGCTGTTCTGACACAGATGCCGGGCCCACAGCGAACTCGGAAAGCACCAAGGAAAACTCCGCTGGCGCAGAAATATCTGAGATTCTTGCAGCTCCTGTTTCGACATCCGCGACGAACAGCGGCTCAATTTCTACTAGCACCGTAACGACCAGCCAGCAACAAACCTTGGCAGAGCCACCAGTTCAGCGGGCCGCGATCGACCCAGGCAACGATTCTTCCGGACAGCGCGGCCGCGATGACAACAGAGGCATTTATTATCACAACTCTGTTGACTGGGAATGGTTAAAACAGCCAGGTGAAATCGTCCCCGGCGGAAGGATTTTTAACGAGACGAGAAATAGCATGTGCTCGACAGGTTTTCTCGCTTCCCGGGGAGAGCGTTTATTCATTATCACCGCGGGACACTGCGGCAAACTGGGTGACCAGTTTTACGTTCAGGATGCCCAGAATAATTGGGCGTATGTAGGAGAAATGGTCGAGTCTTACCTCCAAGAGGACGCCCACGGAGGCATCTACGGCACTGACATCGGCCTCATTGAACTCCTCGGAGACGCCCGCTATACCTCCTCCCTCCCACTTGATCTGCCAATGCAAGGGTGGATCACTCCACAGGAAGCTCAGCAAAGAAACATGATGATTTGTCGGCTCGGCGCAACGACCGGGTACTCGTGCGGAGAGTTTGAAGACTTCGGAAATGGTGGACTTTTCTATTTTCGTAGTATCACCGATCGTGGCGATTCGGGTGGAGCCGTCTTTGCTGCCAACAATTCCGGTATGTGGGCACTCGGGGTCAACTCGAACGTCAGCGATAACAACAAGACCCGCGTAGGCGCCATGGAGATCGGCAGCGCCATTAATCACTGGGGGCTGACCATCCACGGATAGCTCTAACGCTTCCGTGGCGCGGTCTAACAAGTCGCGGCACAATGTGGGTGGACTTTCACAACGAAGGAGAAACCTTGCCTAGCCTGCGCCCACTTCTTGATTCCCTCACTACCCGCGTCGAAGCTTCGTCTGCCGCGCACGCCGCGCAGATCGCGCGCGTGGATCCCGTCCACCGCCCCGGCGCGGTCAACCTCGTGCGCTACATGGAATTGCGTTCCCAGGACGCCGTCGAAATCCAGGAAGGCCTCACCGCGTTGGGCGCCACGAGCCTCAGCCACCCGGAGCCCGCAGTGCTCGAGCGCCTCCACGCCGCGCGCAACGTGCTCGACGCCTTCGATGGCCAGGCGGCGACCTATCCCGTGCAGCCGATTGCCACGGCCTATGCGGACGCGGACGATATCCTCGATGCCAACACCGAAGCCCTCCTCGGCCCCACCCAGGAGGACACCCACGCGCGCATCATGGTGACCCTTCCCACCGAGGCCGCAGATGACTATGAGCTGGTCCTCGGTTTCGCCCGCGCGGGCATGGAACTAGCCCGCATCAACTGCGCCCACGATGGCCAGGATGCCTGGCAGAAGATGGTGGCACACGTCCACCGCGCCGCCGAGGAGGTGGGGCGCGAGATCCTGATTTCCTGCGATATTGCTGGCCCCAAGGTCCGCACCGGCAGCATCGAGCCGGGTCCGCAGGTCATTCGCGTGCGCGGCGAGCGCACCGCGGCAGGTGAGCTGCTGAGCCCGGCAACGCTCGTGCTTCACGACGCCCCCTCCTCTACCCGCGCCCACGGGGTGGCGGGGGAGGCGTCGCCAAGCGCGGCCCGCCCGGCGGTAGCGCTGGAGGTGGATGGTGAGTGGTTGGCGCGCCTGCACCCCGGCAGCGAGGTGCGCTTCACGGAAGCGCGCGGGCGCTCGCGTGTGTTCACCGTGGAGAGCGCGGAAGCAGGCGTGGCGGTGCTGCACGGCGATCGCAACTGCTACCTCGCCGAGGGAACGGTGTTGAGCCACGGCGGGGACACCACGCAGGTGCATGGGGTTCCGGCACTGGAGCAGAAGATTCGCCTGCACCGCGGCGAGGAGTTGGTGCTGAGCACTTCGCAGGAGCCGGCGCGCATCGTTGAGGGCGAGGTGACCACGATTGGCTGCACACTGCCGGAGGTGGTCGGTGCGCTGGAGGTGGGTCACCGGGTGATTTTCGATGATGGCGCAATCTCCGGCCGCGTCCGCGAGGTGCGGGACAACGGCGCTGAGCGCGAGGCTGTCATCACCGTGGAGCACGCCGGGCCCACCGGCACCAACCTGGCCGCCTATAAGGGAATCAACCTGCCGGATACCGAGGTCCCGCTGCCCAGCCTCACCGAAGAGGATATCGAGGCGCTGCGTTTTGTGGCCACGCACTGCGATATCGCAGCGGTTTCCTTCATCCGCACTCCAGCTGATGTGGCCTTCCTCTATGACACGCTCGAGGAGATTGCCGCCGAGCAGGAGTCCGAGGAGATGGCGCAGCGCGTGCGTGACCTGGGCATCGTGCTCAAGATTGAAACAGTGCCGGCCTATGAGCAGCTGGGAAGCGTGTTGCTGGAAGGCATGCGCCATGCCAAGTTCGGCATCATGATTGCGCGCGGTGACTTAGCCGTGGAGTTGGGATTCGAGGAGATGGTCCAGGTGCCGGGGCGGATCATGAAGGTCGCGGAGGCGGCACATATCCCGGTCATCATGGCCACGCAGGTGCTGGAGACCCTGGCCAAGACGGGGCTTCCCTCCCGCGCGGAAATCACGGACGCGGGCTATGCGCTGCGCGCGGAATGCGTCATGCTCAACAAGGGACCGCACATCACCGAGGCGATTGAGATTCTGGACCGCATGTCCCGCAAGCTGGGCCAGTCGCGGCTGAAGAACCGCCAAAAGCTGCGCCAGGTGAGCAGCTGGACAAACTAATTCAGGCAACGCATATGAAACGCGGCGCCCTCGAGCGCCGCGTGGTGAGGATCACCTAACCGAAAGCGGCGAAAAACTAGACAGACCTATATTTACTTAGGTTAACCTATAACGGTAATGCTTTAGAGAAAGAGAGCTCACCGTGAAGTTGTCTGGGTGCCCACGGCAAACCGCCGACGCCATCCCCATGGGATGCACCATCACCTTGGGAAACGAGTGCATTTCCTGCACCTGTGACGCCGCCTTGGCAGTGCGCCTCGGCGAGCTAGGCATCCGCCCCGGCGCCACGCTGACGATGGGCCCGCGCGTGGCCGGCGGCGCCCGCGTTGTCTCGGTGGGCAGCTGCCGCTATGCCATCGACAAGACAACGCTGCAAGCCATCGAGGTTTAAATCATGGCCACCACGAAACCCAGCTGTCACGGCGATCCGGGCGGCGCGATAGCTCCTGCCGGAGCACCCATCATCGCGCTCGTCGGCTCCCCGAATTCCGGCAAGTCCACGCTCTTTAATGCTCTGACCGGCGCGAAGGCGCAGACCGGCAATTGGCCGGGAACCACCGTTGAGGTCAGCCGCGGTGCGTGGAAGCTGCGTGAATCCACCGCCGATCTCATCGACTTCCCCGGCACCTACTCGCTCGATCCGCTCAGCCCCGATGAGGCGCTCACCCGCGCCATGCTCATCGATTGCCCCGATGATGAGCGCCCCGACGCCGTCGTCGTGGTCGTCGATGCCAGCGCCGTCGCGCGCGGCCTCAACGTGGCCCTCCAGTTGGCGGAGCAGCCCTACCGCCTCATCATCGCGCTGACGAAGACCGACGTGGCCCTCAACCAGGGTCAAGTGGTTGACGCTGCTGCACTCACGGAGGCCACCTCCATCCCGGTGGTGGAGGTTGATGGGCGTAAGCGGGAGGGCGTCGAGAAGCTGCGAGAGGTTGTTGTAGATTCTCTGGCGGCTGAGCCCGTGCAACTGCGCGAAGACACCGGCCTGGAGGGCCGCTTTGCGGAGCTGGATGCGGCGGCGAAGGCCTCGGTGAGCGAGGTCGAGCACGCGACGCCCCTGTCCCACCGCCTCGACGCGGTGGCCCTCCACCCAGTCGTGGGTCCGCTGCTGTTTCTTGCCGTGATGTGGCTGGTCTTTCAGATCACCACCACGGTGGCCGCTCCCCTCCAGGATGGCCTGGAGGCGTTGGTCTCCGGCCCCTTGAGCGATTGGGCGCGGGCGGGGCTTGAAGCCATCGGCTTAGGTCACCCCCTCGTTACGGGCTTGCTTGTCGACGGCCTCATCGGCGGCGTCGGCATGGTCCTCACCTTCGCCCCGCTCATGGCGCTGATGTTTTTGTGTTTGGCGGTGTTGGAGGATTCCGGCTACATGGCGCGTGCGGCGGTGGTCACAGATCGTCTTATGCGGGCCATCGGCCTGCCAGGTAAGGCTTTTATCCCGATTGTCGTGGGCTTTGGCTGCAACGTGCCGGCGATTTCGGCCACGCGCGTGCTGGGCAGCCCGCGGCATCGCATTATGACGGCGCTGCTCATCCCGTTTACCTCGTGCTCGGCGCGCTTGGTGGTCTTCGTCATGCTTTCGGCCACGTTCTTCCCAGAGCACGCCGGCAGCGTGGTGTTCATCATGTACGTCATTTCCATCGCGCTGCTCGTGCTCGTTGGCTTGGCGCTGCGAAAGACGCTGTGGCGCGCGGTTCCTGAGGAAGCGCTGGTTATTGACTTGCCAACGTACCAGCTGCCCACCGTGCGCCTAGCGCTGAGCGTGATGTGGACGCGGTTGAAAGGCTTCCTGCAAACCGCCGGTGGCATCATCGTGACCACCGTGGTCGTGGTGTGGCTGCTCATGGCCATCCCGGTTGGGGCCGCGGTGCACGAGACTACCTTGGGCGAGCCACCAGCACCGGAGGATTCCGCCTACGGCGCGGTCTCGCGCACCATCGCCCCGGCCTTTGCCCCGGCTGGTTTCGACTCGTGGTCCCTGGCTGGTCCGCTGGTCACGGGTTTCGTGGCCAAGGAGGCGCTGATTTCGACATGGGCGCAGACCTACGCCGTCGACGACGTCACCGACGCCTCCGCGGAGGAACAATCCCACAGCGCGCTCAGTGACCATGTGCGTCAAGATTTCAACCGCGCCTCCGGTGGCCATCCCCTCGCCGCGGTGTGGGCCTACATGCTCTTCCTGCTGGCCTACACACCCTGCGTGGCCACGATTGCCGCGCAGCGCCGCGAGATTGGCTGGCGCTGGACGCTCTTCGGTTTCGGCATTCAGCTGGCCACCGCGTGGGTGCTGGCAGTGGCGGCCTTCCAGATTCTGAGGGTGTTTATCTAGTGTCCGCCTCGCCCATTCACGCCGTGCAGCAAGCCATCGAATCCGGTGTGCGCTCGCGCGTAGCCATCGCGGCGCAGACCGGGCTGGAACCCGGCACGGTCGATGTCATCCTGGACCACCTCACCGCCAGCGGGGTGCTCGATATGGAGCCACTCGGCTCCTGCCCCGCGGGCGGATGCGGGTCCTGTTCGGCGGCCTCGGCGTGTGCCGGCCCCAGCAACACCCGCGGACCGGTGCTGCTTAAGCTTCGTCGCCGGGCTTAAGGTCCTGCTGGAGGCTGCTCGGCCCCAGCGCGGCTTCCATGGCAGGAAGGCGGCGGGAGCGCAAGCGGGTGAGGAGCGCGGAGGCGTCGGCAGGCGTGAGGTCCTGGCCGGCCATCTTGACTGGGCCCGCCACAAGGTCGAAGCGCACGGTGCGCACGCCCGCGAGGTGACCCAACGGCCCCACCTTCAGCGTGAGCTCCTGGATGTGCGGGGTACCAATCACCATGACGCGGCGGTTGATGCGGCCGCGGTGCACGATGGTCACCGGCTGAGGCGATTCCACCAGCGTCACCGACTGCTGCTTACGGTCGATGGGGCTGATCCACGTCGCCCGGCGCGGGGAGGTATAAGTGGGCTGGGTGCGCCCTTCAGGGCGTGCGAAATCCTCAATCTGCGCGCGGTCTAGATCTGAGATGAGCTCTAAAAGCTCCAGTGCCTGCTCGCGGGTGCCCACCGGCAGGATGCGCGTGGAACCTGACTGCTTGCCGCCGCCCTTCGCGCCATACCCGGCCACCGAGACGTGCACCTCGTACCAGCCGAAGCGCCTCCACAGGAAAGGCTGGCTCACCCGAACGCCGTGGATGCGGCTGATGCGGATGGTTTGGCGGCGGCGGTCGGCAAGACCGTAGGAGACGTTGAGGGCGTTGGCGGGGGCGTCGTGAAGCGCGGTGAACGTCCACGAGGAATCCACCAGACTCCACACCCGCCCCACGAAGCCCACGATGATGGGCAGCAGCGCGGTCCACATCCCGGGGAGGAAGAGCAGGCCGCCGATGACGAGTGCGGTAACCAACGTGGGCAGGCGCAAAGCCTCAGCGGCAATCGTGCGCAGGATGGGAATCTCCGGGATCAGGGCGGCGGGGGTTTCCGGCGCCGGTTCACTGGCAGGCCCCTTATTTGTGCGCCGCAGCAGCTCCGCGCGCAGCTCCTCCGCTGTCGCCTTGGTCAGGTACTCGATTTTGATGACGGAGGAGGTGCCGCCCGCGGTCTCCACACGGACTGCGGCCAAGCCCAATAGGCGCGCGATGATGGATTCCACGACATCCACCGCCTGGATGCGCTCATAGCGCGCGGAACGGAAGGACGTTGAGATGACACCGTGGCGCAGCGCGATTTCATCCTCGGTGAGCTTGTAGCCCAGCTTGCGCCACCAAATTCCGGAGACGAGCCAAATCACCGTGCACACCAGCACGAAGGCACCGATGCCCAGCAGGGTGCCGCGGCCGACCTCACCCAAGTGCCCACCCTGCACGTAGGACAGAACGTCCGACACCATGGAGGCGTTGACGTTCACCGCGAGAACGGCCACCAAGGCCAGAATCAGCGACCAAAAACGCAACAGCGGGGTAAAGCGGTGGACGCGGGTGTAGCCGTCGGCGTCGATAAGCGCGTGGTCCTTCACAGCCCACTCATCCTCTCGCGGGCCTTAACGGCGAGGCGCTCGCGCAGGGCGTCGGCGTCGGCAGCAAGGAGGCCAGGGATGGTGGCGTCACTGCTGGGCGACGCCGTGTGCAGCTTCACCTTTTTCAGCCCCATCGCCCGCTCGACGGGGCCGGCGGTGACGTCGACGAACTGGATGCGGCCGTAGGGCACGACGGTGAAGGTGTGCCAGATTTTTCCGCGGGTGACCAGTAGTTCGTCGGCGGTTTCCTGCCAGCCTAAGTTTTTGACCTGTGCGGGGATGAGCCACAGTTCGTAGAGCGCCCACACGAGAAACGTGCCGGCGACCCAATAGAGCCAATCCCACCAGAAATACGCTGCGGCGGCAGCGAGGGCGGCGAGGATAATGTCCCAGCTCAAATTCGTGATGTAGCGGGCTTTCGTGAGTGACGGGGATACGGGGTTCATGCCAACACACTAACATGAACTCTTGACAAGTTGTTGGGTTTATACAACACTGTGGTGCATGTCCCCAAAGAAAAAGCCAACCCGCCCACTATTTAACCGGGTCCGCGTGCTTCGCGTTGAACGGGACATGACGCGCGCACAGCTTGCCGACACCATCGGGGTCAACCCCCAAACCATCGGCGCACTTGAGCGCGGCGACCACTCCCCAAGCCTGGATCTCGCCTTCAATATCTGCGAGGTCTTTGACTTACCCGTGGAAGCCGTGTTCTCCCGGACCGAATTCACTCCCATGTCCTCCGAAATCTACCGAAAGGACTAACTCGCTCATGTCCGCCGTCACCATTCCCGATTCCGTTAAGACCCGCAAGCGCTACATCACCCTGGCCGATCTCTCCTCCTGCCTCATCATCCTGTCCCTCCCCCTGCAGTTCTGGGACTCCTTTACCTCACTCATGGTGGCCTGCCTCGGAACGCTGCTCACCGCGCTGCTGACCGCCCGCCTGCGCGGAGCGATAGGTGCCGCAGACCTGCCCACGACGGAGCTCGATGAGTACCAAATGCAGCAGCACGTCGAAGCCCGCGACGACGGCCTCAAGTTCTCCCTCGCAGCACTCGTCATCTTGCTGCCAGTGACTGGCCTTATCGCCTGGGGTGCCCGAACCATGCCCATCATGGACGGCGTGTTCGTGTCCCAGCTCTACCTCAAGATCATCCTGCTGCTCATGGTGTGGGTGCCGTTCTCGGTGGCCCGTTCCCTGGCGGGAAAGATGAACCGCGACGAGCTCATCTCAAAAGAATAAACCTCTTAGCGGAAATCCCGCGAGCCGCGCGAAAGGGCCTCGCCGAAGGCCAGCGGATCCAGCTGGTCCGCGGCAACGGTGACCGCCCCGGAGGCATTCTGCACGATGCCGCGCACGATGAGCGCGGGCGCCGTCCGAGCCGTCACCTTATCCCGAGCCCACAGGCCGGGCGTAACCATCACGTTCATCAGCCCGGTCTCATCCTCTAGGCCGAAGAAGACCACACCGGCCGCGGTCTGTGGTCGCTGGCGGTGCGTGACCACCCCGGCGATGCGCACGCGGGTGCCATCCTCCACGCCCGGCAAATCCGCCGCCGATAGGATGCCGCGGGCCTGCAATTCCCCACGAACCTGCTCCATCGGCTGCTGGTTGTGGGTCACGCCGGTGCTCGCCACGTCCGCCGCCATGAGCTCAAAAGCGCTCATCCCCGGCAAGGACGGCGCCTCAATCGCAGACAGCCCCGGCAGCATCCCTGCCCGTTCCGTTGCGGCCACGCCCGCCTGCCACAATGCCTGGCGGCGGTCCGCCCCAAAGACATCCAAGGCCCCCGCCACCGCGAGGGCCTCCACGTGATCGACGGTGAGGTCGGCGCGGCGGGAGAGATCGGGGACGTCGCCAAACGGCGCGGCCGCCTCAATGCGATCGGCGGCCTTGTTCCCTAATCCCTTGATGAGGCTAAGCCCCAGGCGGATGCGCGCTTGACCGTCCGCGCCCACCACCACGCGCGCCTCGCGGCCCGACTCGTTGACGCTGACCGGCAGCACCTCCACGCCGTGGCGGCGGGCGTCCTGAATAAGCGACTGCGGCGAGTAGAAACCCATCGGCTGCGCGCGCAACAAGCCAACGCAAAACTGCGCCGGGTAATAGCGCTTAAACCACGCCGAAAAGTACACCAAGGAGGCGAAAGACTGCGAGTGGGACTCCGGGAAGCCGTAGGCGGCGAAGGCCACGATCTTGGCCCACAACTTGTCCGCCACTTCCCCGACGATCCCGTTGGTCTCCTCCAAGCCCTCATAAAAGCGCTGCTTGAGCGCCGCCATCTTGGCCGGCGAGCGTTTCGAGCCCATCGCGCGCCGCAGGTCATCCGCCTCCGCACCGCTGAACCCGGCGGCATCGACTGCAATCTGCATGAGCTGTTCCTGAAAGAGCGGAATTCCCAGTGTCTTGCCCAGGGACTTCTCTAGCACCGGGTGGTCATAGGTGACCGGCTCCTTACCATCGCGGCGGCGCAGATAAGGGTGCACCGACCCGCCCTGGATGGGGCCCGGCCGGATGAGCGCGACCTCCACTACAAGGTCGAAGAAGACCCGCGGCTTGAGCCTCGGCAGCGTGCTCAGCTGCGCTCGCGATTCCACCTGGAACACGCCCACCGCATCCGCGCGGCAGAGCATGTCATAGACTTCCACGTCAGCCAGATCCAACTCCCACAGGTTGACCACCCGGCCAGTACTCTCCTCCACCAAGTCCATCATGTGGTGCAGAGCTTCGAGCATGCCCAGGCCCAGCAGGTCGAACTTCACCAGCCCAGCTGCGGCGCAATCATCCTTATCCCATTGCAGCACCGAGCGGTTTTCCATGCGCGCCCACTCCACGGGCACGACATCCGCAATCGGCCGGTCGCACAGCACCATGCCGCCGGAGTGAATGCCCAGGTGGCGCGGCTGCCCTATAAACTGCTCGGCCAAGGATTCAACGTCCGAAGGCGCGGGCGCAATCCCCTTCGACCAGGCATCGGCCGAACCCTGCGGGTAGCCCAACGCGCGGGCGGCATCCCGCAACGCCCCTTTGCGGCGGTACGTAATCACGTTCGCCACCTGCGCGGCGCGCTCGCGGCCATGCTTGGCGTAGACGTACTGGATAACCTCCTCGCGCCGCCCCGATTCAATATCGATGTCAATATCCGGCGGGCCATCGCGGTCTGGGGAGAGGAAGCGCTCAAAGAGCAGGCCCGCGGAAATCGGCTCCGCATTCGTAATCCCCAGCGCGAAGCACACCGCCGAATTCGCCGCCGAGCCCCGCCCCTGGCACAGGATATTCTCCCGTTTACAAAAGTCCACGAGATCACACACGATGAGGAAGTAGCCGGGAAAGCCCAGCTGCTTCACTACGCCCAGCTCGTACCGCATCTGCTCCCACGCCCGCTCCCGAATCTCCTTAGGCCGCGTGGCATAGCGAACTGCCGCGCGCTCGAAGGTGAGGTGCTCTAGCCAGGACATCTCGGTATGGCCTTCCGGCACGTCGAAATCAGGCAGGTTTGGGGCCAGCGCCTCCCAGGTGAAGCTGCATTCCTCAAGGACGCGGACGGTTTCCGCGATGAGCTCGGGACGATCCGGAAACAGCTGCGCCATCTGTTCCCCGGAGCGCAGCCAGGACGAGCCCATGGGGTGGGAGTTGGGGGAGGCGTCGGCAAGCGCGAGGCGTCTGGACAAGGCTTCTTTCGCGCCGGCCAGCCGCGCGTGTTGCCGCGTGGCGGCAGCTGGGCGGGTAGAAGCGATGGCGCGCGAAACCGGCAAGGAATCCAGCAGTAGGTGGTGGTCCGTGTCCTCCGGGAGCTGGGTACAGGCATACTCCAGAACCATGCTGTCTATTTTTATTCCATCGACCAGAAGATCGAAATGCTCCGCCCACTCCCAGCCCACCAGGAACAGGCATTCATCCTGCAGCTGCTCGGCAATCTGCGCCAAGGGAGGATAGGACACGGCCCCCTTCTCCCCCGCCTCCATGTGGGCGCGGGCGATGAGCCGAGACAGGCGCCGATAGCCCTCCGGGGTGCGCGCCAAGACCGTCAGCGGGGCCGGATCCAGACTGAGCTCCGCACCAAAGACGGCGGGCAGCCCCACCTTGGCAGCAGCCTCCGCAAATTTCATGAGGCCATAGAATCCATCCCTATCTACCAGCGCAATCCCCCGCAGGCCCAGCTCGACGGCGCGCGCCACGAGCTCCTCCGGCTCGGAGGCACCATGAAGGAAGCTATACGAGCTCACCGCATGCAGCTCCGCGAAGGGCACGGCGGAATGCCCAGCCTTCGGCCCCTCTGCCGCCCCCGGAAGGTGGTCCACCGGCACCGGGACGGGCCCTGGGCGGCCAGAGAGAATCCTCTCCACCCGGGACCACGACAGCGCCTCACCCCCATTGAATCTCATAGCCCCACACACTATATTCGAACATGTATTCCAGTCAAGGTTTTCGTTGAACGAATACTCGGATAGACAAAGCGGTTCAATCGTTGCTAGTTTTTCGTGCAGTGCATACTCCTGCGGTGATACGACTTGCCGCACAAACCAAGAAGGGACACTAGGAACCCACTATGAGCATCCGTCGCGTACTTGCTGCCACCTCGGCAGCCGTCATCGCTGCAACTGGCCTGGTTGCTTGCTCCTCGGACTCCGCCGAGTCCGAGAACTCCGGTGAGGCCATTACCAAGGACTCCACCATCACCATCGGCACCACCGACGCCAACATGGAAGAGTGGGCCGTATTCCAGGACCTGGCCAAGGAGGCCGGCTTCGACGTCAAGCTGGAAAACTTCGCCGACTACAACACCCCGAACCAGGCTCTGGACCAGGGCAAGCTGACGACCAACAAGTTCCAGCACCTGAAGTTCCTGGCTGAATACAACAAGGGCAACGGCACCGACCTCGTCCCGCTGGCAGCTACCGAGATCTACCCGCTGGCCATCTACTGGAAGGACCACAAGGACCTCGGTGACGTCGAGGGCCAGGAAGTCGCCATCCCGAACGACTCCACCAACCAGGGCCGCGCCATCGGCCTGTTGGTCCAGGAAGGCCTGGTCACCCTCAAGGAGGGCAGCCCGCTGACCCCGACCCCGCTGGACATCGATGAGAAGAAGTCCAAGGTCAAGGTCACCCCGGTGGACGCTGCCCAGACCCCGGCCGCCTACGGCGAGGGCAAGCCTGCCGTTATCAACAACTCCTTCCTCGAGCGCGCCGGCATTGACCCGCAGTCTGCCGTTGCTCAGGATGACCCGGACTCCACCGAGGCCGAGCCTTACATCAACGTCTGGGCCGTGCGTGCCGACGACGCCGATAACGAAACCCTCCACGAGCTGGCCAAGCTGTGGAAGGACCAGAAGGTCACCGACGCGGTCCTGAAGTCCTCCGGCGACACCGCCGTGGCCGTGGACCGCTCCCAGGAGGAGCTCCAGGAGATTCTGGACCGCCTCGAGGAGCAGGTTTAAGCAGCCTTCACTGACTAACTAGCAAAGGACGAATCATGCGCATCCGCCGTCTCGTAGCAGCCGCTGTAGCTAGCCTCGCTGCCGCTACCAGCTTGGTCGCCTGCTCGTCTGCAAGCTCCGATTTCGCCGCTGGTACCGCCGAGGATCCCATCATCATCGGCACCACCGACGCCGAGCTTCCGGAGTGGGGCGTGCTCAAAGAGCTCGCTGCCAAGGAAGGCATCGAGATCGAGATGAAGAGCTTTACCGACTACGCCACCCCCAACCAGTCATTGGCTGAGGGGAGCACGGACACCAACAAGTTCCAGCACTTAAAGTTCCTCGCCGAGTACAACGTGGGCAACGGCACAAACCTTGTCCCAGTTGCGTCCACGCAGGTCTACCCCATGCCTCTGTTCTGGAAGGGCCACGACAGCATCGACGGCATCGAGGGGCAGGACATCGCCATTCCGAATGACGCCACGAACCAGGGCCGCGCCATCAACCTGCTGGCAGCCAACGGTTTGCTGAAGCTCAAGGAAGAGGGCAAGCTCACCCCGGATCCCGCCGATATCGACGAGTCCGCTTCCAAGGTGACCATCACCCCGGTCGATGCCTCCCAGACTCCGTCCGCCTTCGGCGAAGGCAAGCCTGCCATCATCACCAACTCCTTCTTCAAGCGTGCGGGTATCAACCCGGCCGACGCCGTGCTTTACGACGACCCGGAAAACCCCAACGCCGACCCGAAGATCCTGTTCGACCCCTACGTCAACGTGTGGGCTGTGCAGGAAAAGGACAAGGACAATGAGAAGGTCAAGAAGCTGGCTGAACTTTACCTCTCCGATGAGGTGAAGGCCGCGGTGCAAGACACCACGGGTGGCACCACCATCTTCGTGGACAAACCACAGTCAGAGCTTCAGAAGATTCTGGAGCGCTTGGAAGAGGAAGCCTCCTCTAGCTAAGCGAATCTCCCTCACCCCCGCGCTCACGCTCGTTTGCGTGACCCGGGGGATTTTGCCCGTTACTCCCTGCTTATTCACTACACGGACACGTACAAAGGAAAACCACGTGACTGAACACACTGGCGCCCACCAGGGCACCCGGATTGAATTCCGCAACATCACCAAAGTCTTTAAGAACAAGAAAACCACCACCACCGCACTCGATAATGTCTCCCTGACCGTCGAGCCCGGCGAGATCATCGGCATCATCGGCTTCTCCGGCGCGGGCAAGTCCACGCTGGTGCGCATGATCAACGGCCTCGATAAGCCGACCTCAGGGCAGCTGCTTCTCGACGGCACCGACGTCGTCCCCCTCCCCGAATCCAAGTTGCGGGGCATTCGCCGCAACATCGGCATGATCTTCCAGCAGTTCAACCTCATGTCCTCGCGCACCGCGGCGGGCAACATTGAGTACCCGCTGAAGCTGCAGGGCGTCGAGAAGCAGGAGCGTAAAAAGCGCGTCCAGGAACTGCTGGAATTCGTCGGCCTGGCGGACAAGGGCGATAACTACCCGGAGCAGCTCTCTGGCGGCCAGAAACAGCGCGTCGGCATCGCCCGCGCCCTGGCTAATAACCCTTCCCTGCTGCTGGCGGATGAAGCCACCTCAGCGCTCGACCCCACCACCACCCATGAGGTTCTCGACCTTCTGCGCAAGGTCAACCGCGATTTCGGCATCACCATCGTGGTCATTACCCACGAGATGGACGTCGTGCGCTCCATCGCAGACAAGGTCGCCGTCATGGAAGGCGGCCACGTTATTGAGTCCGGCAGCGTCTACGAGGTCTTTTCCAACCCACAGACCAAGGTGGCGGAGAAATTCGTGGCCACCTCGCTACGCAACACCCCGGACGTCGTCGAGGCCGATGACCTCTTGGCCCACGAGGGCCGCCTGTTCACCATCAACCTGACGGAGAAGTCCGGCTTCTTCGATGCCGCGGGCAAGCTCGCGGACGAGGGCGTGTCCATCGCTGTGGTCCACGGCGGTATCACCACCTTGCAAAAGCACTCCTTTGGCAAGATCACCGTCCGCCTCAACGGCCCGGACGCCGCCATCGAAGACTTCTACGCACACATGCAACGCACCACCGAGATTGAGGAGATCCAACGATGAACGTCACCTACCTCGCGCAGGCCAATTGGGACCGACTGGGCAGCACGCTTGTCGACGCCATCAAGGACACCCTCATCATGGTCGCCACGACCCTGGTGCTCGCCGGCATCATCGGCCTCGTGCTGGGTATCCTGCTCTACACCACACGCCCGGGCGGCATCCTGCAGAACAAGCCCATCCACTTCGTCATCAACATTCTGGTGAACTTCATTCGCCCGATTCCGTTCATCATCCTGCTGGCCTTTGTCCAGCCGCTGACGGTGGCGGTGCTGGGAAGCTCCATCGGCCGTGAACCGGCCACGTTCGTCATGGTGATCGCGGCTACCTTCGCGGTGGCGCGCATCGTGGAGCAGAACCTCGTGGCGCTGGATCCGGGCGTGATTGAGGCGGCCCGCGCGATGGGCGCTTCGCCGTGGAAGATCATCACCACGGTCATCATTCCGGAGGCGCTCGGCCCGCTGGTGCTGGGCTACACCTTCCTGTTCATCGGCATCGTCGATATGTCCGCGATGGCGGGCTACGTCGGCGGCGGTGGCCTGGGGGACTTCGCTATTGTCTACGGCTACCGCGCCTTCGAGTGGGAAGTCACCGTGGTGGCAACCCTCATCATTATCGTGCTGGTGCAGGCAGCGCAGTTCTTCGGCAACTGGCTCTCGGCCAAGATTATGCGCCGCTAACCACGCCAACCCCTATCTATACGCTGCGCTTTTCGACGCGACGCGCGACGTAGATTCGAGAGGTCTTCGGTTTGTCTCCGCAGGAGGAGACAACGCCGGAGGCCTCTTTTTCTTCCAGCTCCACGTCCCATGCGCGGCCGTCGCGGTGTCGCACAGCGGCAGTACCTGCCGCTGCGGTATCTGTCGCGTCGACGGTGAGGTCGCCGTAGTGGAGGGTCTCGGAGGCGTCGAGAAGCTGGCGTGCCACCGCGAGCTCCGCTACCTGGCCCCGGGGCGTGGTGAGGCCGGAACCACGGTTGGCGGGGTAGAAATACTCGCCGTGCAGCGCCTTGCCCACGAGCTCACGGCCGGCCTCCACGTTGAGGCGGCCAAAGGAATAGCCCCACGGCATCAGCAGCACCGACGGCGCGAAGCGGTGGCCTTTGGTGTGGGAGGTTTCCCACACGGTCTCCTCAAATTCACATGCCAGGGAGGCAGCCAGCGGGCGCCCCTTGATGGCGCAGCAGGCATCGCGCTTGGCGTGGGTGCACACGAGCACCAGCGGCAGGCACGTGCCGGTGGGGTGCTCAAGATCCAGGTCAAGAATGTCCTCTGGGCCGTTCAGGGTGTAATCCTGCACCAGCCCCTCGCGCGCCCACACAACGAAACAACGGAAGTGCCCCGTCCCCCGCTCATGCCCGGCGCGCCCCGGGCGGCGAATGAGCTGCAGGCCCGCCACGCCCTTGAGCTTGGCCTTGAGCTTTTCGGTGAGGCCTGGGCCAAAGGTGTGGCCGTCAAGCACGTCGCGCGACCACGCCGTGGGCCACTCGAAAAGGACGTACACAGATTCTTGTTTAGCGGTACCAGCCAGGGGCTCGACCTGGACGTCGGAGCAGAAGGTCATGGCGCCATCTTAACTGGCATCACTTTCTTCACAACAATGTGGTTACGATGCCTAGCTCGATGCATATAATCCCGTGTGGTGCCGCTACGCTCGAAGTTATGCCGAAACACAGTCTCTTGCGCACAGCCGCCCCCGTGGCCGCACTCGTTGTCTCGGGTGCGCTCGCGCTTCAGGGATGCGCTCCGTCTTCCTCCCCGGACGGCAGCCCCGACGGCCCCACGAAGACTCTCGACGCCACCATGTCCGGCGCCTCCACCTCCACGGCTACCGTTACTCCCACTGCCCCCTCCCCCGCCGCACCGGCTGGGCTGACCCCGCTGGGCGACGCCAACATGGAGATGAAAACCCTCCGCCCACCGGCCCCCTCGGAGCTGGTGGTGACCGATGTCCGCGTGGGCAAGCATGAAGGCTTTGACCGCGTAGTCTTCGAGTTTGTCGGGGATGGCTCGCCGGGCTGGTTCATTGATTACACCGATGCCCCCGCCCAGCAAGGATCCGGCAACCCGATTGCTTATGAAGGCTCCACCGCGCTCGACGTCAGCATCGACGGCACCGCCTACCCCTTCCAGCTCAACATGGAAGACCCGAATATCGGCACCGTAAATGGCGCCGGCGGCCTAGTTACCCAGGTGGTCAGCGGCGGTACCTTCGAGGCTCGCTCGCAGTTCGTTATCGGGCTTAACGAACGCCACCCGTATTCGGTGCAGGTGCTCAGGGCGCCGACGCGCCTGGTCATCGACATCTTGAACTAAGCCGTTCAGGCATAGGTTGCCTCCACCGACCAGCGCCCGCCTGCCCACACGAGGAGCCAGGCGCGCTGGCCTTTGTCGTTTTCCCCGACGACTTGCAGGCGCGCGCAGCGTTGCGCCGCACCCGCCTCCCACCACCCGGTATCCACGGGCCACGGGCCGGCCCACCCAGTCACCCGGTAGCGGTGCTGGCCCCACCCCAGGCCTGCTGGCTCCCCGGAAAGGAGGGCCTCGGCGGTGACGATGATGTCCTTCGAGGAGACGTCGATAAGCCGAATCCTCGCAGCCGGGTGCGCCAGGATCGCCGGAAGCGGCGCCGGGATGCGCCCCGGCCACGTGCCCTCCGGCTGCGGGTCGCGCTGCTCGCCATAAGGGACGTACTCGATGCGCTCGGCCACCCCGCGCCCGGCCGCCGGGCGGGGCTGCAGCACGCGGTCCACCCCCAGCTGGGATTGCACGCGCGCGATGACACGCTTGGCCTGCTCGGTGGATTCATCCGCGCCCCACAAAAGCCCGTCCCCCGGCGGGGCGACCTCCACCGGTTCCAACGCCAGCTTGGCGATGCCCCCTCCCTCACCCGGCGCACTCCCCGCCCGCGCAGCACTCAACCAGCCGTCGAGCTGCCAGCGCACGCGGTCCGCCGTGGCGGCCTCGCTGAGCGCTTCCTGGGTACGCCAAATCCGCTCCAGGCGCTCACCGCCCTCAAACTCCGCGGCAACGCGCAGGCGCAGGCACACCACGCACGCTTCCTCGAGAGCCGCGTGGAGGCGAGCCGCCAGCTGACGCGCGGCGAAGGCCGCGGCATCCACGCGCTCCAAGGGCTCCTCGAAGCCCTGCTCCACGCCCAGGTCAGGGCGCGCGAGTTCCGGTGCCACGCGCCGATCCGGTGCGGCCGCGGCCACCGCGTGGCACCGCCGCCCGGCCTCGCCGAAACGGGTGGTGACTTGGCGCAGCGGCAGGCTCGCCAGCTCCCCTAGCGTGCGCACACCCAGCTGTTCCAAGGCATGCACCACGTCCGCCGAACACCCCAGCGCCACCTCCGCGGCCAATACCCCCACCGGCTGCTGAGCCAGAAAGTCGCGCGAGCCGCCTGCTGGGACTACCGCGCCCAGGTTGTGATGGCGGGCGGCAATCAGCGCGGTGGCAATCTCATCGGCGACGCCGACGGTGGCGTCGAGGTGGGATCTGGAGGTGGCGTCGACAAGCATCTCCACCGCCTTCGCCTCACTGCCGTGGAAACGTCCGGCCGCGCCTGCGTCCACGATGACCAGCCCAGGGCGCAGCACCTCCACCGACGAAGCCACCGCATCCAGGCCCGCGGCAATCTCCGCGAACACCACCCCATCCCGGTCCGGGTTTGCCTCCTCCACGCGCAGCTCCGGCAGGACGGCTTGGGCTTGGCGCACGCGCATCCCGCGGCGCACCCCCGCCCGGCGCGCCGCCGCGTTGCACACCGCCACGCGGTGCTGGGCGGCGATGACACACGCCGCCCTCTCGGCATCCTGCAGCGCCTGGATAGGCCAATCCGGGAACCACAGCGCCGCGACCCTCACACCGCCTCCAAGTGCGGGCGCGTGTCTGGTCGCTGCCCGCACGTGAGCACTCCACGCCGCGGGCGCATGCTTGCCGACGCCACCCGCACCCCTATATCAACCCCCCGAATCCGCCCGCTGCCCCGGCCCAAGCCACGCACTGCGACGACCTCCGCGCCGATCTCCACGGCCGTGCCCGGCAGCCGGGTCCCCACGGTGAGCAGGGCCGCCTGCCCTGCCCGCACCTTCGCCAGCACGGGGCGCGCCCGGGTGGGGCTCAGCGCACCTGTCCCCTTGTGCACGACGAGGTCCAGCCCCTCACACAGCACGCTAGTTACCGCCCAGGGCTCCGCGCCCGGGTCGGGCACCGTGATGACCCGGGAGACATCACCATCCTCGGCCACTTGTGCGAGTGATAGATCCGGCCAGCCCACTACCCCGACGTGTCCGCCCACCGCGCTAACATGAGTTATCAGCTCCACCACGAGCGCGGCGCATTCCGCGCAGGCGGTTGCCCGTTTACGCGGCAGACCACCACCCGGGAGCAGCTCAGATAACTTTTCAGGGACGCCAAGAAGTTCCGCGTCCGGCTGCACCTGCACCGAATCATCCGGGGTTTCCAGGCGTTGAATCTGGGCGCGTAGAACCGCAATCTGGTCGGCCCGTGAGCCGCCCGCTACGCGAACACCTGTTTGATTCATGGCTCCTATTATGAACCTCTCCCCGGACACGCGCAATTGCGCTGGTAGCGTTAGGCGCCATGAATCCCCTCCGCGCGCACACCACCCCAATCCCCACTCCGCCGTGGGTACGCCTCGGCGCCTCGCTGCTGGCTGGTGCCGCCGTGGCGGCAGGCACCAGCCGCATCCACTTCGGGCTCGCCATGGGGCTCAGCCTGCTTCTCCTCATCGCCGCCTGCGCGCTCGTATTCCTGCACCCCTACCGCGCGGACCTGCGCGATTATGCCCAGCGCCACAACGTCACCATGCTGCCCAACGCCGCGCAGCTTATTCCCCTCATGGTGCTGTGGTTGATGGTTATGCTCTCCCCGCTCCTCGCACTACCTGCCTGGGGCAGCGCGCTGGTGTGGGTGATCGTCGCGGGCGCGGCCTTCCTGCTCTTTCCCCACGTCGACGGCTCCCGCAAGCTCGCCTACGCTCCCCCTGCCTAGGCTGCGACTTAAGCCAAGTCGCGCGAGGTGGCCCAGCGCGTGAGCTGGTGGCGGTTGGACTGCTGGGTCTTGCGCAAAATATTGGAGGCGTGCGTTTCCACCGTCTTAACCGAGATGAACAGCTGCTTGCCAATCTCACGGTACGTATAGCCGCGCGCGAGTAACCGCAAGACCTCCAGCTCGCGGCGCGTGAGCGCATCCACCGCCGGGTCTTGCCCCTCCTCCGGCTCCGGTGCGGGCGAGCCGGAGGCAAAAGCGTCAAGGACAAAGCCTGCCAGGCGCGGCGAGAAATACGCATCCCCGCTGTTGACCTGCAGGACCGCGCGCGCCAAATCCGGGCCGGAAATATTCTTCGTTACGTACCCGCGCGCACCCGCCCGAATCAGCGCAATCACATCCTCCGCCGCATCCGACACGCTCAGCGCCAAAAACACCGGCCGCGCCGGCTGATTAGCCGTCGCGTTAATAACGGCGAGGCCGCCGCCATCGGGCATGTGGACATCAAGAAGCACCACGTCCGGGGAGGTACGCGCAATGCCCTCCAGCGCCTCCGCGACGGTGCCCGCATCGCCCACGATCTCAATCTCCGGGGCCGCCGCCAACTCGGCGCGCACGCCCGCGCGGAAGACGGAATGATCATCAACCAAAAAGACCTTCACCATGCTCATAACGCTACCGCCAGCTCCACCTCGGTGCCCTCCCCCGGGGTCGAGGAAATCCGCACGCGCCCACCAGCACCCTCTACGCGCGCGCGAATACTGTCACGAATCCCGTGCCTATCAGCGGGAATGCGATCCACGTCGAAGCCCACCCCGCGGTCACGCACGAAGATACTCAGCTCGCCCGCTAACAACTCCGCGTAGACATCCACCACGTCCACGCCCGCGTGCTTGCCGGCATTCACCATCGCTTCACGCGCGGCCTGAATAAGCAGCTTCGCGGAATCTGTCAGCTCCGTGTCCTCACCCACCGTCACCGCGGATACCCGCATGTCAAAGAGATCCTCTACCTCCCCACACGCCGCCTCGAGGGCGCCGAAGCAGGTGGTGGGGGCGGCAGAAGGGGCGTCGAAAAGCCAGGCGCGCAGCTCGCGTTCTTGGGCGCGCGCCAAACGCGTCACCTCGCGCGGATCCCCCGCTCTCTTCTGGATCAGCGCCAGCGTCTGCAGCACCGAATCGTGCAGGCGGGCGGCAATCTCGGCGCGCTCCTCGGAGACCGCCTTCGCCGCCTGCTCCTGCGACAGCGAACGCCAGAGCTTCAGCACCAGCGGCACCACCAGCGCACCAAATCCCACAAGTGTGAGCGCCGTGGCCAGGATCGCCGAACCCGATCCGCTTTCCCACGTCACCGCCGCCACCACGACGCCACCGATGACCAGGACGGCACCCGCCGCCACGGCAACCAGGCCCACCGGTGTGTTCAGCCCGCGGTCATAGGCCAACCACGCCAGCACCGCGCCGATGGCCACCACCGCCAACGGCACCGCCGCGCTTAACGACGCCCCCGATACCCCCAACACACCCACCGCACTACCCGCCAGCGCCAGGAACACCAGCATGAGGGAGAGGGGGCTGCGGCGGGTGGAGGGGGCGTCGTCAAGCGCGGGCGTGAAAATCCACAGCCCGGCATAGGCCATCGCCCCCACCCCGCCCAGCAGGGTCAACGCGGTCAAGGCGATGCGCGCGGAGAGCGCCGAAACCCCCAGATTCTGCGCCAGGCCCGCCGCCACGCCGGCCACCACGCGGCCAGACTGGGGGCGTGACATCACGGGATAAGGCGCCGCGTTCTCGGCGGGGACATAGGGCGAAGTCATACTAGACATAGTCCCACGCACCACCCCTCCGGCACATCGGGGACAACCCTGAGGTCTAAAAATCAGGGCGATTACCGATACCGCCGCGAAGCCCCGCGCGGCACCATAAAAGTATGACGAAGAACAGCACTTTCAACCAGATGTGGACAACCCGCCCCGTCCGCCTTCCCAAGAAGCAGGGTGGCGACGCCCAGCTCGCCGGTGTCTGCGAAGGCATCGCGGTGCGCTACCAGCTCGATCCGACGATTGTGCGCGTGGCCTTCGTGGTCGCAGCACTCGCTTTCGGCGGGGGCATCGCCGCCTACCTCGCCGCGTGGGCGCTCATGCCGCGCTACGGCTCGCCCTACTGCCCGCTCGATGCGGCCTTGGGCAAGGATGGCGTCAAGGAGGAGCAAGAGCTCGGTTGGATCCTAATTGTCGGCGTCCTTCTGACGTTTAGCTCCGGCCCACTGTTCCTCAGCGGGCAATTCCTCGCCGGCCTTCCGCCCGCTACGCTGACCTTCGGCCTGCTGGCGCTGGCCTGGTACGCCCTTCACCAACGCGAGCCGCTACCGCCTAGCGGACTGCTGGCCGCCGAGCAGCCGGTGCGCGAGGAACCTGTCAACCTCAATGCTTATACCCCGGCGGGCGGCCACCCCTTCCCGCCCGGCCGCAGGACCCCACCGTCCTGGGATCCGCTCGGCGTGGTTCCCGATGCCTGGGACCTGCCGGAGCCGGGCCCGCGGGAGGAACCGAAAAAGAAGCGCGGTTCGCAGTGGGTTGAGGGCGCGATTGCGCTCGGTGCCGTAGGCGCCGCCCTGACGATTGCCTTCCTTGGAGTCACCTTCGTCTCCGAGGCCGACGAGTCCGGCTTCAGCGCCCGCTTCAACGTCGGTGAGCAAGACATCGCGCCCACCCATGAAGATGAACTCGAGGACTACTACGACCTGGGCATCGGCGAATCGACGGTGGACTTCAGCCAGCTCCACGACCTCACAACCAAGCACGACGTCACCGTCGACGCCGGCATCGGCGCCGTCGAGGTCATCCTCCCGAAGGACATCCCCGTCGCGCTGACCTGTGATGACGGCCTGGGTGAGAGCAACTGCACCGAACGCCAGGACCCTGACGCGCTGCTGAACATTCACATCGACGCAGGCATCGGCGAAGTCACCGTCACCGGCTAAACTGGCCACCCATGATTCACTTCGGCAACGACTACCATCGCTCCGCCCACCCCCGCGTCCTTGATGCCATCGCAGGGGCGGGCGGGGCTTATACCGGCTATGGCGCCGACGAGCTGTGTGCCACGGCCGCTGAGCGCATCCGCACTGCCTGCCAGGCGCCGAACGCCGAAGTGCACTTCATGGTCGGTGGAACGCAGGCCAACGCCACCATCATCGCCCACCAGCTGCGCCCCTGGGAAGGCGTTATCGCGGCGGATAGCGGGCACATCGCCACCCATGAGACGGGCGCCATCGAGCACACCGGGCACAAGGTCATCACGCTGCCGAACCAGCTGGGAAAGATCACCGCCGCGCAGGTTCGCGCGTGCATGGAGGAATACCGCGCCTCCGGGGTGGAAGAGCACATGCCGGAGCCCGCACTGGTCTACATCACACAGCCTACCGAGTTCGGCACCGCCTACTCCCGCGCCGAACTCGTGGCCCTGCGCGAGGTCTGCGACGAGTACGAGTTGGGCCTGTTTGTCGACGGCGCCCGCCTCGGCTACGGCCTGTCCGCTGCGGATGTCACCCCGCCGGACTTGGCCGCGCTTGTCGACGTCTTCACCATCGGCGGCACCAAATGCGGCGCCCTCTTCGGCGAGGCCATCGTCTTCCCCGCGGGTGCGCCGCGCTTTCGCAATGCGATGAAGCAAAACGGCGGACTGCTGGCCAAAGGTTGGCTGCTGGGCGCGCAATTCGCCGCCCTCTTCAGCGCCCCACCTACTGCCTCCGCCGGCGCGGCAACCACCCTCTACGAGCAGATCTGCGCCCGCGCCAATGCCCAAGCACAGCGCATAGCCGAGGCATTCCGCGCCGCAGGCATCGACATGCTCTTTGACTCCCCCACCAACCAGCAATTCGCTCTGCTAACCCGCGAGCAGGAAGAGAAGCTCTCGCAGGACTTCGCGTGCCAGTTCTTCGAAGAACACGAAGGCCTGCGCGTGGTGCGTTTTTGTACGGCGTGGTCGACGGAAGAGGGGGACGTCGATAAGCTCTGCGCTGCGATTTCTGCGCTCAAGTAGCGAGGTTGCCCAACCTGGTTTAGGCTGTGAGCTATGCAACTGGGGGTTACATTCAAGCACTAGCGCGCGGGCTCGACGTGGTCGAGCAATGCGCCGGTGTCACGCGCGCGCAGCTAATTGAGATGGGTGCGCGGCCGGATTTCGCGGAGAAGCTCCTGGGGCTGCACGCGGTGTATTTCGGGGACACGATGTTCCGCTCCCGGCAGCGCAAAGCGCGCCGCACGGGCCACGACGTGTTCACGCTCCTCGATATCGAGCGCTATTGTTCCAAGCTCAAGGCCCGCAAGGCGTGGGAGCTGCGCCAACTGCTGGCCGCTACCCCGCGGGAGAAAATCCCCATGGTGGCGAAGGCAAAACTCAAAGAGTGGCACCCGCCCAAGGACCCTGCACCAGGCGTGCGACTAACGCGGCGTGCGGGCCGCAACCACACACTGAGCATTACGGATTCCTCGCTCAACATCTCGAAGCTGCTGGCCGTGTTGAAGACCACCGACAAAGACTTGCTCACCGCGGCGCATACCGTGTTCCGCGGCGGGGGCGGCTCGGGCCAGAAGCTGCAGTCCAACGTCATCGTGCGCTTGGATGAGCTGGACCGCATCGTGGATGGTGATGGCGAGGAGATCGAACTGCAGCTGACGAATGGGGCGACAATGACGGGCGCGGAGTTCGTGCGCGAAAAGCTTGCCGACGTCGGCCTCATCACCCTCGTCCACCCCCACCACGGCCCCGTGAACCTCTACATGGCGAGCCGCTTTGCCAACACCAAGCAGCGCCTCGCGCTGTCTGCAGAGCACCCGACGTGCGCCTGGCCCGGGTGCAACGCGCCTGCCGACGACTCCCAGATCCACCACCTCACCCGCTTTCAAGATGGCGGGCCGACGAACATGGCCAATATGGTGCCGCTGTGCGCGTATCACAACGCGGTCAATGACGATGACCCGGAAAAGCCCACCGGCCGCGGGCACCTCGACCGCATTGATGGCCGCGTGCACTACCTGCCGCCGTGGGCCGGCCCGCCGATTCCCATCGAAAGCCCCGCCCACCCGCCGCGTTCCGCGCCGGGGCGAGCACCAGGCACTGCTCGCGCATCCTCATATCCGCCAACATCCGGCCCGCCTGATCCGCGTTCCGGTCCGGCTGACGGCTCCAGCCCTGGGGCGCCGCCGCATAACTCCGGCGAACCTCCGGACCCGCCACCGAGTTCATGAGTTCAACCAGCCCGTGAATCGTCGCCCGAGTCCCCAGGTCGAAGTCCAACCGGTCTCCGGATCAACCGGATCGATGGGTCGTAGGACGCCGGCTCACCGGCCTGCGACGCCTTAGCAACAAACAGCCGCTTTCACCAGCCGCTCGCTGAGAATTGTCGCTCGGCGTGCGGCTACTCGCGCGCGCGTTAAAGAGGTATGCCAGAGCTCTCGCCCGATTCGCGGAGCTGTACAGCAACGAGGCAACACAAACGCTCTACTCCGTGCCTCGGTCGGAGCTCGTGGCGACAAAGACGGTGCCAACTACAAACCACGCGGGCTTGGTACCAGGGGCCGAAAACGGGAGCGCGGCCGCGCCCTGTTAATTCAAGGCACGGCCGCGCTACGCAGCGTCTGGGAGTTTGCTTCGCTTTACTCCCACTCGATGGTTCCCGGCGGCTTCGACGTCACGTCGAGCACTACTCGGTTAACTTCCTTGACCTCGTTGGTGATGCGGGTAGAAATCTTCTCCAGCACGTCATAGGGCAGGCGCGTCCAGTCCGCGGTCATAGCGTCCTCGGAGGACACCGGGCGCAGGACAATCGGGTGGCCGTAGGTACGGCCGTCGCCCTGGACGCCGACGGAGTGGACGTCGGCAAGCAGCACCACCGGGCACTGCCAGATCTCGCCGTCCAGGCCAGCGTTGGTCAGCTCGGTACGCGCGATGAGGTCTGCCTGGCGCAGCGTCTCGAGGCGCTCCTCGGTGACCTCACCAATGATGCGGATGCCCAGGCCCGGGCCCGGGAACGGCTGGCGTGCCACGATTTCTTCCGGCAGGCCCAGTTCACGGCCAACCGCACGGACCTCGTCCTTAAAGAGCAGGCGCAGCGGCTCGACGAGCTCGAACTCGACGTCGTCAGGCAGGCCGCCCACGTTGTGGTGAGACTTAATGTTCGCGGTACCGTCACCGCCACCGGACTCCACGACGTCCGGGTACAGCGTGCCCTGCACCAGGAACGCAGCATCCTGGCCGTCCAGAGCCTGGTCGACGGCGCGCTCGAAGGAGCGGATGAACTCCGCGCCGATGGCCTTGCGCTTGGCCTCCGGCTCGGTCACACCGGCCAGCTTGTTGAGGAAGGCCTCGCGCTCATCCACGGTGATGAGCTTCGCGCCAGTCGACGCCACGAAGTCCTTCTCCACCTGTTCACGCTCACCCGCGCGCAGCAGGCCGTGGTCGACGAAGACACAGGTCAAACGGTCACCGATAGCGCGCTGCACGAGGGCTGCTGCCACGGCGGAATCCACGCCGCCGGACAGGCCGCAGATTGCGCGGCCTTCCTCGCCGATCTGCTCGCGCACATCGTTGATGAGCTGATCCGCGATGTTCTCTGCGGTCCAGTTCTGCTCCAGGCCTGCTACCTCCGTCAGAAAGCGCGTGAGCACCTCTTGGCCGTGCGGCGAGTGAAGAACTTCCGGGTGGTACTGCACGCCGGCCATCTTCTTGGACAGGCACTCGAAGGCGGCCACGGGAGCGCCCTCGGAAGAGGCGGTGACCTCAAAGCCCTCCGGGGCTTCAGAAACCGAATCGCCGTGGGACATCCACACCTTGTGCGTGTCCTCGAGGCCCTTGTGGAGCACACCGCCGGACACGGTCATGTCCGTGCGGCCGTACTCGCGGGCACCCGTGGAGGCCACGGTGCCGCCCAGGGCTTGAGTCATGGACTGGAAGCCGTAGCAGATACCAAAGACCGGGATGCCGAGCTCGAGCAGCTCCGGCTTCAATGCGGGGGCTCCGTCCGCGTACACGGAGGACGGGCCACCGGAGAGGATCAGCGCGGCCGGGTTCTTGGCCTTGATGTCCTCCACGGAGGCGGAATTGGGGACAACCTCGGAGTAGATGTTGGCCTCACGCACGCGCCGGGCGATGAGCTGCGCGTACTGGGCGCCAAAATCCACCACGAGGACAGGACGCGGGGTTGTATTTGGGTTAGTCACGGTCATCAGTTTAACGCAAGAACCCACACCCTAGACCGCAGGGAGTGGCCCAAAACCTTTAGCGGTGGCAGCCGCCTTGCTCAACGCGGCCCGAAACGCCCGCAAGGCTGGGTGTCCCTCGCGCCCGGCGCGCACCGCAGTGTAGAGCGTGCGGGTGGGATTACCAGGCAAGGAAACCACGCGCACGCCCTCGATCTCGTCGAGGAAAAGGTCCGAGATCACCGCCACCGCGTGTCCGGTGCGCACCAGGTGCGCATGTAGAAAGGGGTCCGGGGTTTCATAGAGCACGCTGGGGTTAAAGCCATGCCTGCGGCACAGCCGGTGGACGAACCGCCCCAATAAAAACTCCTCCGGGTCCATGGCAAAGGGGATTTCCTCGTCATGCGCTGCAAAATCCTCTAAGCGCAACTCGCTCCAGGGTCCGGTGAGTGGGGTGATGAGGCGGAGGGGGTCGTCGAGAAGCAGCTCCCGGTGGGTGTGCTCATCCGTGGCGGGCATGTCCGACTCGTACTCCTCACCCAAGATGAGGTCCACCTCCCGGCGCGCCAGCAGCTCCATCGCGCCATCGGCTTCGCGCTGGATGATCTGCACGCGCAGGTCTGGGTACTCCCTGGCCAGCTCCGTGAGCGCCCGCGGGACCAGCGAGGACATGATGGTTTGAAACGTCGTGACCTTAATCGTGCCGCGCACCGCGTTGGTTGACGCAATGACCTGCGACTCCGCCTCATCCGCCAACGCGAGCATTCGCTCCGCGTAGGAGGCCAGGATTTCTCCCTGTTCCGTCAAACGCACGCGCCGGCCGACCTTTTCATAGAGCGCCACGCCGACGTCCTTCTCACACTGCGCCAACTGCTGGGAGATGGCCGAGTGCGTATAGCGCAGCGATTCCGCCACCGCAGTGACGGTGCCGAGGCGGTGCAGCTCGTAGAGAATGCGGAGGCGGTGCAGGTCCAACATGACAGAATCCCTAACGGGTACGTGTTAAAAACTGTAGATAGACTAACAGTTCTTCCCACCCCACAATGGACTGCATGACCAATCCGTTTGCCGTTCTGTGCGTCATCGGCTCGTGTATTTCCCTCCAGCTCGGAGCCAGCCTCGCCATCCAGATTTTCCCCATTGGAGGCCCCTGGGGCACCGCCTCGCTACGCTTGCTTTTCGCCGCTGTGATTCTGCTCTTCATCGCGCGCCCGCGCGTGCGCGAGTGGAGCCGCGAGAAGTGGATCTCCGCCACCATTTTCGGCCTCACGCTGGGCCTGATGAATGGTTTTTTCTATGCCGGCATCGAGCTCGTCGCGCTGGGCCCGGCGGTCACCATCGAGTTTCTCGGCCCGCTGCTGCTGGCGGCGTGCCTCTCCCGCTCGCTTCGCGACGCCACCTGCGTCGCCCTCGCTCTCATCGGCATGGGTCTGCTGGGCTTGGACTCCTTCAACGGAGACCCTCTCGACCTGCGTGGGGTTTTCTTCTTGCTGTGCGCGGGTGCGATGTGGGCCGCCTATATCTTGGCCAGCAAGAAGGCGGGCGCTCTCTTTAGCGGCGCAGATGGATTGGCCGTGGCCTTCCTCATCGGCGGCCTCGTGCTCCTGCCTGTCGGAGGGCGCGGCGCGGTGGCTTTGGCCAGCGACCCAAACCTCCTATTGCTCGCCCTAGGCACGGGCGTGCTGGCCTCGCTCATCCCCTATTCGTTGGAGTTCATTGCGCTGCGCAGGCTCGCCCCCAACGTCTTTTCCATCCTGATCGCCCTGGAACCTGTCTTCGCCGCACTCTTTGGCTGGCTCCTACTCTCCCAGAATGCCTCCCAGCTTAAGCTGGCGGCTATCGGCCTGGTTGTGGTGGCCTCGGTGTTGCAAACCATGGTGCCGGCGCGCGGGCGCGTGGTATTCCGCAAGGTGGCGCTGCGTCCACGCCGTCTAAAGAAGCCCCGGCTGCCGTGGCACCCAAAACCGCGTGCCAGTGACTCTAACGCTACGGCCACTGAGGCCAGCGCCACGGCCACTGGAGCGGTGACATAAACTCCGCCCCGAGCTTTGTTGAGCGGAGCAGCGTTACAACGGGCGGGCTAGCGAACGGCCAAGCCCACCTTCTGGAAGGACTTCAGGTCCGTGTAGCCGCACTTGGCCATA
The DNA here is from genome assembly GCF_007672725.1 of Corynebacterium aurimucosum ATCC 700975. Lineage (GTDB taxonomy): Bacteria > Actinomycetota > Actinomycetes > Mycobacteriales > Mycobacteriaceae > Corynebacterium > Corynebacterium hesseae. The sequence goes on from NZ_VDTC01000001.1 coordinate 326,165, forward strand.
GCGCGCTTGAGCCCACCGACCAGGTTGAGCTCACCCAGCGGCTCGTTGGACGGGCCGTGGAGCACGACTTCGAGGGAGGTCGCTGAAGCGTCCTCGGCGGTGCCAGAAGCGTCAGCGCCGGAAGCGTCGGTGCCGAGGAGGGCGCCAGCCACGCCAACCGGCTCGATGATGCCGCGCGGGAAACGCGGGTGGCCGGCCGTGGACGGCCAGTACCAGCCCTTGCCGCCGGCCTCCGCCGCGCGGGCCAGGACCGGACCCAGAACGACGCCATCGGCACCACAAGCAATCGCCTTGGCGATGTCTGCGGAGGTGAAGATGTCGCCGTCGGCAAGCACGTGCACGTAGCGGCCCCCAGTCTCATCCAGGTAATCGCGGCGTGCGGCCGCGACATCCGCGATGGTCGTCGCCATGGGAATATCGATGCCCACGGTCTCCGGGTTGGTGTTCACGCCGGAGCCGACGATGATGCCAGCCGCGCCCGCGCGCATGAGGTGCAGGGCCGTGGTGTAATCCGCCACGCCGCCGGCAATCACCGGGGTATCCAGCGAACCGATGAACTCCTTCAAGTTGAGCGGCTCGCCACCGGTCTGCACGTGCTCAGCGGAGATCAAAGTGCCGTGGATGAACAGCAGCTCCGCGCCGGCTTTGATGACGACCGGCGCCAGCTCGCGGGCGTGCTGCGGGGAGACACGCACGGCCACGGTCACGCCGGAATCGCGCACCTGCGCGATGCGCTCGGCCAGCAACTCCTCGTTCAGGGGCGCTGCGTGCAGCTCCTGCAGCGTCGACAGGTCACCGAAGTTCTCCGTCACGCGGGCAATCGCGCCCTCCAAATCCTCGTGGCGGCCCCACAGGCCTTCCGCGTTGATAACGCCCAGGCCGCCCTGCTTGCCCATCTCAATGACGAACTCGGGAGTGGCCAGCGCATCAGTCGGCGCCGAGACGAACGGGACGTCGAAGGTGTACGCATCGATGTGCCACGAGGTGTCGACGTCCTTGGAGGAACGGGTGCGGCGAGTCGGCACCAGGGAGATCTGGTTCAGGTCATAGGTGCGGCGAGCCTCACGGCCCACGCCGATTTCTACGTAATCACGCATGATTAGTCCTTAGCGGTAGTTCGGAGCTTCGACGATCTGCTGAAGGTGGTGCGGGTGAGACTCCTTGAGGCCCGCAGCGGTGATCTGGACAAACTGCTTGGTCTTGAGCTCGGCCAGGGTGGCGGAGCCGGTATAGCCCATGGAGGCGCGCAGGCCGCCGACAATCTGGTGCACGATGGCATCGATGTCACCGCGGAATGGCACGCGGCCCTCCACGCCTTCCGGCACCAGCTTGTCCTCGCTCTTAACGTCAGCTTGGAAGTAGCGGTCCTTGGAGTAGGAGCGCTTCTCCCCCGTCAGGCCACGGCCCTGCATGGCGCCCATGGAGCCCATGCCGCGGTAGCGCTTGTACTGCTTGCCCTGGACCACCACGATGTCGCCCGGCGATTCCGTGGTGCCTGCCAGCATGGAACCGAGCATGACGGTATCGGCGCCGGCGGCCAGCGCCTTGGCGATGTCACCGGAGTACTGCATGCCGCCGTCACCGATAACCGGAACGCCCGCCGGGCCGGCCACCGCAGCGGCCTCCATGATGGCGGTGATCTGCGGGGCACCCACGCCCGCCACCACGCGCGTGGTACAGATGGAGCCCGGGCCAATGCCAACCTTGATGGCGTCGGCACCAGCCTCAATCATGTCGCGCGCCGCAGCACGAGTGGCCAGGTTGCCGCCGACGACGTCAACACGGTCGCCGAAGTCCTTCTGCACGCGGGAGACCATCTCCAGCACGCGGTTGTTGTGGGCGTGGGCGGAGTCGACGACGAGGACGTCCACGCCGGCGTCGACAAGCTGGCCTGCGCGCTGGTAGGACTCCTCACCGGTACCGATGCCCGCCGCCACGAGCAGGCGCCCGGAAGCATCCTTGGAGGCGTTGGGGAACTGCTCAGTCTTGACAAAGTCCTTGACGGTGATGAGGCCGACGAGCTTGTTCTCATCGTTGACGATGGGCAGCTTCTCCACCTTGTTGGCGGACAGCAGCTCCAGCGCCTCCTCCTTGCTGACGCCCTCCTTGGCCACGACGAGCGGCATGGGCGTCATAATCTCCGAGACCTTGCGGGAGAAATCCGGCTCGAAGCGCATGTCACGGTTGGTGCAGATACCCACGAGGGTGCCCTGCTTATCGACGACCGGCAGGCCCGAAATCCGGAACCGCGCGCACAGCGTATCGACTTCATCGATGGTCATGTCCGGGGAAGCCGTGACCGGGTCGGTCACCATGCCGGATTCGGAGCGCTTGACAATCTCTACCTGCTGGGCCTGATCCTCAACTGACAGGTTGCGGTGCAGGACGCCGATGCCGCCCTGGCGCGCCATGCCGATGGCCATGCGGGCCTCGGTCACCGTGTCCATCGCGGCGGAAGCCAGGGGCACGCCGAGGCGAATGTTGCGCGTAAACTGCGCCGAGGTATCCACCTCGGAGGGAACGACGTTGGATTCTGCCGGAAGCAGCAGGACATCATCAAAGGTAAGGCCGTAGAGTGCAATCTTGTCGGGGTTGTCTCCGCCGGTGTGGACGTGGCTCATGAGGGTGGGGCTCTCCTAAACTGACCAGATAGTTTTATGCGGTAGCCCTCACTGTAGTGCGTGGACGCCCCGTAGTGGTAGCCGTGGGTAGAGGAATAGGTATCTATAGGGAATTGCCATGCGCGCACGGAGTCAATAGGCTCGCAGGCGTGAACTTTTTCGCCAACATGCCCCGCGATCCTTTCGCGGACGACCCGAACGACCCAGCTTCCTTCCTCGAGGAGGATGATCACGTCGAGCCGCTGTCCGAGGAGGACCGTCTCGCCGTCATCCACGATCTGGCCATGGTCCAAGAGTTTGCGCGCGTTCTCAGCCCGCGCGGCATCGATGGCATCTTCTTTTTCTGCGAGGACTGCGAGGAGAACCACTTCTACGAGTGGGACATCATGGCCTCCAACATGCAGGCCACGCTGGCAGGCCAGCTCGCCCCCGTGCACGAGCCGGGCGCGGAGCCGGACCCGATGCGCTACGTCCCTTGGGATTATGCGGTGGGTTATCTCGACGGCATGGACTCGCGCTACTAGCTGCGGTCAGCGCGGTAGAACTACCGCGCGTTAAACGGAAAGAACCTCTTCCCTCCTGTTGCGGGGGAAGAGGTTCTTTGTGGTTTTATTGCTGGAATTGCGCCGGCGGGAGCTGGCCATTATCCGTGGCGCCATCCGAAGCTCCGTCGGAGTTGTCGCCTTGCGGAGGCGTTGCCTGATCGCCGCCCTGCTGACCTGGCTCCGGCTGGTTCTGCTCCGGTGGGCTCAGCGGGTTGCCCGCCGAAACCGTGCGGGTCACCACGACGGTGGAAACCGCAGTCTCTGTCTGCGTTACGGTTTCCGGCTCCGGCGGCTGCTGCTCCTCCACCGGGGCAGGCTTCTCCACGGTCTGCGTCTGCGTCACCGTGGCGCTGGGCTGCTGCTTCGTGGTACGAGGGGCCTCTGCCTCACGTTCCCGCTTAGCCTGGTCCACCATCTTCCGGGCTTCTTCAAGCAACTGGCGGGTGCCATCCATGTCGCCTTGGGCGGAACGCTTCTCCATCTCATCGAGCGTTCCGGCAAGCTCCACTACGGACACATCGTGCTCGTCCGCGCCGAAGAGCGACTGGTTCACTCCGTAAAGCGGAGATCCCGGGCCGGCGTTGACGACCACAGCGCCGGTACCTGCGATGAGCAGCGTAGCTGCGGCCGCCCCGATGAGTCCGTGCATGAAAGGCTTGCTTCGACGGCGACGTGCCGCGCCGAGGGAAATGATCTCCGGCTCTTCCTCTGCGCCCTCAATGAGAGGGGCCGGAGGCATCTGCTTTTCGACGTCCCCGCGCAGCTCCAGCAGAAGCCCCGCCAGTTCATCACCGCCATCGGAGGGATCTGTTCCTTCGGAGAGAGTGGTGAGGAATGCATCATCATCAACCAAGGGCTGCAGCTGCTCAGCGACACCCTGCTGAGGCTCGTCCTTCTTTGCCATGATGACCTCCCTTCCTTACTAGAGAATTATTAGTTTGTCGGTGCCAAGTGCCGATGGCTCACTGCTAGCTCTGGGCTAGCCCAATTACTGGTTCACTCTGCTGGTTCACATTGTTGGTTCACTGCGTCTCGTGCGAATCGAGGGATTTGCGCAATTGCGCGAGTGCACGATGCTGCGCCACGCGGACTGCGCCAGGGGTGGACTCCACAATTTCCGCGGTCTCCTCTGCCGACAGCCCCACGAACACACGCAAGATGATAATGTCCCGGGCCTTGTCACTTAACGTATCGAGCATGGCCCGCACTCTGTTACTACCGTCCACGGCAAGGGCGGATTCTTCGGGGGTAGCGTCCTGAGCAGCATCCTCCGGAAGGTCTTCCGTGGGGTGAGTGTGGTCGCGGCTCAGGGCGCGGTGGGCATCGGTCACCTTGTGAGCAGCAATGCCATAGACGTAGGCCATAAACGGGCGGCCCTTATCTTTGTACGTGCCAATAGACGTCGCCACCGCCAAACAGATCTCCTGCGCCACGTCCTCCGCCGTGGGCTGGCGGTGGCCGCCGATGCGCGCGCGGCAATAGCGCAGGACCTGCGGGTGAATGATCCGCATGATGCGCTGGAGGGCGCGGCGGCTACCGTCGACGGCCAGCGGAACGAGGTCCGCTAATTCCTTATCGCTGTCGCGCTTCGCCACCGTTGAGGAGCCGCTCGCGTCTGTAGCCTGAGTAGCCACTGCCATCCTTGCCGTTCTGCTTTTGCTCTTCTGCTTAATGCATTACTTCATATTCTGTATGAACATCATGGCATAACCTTTTGACGAAACCCCAAAACGACGGGTCTCATCCCCAGCTTTGACCCCACTAGAAAAAGTTCATACACCGTTCATCTTAGCCTTAAGCGCAGGTCACAGGGGCTCCAGTTGAGGAGTTTCAGCCAGTTATACCTGCCTGTCAGCATTGCGTAACGCGCTGTTTACCCAAGGGGGACACACTTCAATCTCGTCTCACTTCGCCTCGGCGTTCACGGGGGCGTGCCCGCAACGCGCCCCGCGCCTGGGCACTCTATCTTTGGCAAAGGAGAATCGAACGTGTCTCAGTCCTTCCTGCTCCCCGGGCCGAATACGGACTTTTGGGATTGGCAGCTTCATGGCGCATGCCGTGGAGAAAACTCTGACGTGTTCTATCACCCGGACGGCGAGCGCGGACGCGCCCGCGCCCAGCGCGAGAACCGCGCCAAGGCTATTTGCAGCACCTGCCCGGTCATCGAGATGTGCCGCGAACACGCTCTCGCCTCCGGCGAGCCCTACGGCGTGTGGGGCGGCATGAGCGAGTCGGAGCGCGTCGTTGCCCTGCGTTCGCGTCGCGCCCACGCGACCGTCGGCGCCTAGTCCGCTTCTGCCAGCTCCCAGCCTTGGGGTCGGACGGCAAACCACCACCTCTATTGGCTGGACGCGACAAGGCTGCTCTCCCCACTGGATGAGCCCGCCGTGGGCCGTCGCGCAGCGGGCCTTTTGCGAAGTTTCTTTAAGTAGCATCACGCCCCTCCCCCACCTGCACTGATATCCAACAGCCAGCACGGGCAAGGGGCAGCGGGTGAAAGACGTCAGTTTTTACAGCGCCTGCGCCAGGTAGCGGGCGGTCACCGTGTCCTTGTCGAGGAACTCGCGCGGCGAGCAGGCCGCCACAACCTCGCCGCCGGCTGAGCCCGCGCCGGGACCGAGATCAATGATGTGATCGGCGTGCGCCAGGACGGCGCGGTGGTGTTCGACGCAGATGAGGGTGAGGTGGTCGTCGACAAGCGTGTCAAAGAGGCGCAGCAAGGTGTCGATATCTTTCTGATGCAGGCCCACCGTCGGCTCATCGAGCACGATGATGTCCGCAGTCGCCTTGCGGTCGCACAACCGCACCGCCAGCTTCAGCCGCTGGCGCTCGCCGCCAGAGAGCGTCGAGAGCGGCTGCCCCAGCGTCAGGTAGCCCAGCCCCACGGCAACGAGCTGCTCGTACACGCGCTTCGCAGCAGTAACTTTGGCCTCGCGGCAAAACTCCACGGCCTCAACCGCGGGAAGCGCGAGTACCTCCGCGATGTTCTTGCCCGCCAGCTCGTAACCCAAAACGTCGGCAGCAAAGCGGCGGCCCTCGCACACCTCGCAGGGCACATCCGCGCTGTCCATCGCACCAAACTCCACGGTCACCACGCCAGCGCCGGAACAGGCCGGGCACGCGCCCTCCGAGTTGAAAGAGAACATTCCCGGCGTGGCCCCATCGTTGGCCTTGGCGAAGGCCTTGCGCAGCGCGTCCATCGCACCGGTGTAGGTGGCCGGGTTTGAGCGCCGCGAGCCAGACAACGAAGACTGGTCGACAACGAGGATGCGGTCGTCGTCCGGCAGGCATTCCATCAGCGATGACTTTCCGGATCCCGCAACGCCCGAAATGACCGTGAGCACGCCCAGTAGAATATCCACGTCGACGTCCTTGAGATTGTTATGGCGCGCCCCGCGGATCTCCAGCGCGCCGGTGGGCTCGCGCACCTCATCCTTCAACGCCACCTTCCCGCTGACGGACGGTGCGGCACCGACGGAAAGGATTTCGCCGCCCGCCACTCCGGCGCCGGGGCCAAGCTCGACGACGCAATCCGCAATCGCCATCGTCGCCGGGTTGTGCTCCACCACGAGCACCGTGTTGCCCTTATCGCGCAGCTGCAGGAGAAGCTCATTCATCTGCGTGACGTCATGCGGATGCAGCCCGGCGGTGGGCTCATCAAAGACATAGGTGACGTCCGTGAGCGCCGACCCGATGTGCCGCACCATGCGCGTGCGCTGCGCCTCGCCACCGCTCAGCGTTCCCGTCGGGCGCGCCAGAGTCAGGTAGCCCAGCCCCAAATCCAGGGCGGCCTCCAACCCACGCAGCGGGGCCACGGCAAGCGGTGAGTTGATGGTGCGGAGCCATGCGGAGGCGTCGGCAAGCTCCATGGCGCAGACATCCGCGATGGAGACGCCGTTGAGGTAGGACTCGCGCGCGTGCTGCGCCAAGCGCGTGCTGTGGCACTCCGGGCAGTCGATGAAGACCACCGCGCGCTCGACAAAGGACCGCATGTGCTTTTGCAGGGACTCCACGGGCTTGCTCAGCACGTTGGTTTTCAGACGCGTGACCAGCCCCATGTAGCTCATGTTGATGCCGCCGACCTTGACCTTAGTCTCGGTCTCATAGAGGTCCCGCTTCTGTTCCTCGGTGAACTCCTTGACCGGCACGTCGGCTGGGTACAGCCCGGACTCGGCGTAGGCGCGCCACATCCACGAGCCCACCTTCATGCCGGGGTACATGATGGCGCCATCGTTCAGTGTCAGAGTTTCATCAACGAGCTGGCGCTTGTCGACGTCCCCCACTTCCCCCCTTCCCTCACACCTCGGGCACATGCCGCCGGTGCGCTCGAAGCGACGCACCTCTTTGACGCCATTGACCTCGATGGCGCCCTGCCCGGAGGCGGAGGGCACGTTGAAGGAATAGGCCGCGGGGCCGCCGGCGCGGGGCTCGGCTAGGCGGGAGAAGAGCACGCGGAGGTGCCCGGTGATGTCGGTGGCGGTACCGAACGTCGAGCGCGCGGAAGCCGCCATGGGCTCCTGACCCACGACGATGGCTGCAGTGAGCCCTTCCAAGCGGTCCACGTCGGGGCGGGGTGGGGCTTGCATGAAGCCCTGCACGAAGCCGGGATAGGTTTCGTTGATGAGACGCTGCGATTCAGCCGCAACGGTATCGAAGACCAGCGAGGTCTTGCCGGATCCGGACACACCGGTGAAACAGTGAGCTTGCGCTTAGGGATGCGCACGTCCACGTTCTTGAGGTTGTTTTCGCGGGCGCCGGTGACGGTGATGAATTCTTGTTCCACGGCTCAGCAGTCTACTAACGGGGCGGGGTCCTGCCCCGGACACGGCGAAGGCCCGCCGCCCCGCAGATATGCGGGTTAGCGGGCCTTCCTTACGGCTATGCGGGAACCCTTGTGGCACGCGGGAAACCTACGTTTCCCGCACGCACGTTTTAGTGCGCGTGCGCAGCCTGTGCCGGCTCTTCCTCGGCGGGCTTCTCTACAACGGAAGCCTCGGTGGTGAGCACCATGCGGGCCACGGAGGCGGCGTTGACCACGGCGGAGTGGGTGACCTTCACCGGGTCGATGATGCCCTGCTCCAGCAGGTTGCCGTACTCCAGGGTGGCGGCGTTGAAGCCCTCGCCGTTGGCCTTCTCGGCAACGTGGGCGACCACAACGGATCCGTCCAGGCCTGCGTTCTCAGCGATCCAGTAGGCCGGGCGGGTCAGCGCGCGGGCCACGGCCAGCACACCAATCTTGGCCTCACCCTCGAAGCCTTCAGCAAATGCTTCGAGCTCCTTGGAAATCTGGACCAGCGCGGAGCCACCGCCAGCGATGACTCCCTCTTCAACGGCCGCGCGGGCGGCGTTGATGGCGTCCTCGACGCGCAGCTTGCGCTCGTTGACCTCGGTCTCAGTAGCGGCGCCAACGCGGATGACGGCAACGCCACCGGACAGCTTGGCCAGACGCTCCTCCAGCTTCTCCTTATCCCAGGTGGAATCGGTGCGCTCGATTTCGCGGCGCAGCTGCTCGCGGCGCTCCTCGACGGCCTCTGCCGTACCTGCACCATCCACAATCACGGTGTCTTCCTTGGACACGGTGACGCGGCGAGCGGAACCGAGAACCTCCGGGCCAACTTCCTTGAGGTTGATGCCAACCTCAGGGTCGACGACGGTAGCGCCGGTGACAACAGCCAGGTCATCCATGAAGCCCTTGCGGCGCTCGCCGAAGTACGGGGACTTCACGGCGGCGACCTTGAGGACCTTGCGGATGGAGTTCACCACGAGTGCCTGCAGCGGCTCGCCCTCGATGTCCTCAGCGATGATCAGCGTCGGGCGCGAGGACTCCGCGATCTTCTCCAACAGCGGCAGGAAGTCCGGCAGGGAGGAGATCTTGTTGCGGACGAGGAGAATTGAGGCGTCGTCAAGCACGGCGTTGTAGGTCTCCTCCTCCGTCGCAAAGTACGGGGAGAGGTAGCCCTTGTCGAAGGAAATGCCCTCGGTGACGTCCACGGTGGACTCGATGGTCTGGGACTCCTCGACGGTGACGACGCCGTCCTTACCCACCTTGTCCATCGCGCCAGCAACCATCTCGCCGACCTCCGCATCGCGGGAGGAAACGGTGGCAACCTGGGAGACCTCCGCGGAGGAGTTCACCGGGGTAGCGCGCTTCTTGAGCTCCTCGACGACCTTCTCAGCCGCCGCTTCGATGCCCTTGTTCAGCTCGATGGGGTTAGCGCCGGCTGCCACGTTGCGCAGGCCTTCGAAGACGAGAGCCTGAGCCAGCAAGGTGGCGGTAGTCGTACCGTCACCGGCGATGTCGTTGGTCTTGACGGCCACGGACTTCACCAGCTGGGCGCCGAGGTTCTCAAAAGGATCGTCGAGGTCAATGTCGCGGGCGATGGTGACGCCGTCGTTGGTGACGGTCGGGCCACCAAAAGCCTTGGACAGCACGACGTTGCGGCCACGCGGTCCGAGGGTGACCTTGACGGCGTCGGCAAGCGTGTCTACACCGCGCTGGATGCCCTCGCGGGCCTCCTGGTCAAATGCAATTAGTTTTGGCATAGGGTTAATCGCCTACTTTTACTTCTCGATGACAGCGAGCAGGTCACGAGCGGACAGCAGGAGGTACTCCTGGCCGTCGTACTTCAGCTCGGTGCCGCCGTACTTGGAGAAGATGACGGTGTCGCCCTCGTTGACGCCAACCGGGACGACCTCGCCCTTGTCGTTGGTGCGGCCCGGGCCGACAGCGACGACGGTGGCCTCCTGCGGCTTCTCCTTCGCGGAGTCCGGGATAACCAGGCCGGATGCAGTGGTGGTCTCAGCTTCAACGATCTGGACGAGGACCTTGTCCTCCAGCGGCTTGATGTTTGCCATGATGATTTCCTCCAAAGTGTTCCTAGTGCGCGTCCACGTGGACGCGCGCGTGCCGGTTGTGGGTGTCCAGCACAGCCGTCGTCGCGGGTGAACAACTGTGGGTCAAAACAACCTGCCTAGCACTCTACCCTCGCGACTGCTAGCCCTCAACGTTGTGGGCCGCTAACCCGTTCGCCCTCCGCGAACGACGCGACTCGGGTGTGTACAAAGCCGGCCAACGCCAGCTTGACGACGCCCAGGGCAATAAACATTGCGCCGAATATTACGGCGAAGGACGGCCACCACAGCTCCTCCAGGATTGTCCGACCGAGTGCCTCTTGTGGGGTAAGGAGGCGGTGGAGTGGGAGGAGCGTCGCCAAACACAGCGCCCAGACCACGCCGGCCGCAGTCAGGGTGAGGCACGCCGCCTCCCCCACTTGCACGCGCGCCCAGGCCGAGGGGGCGGCGCCCGCCAAGGTGAGGCCACGAATATCGGCCGCGATGCGCCCGTGCATAAGCAGCGAGGTAAGCACGGCGCCCACGATGCTAGGTGCGAAGACTGGACCCAAAAGGGCGAGGAAGGCCTGCCACGAGGACAGGGTGCCTCCGGCGCCTGCGTCGTTCCCAAAGCGCAGGCCCGAGCCGACGGCGACGATAAAGCCGCCGACGAGCACCCACGGCACGATGTGCGGGGTGGAAAAGCTTCGGCGCACGCGCACATTAGCCCCAGCGATGCCGGCCGCGCGGGTCCATTGAACCAGGACGGGCATAAGCCAGGGCAAAAAGAGCGCGACAAGGATGACCAAGCCCATCTCGGCCGAGAGGAGGTCGCCGGGATCATCGATGTGTAGGCATCCATAGACCGTACTGCCGACAGCAACGGACGCGAGCAGGAATTTCACCATGAGCCACGCCGGGTGTGCGGTGGCGTGCGGCCGAAAGACTCGGCGCAGTGGAGGCAGCGCTCCGACTAGGGCCGCGGACATGCAGACAACTATCGCAATACCAACGACCTGGCCTGTAATCGCAATGTCTGGCAAAGGGATGCCGTCGCTGCGCAGGGCGCGCACGCACGGCGCGAGCAGTGGACGGGCCGGCAGCACACCAAGAAATCCGGCGGCCGCGCTGACCACCGCGACTTGGCCCAGAATGAAAATCAGGATCATCCACCCAGGCATGCCCACCATGCGCCAGGAACGGTAGACCGGCTCGCGCTCAGCGATGATAAGGCGCATCTGCGAGAGCGTCACCAGCACTACCACGCACAGTGACATGCCCAGCACTGTGCCACCCAGAGGCCCAGCGGGGTTTTCTTCGGCTCCGGGGGAAGCGACCAGCATGGCTAGCGCTAGGGTGCACGAGGTGGAAGACACCACCAGGGTCAGCGCTACGGCCAGCCACGATAGCCAATTGGACTGTAAGTCCTTAAGCCACACCAGCATGGGCCACCTCCTCCAAGGAAATGACCCGGTCGGCCGCCTCGGCGGCAAGGTGCGAGTGAGTCACCATGATCACGCTGGCTCCATCGCGGGCAACGGCGTGAAGGTGGGAAAGGACGGTGGAAGCGGTGGCGTCGTCAAGCGCGCCCGTGGGCTCGTCAGCGAAGATATAGGGCGCTTGGGCCAGCAATGCCCGGGCGACAGCCACGCGTTGCTGCTGCCCACCAGAAAGCTGTGCGGGCAGGCGGCTCTCCAATCCAGCGAGACCGAGCGAATCGAAGACCTCTGCCACACGGCCGCGTGCAGGGCGCCGGCCGGAAAAGCGCGCCGTCAAGGTGGCATTGCGTTGCGCGTTGAGGGATTCCAGCAGGTTGTAGTCTTGGAATACAAATGCACGCTGCTTGCGCCCCGGCGCGTTGACTCGGCCGGAAGTGGGCTTATCGAGCCCGGATAACAGGTTCAGGAGCGTGGTTTTGCCGCTTCCCGATGGCCCCATGATGGCAACGAATTCGCCTGGGGCGATAGACACATTGACGCGATTGAGCACGGTGCGGCGGCCGTAGCGCTTACTAAGGTTTTCTGCTTTTAACATGCCTTTGATTCCACTCGGCCACGCACAACAATGACATGGGGCGGGCTGCCCGAAAAATGGTGGAGCTAGCTCCACTGCCCTTCCACCGGCATGGCGGATAGGGTCGAAGACTATGCGAACCTTCAAAGCCTGTGCGTGGAGCCTCCTCCTCGGCATGCTGTGTATCCCAACCTTGGTGATTTCGGTGCTGATGCTGCCGTGGATCCCGTTGGTGGGTCGCGCCGCGGAACTTGTCGGCCGGTTGGGCGCGCAGTGGATGGGCGTGGAAATTCCACCCCGGCGCGCAGATCGATGGTTTGATTGGCAGCAGTTCTATCACCTCGTGTTGCAGTTATTGATTTCGACTGCATGCTTTACCGCGTGGACGGCCCTGGGTTTCACAGCGGGTGTGCTAGCGATAGCGCCATTCGTACCTAAGGCCGAGTTCTCCGTTGGCGAGTGGTCCACCTCCAACCGACCGCTTATTTTCTTAACCTGCTGGCTGGCTGCTCTGTTGCTTGTGTTGTTACTGGTAGGTCTCAACCGCCTCTTGGTCTCAGCGTCGGTCTCGCTGACCCGACTGGCATTGAGTCCTTCGGCCGAGGAAATGGCGGCCTCGCGTGCCACGCTTATCGATGCCTTCTCCGGCGAGCGCCGCCGCATCGAACGCGAACTGCACGATGGCCCGCAGCAGTACCTCACTGCGCTCAAGCTCAACTTGGCCGCGGCAAAACTACAAGCCCCGCCCCAGGCACAGCAGGCCTTGACTGACGCAGAACATAATGCCTCTTTGGCTCTGGCTTCATTGCGGGCGACAGTGCGTGGCATTGCGCCGCAGGTGCTTTTCGACGACGGGCTTATCCCCGCCCTCGACGAGTTACTCGCCCATTCCGGGCTTGAGACCACACTTCGCGTAGAGGGCGCTGAGAGCTCGATAGACGAGACCACAGCACTGCTGGCCTATCATGCAGTCGCCGAGGCGCTCACAAACGCCTCTAAACACGGCGCAGCCACCGAAGCCGTGGTAACGGTCGCTTTTAGGGATATGCTGCGCCTAGAAATCGTAGATAATGGCATGGGCCCCACGGCCAAAGAGCCGGACGGTGAGAGTGCAGCTGTGGGTTCGGGCACGGGCCTCGCCGGGCTGCGTGAGCGTGCTGCTGCACTCGGCGGCACAGTAACCTTTGGTGCTGATAGCACCAATGCTACGGGTAAAGGCGGCGGCCAGCTGCTGGTCAAACTACCGCTGAAGGAGGCGGAATGAAGTTACTACTCGCAGAAGATTCCGCGCTCCTGCGCGCGGGTCTGGAGCAACTACTCGGTGCTCTCGGTCATAGCGTCACGGCGGTCACAGATGCCGAAGCACTGCGCGCCATCGCAGTGCAGGAAGACTTCGACCTCATTATCAGCGATGTGCGCATGCCGCCCACGATGACCGATGACGGGCTTCAAGCCGTGCACGATCTGCGGGCAGCCGACCCCACCCAACCCGTGGTGGTGCTGAGCCAATACGTAGCGGCAAGCTATCTCGACCGCCTCCTGGAGCACGGCGGATTCGGGTACCTACTCAAGGAGCGCGTTTCTGATGTTGAAGAATTCGTGCGCACGCTTGACGATGTCGCCCGCGGCGGCACCGTGGTGGACCCAGAGGTGGTCACGGCGCTGCTTTCTGCAAGGCACACTGGTCTAGCCCGGCTCACCGCTCGCGAGCGGGAGGTACTGGGGCTTATGGCCCAAGGATTGAGCAATAAAGACATTGAAGACACGCTCGTCCTTACCTCCGGAGCAGTAAGCAAGCATGTCTCCAATGTATTTATAAAGCTCGGGTTTCGACCCGAGGACTCCAACCGGCGGGTGAAGGCCGTATTGGCATGGCTGCGCCACACCGAGCGCTAGAAAAGCGCTGAGGCCCTACAAACAAGGGCTGGAATTAGACCTGTCGGTGGGAGTTCAGCACAGCCGCGCGCCACAGCTGGTACTCCTCCGGGTTGTCCTCGCGGTAGTTCTTCACCGCGCGGATGCCGTGCTCCACGGCCTCGGCGACCTCGTCGATGTTCTTGTCGTCACCGTCGGCAGCAACGAAGATAACCGGACCGCAGATGGAACGGATTGGGTCCTGCAAGAAGGCGGAATTGCCGGTCGCAGCTGCATTGCGCGCCAGGGAAGCCACCGGGTTCGGGTCGGCGCCTTCAGCCTTGGCGTTCGGGTTAAACAGCGCCGCGTAGGTCTGGCCATCATCCTGGAAGGCCACAGAGACACGATCCTCGGTGGTGCCGCCGAGGAATTGATTTGCGTGCTCGAGCTCAAACTCGATGGTGCGGCGGGACAGATCGGGGTTAACGAGGAATCCAGTGGTCATAGCGGTGTGAGCTCCTTATGTGCGAGCGAGGCAATTATCGGTCATCACACTACCTGCACCCTGGGGGTTGCGCATCCGCTAGCGCGCAGCAGCCACGAGCGGCACTTCCACCTCAAGCTGTGTATCGGTCCCGCATGCCAGGCCGGAGGGTTCTGCGCCTTCGTGGATGAGCTGGGCGGCCACCGCCGCGATCATCACGCCATTATCGGTGCACAGCTTGAAGCGCGGCACACGCAGCTCGATGTCCGCGGATTCGCAGCGCTTCGCCGCCAGTGCGCGCAGCCGCGAATTCGCCGCCACGCCACCGCCGAGCAGCAGTACCTTGGCGCCAGTGTCCTGGCAGGCGCGCACGGCCTTGGCGGTCAGCACATCTGCCACCGCCTCCTGGAAGGAGGCACACAGGTCCTCAACCTGGACCGTCGCGCCCTCGCGCTCGGCTTTTTCCACGTGGCGCGCTACTGCCGTTTTGAGGCCGGAAAAGGAGAAGTTGTGGCGGTTGGGCCCGCGCAGGTCCTCGGCCTTGGACAAACCACGCGGCAAATCGATGGTGGGCTCGCCTTGGGCGGCCAGCTTATCGATGACCGGCCCTCCCGGATACCCCAACCCCAACAGGCGGGAGACTTTGTCGTAGGCTTCGCCGGCGGCGTCGTCAAGCGTGGTGCCCAGTTCCTTCATGGGTTTGCCCACGGCTTCGACCTCGAGCAGCTGGGTGTGGCCGCCGGAGACGAGCAGCGCCACCGAGTGCGGAAGCTCATCGCCCTCCAGGTTGGCCACCGCGACGTGCCCGCCGAGGTGGTTGACGCCGTAGAAGGGCACGCCCCACGCGGAGGCGAAGGCCTTGGCTGCCGACGCCCCGACGAGGAGCGCGCCGGCCAGTCCCGGCCCCACGGTGGCGGCCACCGCATCTGGCTTCTCGACGCCCGCTTCCTCCAGCGCTGCCTTCATCACCTGCGGCATCGCTTCGAGGTGGGCGCGGGAGGCAATCTCCGGCACCACGCCGCCGAAGCGCGCGTGCTGCTCCATGGAGGAGGCGACGACGTCGGCGCGGATCTCCATGTGGCCGTTGTCAGACAGCTCGATGATTCCCACGCCGGTTTCGTCGCAGGAGGACTCGATGCCGAGGATTAACATCTCTCACTCTTTCGTGGTCGGTACATGGTGTGGGCGTCCGCGCCGGAGGGCTGGTAGTAGTTGCGGCGCAGGCCGTTGATGACAAAATCATAAGCCTCATAGAGGCGAATGGCCGGATCGTTGCCCACGCGAACCTCAAGGAAGATGGGCGCGTCGTGGGAATCTGCAAGCTCGACGATGGCATCCATCATCAGCCGCGCGATGCCCTGCCGTTGAGCCGCCGGGTCGACGCCGATGGTGCGGATTTCGTATTCCGGCCAGGCCGCGGGCCCCATCCGCCCCACGCCGGCGTAACCGAGAACCTCTCCGCGGTCGTCGTTGTGGTCATCGCGGTTGACGCCTGCGTCAACCGCCCAGTAGGTGGTGTGCCCCGCCGCGATTTCCTGCTCGAAGGCACGCGCCGGCCAGGGAGTTTCACCGGGGAAGAGTACCTTTTCTAGTTCGGCGCAGCGGGGTGCGTCCTCAAGCACGAGCGGACGCAGCCTCATGGTGCCGGCGTTTCCCCGATGCCGCCGACCAAGGCGGCCGAGCGCGGCTTCGCCTTCGGCTCCACGGCATCGGGACGCCGCAGGTACAGCGGGACGAGCGGCGCGGGCTCGGCAGAAAGATCAGCGCACGCAACCAGCCCCGCCGCGCGCGGGGTAGCCCACTCGCGGGGAAGGCCAGCGATATCTTCCGGAAGCCGCGGGGCAATAGACTCGGGGAAAACCAGGCGCGTGGTCTCCGGACTCGAGAGCC
This sequence comes from Corynebacterium aurimucosum ATCC 700975, assembly GCF_007672725.1. GTDB lineage: Bacteria > Actinomycetota > Actinomycetes > Mycobacteriales > Mycobacteriaceae > Corynebacterium > Corynebacterium hesseae. Next base: position 342,403 of record NZ_VDTC01000001.1, read on the forward strand.
CAGCGGCGCCCAGTTCCAGGGCCTCCGGCTTCGACACGTTCGGGCCGCTGAGACGCTTACCGTCGGCGTAGGTGGCCCAGTAGACCTCTTTGCGGCGGGCGTCGATAGCCACCAGCCACTCCCCCGTGCGCCCGTGCGCGATGGCATCCAATGTGCACACGCCATGCACCGGCAGGTGAAGAGCCACCCCCAGAGCGGAAGCGGTAGCCATGCCAACGCGCAGACCGGTAAACGGTCCGGGCCCCGTGCCGACGACGATGGCGGAGAGGTCGGAGTAAGCCAGGGAGGCGTCGGCAAGCAGCTCCTCGATAGTCGGGATGAGCTGCTCGTTGTGAGCGCGCGTGCCGCTAATGACGCGGTCGATGCTCTCCCCGGTGTCGGTATCAACGATGCCCGTCACCAGGTCCGTGGTGGCGGTATCGAGTGCAAGAACCTTCATTAGCCTGCGAGGTGCCAGTCGGTATCGACGTAGTCGGGGTTGTTCTTACCCATCTGATCCACGTAGTCCTGGGTATCGCGAATAAACTGCAGCGGCTGGCCCTGCTGGAACGGCAGCAGCGGCGGGATGTCCTGCTTGGCTGCTTCCGGCGACTTCAGCTGCTGCAGCAGACCATCACACAGGTCCACCTGTGTGCGCGGGAGCTTCTCCGCCTTGAACTCACCGGTCTGCGAAGCCAGCAAGATGTAGTTCACGTCATCAGGCACGGCCCCGTCGGCGAAGTCAATGTTCAGGTTTGTCGTCTCCACACCGCCCTTCTTGAGCTGATCTTCGGTGGCACCCGGGCAAACGGCGGCGACCGCACCCCACTCCTGGCCGTACACATCCTGCGGGATAAACATGGCGAAGTCCAGGTTCTTCGGGTACGCGCTCAGAGACTGGGCAACGGTCGACGGCTCCTTCGGCTCCGCGTCTGCGGTCCGGACCATCGGCAGGACGATGAGGGCGGCAAGAAAGACGGCGAAGCCGCCGATAACGACTGTGGTGATGAATTGACCAAGCTTGTTCATAAAGGTGTTTTAGCTCCTCACGCGGGGTAGCGGGAATAAACAGTACGGGGACATCCTACGCGACAACGATCAAACAATAATCAAGGCCAAGACCTGACACATGAGAATTTTGCCGATCATCGTCGTGGGATACACAGTGGCATAGCCGCGTTCTGCCAGCTGAGTACCGGTTTGCGGGTTGAGGTAGGCCATGATCGCCGGGTTCGTGGTCATTCCGGCGGCGATGCCGATCGACTCATCAAACTTCAGCCGCAGCACCAGCATGGATACCGCGACGATGCCGATGGCAGAAACCAGAGACAGCACAATGCCCACGCCTATGTACTTCAGGGAGGTCGGATCCGACAAGGCATCGCGGAACTGGCCGCCTGCCGATGTCCCCACGCCCGCCAAGAACAAGGTCAAACCCAGCGTAGAAATCGTCTGCTTCGCGTGGAATGGAAGCTGCCAGTTAATTGGGCCCGAGCGGCCCAGCGCACCCAAGATGAGGCCGACGACGATGGGGCCGCCACCAAAACCGAAGGACAACGTGGTGCCGCCCGGCAGCGGAATCGGAATAGCACCGAAGAGCAGACCGATGAAGAGGCCTAGGGCAAAGGGCAACAAATCGACGTTGCCGAGTTTGGCTTCGGAGTCACCGAGGAAACGGCGGACGTCGTCAAGCCTGCCCGGCGCGGTGATGACGCGCACGCGGTCCGAGTAGTGCAGGACGGTTTCCTCGTTCGGCACGACGTCGGAGTCGCCGCGGCGCACGCGCGCGATGAGGAAGCCTTGCTTGACAGTGTCTAAGTCCTTGAGCTGATAACCCGCAACACGTGGGCTGGACACGGTCAGGCGCCGGTAGACCAGGCCATCCTCCTCATGAAGGTTGATGTGGATCTCCTCACCCAACTGGGAAATCGCGCTATCCAACGCGGGCGCTGTGCCGTTGAGCAGGAATTCCATGCCGGCACGCAGCGGGAGCTCCGGGTAGGCCAGGTCGTGCTCGTGCGGGTTGTTCACATGGCGGGTGGCGATGACGCGCTCACCGGTCACCTCTTGGAGGTCCCCCACCGTGGCGTCGAAGTCACGGGTCAGGCGCACTGCCCGCCACTCGAGCGGTTCTGCGATCATGCCCTCGGCGCGCGCGTCCTCAATGTGGTTCACGCGCAGCACCTTGGCGCCAATCGCGGCAACCAGAATGGTTCCGATGATGCAGCCCGGGTAGGCCAGGGAATAGCCCACCACCGGGGTGCTATCGCCGCCCAAGGCTTCGACGACCGCGGCCATACCAGGCGTCGAGCTCACCGACCCCGCCAGCGTGCCCACGCTGATCGCCGGGTCGAGATCAAACATGCGCATCGCCAGGGTGGTCAGCCCCGCCAACACGAAGAAGAAGACGATGACCACCATGGACATCTTCCATCCACGCCGGCGGAAATCCTGGAAGAAGCTACGGCCGAAGTTCAGGCCGATGACATACACGAAGATGGCCAAACCAAATTGATACACGAACGCCGGGACCACGATGTCCGGGTTGGCCGCGGACAATCCCAGGGCCACGAACATCGCAGCGGCGGCGCCGAGCGAAATGCCGAAGACATTGATCTTGCCGACGGCTAATCCCACCGCCATGATGAGAAAAAGCGTGAGCAGGGGCTGTTCAGCAAGGAAAGCCAGCACGTTAATTCACCCATTTCCATGTGAATACGCGGACGTCATCGTCCGAATCCCGGTTGATTGTAACGGCGAGGTACGAGTCAGATAGCCGCTCCATGAAGCCCCCGCCCCATTCGGCGACGACGACGGCGTCCTCTATTTCGGTGTCTAAGTCTAGACTGTCCAGCTCCCCCAACGGATCCTCTGAATGATCCAAGAGGCGGTAGGCATCCACGTGCACCAACGTCGGCCCGCCCACGCGCGAGGGGTGCTCGCGCGCAATGACGAAGGTCGGCGAGGTCACCCGCCCCTTCACCTGCATTCCGCGGGCAATACCCTGCGTGAAGGTGGTTTTCCCGGCGCCCAGGGGACCATCAAGAATAACCAGGTCCCCAGCCTCTAAAGCCGCGCCCAGCTCCTCGCCGAAGGCCTGAGCATCCTCCGGCGTTTCGGCCTCGCGGCGTCCTTCGTGTGGAAAATCACTGCGCATCGCTAGCTCCTTCGCGGTATGTGCGCTGGGTGCGCCCAGTGGGGCGGCACAGTACTTCGTAGTTGATGGTCCCGGCTGCCTCGGCCAGCTCGGTAGCGCTCATGCCGCCACGGCCAAAGATAACGGCTGTCTCCCCGGCGCGCACACCGTGGGGATTAGCCCCAAGGTCGACGACAATCTGGTCCATACAGACCCTGCCCACCTGCGGGTAGAGCTCGCCGCCGATCCCTACCTGCAGCGCCCCTTGAAAGGCTCGCGGCAGGCCATCGGCATAGCCCACGCTGACGGTGGCAAGCTGACGGTCGCTATCCGCGGTCCAGGTCAGACCGTAGCAGGTGGACTCCCCCGCCGAAATCGGCTTCACCGCGACGACGGACGCTTCCCACGTCATGGCGGGCTTCAGCCCATGGTCGCGCCCGGCCACCGGTTCGAGCCCATACAGGACCAGCCCGACGCGCACCTGCTCGAAGCGCGCCGAAGGGCGGGTCAAGGCCGCGGGCGAGTTAGCCAGATGGTTCAGCGGGCACTCAAGCCCGACCTCACGGGCAAGCTCTAGGGCCTGGCGGAACTCCGTTTCCTGATGATCATTGTGCGGGTGCTCCGGCTCGTCCGCACAAGCAAAGTGGGACATGAGGCCCAGGACGGTGATGTGGGGGGCGTCGGCAAGCAGGCGGAAGGTCTCCTCCCACGCGTGCTTGTCGACGCCCGAGCGGTGCATCCCCGTCTCCACCATCACGAAGACCTCGGTGGGCGCATCAGTGGCGGCGATGAGCGCCTGCGCGTGCGCCAAAGAGGGAATGCCGATCTGGATACCAGCGGCTAGGGCCGGGGCGAGGTCCTCCGTCGGCTCCCACAGCCAGGCAGCGATGGGCAGGGTATCAATGACCTTCCGCAGCGCCACGGCCTCGGCCAGCGTGGCCACCCCGAAGGCGTCCGCCCCCGCCTTCGCCATGACCGGGGCGCAGCGCTCGATGCCGTGGCCATAGGCATCCGCCTTGACCACGCACATGAGGCGGGCCGGGGCCACCGCCTCCTTCACGCGAGCGACATTGTGAGCAATAGCGTTGAGGTCAACGGTGGTTTTCAACATGCCCACCATTGTGCCACTTAAGGGTGCGGCGCTATTCGACGGTCACCGACTTCGCAAGGTTGCGCGGCTGGTCCACGTCGTAGCCCTTGGCGGTTGCCACACCGCAGGCGAAAATCTGCAGCGGGACGGTAGCCAGCAGAGGCTGCATGAGCGTCGGCGCCTGCGGGATGCGGATGATGTGGTTGGCGTAGGCCTCGACGGCCTCGTCGCCCTCTTCCGCGATGACGATAGTGATGGCACCACGGGCGCGGATCTCCTGGATATTGGAGACGACCTTGGAATGCAGGGAATCCCGGCCGCGCGGGGAAGGCACGATGACGAAGACCGGCTGGCCCTCTTCGATGAGCGCGATGGGGCCGTGCTTGAGCTCGCCGGCGGCGAAGCCCTCCGCGTGCAGGTAGGCGATCTCCTTGAGCTTGAGCGCGCCCTCCAGCGCGACGGGGAAGCCGACATGGCGGCCCAGGAAGAGCACCGACTTGGCATTCTCCATGGCGTTGGCCAGGTCGTAGACCTGCTGCTCGTTGTCGATGATTGCCTGAACCTTATCCGGCATATCACGCAGATCCTCGAGGACGGAGTTGACCTCATCGGAGAACATGTTGCCGCGCAGGCGGGCCAGGTAGAGGCCCAGCAGGTAGGTCGCGGTGATCTGCGCCAAGAAGGCCTTGGTGGAGGCCACGGCGATCTCCGGGCCGGCGTGGGTGTAGAGGGCAGCGTCGGACTCGCGCGGGATGGAGGAACCCTGGGTGTTGCAGATGGCGATCACCTTGGCGCCCTGCTGGCGGGCGTGGCGCACGGCCATGAGGGTATCCATGGTCTCGCCCGACTGGGACAGGGCCACAACCAAGGTCTTCTCGTTGACGATCGGATCGCGGTAGCGGAACTCGTGGGCCAGCTCCACCTCGCACGGGATGCGGCACCAGTGCTCGATGGCGTAGCGCGCGACGTGTCCTGCGTAGGCGGCGGTGCCGCAGGCGATGACGATGATCTTGTCGATAGACTTGAGCACCGACTCCTCGATGCGAATCTCATCGAGGACCAGGTTGCCGGTCTCATCGAGGCGGCCCAGCAGCGTATCGCGCACGGCTGCCGGCTGGTCGTGAATTTCCTTCTCCATGAAGGAGTTGAAGCCGCCCTTTTCGGCCGCGGCGGCATCCCACTTGATCTCGAAGGGCTTGCCCTGGGCGGGGTTGCCGTCGTAGTCGGTGATCTCGACATCATCCGCGGTGATGGTGACGACCTGATCGTTGTCCATCTCGACGGCGGACTTGGTGTAGTCGATGAAGCCAGAGACGTCCGAACCCAGGAAGTTCTCCCCTTCACCCAAGCCGATAACCAGCGGAGAATCGCGGCGCGCGGCCACGATGCGGTCTGCCTGCTCGGCGTGGATAGCCAAGAGGGTAAACGCGCCTTCCAGGCGCTTGCCGGTCAGTTGCATGGCCTTGGTGAGGTCACCGCCGGCCTCGTTGTGGAACACATCCGCCAGGAGGGTGGCGGCGACTTCGGTGTCGGTCTCGGACACAAAGTTGTGACCCTTGGCCTCCAGCTCGGTCTTGAGCTCGGCGAAGTTCTCGATGATGCCGTTGTGAACGACGGCGAGCTTGCCGCCATCCACCACGTGCGGGTGGGCGTTCAGATCGGTCGGGCCACCGTGAGTGGCCCAGCGGGTGTGCCCGATGCCCAGGACGGAATCCTGAAGCGGACGCGCGGCGATTTCGGCTTCCAGCGCGGCGACCTTTCCGGCCTTCTTGCGCCAGCCGATCTTGCCATCGGCGTACATTGCGACGCCTGCTGAGTCATAGCCGCGATACTCCAGTCGACGCAGGCCCTCCAGCACAACGTCTAAGGCAAAGTACTCACGGCCATCGGTGTTATGGCCAATGTATCCAACGATTCCACACATAGGTCGAAATTTTACAGCATGATTTAACATGCCGAATCGCAAGGATCCTACTTAATCTCCCGCACTGTTCACCGCTTTGCTTATTCTTTCCTCTATTCTGTAAAGCGTGTCTGCGAATTTGAAGAAGCATCTCGGTACGTTGTCTAAGCGCGGCCCGCACCGCGTCCTCGTCGGAGACCTGTCTTATGCAGGGCTTGAGGGCAAGGTGTACACCCCGGTTGAGGGCAAGGGCCTGCCCGCCGTGGCGTTTGCCCACGACTGGACGAAGAGCATCAAGGACTACCACGCCACCCTGCGCCACTTGGCCAGCTGGGGCATCGTGGTGGTTGCTCCGGATACGGAGACGGGCGTCTTTGCCAAACACCGCGACTTGGCTGCCGACCTCGAATCGGCCTTGCAAATTGCCGCCGGCGTCAGGCTGGGCGCTGGCAAGATTTCGGTCTCCGCTTCCAAGCTGGGTGTCTTTGGCCACGGCATGGGCGGCGGCGTGGCTACCCTGGCTGCCGTGGATAACCCGAAGGTCCGCGCCGTCGCGGCCCTCTACCCTGCCGATACTTCCCCGTCCGCGGTTCAGGCCGCACACGCAGTGAAGGCACGCGGCCTCGTTATTGGCGCGGGCCAAGATGATATCTTCCGCGCGGGAAACCCCGCGAAGCTGGCCAACGCCTGGGGCGGTCCGGTGGCTTACCGCGAAATTGCTAAGGGCACGCAGTCCGGCTTCAGCGAGGACAAGCTTTTCAAGTTGGCGCTTGGCTCCGGCTTCTTCCAAGGTTCCGCAGTCGAAACTGCCCGCGGCCTTGTCACTGGCTTCTTCCTGTCCACCCTCGCTGGCGAATCCAAGTACGACGACTTTGCGGCTGCCGACGCCTCCGCCAAGGGCGTCGAGAGCTTCGTCGGCGAAGACCTCACCAAGCGGGCCGGTTACTAGCACGACGGGAAACGTTTCGACGAGCTAGCGCCGCAAGGCGCACATGTGCTCCGACTTAAGCAGGACGATGGTTTATTCGTCCTGCTTTAGTCGTTTTAACCGAGGAACCTCAATGAAAAGCCAGGCGATAAGTGCAATGCCCGGCAGAAGCAACTGAGCGGCTGTCCACAGTTTTATGTGGGCCATTTCTCTGTCGTATTTAATCTCAATGCCAAGCACAACAAAAGCCACCAAGAGGTACAGCATGGGAAGAACGCCCCACAAGACGTCATAAAGCCAAGGAACTGTCATGCGGTCTTCCTCCAAACCCTGGTTGATACGTACAGCGATTACTCACGCCACGGTAGCACCTGGGGCTGCTGGCGCACAGAGGAGTTTCCCGGTTTCCGTGTCACCCGCGCCTGAGCACCGATTGCACTTGACCGCGCGGGCGGCCCCGCCCCTGCCCCTGGCTTTGGCCGTGCCCTACACCCCTGGCGGCTGGGCTTCGCCTCTGTGGGTCCGGGTGCACTTGGGTTTGGGCCGCGCGCTGCGCAGATCTTTCCAGCTCATCCTGTGCCTTAGCCATGGCTTTCTCAAATTCCAGTAGCCGTGCGGCTGTGCGCTCGCGGAATCCGCGGGCGAACTCATCAAAATCATTGTGCGGCATTACCACTGCCCTGCCTTTCGTGCGTGTACAGACGATGTCTCTGAGCTTTCTTGCGGCGCTATGTCTGGTGCGGCCTCAGTTGCGGGAGCTGGCGCTGGCTCGGATGCGGGTGCTGGCGCAGGATCCGGTGCTGGCACCGGTGCTTCCGCTGCTTGCATGTGTGCAAGCTTCTCCGGCGGTGCTTCTGGCTCCGGGACATTGTTCAGCTCCGGCGGTGGCGGCGTAACACCATTGTCAGGAGCAGGTTCCGGCGCAGGCGGCGGACAGGGCTCTGGTTCTGGCTGGGGTTCGGGCTCTGGCTCAGGCACCGGCTCCGGTACAGTTTCTGGCTCCGGCAGGTTTTCGATGAAGTCCACAGCCGCCTCGGCCAAGAGGCCCAGCCCCAGGATGGCGACCCCTACGCCGAGGATTCCCAAGCTTCCGCAGCAGGATTCTTCAGGCTTGCACTCACCCGGCTCCGCAACTGGTGGCTGCTCTGGCGTCTCACAGTCTTCACCTTCTACCGGTTCCTCAGGGCACTCCTTCTCCTCAGCCACCGGCTCTATATCCTCCGGACAGTCAATCACCTTCTGTTGCACGGGTTCGGTGGGACTCTCCACCCCTGCATCGGCTGGCTTCGTGGTTTCTATTTCACGTTGCTGCTCACTGCAACTGCAGGACTGCGCTTCTTTCTCCGCATGGCAGCCGCACGGTGTGTGCTGCGCTTCTGGCGCAGTGGATTCCGGCTTGGGCTGCTCTACGGTTTCAATTGGTGCGCTTGGAGGCTGGCTCGGTTTCGCCGGCTGTGGCTTCTCTTCATCCGGTGGGCACTCTTTTTCCGGCACCGCAGCGGGACGAGTCGGCGCCGGTTCCTCCGGTGGCGCTACCGGTTTTTCAACCCCCTGCTCAACCGGTTGCTGCGGCGGGGCAGGTGTGGAAGGAGCCGGTGTGGGAGAAGGCTGCGCTGGCGCAACAGGTTCAGTGGACTGGGCTGGCTTCGTCGACTCACAAGGCTCAGGCTCAGGTTGCGCGCACTGTTTCGGTTTGTCCTCGCAGCCACATTCGGGTTCCGGCGGGGTCTCCGGAAGCTCGCGCTCACACACCTCAGAACAACGCCTCTCAAACTCGCCATAGCAATTCTCGATGGCAGTATCGCGGTCCCGGCAGGTCTGCGTAATAGAGTCATTCGTCTGATCGATCAGGTCCCCACCAATGCGCGCAATCTCAGGGACGATGACCTTTCCCAGAGGATGCCGCTGCAATAGCATCGTCAGGATGTTGAGCAGTGGAATTACAGCGGAAATGAGCTCTGCCACCGCAGAATCGGAAACATCGACCACATCCTCGATGGCCTCGGAGCACTGCTGCGCGGATTCCACCAGGTCATCGGCTTCGTCTCTCTCCTTCTCAAAGTCATCCTGCACGCCGCGCAGGTGATCCATGAGCGCTCCCCCGGCCAGCGATAGGACCGTTCCTAAAAGGAAATCTCGCAAACCATTGCCGCCACGCCGCGGGCGCCGAGCGCCCATCGCCGATGCGGTACTGCTCACCAGGTCATCCGGTTTTATCCCATCGACCGAGCCCACCATGTCTCCCAACAAACCAATAGGAGTGCTGGGTCCGGAGTAGCCGCCTAAGCTAGCGGCCTGGAACTGGGACACCGCCTGTGAATAATCACCCAAAAGTGACTTGACCATCGTGGACATCAGTTCATCCCCACTTCCTGCTCACCAAGCTGGCTAGAAAGACCACGGTCGATCTCCCCGAAGGCACGCAGCTGTGCGCGTGCAGCATCCGCTGTGGCCGATATGTTGTCCAACCGCCACGCTCCGCGCTCATGCAGCTGGCTCAGCAACGCCTGAATCTGCGCCCCATGCCCGCCGAAGTCCCTGCCCGCGGATGACGCGGGAAAGTTCGGTCTGTCCCCACGATGCGCGTCACTTTGGGCGCGGGTTTGGTCCACGACGGCGTCGAGAAGCCGCGTGGCTTCGTCCTCATCAAAAAATACGTCGGGCATGAGCGCCCTCCTTCTCGTCCACAACAAACAGTGATTCCTGCCCTTATTGGACTGAGAAACCTCCCCTCCGGTTCCCCCATCACCCACAAAACACGAAACCCCAGGCCACATGGCCCGGGGTTTAGCGTGGGTGCGTAGAACTAGACTGCAGCAACAACCGCAGCGAGCTTGCCCGCCACCTTGCGCGCCTGCTCCTCTTCAGCAGCCTCCACCATGACGCGGAAGAGCTCCTCCGTGCCGGACGGGCGCAACAGAACGCGGCCTGTGTTTCCAAGCTCCGACTCGGCGGCAGCGATAGCTTCCTTGACCTCAGGAGCCTTAAGAATGACGGCTTTATCGGACACCGGAACGTTAATGAGCACCTGCGGCAATACCGTCATCACGGAGGCCAGCTCCTTGATGGACTTCCCGGACTTCGCCATGCGCGCCATGATGGACAGGCCAGTCAGAGTGCCATCACCAGTGGTGCAGTCATCCGGCAACACCACGTGGCCGGACTGCTCGCCGCCCAGGGAGTAATCGCCACGGTTGAGCTCCTCCAGCACGTAGCGGTCACCCACGGCGGTTTCCTTGACCTCGATGCCCTGCTCCTGCATGGCCAGCTTCAGGCCCAGGTTCGACATGACGGTAGCCACCAAGGTGTTGAAGCGGAGATCGTTGTCTTCCTTCATGCCCACGGCGAGGATCGCCATGATCTGGTCGCCGTCAACAACATTGCCCTCGGCATCCACGGCCAAACAGCGGTCAGCGTCGCCGTCGTGAGCCAAGCCCAGATCGGCGCCGTGCTCGACGACGGCCTCCTGGGTCTTCTCGATGTGCGTCGAACCGCAGTCCTCGTTGATGTTGAAAGCATTGGGCTTGTTGTGAATGGCAATGACCTCAGCACCCGCAGCCTCGTAGGCCTGCGGTGCCACCTTGGAGGCAGCACCATTAGCGGTATCGACGACAACCTTGATGCCGCTCAGATCCGTGGTCACGACCTCGGCCAAGTGCTTGAGGTAGCGCTCGCGGCCGTCGGGAGCCTCCGAAATGATGCGACCAATCTTGGTCGCAGTAGGTCCGTCTTCGGTGAGGCTTCCCATGGCAGCCTGGATGCGATCCTCCACCTCATCAGGCAGCTTCTTACCGCCCGCGGAGAAGAACTTGATGCCATTGTCCGGCATCGGGTTATGGGAGGCGGAGATCATCACGCCGAGATCTGCCCCAAAGTCATCGGTGAGGAACGCGATAGCCGGGGTAGGCAGCACGCCGACGCGTACGACGTCGACGCCACGCGATGCTAAGCCCGATGCGATCGCCGCATCCAGCATCTCACCCGACACGCGCGGATCGCGCCCGATAATCGCGAGCGGTCGACGCTCATAGGACTCACGGTCCGAGGTCAATACCTCCGCCGCCGCCTGTCCCAAGCGCAAGGCCAGGATCGGAGTGAGCTTCTTGTTCGCTAGGCCGCGAACTCCATCGGTTCCAAAAAGTCGAGTCATAGTTGTTCATTATGCCTGCTACCCCATAGCTTCCGCAGATCGGGCCACCAACGATGTCTGTCTATGACTCGCGGCTTCACGTTGTGCACGCCCTACACAAAGCGAAAGCCGCCGCCTCCGTACTAGGGAAGCAGCGGCTTTCGAAAATGCAGTGCGCGAAGATTAACGCTTGGAGTACTGCGGGGCACGACGTGCCTTGTGCAGACCAGCCTTCTTGCGCTCCACGGCACGAGCGTCACGGGTGAGCAGGCCGGCCTTCTTGAGGGCCGGGCGGTCAGCCGGGTTGTAGACGTTCAGTGCGCGGGCGATAGCCAGACGCAGAGCGCCGGCCTGGCCGGTCGGGCCACCACCGTTGACGGTGACCTTAATGTCGAACTGGCCATCGCGCTCAAGGATGGTCAGCGGCTGCAGGATGTCCTGCTGGTGCAGCTTGTTCGGGAAGTACTCGTCAAAGGCACGGCCGTTGACGGAGATGTTTCCGGAACCAGCAACGAGGCGAACACGAGCGATGGCGCGCTTACGGCGACCAACGGTCTGGATCGGGCCCTCGTGGATAGCCGGGGCAGCGGTCTCAACCTCAGCCTCGGTATCGGTTGCCAGGGAATCACCGATGGTGTTGGTGAACTCCTCGGTAGCGGCGGTTGCTGCAGCGATGTCGGCAGCGTCGGCTACATTGTTGTCGATGTTCTGCTCGGTCATTACTGTGCCACCTGCTTAAACTCAAAGGTTTCCGGCTTCTGGCCGGCGTACGGGTGCTCCTCGCCCACGAAAACGTGCAGCTTCTTGATGGAGGCGTTGGAAAGCTTGTTGTGCGGCATCATGCCCTTCACAGCTTCCTCGATAACGCGGACCGGGTTGGCGTCCAGGGACTGACCAAGGGTCATGGACTTCAGGCCGCCCGGGTAACCGGAGTGGCGGTAGCGCATCTCGCGCTCGCGCTTGTTGGAAGAAATGTGGATCTTGTCCGCATTCAGGATGATGATGTGGTCGCCGCAATCAACGTTCGGTGCGTACTGGGGCTTGTGCTTGCCGCGCAGCATGTCAGCCACGGTGGAAGCGAGCTTGCCCAGAACCACGTCGGTAGCGTCGATGACGTACCACTTGCGGGTGATGTCACCGCTCTTCGGGTGGAAAGTAGACAAAATGACTCCTTGAAAGTCTGTCTCGGAACTGCCGGCCATCGCTATGTAAGCCTTGACGCGGTACATACAGCGGCCGGTGGAGACCTGCAGCCCGCGCGCACCCACTAACGACGGGGTGCGGACACATAGGTGTTTCACTTTAGTACGCAGCAGTTTGAAAACCCAAAACGCCGATATCGCCCCTCACCAACGCCTCCACCTCAATTCATTCGGGGTGGGGGTAGAGACAGAAACGTTGATGAGAAGCGATACCGGCGCCTTCACTGGGCGGGCGGTAGAAACTGAGTCAAGGCGGCGCGTCCAGCCCTTCCATTCCCTGCGCCTTCCTTTCCTAGCCTCCGCGCCTTCCTACCTACCGCTCATCACTCATGGTGGTGAATGGTGTTAAAGAAAAAGCTCACCCACCCAGTTCAAGACTCACAGCCGGGTCGGTTTATCCCCAGCTGGCGGCAGCGCGACGGTTGACGTCACTCATGTTGTCGTTGCCCTGGGAGACCGTGGTGGAGATGGTCGCCAGCACCGTGTTGAGCTCGGCGGCCGCCTTATCCCACTTAGCTTGCGCCGCGTTATATGCCGCAGCGGAATCTCCCTCCCAGGTCGATACCATCGGCTGCAGGGTGGCCTTCAGGTCACCGAGGAGTCCATTGATGCGACCGGAGGTGGAGTTGATGTCGGCTGCGGCGCCGGCGATGGCGCCGAACTGATACTTGATTCCAGACATTGCGTGTTCCTTATCTTCTGTGTGTTCGTGTGTAATTCAACGTGTGCTGTAGTCAGTGAACGCAGCTAGCGCTACAAGGCCAGTCCCGCGCCGCCGACGTTCTCGAAGGACTGGGCGTTATCCGCCTCAACCGTGTCGAAGTTGCGGGCATTATCCCTGATGTTTTCGCTGATGGCGGTTAGCGCTTCACGCAGCTGCTGCGCGGAGGAGTTGTAGCGCTGCATCAGGTTGTCAAAGGAAACCTGCGCGCGGCCTGCCCAGCTGCCGCGAACGGAATCCACAACACCCTGCAGACGGGTGAGCTCACCCTGTACCTCGTCATTGGTGGAGTCGACGCGGCCGGCGGTGGCCACCATTACGTCGGCTTCTGTGCGGAACGTTTGAGTCATGTTCTTCTCTTTCTGTCTTGTTCCCTACCTGGGGTATATCCCTTTTCCAAGGGCTTGGTGTGTGTTTCTTTCCCCCGAGAAGCACCCTGTGTCCTTCTCACCCTTATTGGACTGAGCTAGTGGCTCATCGGTTCCCGCCGCGTTCAAAAATCTTTTAGCTTCGCGGCGTGCTCCCTCCTACTCCTTTTTGACCAGAGATTCCGCAGCCATCCGGCAGGCGGCTTTCTGCACCACGTTGGGCTCAAACTTGGTGTGGCACCCCACGGACATCTGATGGCCCTTGTCCTCCCACATCATCCACGTCACCTGCGAACCGTCTCCAGGGTCCTCGGTATACGTCAGCCGCCCAGATTCCTCGACCGGATCACGGAGGGCGGGATCGGAGTCGATCTGTCCTTTAATCTCGGCGAAGAGGACGTCGACGGGAACGTTGAAGAGCGGATCAGCTGCCAAAAGGATGCGCAAATTGGGGTCTTCGCCGGCCGCAGTGACAAGCCCGTCCTCCACGCTGGTGCGGAATCCCTGCGGGAGTACCAGGGACATCCCTTCCACCTCGATGGCCTGCTGGCCAGGGCGCAGCTGCGTGCTGCCGGATCCCCCGGACTCCGCCTCCGCTGCGGCACCCCCAGGGCGCTCATCCCCATCGGGTGCTGCAGCCGTACCCGGCGCGCCGGCAGCCACAGACGTATTCTCATCCACCTGTTCGGAAGTCGACGCCGCCACTGCTGCATCCTTGCGCCCCACCGCCCACCAGGACACCCCGGCGACGACAACTACCATGACCGCTATCGCGATGTAGAAGGGATCGACGCCTCCCAACAGCGCCGTCCAACGGGATTGCGCTGCGCGATGGGAGCGCAAACGGCGAGCTGCCCGAGGCCGCTCAGCAGTTATCTCCTTCGCACCGTTATATTCGTTCTGATGCTCCCCCACCGCTGAGCGGGAAGCAGCCTGTGATGCGCTGACCGCAACCGGTGCCGGCGGCGGCGATGGTTCTGGCTCTAGGACCGTCGCCCCGGCACCAGCGAGTTGCCGGCGCAGGATACTCACGGCTTCGACACTGACATCCGTTCCGGATGGATCCGCCACCACCTCAACGGTGACGTCCGGCCATTCCGCCCCACAGACTTTTTCTGCCTGGTCAAGGACGGCCTCCAGCGCCCACCCCTCGGCGATTCCCGTGCCGGGCAGGTCATAGCGATAAATCGTTTCCGGGCCTTCATAAATCGTGGCGGCATCGAGCACCGTGACGATCAGCGTGGTCTCTGGCGCGGTTGTCGGTGTTCGCAGTGCGTGCGTCGCGGTCATTGGTTGTCTCCTTTGTTGCCTGTGGTCTGTGGTGGGTTGTGTGAACTATCGGCGCTCGGCACATACACCTGCGCCAAGCCCTGAGATATGCCGCGCAGGACCCATTGGCCGCGGCCTGGCGGCAGCGCTGTTGGCTTGATGCCGAAGATGGCGCCTTCGTCGCGGTCGGCGTCGAGAAGCAGCAGCGCCGGCTGCAGGTCCCGCACCGCAGAGAGGAACTGCCCAAACATCGCGCGCCCGATGCCGCCGGCTTTGCGCGCGAGCACCAGGTGCAGCCCCACATCGCGGGCATGCGGGAGGAGCTCGAGCAGTGGCGCCAGGGCAATGTCGCTGACCAGGTCGAGGTCGTCGATAACCAGGTAGATGTCCGGCCCCTCCCACCAGCTGCGCGCTGCAAGCTGGGCGGGGGTGACCTCGGGGCCGGGAAGGCGCTGTTCCAAGGTGCGCACGGTATCGAGGATGGCTTGGGTGGCCGCGCTTGCCGACGCCCCATACGCCGCCACCATTTCCTCATCCAACGTCCCCAAATGTGCACGGCGCTCATCGATGACCACGAGGCGGGCGGCTTCCCTGCCCAGGTGGCTAATTCCGGCCAGGATTACGCTGAGGAAGTTCGATTTGCCGGAGCCTTGGGAACCAATGCACACCAGGTGCGGCTGTGTGACTGGATCCCAACTAAGGACTTCGAGGTCCGGCCCGCCGATTCCCCAGGCCACCCCGTCCAGTGGCGAGCCGTCATCTGGCTCGGGCAACTCGGTGAGAAGGGCGGGCAGCATCTTCAGCGGTGGAACCGGTTCGGCACCGGCATGCACACCGCAGATGTGGGCGATGTCTTGCGGGGACGTTGCGGCAAACAGCAGGTTCTCCCCTGCCAGTGTGATTCCCCGTCCGGGCGTTGCCGGGAGCTTCTGCTGCGCCTTGCGGTCGATGAGTGAGTCCATTGCTTCACCCAGCCGCAGCTCGATACGGGCCGCGATGAGATCCCGAATAGACGGCCGCAGGCTCGTCCACCGCGCTGCAGCGATCACGACGTGGACGCGGGCGGAGGCGCCGTCGGCGACCAGCTGGGTGATCGGCTCAGCAAGGTCCTCAAAATCCGCGCCGGAGGTGCCGATGTGGTGCCAGCCGTCCACGATGAGGAAGGTGTGGCGGGGCTCCGGGCGGCGCACGAGGCCGGCGACTTCATCAACGATGCGACGGATTTTCTCCGGCTCCTCACGGCCAGCCACCCCGGCCACGTGGGGCAGCCGGTCCAGCACCCGCAGCTGCCCGCCGCCCAGGTCAATGACATAGAAACGCACCTGTCCCGGTGAATGCCGCAGCGCCAGACCGGAGGCGATACTGCGCAGCGCCATCGACTTACCCGACTGCGGTCCACCGCACAACGCCAGGTGCCCACCTCCTGCCTTAAAGTCCACGGTGAGCGGGTCTTGGCGCTGGTGGTAGGGGCGGTCAATAAGCCCCACCTCGGCGCGCAACTCTCCGCCCGCGCCGGGAGAATCTTCCCGCAAGGAAGCAACGCTGGACAGCTCCACCACGGGCGGCAGGGGAGGCAGCCAGATTCTTCGCGCCGACTGGCCACGCCGAGCAGCCTCATCCCGGGCAGCGGCCACCACGGTGTCCAGGAGCGTGCTCGAGGAATCTACGAGCTCTGCAAATCCGAGTTCTTCTTCCACCGCGCGCTGCCCTGTGAAAAGCTCCACGCGCGCGGCGTGCCGCGCATTCATTTCAGAATCATCAGGCGCTACCCGGCGCGTGACCGGGCCAGACACATAGGAGGCGTGGAAGCGAGTAGGGGCATCGGCATCCGTCTTGAGGTAGCCGGCTCCCGGCTGGGCGGGGAGATGATAGGCATCGACCACGCCGAGAACTTGGCGGGACTCCCCCGCGGAGAAGGTCTTCAATCCGATGCGGTAGGACAGGTGCGAATCCAATCCCCGCAAGCGCCCTTCCTCCAAGCGCTGGGAGGCCAGCAGCAGGTGCACATGGAGCGAGCGGCCAAGCCTTCCCACCGCGACGAAGAGCTCGGCGAAGTCCGGGTGCTGGCCTAAGAGCTCCGAGAACTCATCCACCACGATGACCAACGCCGGCAGCGGTCCGTGCTCGGCCACCGCAGCAGCCGAGGCATTGAACTCGCCCACGTTCGCAAAATTGCCCGCCTTGCGCAGCAGCTCCTGGCGGCGGTTCATCTCGCCGGAGATGGCATCATACATGCGCTCCACCAGGGTCGATTCTTCCTCCAGGTTGGTAATCACGGCGGAGGTATGCGGCAGCTCCTCACACCCTAGGAAGGTTGCGCCACCCTTGAAATCAACGAGCACGAGGTTGAGCTCCTCCGGGCTATGGGTGGCGGCCAGCGCTACGACAAGCGTTCGAAGTAATTCCGACTTTCCGCTGCCAGTAGCACCAATGCACAAACCATGCGGCCCCATCCCGCCCTGCGCGGACTCCTTCACATCAAGCATCAGCGGGTGCCCGGACTCGTCCACGCCGATGGGCACACGTAGCCGCTCAGCCGGGCTACGTCCCTGCCACATGCCGGAGGCCTGAAGCGCATCCACGTCCCGATAGCCCAGCAAGGTCGGCAGGTCCGCATCGCGACCGTGCCGGGGCGCTGCCGCAGCATCACTGCCAAAGGGGCGGTGATAGGGCGCAAGCGTACGGGCGCGCAGGAGGGCCGTGGAATCGTCGACAAGCGCACAGCGTCCCAGCTCCTCCTCCCCCGCGGCAGTAACCACGGAGAGCGCGCCCTCCGCCCGCAGATAGATGCCTTCTTCCTCAGCGCGGCGCCCGAGCGGCGAATGAGGCGTAACGCCCACGGCGATGGTGGTTGTGGGGGTATCCTCCAGCGCGTCACTGCGCGGCACGGCAACGCCGCTTGCCTGGTCCTCCTCAACAACGCGGATGCGGAACTGGGCTTGGCCCGGATCCCTAACGTGTGGCAGCCACTTCAGCCAGTTCCACTCCTCACCGTGGTACTCAATGCCCACTGTTTCCGGACCGTGCAGCACGGCCAGGTGTAGCAGCAGCGCGCGGGCAACCCCGGCCGCATCCTCGCCGGCCAGGCCAACGATGGGAAAGGCTTGCAGTTGGATGACCACCGGCATGTCCGCCAGCGTTCCCACCGCGCGCACGGTCTGGCGCAAGCTCACCGCGCACACCGGATCGAGGTCCTCCGCCGCGCCCGAATCCGGCACGTTAATGGGCGTGCACAGGGCCATCGGCCCCGTCCCCACCCGCACCTCCAAGGCGTCCGGGGAATCCGCGTCCCGTTCCCACAGGCGCGTTGTCGGAATCAACGCTCCAAGCTGCTCAGGGTCAGGGTTGCGGTGTTCTTCATGCGCGCGTTGCGCCGCCCCGCGCTCCAGCGCTTCCTCCCGCAGCGCCTTGAGGTGGCGCAGGTAGGTCCGGCGGGTCTCATCCGGATCCTGCCCGCCTCCCTGCGGGTTAAACATCATGGCCATACTGGCCAGCATCATGAGCGGAAACATGAGGCTCATGGGGCTCATCCGGCGGGCGTCCCCCGCCCCGAGAACCATGAGCGCCACCATGCCCAGCATGGCCGCGATCATGACCAGCGGCATAAGTAGGCGAACCAGTGGCACGGGTTGAGCGCGAGCCGCCTCCGGCACGGCCTCGGCGTTAATGCTGCCCTGCGGCAACGGCGGTGCCGGCTCCCGATAGGCCGGCTGCCCAGTGTCCACGACGCGTGTGGGTACGCGCATATCAAAGTCCTTCCCCCCGAAGTACTCCACCGCCTCCTGAAGCGGTGGACAGCGTGCCACCAGTAAGCCACAATGTGAGGCAATGGGCAAGGGGTTGCCCAGAAATTTTTCTCGGGGGAGGTACATTCCATGACTCGCGCACTCGCGCATTCTGTCCACGTCACCGTCCGCATCCACGCAGGTCATACCCGCAAAGAGGCGGACATATCCTTGCCGCTTTCTTCCAGCCTCGGGGAGGTGCTGGGGGAACTGCTCGTGCTTGTCGACGTCCCACCGGCCCCCATCCTGTGGCGCGCTACCACCGCGGCGGGCAAGACCATTTCGATGACCACACCACTGGACCGCACCAGCGTGGAAGACGGTTCCGTCCTCGTGCTCAGCCCCGATGAGCCATCGCCGGCACCGATTGTGCGCGATGCCGCGGAGGCGCTCGCTGCCGACGTCTCTGCAGCGCAGTTTTCCGGCTTGGCCGGGTTCTGGGGCGCAGCGGGGCTCATCGCCGTCGGCGCGTTGCTCGCCGCTGCGCTGTCTCCCGCGGTTGGCTGCACCGCCGCTGCGATAATCGGCCTCGTGTTCGCGGCGTGGACCCGGCGCGGCTCCCTGCTCGCGGCCTCCCACGTGGCTGCCGGGCTGGCGGGGGCGCTGGCCACTGGGGTGCCCTTCTTTGCTGGCCCATCCGGAACCGCGATTCCGGCCGCGCCACTCGTGGCTTCGGCGGCGGCCGTGGGTACCGTGGCGGTGCTTTCCCATCTGGTGCGCATCGGCGGATTACGTGCTCGGGCAAGTGCCGCGACGTGGTGCCTGCTCGTGCTCATCGGCCTGCTTGGCCCCGCCCCGCTGCTTGCCGCCACCGTGGCCCTGCTCGCAGGCGCTCCCCTGTTCACCACGCGGCTCGCTGGCCTCCGGGTGCCACAACTTCCCACCGCCGGACAAGACCTGAGCATCTCCGATGAGGACCCTACGGATAACTCGCTCAAAGCCCGGCGCGCCGGGCAGGCCTACGAGGGAATCGCAGTGGGCTGCGCGCTGGCGGGCGTTCCTTCCCTTCTCCTCGTCGCGCTCAACGCTCACGAGAGCGTAACCGTCATTGTTTCCCAAGCCCTGTGCCTGAGTGTCGCGGGCGGTGTCATCGTGCATGCGGCACGCCACGCCCGGCCCGTCGCCGCGTGGGCGCTGGGAATCTATGGCCTTGCCGCTGCGTGTGCCGCGGTGGCCGTACCTCTACGCGAGTGGCAGCTGCTTTCCGCCCCAACGACGGGAACGTGGGTGCTCAGCATCGTTGCGGGTCTGGTCATCGCGGCCATGCTGTCCATGCCTGTGTGGGCAGGCAAGCTACGGCAGATTGAGCCGACCACCATTGTGTGGTTCGAGCGCGCCGAAGCTCTCGCCCTGGCCGCGTGCCTTCCGCTGGCCGCGCACGTGGCAGGACTCTTCGAGCTCATTCGGGGGTTGGGATCATGAATACCCTGACCCGAATAGGCGCTGCCGGCGCTGCGCTTGGTGTTTTCCTGGCTTGGGGTACCAGTGCTCTGTGTGCGCCCGTAGCCGTCGCCCGCGAACCGGATACCGCCTGCGCGAAGGCCACGCTCGCCACGGCAGGGCCACAGCCTTCCGCGCAGTACTCGGAGTACCGGGCACGGCTGCATTCTTTTGCCACGGGTGCTGGGGTGAAGGTCGCGGTCATCGATACCGGGGTGGCCGCCCACCCACAACTACGGGTGACGCCAGGAGCAGACTTCGTGACCCCGGAGGAGCCTGACCCGCTGCGGGACTGCGACCTGCACGGGACGGTGGTGGCCGGCGTCATCGCAGGCAAGGACCTCGGCGTGGCCCCGGATGCGGAAATCTACTCCATCCGACAGACCAGCTCGCACTACCGGACCCCAGCGCCGGAGAACGAAGCGGCGGAAGGCGTCGGCTCCGGCACGCTGGCCAGTTTGGCTGCCGCGATCGAGGATGCCGTCAACGCGGGCGCGCAGGTGATCAATGTCTCCGTGGTGTCGTGCGTTCCACCGGAGGCCGCCACGCGGGTCGATCGATCCGCCTTGGACGCGGCGCTGCAGCGCGCGGAAGGGGCTGGGGCGGTGGTTGTGGCGGCATCGGGAAACGCGACGGCCGGCGGCTGTGAAAAGGATGACGTGGTCTTTCCCGCAGAAGCCGACACCGTCCTCGCGGTTGGCGCTTTGGCCACGCCTCACGACCTCGCGGAATACTCCATCGCCGCACCCCTCAGCGCGGAGGGAAGCGTCCCCCTTGCCCTTGAGCCCGGCGGCGGATGGGCTACGGGAAAGGAGGACACCGTCTTTCAGGGAACGTCCTTTGCAGCTCCCCTGGTCAGTGGCACGCTCGCCTTGTTGGTGCAGCGCTACCCCGAGGACACCCCGGCGCAACTGCGCCAGCGCATTGTAGATTCGGCCGAGCCAGGCCACGGGGTGGTTGATCCGCTCACGGCGGTGACCTACCGGCCCGCGAGCGAAGCCCGTGGGGAGCGCACATTTGCGGTCACACCAACGGCGGCGAGTGAGAACAAGGCCTGGGCACAGGTGCGTGTGCTCCTAGGGGCCCTGGGCATGCTCATCCTCGTGGCGGTTTTCAGTGCTCAGCCTTTAAGGCCTCCGCGCGGCTCAAAGCAGAGCCTTCCGGCAGCAGCCGCAGGATCTCCCACGGCACCCGCTCCGGTTCCCCCACACCCAGTGCTTTAAGCTCTGCCGCGCTAGCCAACTCGTGGCGCCTGCCGGTGGCGGAAACCACGTGGTAGCCGTGCCCGCTGTCCACGCCCACGCCGGCCTGGAGGCCGGCGAAACGCTGCGCGGCCGAGTCCCCCGGCAAGTCCACCGTGGCCGCCACCGGCCGCATAGTTCCGGCACCTTGCTTGTGAGTTGCGCACAACCAGCCTTGCTCAGGGGACAGGAAGTCCACACGGGTGGTGGGGAGGTTGAAGGACGGTGGGACGTCGCCCAGCGCGGCCACCTCCTGCGCCTGCGCAGGCAAACGCTGTGCGCCCAGGCCGACCAGCATCTCCGCCTGTGTGGGGGTGATGGAGAAAACACCCTGCTCCGTGCGCGCCCAGAGCTGCTCACCAGTATCCAGAATCTCCGGCGGGGCGGCCGGAAAGCTCAGCGGCTCCAGTTCGGCAAATGTGTTGAGCAGCTCCGCGGGCATGGCCCACACGGCGGTCTCCGCGGTCATCCCCAGCGCGCGCCGCAGAACCCGGCCTTGTGTGCTCGTAGCCTCGGGCAGCACGACGCGCCCCTGGCCGGTGAGCAGCCACTGCGTGCCATCGGTTTCCACTACGGCAGCGTGCTCTTCATCGAACCTGGGAACAGCGCGGTGCGCAACCACGGTCACGGTGCCAACGCGGCTGCTGGATTGCCAGTTCGCGCCCTGTGTTGATTCTTCCAAGCAGGCCGACCATCCTGGTTCCTGCCCAGTTGCGCTTGCAAGAAGGTTGGGGGCGTCTGCAATCCCCAGCGGGGTGCCCAGGCTCATCTCTTCTAAGAAGCTATCCCCTGCCACATGCGGTTCGACCGGCTCGTTGGCAATGAGTCTGGCCGAAGCCAAGTTAGCCACTGGATGATACGTGCCGTTGACCAGCGCTAAGAGCTGCCCTTCGGAGGAACGCACGACGGGCGCATCGCCGGGTTGCGGGTCCGGCTGCATCCAGGCGATGAGCCCCGAGCCAAGACTCAAGAAGGCTACTGCGGCTACCCCGCCCAGCAGGGCGCGTTGGCGCCTTTTCAATGGATCATGAATCATACGGATATCCCCGAACACGAGTCCGTGCTCGAGGCGGCGCAATAGAAACTTGTGGCCCGATACCTGGGCCTTGGTAGTTGGCAACGCGCGTGCCATGAGAATCCTCCCCCGAATCGCAGCGCCACCCTCCCACGGCGCAGTGGGTTCTAGATTAACCCAACTCGGTGTCCTCCGCAGCGCGACGACCACGGGTCATCTCCGCGCGCGCGGCTAACTGGTCCGCATCGGGATAGTCCACGCCCACCAGGCTCAAACCTTGAGCATCAGCAAGCGGGATCTCTGAGGACCGGCTTTCTTCCCGCAGCATATGGGCGGCGAAGTCAACTCCGCGCGAGCCCTCCCCCACCCGCAAACAGCAGCCCACCAACGAGCGCACCATGGACCAGCAAAAGGCATCCGCGGTTACGTGCGCCTCGTAGAGCTGCGGCTCCGCGGGCGTCGACACGTCCTTCCACTCAAAGGCAAGGAGCTCGCGAATGGTCGTGGCGTGCGGCTTCGCCTTGCAGAAAGCCACGAAGTCATTGAGCCCCACCAGCTGATCGGCCGCGGCCTGCATTAGCTCCAGGTCCACTGGCTTGAACCACGTCGCGGTATCGCGTGCGCGAGTCGGAAGTGCACCGCGCGGATGGGTGGTGATGCGGTAGACGTAGCGGCGGCGTAAGGCAGAAAAGCGCGCGTCGAAATCTGCGGGAACTTCGGTGCAGGCGTGGACGCGGACGTCGGCAGGCAGCAACTTGGCCAAGCGCTTCACCAGCTTGGTGGGATCGCCGTCAATGCTGCGCTGTCCCAGCGCCGCCCGTGTGGTATCTAAGTGCGCCACCTGACCGCTGGCATGCACTCCGGCATCGGTGCGCCCAGCCACGGTGAGCTCCACTGGGTGGCGCAGCACCATGCTCAGCTTCTCCTCAACGGTCTGCTGAACAGTGCGCAGGCCGCCCTTCTGCTTGGCCCACCCGTGGAAGTCGGTGCCGTCGTAGGCCAAGTCTAGGCGAAGGCGAACGTTAGTCATGGATGCTGATTCTACCTAGTCGTTGGCATTCCACTCGCGATTGAGTTCCCAATCCTGGGCCGCGTGCTGGCGCTTCGCGCTCTTGCTCACGCCCAGCTTGCTCAAAGCGGCATAGCCAGCCCGCTTGGGGTGCTTTAGATTCTTCTTGGCCTGGCCGGCTTTGCGCTTGGCCTTGCGGGCGCCATCCCGAACAATGCGGGCAGACAAGCGCAGGCGCGGGTCCATGGGTTGTTCGGCTCCCCGGTATTCAAACACCGGCAGCGACCATCCAAAGTAGATCGCAGCCACGCGCAGCGCCAGCGCTAGGCATACCGTCACGACGCCAGCGACCTCATCGCTGAGCCCCAGCTCCATCAATCCCGCATAAGAAAAGGCTGCAAGAACAGAAATGGAGGCGTACAGCTCGGCGGACAAGACCAGCGGGATACGGTCGGACAACAAGTCACGCAAAATACCGCCAAAGACACCGGTCAGCACCGCAGCCACGGCAGCGATAACCAACCCATGGCCATGTTCCAAGGCCTTCTGAGCACCAAGGACACTGAATACCGCAAGGCCCAGGGCGTCGAGAAGCAAGAATACATGCCGGAAATAGTGCATTAGGAAGGACATATAAACCGTGGCGACGGCGGCGGCCACCACGGCCAAGAGGAAGCGCGGTTCCGCCACCCACGTCAACGGGTAGGCGCCCAGCACCATGTCGCGGATCGTGCCGCCGCCCAATGCGGTGACTGCGCCCAACATGATGACGCCAAACAGATCCATCTTTTGCCGGCCAGCGGACAGCGCAGCGGTCATCGCCTCGGAGACGATGCCGATTACGTACAGCACAGTAAACAGCGGGGTCATAGAGTATACGTTCTGGTCGGGGTTATATAGCCCAGAAAGCATAACAAAAGGCCGCAGCCCCACCTAAGGTGGTACTGCGGCCTAGTTAAGGCGAGAGAAGTTTACTTCTCCTCGGACTCCTCAGCAGCGGTCTCCTCGACCTCTGCCTCGGTTGCCTCTGCCTTTGCTTCCTCAGCGGATTCAGCCTCAGCCTCTTCGGCCTTAGCTTCCTCGGCCTGCTTGGAAGCAGCAGCGCGGGTAGCGCGGTTAGCCTCGGAGGTCACGGTCTCCTCGAGAACGAGGGAGATCTGGGACATCGGGGCGTTGTCGCCGGAGCGGTTGTCCAGCTTGATGATGCGGGTGTAGCCACCCTCACGGTTCTCGAACTTCGGTGCCAGCTCGTCGAAGAGGTAGGCAACGACATCCTTGTGCGGGATGAGCTTGAGAACAGCGCGACGGTCAGCAACGGTGCCGGCCTTCGCCTTGGTGATGATCTTCTCGGCGTAAGGACGAAGCAGCTTCGCCTTAGCGTCGGTGGTCTTGATTGCGCCGTGCTCGAACAGGC
Source organism: Corynebacterium aurimucosum ATCC 700975 (assembly GCF_007672725.1). Taxonomy (GTDB): domain Bacteria; phylum Actinomycetota; class Actinomycetes; order Mycobacteriales; family Mycobacteriaceae; genus Corynebacterium; species Corynebacterium hesseae. Next base: position 367,032 of record NZ_VDTC01000001.1, read on the forward strand.
TCGCTGCCAGGTTGCTCAGCAGGTGCTTCTGCTGGCTGGCGGAGCCGCCGAGACGCGGACCCTTCTTGGGGGTAGGCATTGTGTACTCCTCGTGTGCGGATTAAGTGAGCGCGCGACGGGGCGCACAAGTCGCGCCGTCACGATTCAGTGGAATTCTTTACTCGGAATCGTCGGAAGCCGGGTCCTTGAAGTCGCCGGTTTCAGCGTCGTAGCCTTCGAGCTGGGTCGGGTCGAAGTCCTCAGGGGTGTCCTTGAGAGCCAGGCCCAGGTTAGCCAGCTTGATCTTTACCTCATTGATCGACTTTTGACCGAAGTTGCGGATATCCAGCAGGTCCGATTCGGTGCACTCTGCGAGCTCACCAACGGTGTGGATTTCCTGACGCTTCAGGCAGTTGTAGGAACGGACGGAGAAGTTCAGATCCTCGATCGGCATGCTGTAGGCGGCGATGTACTCCGTCTCCTGCGGGGACGGGCCAATCTCAATGCCCTCAGCAGCGGTGTTCAGCTCGCGGGCCAGGCCGAAGAGCTCGACCAGGGTGCCACCGGCGGAAGCCAGGGCGTCGCGTGCGGAAATCGAGTTCTTGGTCTCGACGTCGATGATCAGCTTGTCAAAGTCGGTGCGCTGCTCAACACGAGTAGCTTCGACCTTGTAGGAGACCTTCAGCACCGGGGAGTAGATCTGGTCGACCGGAATGCGGCCGATTTCCCCGGAGGTGGAGGCAGCCGGGACGTAGCCACGGCCGCGCTCGACGACGAGTTCCATCTCCAGCTTGGCGGAATCATTCAGCGATGCGATGTGCAGATCCGAGTTGTGGATCTCCACGCCAGCCGGCGGCTGGATATCGCCTGCAGTTACCTCACCCGGGCCTTCCTTGCTCAGGTACATAACCACCGGCTCGTCAGAGTCGGAGGACAGAACCAGACCCTTGATGTTCAGGATGATTTCGGAAACGTCTTCCTTCACGCCATTGATGGTGGTGAACTCGTGGAGCACACCATCAATCTTGATGGAGGTTACTGCCGCGCCCGGGATGGACGAGAGCAGCGTGCGACGAAGCGAGTTACCGAGGGTGTAACCAAAGCCCGGCTCGAGCGGTTCGATGACGAACTTGGAGCGAGACGAGTCAATGAATTCCTCGGTGAGCTGAGGACGCTGGGAAATAAGCATGGAGTTTCTCCTTGTCGGCGCCCGCTATATGACGCCGGTAGAAGGGGTAAAGATGAAAATGTCGAAGGATTACTTCGAGTAAAGCTCGACGATGAGCTGCTCCTGCAGCGGAACGTCGATCTGAGCGCGCTCGGGCAGCTGGTGCACGAGGATGCGCAGGGTGTCCGGAACGACCTGCAGCCACGCCGGAACGTTGGCGTCTACCAGGCGGTCCTGAGCCTCTTCGAACCATTCCATCTTCTGGGAACGCTCACGAACATCGATGATGTCATACTGCGTAACGCGGAAGGACGGAACGTTGATCTTCTTGCCGTTCACGGTGAAGTGACCGTGGGAGACAAGCTGGCGAGCCTGGCGGCGGGTGTTGGCCAGACCAGCGCGGTAGATCACGTTGTCGAGACGGGACTCGAGCAGAACGACGAGGTTGTCACCGGTCTTGCCCGGGAGACGGTTAGCCTCGGCGTAGTAGCGGCGGAACTGACGCTCCAGCACACCGTAGGTGTACTTTGCCTTCTGCTTCTCCTGGAGCTGCAGCAGGTACTCAGATTCCTTGATGCGGTTGCGGCCAGCCTGTCCCGGTGGGTACGGGCGGCGCTCAAATGCCATGTCGCCGCCGACCAGGTCGACGCGCAGACGGCGGGATACGCGGGTAGCGGGGCCAGTATAACGAGCCATTTTCTTACCTCTTCCTTTCCCTTAAACCTTGCGGCGCTTGGTCGGACGGCAGCCGTTGTGCGGCTGTGGGGTGGCATCCGTGATCGAGGAAACCTCGAGGCCTGCAGCCTGCAGGGAACGGATGGCGGTCTCGCGGCCGGAGCCCGGACCCTTGACGAAAACGTCAACCTTCTTCATACCGTGGTCCATGGCCTTGCGGGCCGCGTTCTCAGCAGCCATCTGCGCTGCGAACGGGGTGGACTTACGGGAACCCTTGAAGCCAACGTGGCCGGAGGATGCCCAGGAGATGACAGCACCGTGCGGGTCCGTGATGGACACGATGGTGTTGTTGAAGGTGGACTTGATGTATGCGTGGCCAGCGGCCACGTTCTTCTTTACGACGCGACGACCACCACGGCGCGCGCCGGAACGAGTCTTAGGTGGCATGTGTTACTTCTTCTTCTTTCCTGCGATCGTCTTCTTCGGACCCTTGCGCGTACGAGCGTTGGTCTTGGTGCGCTGACCACGAACGGGCAGGCCACGACGGTGGCGGATGCCCTGGTAGCAACCGATTTCAATCTTGCGACGGATGTCAGCCTGAACCTGGCGGCGGAGGTCACCCTCGACCTTCCAGGTAGCTTCGATGACGTCACGCAGCGCCGACAGCTGATCATCGTCGAGGTTGTCGGTGCGCAGGTCAGGAGAAATGCCGGTCTTTTCCAGCAGCTCCTTGGCACGGGCAGGCCCGATGCCGTAGATGTAGGTGAGAGCAACCTCCATGCGCTTGTTGCGCGGGAGGTCAACACCAGCTAGACGTGCCATATGGCTAGTCCTTTCGGGTTGTTACGATGGTTTTCTCCTCATCCGTCCCCCGCCACGCATACGCTTCGCCCCGGGCCGTGCCGGGGAACTGTGGGCATGCTTAGCAGCGTGGGCTCAGGCCATCGCAGCCTGAGGTAGAAAGGGACGCATCAAGTGCGTCCCGTGGGTGAGGAGGCTTACTGTCTTTACTTGTAGCGGTAGACGATGCGTCCGCGGGTTAGGTCATAAGGAGACAGCTCCACGACAACGCGATCCTCCGGGAGGATGCGGATGTAGTGCTGACGCATCTTGCCCGAAATGTGGGCAAGTACCTTATGCCCGTTGTCGAGCTCGACGCGGAACATTGCGTTGGGCAGGGGTTCGATGATGCGACCCTCAACCTCGATTGCGCCTTCCTTAGCCATAACCTCTACTTTTCTGGTGGAGTTCTTCGCGCCGCGCTTGGCGACGCCCCCACCTGCATGTTTGGTGTCTACTGCCTGGTGCCCTCCGCAACCACGTCGGCTGCGTACAGACACCAGCACTAAAGCATACGCTGCGCGGAGTCGTTTTCCAAATACGGTAAGTGCAGGATAAGAGCACTTCGCTACCAGACACGCCAAAAACGTGAAAGCCTCCCGCACTGTAAGGAGCGGGAGGCTGTTGGTGTGTAGCGGTGACGCACTCACCGCTACGGGTTAGTAAATGAAGACCTTGGAACCCATCGGCACATCGTTCCAGTAGCGCACAGCATCCTGGTGGGTCAGGCGTACGCAGCCATTGGACTGGTATGCCGGGGAACCCTCATGGAAAGCATGGCCGTTGTTGGTGAAGTACATGGCGTAAGGCATCGGAGCGTTGCCGAACTCCCACGAAATTTCATCTTTGATCTTGCGGTTGATGTAGAACGTACCGGCCGGTGTCTCCTGCCCCGGCATGCCGGTGGACATCCCCTGCGCAACATAGGTGACGTTGCCGTTGCCGTCCTGCAGCCACGAGCGGCGGCCATCACGATCCACGCAGATACGGGCATCCGCGGGGCACAGGCCAACATCGAAGCGCTGAGCCTGGCGCTCAGCCTCGGCCTTGCGGGCAGCCTCCTCAGCGGCGGCTTTCTCGCGTGCGACCTGCTCAGCGTGAGCGCGCTCTGCAGCTTCGCGAGCCGCACGAATCTCGGCGTTCTTCTGCTCAATGAGGCCCGGGAAGACCAGTTCAATGGCTCCGTCGATGACGGGGCGCAGGGCATCAGCGGCCTGCGGGTTAACGCTCTGCAGCGTTTCCAGCATCTGGTTGCGGCTGTTCCACGCGTTCTCACGGGTCTGGCCGGTGAACTCATCAATCTGGGATTGGACGTCGGAGGACAGGGAATCAATCGAAGGGACCGTCTGCGCGTTTGCGGCGGGGGCAACCGAGAGAGTGGCGGCTACCAGGCCGATTGCGGTGGCGCGACGTAGGGAACGAGCACCAACAAAGGAGCGAATCTTAGACATGGGGGAAAGTATAAACCTTCCTCCGCCGATTTCCCACCTGAGTGCCGCGTTTTAGTAACGCTGCGTCAGAATTCGAGGACCATTCTCCGTTGCCGCCACGGTGTGTTCCCAGTGGGCAGCCAGCGATCCGTCGAGGGTGACAACGGTCCAGTCGTCGTCAAGCACGGCGTTGTCCTCAGTGCCCAACGCCAGCATAGGTTCAATGGCCAGGACGGAGCCTTCCTGGATGATAGGACCGCGCCCTGCCTTGCCTTCATTGGCCAGGTAGGGGTCTTCGTGCATTTCGTGGCCGATACCGTGGCCGCCGTAGCCGTCAACAATAAACAGGTCAACGCCAAACTTATCCTCGGCGCGGTAGGTGGCCTGCTCGAGGGCGGCGGAGACGTCGGTAAGCCGGTTGCCGGGGACCATGGCCTTAAGCCCTTCGTGGAGGACCCATTCGGTGGCATCAGACAGCGCCTGCGCCTCAGAGCTGAGCTTGCCGACGCCAAACGTCCACGCGCTATCCCCCACCCAGCCGTCGAGCGTGGCGCCACAGTCGATGGAGACAAGGTCCCCTTCAGCGAGGACAATCTCCTTGCTGGGTATGCCATGGACAATGACGTCGTTGACTGACGCACAGATGGACCCCGGAAAACCGCCGTAGCCCTTGAAGGTGGGCACGGCACCGGCATCCCGAATGGTCTGCTCGGCTACGTGGTCGAGCTCGAGCGTGCTCACGCCAACTGCAGCGGCGGCACGCACCGCCTGCAGGGCGCGGCCGACGATTTCGCCAGCCGCCTGCATGGCATCAAGCTCGCCCGGAGTGCGGGCCGGGATGGTTTTAGTGCGTCGACGAAAAGCCATGACAAAAAGACGGGCTACTTGCCCATTGCCTTCAGGGTGCGCTCGTTGATTTCCTCAACGGTTCCTTCAGCCTTGATGGAGATGATGGCATCGCCATAGTGCTCGATGAGCGGGAAGGTCTCCTCGCGGTAGACGCCCAGGCGTGTGCGGATGGTCTCCTCGGTGTCGTCCGTGCGGCCGCGGGCGAGCATGCGCTCGACCACGACGTCCTCGGATACCTCAAAGTTCAGCACGCCGTCGAGCTTCAGGCCCTTGTCGGAGAGGAGCTTCTCAAGAATATCGGCCTGCTCCACGGTGCGGGGGAAGCCGTCGAGAAGGAAGCCATCCTTGGCGTCATCCTGGTTGAGGCGGTCCTCCACCATGCGGGCGGTGACATCGGTCGGCACCAGCTTGCCGGCATCGATGTAGGACTTAGCCTCGACGCCGAGCGGGGTGCCCTCACCAATGTTGGCGCGGAAGAGGTCACCGGTGGAGATGTGCGGAACGCCGAGCTTTTCGCTGAGGAGGGCGGCTTGGGTGCCCTTGCCGGCACCGGGAGGGCCAAGGAGTACGTAACGCATTACTTAAGCAGTCCTTCGTAGTTGGATTGTAGGAGCTGGGACTCGATTTGCTTGACCGTGGTCAGGGCCACCGAGACCATAATGAGGATGGCAGTACCGCCGAAGGCGGAAGTGCCGCTGGCACCTGCGCGGCCCACGCCGAGGTCCAGAAGGATATTCGGCAGAACAGCGATGAGCGCCAGGTAGATCGAACCGACGAACAGAAGGCGGTTCATGACGAATCCCAGGTATTCGGCGGTCGGCCGACCCGGGCGGATACCCGGGATAAATCCACCATACTTCTTCATGTTCTCCGCCTGTTCAGCAGGGTCATACTGAACCGAGACATAGAAGTAGGAGAAGAAGATGGTGAGGACGAAGTAGAGGACGATGTACTGCCAGGAGCTCGGAGCCTGCAGGTGCGCAATCACGTTGCGCTGCCACCAGTTATCGGACACGCCCGGGGAGCCGGAGTTGACGATCTGGGTGATAAGCACCGGCATGTAAATCAGCGAGGAAGCGAAGATAACCGGGATAACGCCGGCCTGGTTGACCTTGAGCGGCAGGTAGGTCGACGAACCACCGTACTGGCGACGGCCAACCATACGCTTTGCGTACTGCACCGGAATGCGGCGCTGCCCCTGCTCGATGAAGGTGATGCCCACGACGAGGACGATGAGGCCGGCGACCACCATGGCGAAGACGAGGCCACCATTGTTCTGCATGATGCTGACACCATCGGTGGGAAGGCGGGTAGCAATACCGGCGAAAATCATCAGCGACATACCGTTACCAATGCCCTTCTCCGTAATCAGCTCACCCATCCACATCACGAGGATGGCGCCGGAGGTCATGGTGATAACGAGCACGACGAGGGTAAAGAAGTTACGGTCCTCCGCCAGGACGCGTACGCCTTGCCCCAAGAGTTGCTCGCGGTCCGCCAGGGCCACAATGCCCGAAGACTGCAGAAGCGCCAGCGCCAGGGTGAGGTAGCGCGTGTACTGCGTCATCTTGGCCTGACCGGACTGCCCCTCCTTCTTCAACTGCTCGAAGTGAGGAATCACCACGGTGAGCAGCTGCACGATAATCGACGCCGTAATGTACGGCATGATGCCGATGGCGAAGATCGACAGCTGCAGCAGCGCGCCACCGGAGAACAGGTTGATCACCGAGTAGAGGTTGCCGGATTCCTCCGTGAGGTCACGAAGGCGGCCGGCGATGGTGGCGTAATCAACGCCCGGCGACGGGATCTGCGCGCCAACGCGGTAGAGGATAATCAACACGAGCGTGAAGATGATCTTCTTACGCAGGTCGGCATCTTTAAAAGCCTGCAAAATGGCGGACACTACTTAATCCTCCTGGCCTACCGCGCTTGTTGTGCGGTTCGAATTCGCCGCGCACGGGGGTGGATCTCATCTGTTCCCAAAAGCTAAGAGCCCTCTTAAGGCATCTCATAGGAACGGTTGAACACTTTTGACCCCATTACCCTACCAGCCTTGGCCACTTTCGCCACATTAACCCCGCACATGGCCGCCCGGAGGTCCCCTTTTTAGTTTCTCCCTTAGCGCTATCCCCGGATTGGGCCTACCATTGCCTGTGTTGCCTGAAGGCAATGTCCTTACAAGATTTCTACGTCTTTTCGACCTCCCCCGCGACGCCCGGGGCGTCTCGGAGTATGGCCGTTCTTTTTCTGCCAGCCAATGAACCGAAAGAAGTATGTAGTTTTATGAGTAAGCGATTCTCCCCAATGACCGTGGCCGAGATTATCGATACCTTCGTCCCCAGCCCCAACCCCTTCCGTTGGGAGGCTTTCGATGGTTCCGCCACCGGCCCAGCCGATGCGCAGTTTACCGTCAAGATCAACAACCTCCAGGGCTTGGCCTATATCGCTACTCACCCAGGAGACGTCGGATTTGCCCGCGCTTATGTCACCGACGGCATCACTGTCGAGGGCGAGCACCCGGCGCACCCCTACGGCATCTTCGATGCACTGCACGCCATGTATGACAAGTTCACCCGCCCGGACGCGAAGACCTTGGCCAGGGTGGCACGCTCCCTGGCCTCGATGGGAGCTTTCCAGATCCAGCCGGTCCCGGAAGTCGAGCGTGCCTCGTGGCTGCGCCGCAAGCTGCACGAAGGATTGTCCAAGCACTCCAAGGAGCGCGACGCAGAAGTCATCTCCGATCACTACGACGTGGGCAACGACTTCTACGAGCTCTTCCTCGGTGACTCGATGACGTATACCTGCGCCTACTACCCCTCCCCCGACGCCACGTTGGATGAGGCCCAGGAAAATAAGTATCGCCTCATCTTTGACAAGTTGCGGCTCAAGGAGGGCGACCGCCACCTCGACGTCGGCTGCGGCTGGGGCGGCATGGTGCGCTACGCCGCCAAGCGCGGCGTGAAGTCCCTCGGCGTGACCCTTTCCAAGGAACAGGCTGAGTGGGGCCAGGCCAAGATCAAGGAGGAGGGTCTCGAGGACCTCGCGGAAATCCGCTTCCTGGACTATCGCGACGTCACCGAGGAAGGCTTCGACGCCATCTCCGCCATCGGGCTACTCGAGCACATTGGCGTCAAGAACTACCCGGACTTCTTTAGCTTCCTCAACGGCAAACTTAAGCCGGGCGGATTGATGCTCAACCACTGCATCACCTACCCGGATAATCACAAGACCCCGAAGGGCGGCTTCATTGACCGCTATATCTTCCCCGACGGTGAACTCTCCGGCTCCGGCACCATTACGAAGTGCATGCAGGATGCCGGCTTCGAAGTTGTCCACACGGAATCCCTGCGCTTCGACTACATGCGCACTCTGCACGATTGGTGCGAGAACCTTAAGGAGACGTGGGAGGAGGCCTGCTCTCTGGTGGGCCTGCCCACCGCGCGCCTGTGGGCCATCTATATGGCCGGCTCCGAGTGGGGCTTCGAGCACAACATCATCAACCTGTACCACTTCTTGGGCGTCAAGCTGGGTGAGGCCGGTTCTCGTTCCGGCGTGCCCGAGCGCCGCTGGTGGGAAGATTCGCGCTTCTAAAGACTTAAAGGAATTCTATGTTGACTGATCTCATTCGCAATCACCGCAGCGTCGACGCCGTGGAGATCCCGCCGATGGGCTGGAAAGCGCACGAGGAGGGCGTCGATAAGCTCCTGCGTAGCTTCCGCGCGGTGCCGAAGGACAAGCGCGTACGTCTGGCGAAGAAAACCTCGAACCTTTTCCGCGGGCGCAGCGGGCAGCAGGTGGGGCTCGACGTGTCCGGCCTGGGTGGGGTCATTGAGGTCGATCCGATTGCGCAGACCGCCGAGGTTCAGGGCATGTGCACCTACGAGGACCTTGTCGACGCCACCTTGCCGCACGGTCTTATGCCCTTCGTGGTGCCGCAACTCAAGACCATTACGCTCGGCGGTGCGGTGACGGGCATGGGCGTGGAGTCCACGAGCTTCCGCGATGGATTGCCGCACGAATCCGTGCTGGAGATGGACATCCTCACCGGCTCTGGCGAGATTCTCACGTGCTCACGCGAAGAGAATGTCGATCTCTTCCGCCTCTTCCCCAACTCCTACGGTTCCTTGGGCTATGCGGTGCGCCTCAAGATTGAGCTACGCGCGGTGAAGCCTTACGTGGAGCTGCGGGAGGTGCGCTTCCACGACTTTGAGTCCTTGGCACGCACGCTTGACGACGTCTCCCGCACCCACTCCTATGACGGCGTCGATGTCCACGGCCTAGATGGCGTGGTCTTCTCTCCGGAGGAATCCTACCTGGTCATGGCCCGTTTTACGGAGGAGGATGGGCCGACCTCCGACTACACGAGGGAGGAGATTTTCTACCGCAGCCTCCAGCACGCCCGGGGTATTCGCCGCGACCGCCTCACGGTGCGCGATTACATCTGGCGCTGGGATACTGACTGGTTCTGGTGCTCGCGAGCCTTTGGCGCGCAGAATCCGCGGGTGCGCAAGGTGTGGCCGCGGCAGCTGCGGCGCAGCTCTTTCTACTGGAAGCTCGTGCGCCTGGACCGGAAATACGAGCTGGAGTACAACTTCATCAAGAAGCCAAAGGGCCTGCCGCGGGGTGAGCGCGTGGTGCAGGACATCGAGGTCACCCCGGAGAACCTGCCGGAATTCCTGCGCTGGTTCTTTACCGCCTCAGATATACAACCGGTGTGGCTGTGCCCGATTCGACTGCGCGAGGGCGTCGAAGACCTCGTCGGCACCGGCTCTCTCGCGGCTGACTCCCCCGCCCCGTGGCCGCTGTATCCGCTGCGCCCAGACCAAACCTGGGTCAACGTGGGCTTCTGGTCGGGCGTGGAGGGCAATCACGTCGACCCCTCCGCCCCGGGAAACGGCGCCTTCAACCGCGTCATCGAAGCTAAAGTCAGTGAGCTTGGCGGGCATAAGTCGCTGTATTCAGAAGCCTTCTACTCCCCCGAAGAATTTGCCGAGCTCTACGGCGGTGACCTGCCGGAGCGCATTAAAGCGCTCACCGACCCGGACAGCCGCTTCCCCGGCCTCTATGAAAAGACGGTCAACGACGCCTAACGCGCTGCCTTCCTAGGCAACTGCATCGACGCGATCAAAACCGTTGGTGGCCAGGGCCTTCATCACGCGGTCCACGGCTGCCTGGTCGGTATCCGGGTCGTAGGTTTCCAGGAAGACGATGTGCGCGGTGTCATTGCCTTCAAAGCGGATGGTCATGAAGTCGTGCCCCAGCTCCTGGGTGGCAAGGGCCAGCTCGCGCTGCACCGCCAGCTCGCCGCTGGGCAGGTTTTCCGTGCTGGTGGCGGACTCTGGCTGGGAGAGCATCTCCTGTGCATCGACGGGGCCAGTAACGCCAGCCAGGGGCAGAAGTGCGGCGATGGCGGTTGCCACGATGGAAGATACGGACGACATAACAATCTCCTTAACGCTTACTAAGATTTAACCAAGGGTGATACTACTCTTCTTAGCTCCGCGCGCACAATAGGCATGAAAAATCCCCCTGCCCCGCACGAATGCGGTGGACAGGGGGAAGAAATCTACTGAGTAAAGATTTACTTGGTGGTGGCGGTGCCGCCAGCAGCCTCGATCTTCTCAACAGCAGACTTGGAGAACTTGTCAGCGGTGACGTTCAGCTTAACGTTGATGTCGCCGTTGCCCAGAACCTTGACCGGCTGGTTCTTGCGAACCAAGCCAGCAGCGACGATGTCCGCTACGGTGACGTCGCCACCCTGAGCGAAAGCCTCTGCGAGGTCAGCAACGTTGACTACCTGGTACTCAACGTGGTTCGGGTTCTTGAAGCCCTTGAGCTTCGGCAGACGCATGTGGATCGGCATCTGGCCACCCTCGAAAGCAGCGGAAACCTGCTTGCGAGCACCGGTGCCCTTGGTACCGCGACCAGCGGTCTTACCCTTGGATGCCTCACCGCGGCCGACGCGGGTTTTGGGCTTATTGGAGCCTGCGGACGGGCGCAGGTCGTGGAGCTTGATGATATCAGCCATGGTTTACTCCCCTGCCACTTCTTCGACGGTGACCAGGTGACGCACCTTGTGAACCATGCCGCGAATAATCGGGGTGTCCTGCTTTACAACAGAGTGTCCGATGCGCTTGAGGCCAAGAGCCTCAATGTTGGCGCGGTGGTTCGGCTTGGTGCCCACAAGGCCCTTTACCTGAGTAATCTTCAGAGCCATTGCTTATGCCTCCTGACCTGCGCGCTTGCGCAGCATCTGGGCCGGTGCGACCTCCTCGAGGGACTTGCCGCGGCGTGCAGCAACTTCCTCCGGGCGAACCAGCTGCTTGAGGCCGTCCACGGTAGCGCGGACGACGTTGAGAGCGTTGTCGGAGCCCAGGGACTTCGACAAGATGTCCTGCACACCGGCGCACTCAAGCACCGGACGAGCAGCACCACCGGCGATGACACCGGTACCCGGAGCGGCCGGCTTCATCATGACGATGCCAGCTGCGTCGCGACCCTCAACCGGGTGGGTAATGGTGCCGGCAATCATCGGGACGCGGAAGAAGTTCTTGCGAGCCTCTTCTGCACCCTTCTGGATTGCGGCCGGGACTTCCTTGGCCTTGCCGTAGCCGACGCCAACCATGCCCTGGCCGTCGCCAACGACGACGAGAGCGGTGAAGGACATGTTGCGGCCGCCCTTAACGGTCTTGGAGACGCGGTTGATGGTCACAACGCGCTCGATGTACTTATCGCGCTCGTTGTCCTGGTGGTTGCGGCGGTCGTTACGACGGCCGTTGTTGCGACCCTTGCGGTCGTTGTTGTTCTCGGCGGAGCGTCCGCCGTCACGCTGTTCACGGTCCGACATTAGGCGTTCCTTCCGTTGATGTTTCCGTATGCCTTAATCATTAGAACTGCAGACCACCTTCACGAGCAGCTTCGGCCAGCGCAGCAACGCGGCCGTGGTACTTGTAGCCTGCACGGTCGAAGACGACCTTCTCGATGCCAGCGGCCTTGGCGCGCTCAGCGATGAGCTGGCCTACCTTGGCAGCCTTGGCCTTCTTATCGCCCTCGAGTGCACGCACGTCGGCTTCCATGGAGGAAGCAGCGGCCAGGGTGTGGCCGGCCAGGTCGTCGATGACCTGAACGTGCATGTGGCGGGAGGAGCGGTGAACGACCAGACGCGGTGCCTCAGGGGTGCCGCGGAGGGTCTTACGGATGCGGAAGTGGCGGCGCGCGCGTGCTTCACGACGACGCGAGGAAATGTCCTTGCCAACCGGGGTGCGCTTTGCGTTTTCAGTGTTAGCCATTGCTTACTTACCCGTCTTTCCGACCTTGCGGCGGATCTGCTCGCCGTCGTAGCGAATACCCTTGCCCTTGTAAGGATCGTCCTTACGCAGGCGGCGGATGTACGCGGCGACCTGTCCAACCAGTTGCTTGTCAATACCAGATACGGAGAGCTTGGTTGCGCCATCCACAGCGAAGGTGATGCCCTCCGGAGCCTTGATGAGGATCGGGTGGGAGTAGCCCAGAGAGAACTCCAGGTCCTTACCCTTCTGCTGGACGCGGTAACCAACACCGAAGATTTCCATCTTCTTGGTGTAGCCCTCGGTCACGCCAACGACGGCGTTGTTGACCAGGGAGCGGGCCAGACCGTGCAGTGCGCGGTTCTTGCGGTCGTCGTCCGGACGGGAGACCTTGATCTCATCGTCCTCGACGGCTGCGGTGATCGGCTCCGGCAGCTCAACCTCGAGGGAGCCCTTGGACCCCTTCACGTTGACAACCTGGCCATTGATGGTGATGTCGACGCCCTTCGGGACGGCGATAGGTGCTAGACCGATACGAGACATGTGTCAATCCTCCCTTACCAGACGTAGGCGAGAACTTCTCCGCCTACACCCTTCTCCTGAGCCTGACGGTCGGTAAGCAGACCCTGAGACGTGGAAATGATGGCCACGCCCAGGCCGCCCAGAACCTGCGGCAGTTCGGTGGACTTTGCGTACACACGCAGACCCGGCTTAGACACGCGACGCAGACCCGAGAGGGAACGCTCACGATTGTTGTACTTAAGCTCGAGGGACAGCTCACGGCCCTCGACGGAGTAGTCAGCGATGTAGCCTTCCTGCTTCAAGATCTCGGCGATGTTCGCCTTGAGCTTGGAGGTCGGCATCGACACGGAATCGTGGTGCGCATTGGATGCATTGCGCACGCGCGACAACATGTCGGCAATAGGATCAGTCATAGTCATATGAGTGACCTGTAACCTTTCTCGTTGCGGTTCCCTTAAAGCTCACCAAAGCGTTTTCCGTGTGATTTCGGGCTACTCACGCTCCCCGCGGTCAATACCGCGAGGCGCTCGCCACCCTTTGATACAGACAACGGTCCGCTGTCTACGGCGAGGGGCCTACAACAAAGTAGATGTGTTCAATTCTTCCGGCTTGGCACATTTGCGCACCTCCAGCGCCATTTTTGCGGCGCGGAGGAGGAAAATGCAAGTCCGTCGGCTTACTCTACCCGCTGACATGCTGTTTTCCAAAACGCGTTAGCATGGGAAGTCATGAGTGAAGAACAAGACCCCATCCGCACGGCACACCAGTGGCTCGAGGAGGCCGCTGAGCTTATTGGCGTAGCCCCCGAGGACGCCACGGCTCTGGTTAGAGAACTCCTCGATCTGACTAAGGACGTCGCGCATACTCAATCGCGCCCCGCTGCCCCACTGACCGCGTACCTGGTCGGTTTGGCCTCGAAGGACGTCGACGAGGCCCGCGCCCACATCGCCACGTTGAAGGAGGCCCTCAACCGATGAGCGGGCGCGTCAACACCACCTTCGCCGTGACCAAGGTGCGCCTAGATGAGCACGGAGAGGTCATCCAGGTCGATACCCGCGGCGATACCGTTGCCGGCGAGGAGCCTTTGGAGATCCGCGTAGGCGGCCAAACGCTGACCACGACGATGCGCACACCCGGCCACGACGTCGAGCTGGCACACGGTTTTCTTCATTCCGAGGGACACATCGAGAAGGCCAGCGATGTCACCGAAGCGCGCTACTGCGCCGGTGCCTCGGTGGACGGGCGCAACCCCTATAACCTGCTCGACGTTGAACTAGCCAACCCCCACGCGATTAGCCTCGCCGATCTCCGCCTGACGACGACCACGTCTGCCTGCGGCGTGTGCGGTACCTCTTCTATCGAGGCGCTGATGAAGCAGTCGCGATACCCAATCCCACAGGTGCCGGTGGATCCGGGGGTCGTCGCCAAGCTGCCCAGCGCCTTGAAAGCCGAGCAGAAACAGTTCCGCAAAACCGGAGGCATCCACGCCGCGGGCGCCTTCACGCTCGACGGCGAGCCCGTCGTTGTACGCGAGGACGTCGGCAGGCACAACGCCGCTGATAAGGTCATCGGCCACCTACTAATGGAAGCAATGCTGCCTGCCAGCGACCTCATCCTGGTGATGAGCTCGCGCGCCAGCTTCGAGCTGGTCAACAAGGCCGCGATGGCCGGCTTCGGTATGCTCGTCGCGGTCTCCGCCGCCTCCTCGCTGGCGGTTGAGACCGCCCGGGAAACCGGCATGGCGCTCGTGGGCTTTGCCCGCGGCGACCGCTTCAACCTCTACTCGGGCGAACTTAGTCGCGATAGGCTTCCGGGCCAGAGTTAAGCCAGGCATACACGCCGCCGATAAGGAAGCCGCCGCCGATGAGGTTTCCCACCCACACGACGGACCAGTTGGCCAACACCGCGCCGAGGGTAAAGCCCTCCGGCAGCGGGCTGGCGCAGAAGAAGGTCAAGGTCATCAGACAGAAGTTCGCGATAACGTGCTCCAGGCCCAGGCCCACGAAGCAGGCGATGATCGGAACGATGACGAAGAACTTGGACACCACATCCTTGGCAAAGACCGCGCCGACAATAGCCATGTTGACCACGAAGTTAGCCAGCATCGCCTCCACCAACAGCCCGCCCGGGCCTTTGTCCAACTTGCCCATCGAGAGGGTGGCAATGAGATGGTTGGGGTCGATTCCGCCCAGCTTGGCCGACATTCCCATGGCTGCGGCAAAGAGGGCGGCGCCGACCAGGTTAAACAGCGTCGTGACCACCAGCAGCCATAGGCCCTTGCCCCAGCCCACCTGCTTTGTTACGGCGCCATAGACCATGTACATCATGTTGCCGGTGGCCAGCTCCGCGCCGAGAAGGACGATGGCAAATAGGCCCAAGCCGAACAGGCAGGCAAAGACCAGCGAACCCAGGCCTTCCGCATGCTTCTCGACGCCCACCCCCATCACCGCCGCAAACGCCGTGCCGATGGCGAGGTACACACCTGCCAGGATGGAGCGCACGGCGAATCGACCAAAGGACTCATCGAGCAACACAACCTTTTTCTTTACCGCGGCTGCCGAAGCATCATTCAGGGACATTTTTACCTCACTGGGGGATGCAGACTTCTCAGACGCTCGTAGTGTACTCCCCCACGCTCAGGGTGAGGAAACTCACCAGTGACGCAGACACAAAAATTCCCCCGGCCTCCTTCACAGAGTGCCGGGGGAATGATTCAAGCGCTACTTTACTTGAACGGGAAGCCGAGCTCGCGCAGGAGCTTGCGGCCCTCCTCGTCGTTGGTAGCGGTGGTCACGACGGTGATGTCCATACCGCGCGGGCGGTCCACCTTGTCGATGTCGATCTCGTAGAACATGGTCTGCTCGGTGAGACCGAAGGTGTAGTTGCCGTGGCCGTCGAACTGCTGATCGGAGAGACCACGGAAGTCGCGAATACGCGGCAGCGCGATCGTCAGCAGGCGGTCCAGGAACTCCCACATGCGGTCGCCGCGCAGGGTAACGCGTGCACCGATGGGCATGCCCTCACGGAGCTTGAAGTTAGCGATGGACTTCTTAGCGCGACGCACCTGCGGCTTCTGGCCGGTGATAGCGGTAAGGTCCTCGAGAGCGCCGTTGATCATCTTGGAGTCGCGGGCAGCGTCGCCCACACCCATGTTGACGACGACCTTGGTGACGCCCGGAATCTGCATCACGTTGTCGTACTTGAACTCGTCGTTCAGAGCCTTCTTGATTTCCTCGCGGTAGCGGGTCTTCAGACGCGGAGTGTAGTTCTCGCTCATGTTAGATGTCCTTCCCGTTGCTACGTGCGATGCGGACCTTCTTGCCGTTTTCGTCGAAACGGTAGCCCACGCGGGTCGGGTTGCCCTCGGAGTCAACGATCGCAACGTTGGACACGTGGATCGGAGCTTCCTGGGTAACGATTCCGCCGGACTCGGCGCCACGCTCGGTAGCGGAGTTAGCAACGTGCTTCTTAACGCGGTTGACGCCCTCAACGAGGACCTTGTCGCGCTTCGGGTATGCCTCGATGACCTTGCCCTTCGCGCCCTTGTCCGGGCCCGAAATAACGATCACCATATCGCCCTTATGAATCTTCATAAGATTAGATCACCTCCGGTGCGAGAGAAACGATCTTCATGAAGCGCTTATCACGAAGTTCGCGAGCAACCGGGCCGAAGATGCGGGTACCGCGCGGCTCGTTGTCGCCCTTGAGAATAACTGCGGCGTTTTCATCGAATGCGATGTAGGAGCCGTCCGGGCGACGGGTCTCCTTCTTGGCACGGACGATGACGGCCTTGACGACATCGCCTTCCTTCACGTTGCCACCCGGGGTGGCTTCCTTGACAGTGGCAACGACAACGTCACC
The DNA here is from genome assembly GCF_007672725.1 of Corynebacterium aurimucosum ATCC 700975. Lineage (GTDB taxonomy): Bacteria > Actinomycetota > Actinomycetes > Mycobacteriales > Mycobacteriaceae > Corynebacterium > Corynebacterium hesseae. The sequence goes on from NZ_VDTC01000001.1 coordinate 383,642, forward strand.
AATGCCAGCGAAACGTCGAACGGAGCCGCCGAGAACGCGGATGACGAGGAGCTCTCGTGCACCGGAGTTGTCGGCGACGCGCAGACGCGATTCTTGCTGAATCACTATGGGTCTCCTGACCTGGATTAACGTGCATCAAGATTTCCGTCCTTGACACACCTGGTCTACTTGCTTGCGTGGCATAGGCTGTGCGACGAACTCGCTGTTCACAGCGGTCGAAGGGTCTCGGTGTGGCGATTCGGAAACGCATCGCGCTGCACCGACCGACCATATGCAACTCATACATTCAAGCATGTCCCCCACTGTTTCCCCAAATCGCGCACCCCACTGTTTCCCCGCCCCCACAGAACTTCCCATCCTCCCAAACCCAAATGTGCAGACCCGGAAGTGCAGAGGCGCTGGTGGACGTCGTCAAGCGCACGCGCAGTGCTTGGCGACGACCGTGCTGTACTTCCAGGTCTGCACTTATGGAATCGGCGGACGGAGGCTCTAGGCCTTCTCCGCCGAAGCGGCGGTGGTGGTAGCCGCAGGTTTCGGCTTCGGGTCCACGGTGAGTAATGCATCCCCGAAGGTGATTTCCGCACCGGTGGCATAGGCCGGGAGGACTGGGCCCGTCTTCTTCGAGTTGGATACCACCACAGGTGTTGTCACCGGGTAGTCCGCCGCCTTGATGGCGGCGATATCGAACTCGCAGAGGAGGTCACCAGCCTTGACCTCATCGCCCTTGGAGACGTGCGAGGTAAAGTGCTCGCCCTTCAGGTTCACGGTGTCGAAACCGATGTGCATGAGGATGTCAACGTTGTTGCCGTCGGCATCTTTTCCACGCACGGCATAGGCGTGCTTGGAAGGGAAGGTGACGGTGACCTTGCCATCAATCGGGGAGACGAGGCGCCCCTCGCTCGGCTCGATGGCCGCGCCCGCGCCCAGCTTGCCGGCGGCAAACATCGGGTCGGAGACCGATTCCAACGCGATGGCCTTTCCGGCCAGCGGGGAGGCCACGCGGTAGGCATTCGGATCAGCGGTGGCGGCAGGAACCGCACCGTCTACGTCGGCGTTGGCGGTACCGACCTCATCGGGATCGATGGAGCCGTTCTTGGAGATGAGGTAGCGGCCATATACAAAGGCCACGCCGAAGGAGAGGATGAGGGAGACGAAGGCGCAGATGAAGAACTGCGTGTAATCCTCCGGGCGCATTGAGACGAATCCGATGAAGCCGGCGGCGCCGAGGGCGGTAGCTTTAACGTCGAGAAGCGCGATGAGCGTCGAGGCCACTGCGGACGCGCCCATGCCGATGTAGAACGGCCAGCGCAGGCGGAGGTTCACACCGAAGATAGCGGGCTCGGTAATGCCGAAGAGCGCGGAAACACCCGAGGCGCCCGACAGGCCCTTGAGCTTCTCCGACTTGGTCAGGAAGTAGACCGCCAAGGCCACGCCACCCTGGGCAATGTTGGCCATGGAGGCCACCGCGAAGATGAAGGAACCGCCCTCGTTCCACAGCATCGTCTCAATCGGCGGGAAGGACTGGTGGAGGCCGGTGATAACGATCGGCGAGTAGAACAAACCGAAGATGAAGCCGCCCACTGGGCCGGCGAAGGTGTAAAGGTCGTTGAGCCCAGCGCCGAGCATGTCGCCCGCCGTGCGCAGAATAGGACCAACCGCGATGAAGGTGATAAAGCCCGTCACCAGCAACGTGAGCAGCGGGGTGAGCATGAAGTCCACGGTGCCCTTGAGGTGCTTGTGCAGGAATTTCTCAATCGTGGCCAGAATCCACGCGATGACCAAGATCGGCAGGATGGAACCCTGGTAACCCGCCTGGGCCACATCGAGGCCGAAGATATTCCAGTAGGACATCTCCCCCGCCTCGATGGTCGCGGCCACCTGATACCCGTTCACCAGGTCCGGCATCACCATGGCCATGGCCATGCCCGCACCGAGGAACTCGTTGCCGCCGAAGCGCTTGGTGGCGGTGAAGCCCACCAGGATGGGCAGGAAGGCAAACGGCGCGGAAGCCAGGAGGTTGATGAGCCCCGCCACGTCCGCCATGGCCGGGAACATCTCGATGACGGATTGCTCACCGAACAGCCCGTTGGCGGTCAGCACGTTATTGAGCGCCATGAGCAGACCGCCGCCGACCAGAATCGGGATGAGCGGCACGAAGATATCCGCGAGGACCTTCACCGCCCGGGAGAACCAATTTCCGGAGTCGGCGGCGATGTCCTTGAGCTTGTCAGTAGAAACCGCGATATCCTTCGAGGTCATCGCGTTGATCTGGTCGAATACGATGTTGACATCGCCCGGGCCGACGATGACCTGGAACATGCCCCCGGCCTCAAAGATGCCCTTGAGGTCCGGATCGTTTTCTAGTGCGGCCGTATCGACCTTTTTGCTGTCTTTCAGCACCATGCGCAGGCGGGTGGCGCAGTGCGCGAGCGCCACAATGTTGTCTTCGCCGCCGATTGCTTTGAGTGTTCGCGCCGCGACCTGTTTGTGATCCATACCGGCGTGCCTCCTCGGAGAGTGAGATGAATTAAATAGCTTCACCTCCCATTAGACACGTTACCCAACATAAAACCAATCATTCGGGCCCAAATATAGGAAAATTCACACCCTACCGGGCTTCCCAGCCGCGCCAGCGAGCGTCACCGGCACCAAAGACTGCCGACGCCCCCGCAATCCGCCCATCACCTGCAAAGACCTCCACCGCGCAGCCATCAGCGACAAGCTCCAGTGTTCCTGCTGGACACGGCACGACGCGTTCATCTTCGCCAGACGTGAGCCGCAGCTCTCCCCCGCCGTAAGCTACGAGGAAGGCGGTGGCATCGGAGGCGTCGACAAGCGCATATGTGCCCTCCCCAGCCTGCAGCGTGGCCACCGAACCGAACCCCTCTCGCGCCGGCCCCGTCGGCGCAGACCCTAGCGACCACAGCGGTGCCTGGCGCAACCAGCCATCCTCCAGCCAGACGCGCCGCGGAAGCGTCAGCGTATGCACCCAGCCCTGGGCGACAGTCGGGGTGTCATCCTGCGCGGGCAGCCCCATCCACCCCAGCATGATGGCCTCGCCATCCTTCTCCACCAGCTGCGGCGCATAGAACTGGTGGCCATAGTCCACCTCGCTAAAGCCGCGCTCCACGTGGAAAACCGTGCCCTCAAGCCGGCCCACGAGGTAGCCGCACTGGTCGGAGGAAGCGTAGTGCGTGGCGTTACCGCGCACGGGATCTAAACCTTGTGGGCAGATGACCAGGACGTCCTTGTCCTCCCCCGTGGCGCGGTCCCGCAGCGTGAGCAAATTCGGGCATTCCCACATGTAGCCGCCCGGCACCAGGTCGGGGCTCAGGCCCGGCTCAGCGCCTGAGGTGTCAAAGGTGAGCGCACCCTCAAAGGACCACTGCGCCAAGTCCGTGGAGCGATAGAGCACCACGTGCCCGGTTTCATCCTCCGCCTGGGCGCCGAGCACCATGCGCCAGCCGTCCTTGTCGCGGGTGATCTGGGGATCGCGGTAATGCCCGGTGAAACCTGCGGCGGGCCCGTCGATGAGCGGGTTCGCTGCGTCGTGCTCGTAGAAGCCGCCTTCTGGACCGCCGGCATCGACCGCGCGGACGCGGTTCTGCGAGGGAATCCGCAAGCCATCGCGCTTGAGGTTGCCGGTATAAAACAGCCAGACATCCTCGCCGTCGACCACCGCTCCACCGGAATAACAGCCGTGGGCGTCGTGCTCACGGATGGGATAGAGCGCGTCCGGGAAGTGCCGCCAGGGCTGTGGCTCGCTCAGGGAAGTCACGGCGTGCCCCCAGCCCGTCTGCTTCGGCGCGTGCGGGAAACAGGGGTCGTGCTGATAGTAAACGTGCAGGTTGTCGCCGTCGAGGAAGACTCCGTTTGGATCGTTAAGGCGACCAGACGGCGGGGAGAGATGGAAGTGCGGACGGTAGTTCATGCTCCCGATAGTATGGGCTCTATGGACATTATGGTGTGTGGCGAAGGCCTCGTTGACCTCGTTCCGCGCGGACGCGGGCGGCTGGCAGATCTCACCTCAGCGTTGGGCGGCGGCCCCTTCAACGTGGCGGTCGCGGCGGGTCGTTTGGGCGCAAGCGTGGGTTTTCAATCGCGGCTTTCGCGGGATGCATTCGGGCAGGCGCTCGTGGAGCGCCTACATAAAGAAGGAGTGGATACCTCGCTCGTGCAGCGCGGTGACGAGCCCACAACGCTGGCGGTCTGCAACATCGGGGAGGACGGCTCGGCCACCTACTCCTTCTATACGGAGGGCACGGCGGACCGGCTGGTGGAGCCTGTGCTTGCTGACGTCCCCTGGGCCTGCTTCGGCACCGTCTCCCTCGCCCTGGAGCCGGGCGCATCCCGCTATGCCGAGCTGCTCCAGGAGCTTGCGGCGCAGGGCACGAAGGTGGCGCTGGATCCGAACATCCGCCCCTTCTTCGCCACCCCGGCGCACCGCGAGTTTTTGTTGTCCTTGCTGCCACACGTCACGCTGTTGAAGCTGAGCGAGGAGGAGGTTGAATTCCTCGGTGAGGACGCACTTTCGCAGGTGCCCGTGGTCGTGACCACGCGTGGCGCCGAAGGTCTGAGCGTGCGCACGGACTCGGTGTCGCTGCAGGTCCCGCCGGTTACGGTGGAGGTGGCGGACACCATCGGCGCGGGCGACACGGTGATGGCCGCGCTCTTAAGACAGTTGGTGGAGCGGGACATTAGCGCTTTGAGCGTCGAGGAGTGGCAGGAGATCCTGCACTTTGCGGCGACGGCCGCAGCCATTACTGTTTCCCGCACGGGCGCGCAGCCGCCCACGCTTTCTGAGGTGGAGGAACTACTATGAACTATCCCCTGCGCACGACCGGCCTCCACGGCCTGCTCTTCCTCGTGGTGACGGTGTCCTTCATTTTGCCCGTCGTCTTCGGCACGGGCGCGCTTCTGCCGGTGCCAGCTGCGGTGGTGCTGTCGGTGCTGTTGGGAGGCGCCGCGCTTGTCGACGCCTCCTACCACGCCTTCTCCCCCGCCCAGCGCCCCACCCGGGGGCTGCGCGCTATCTCCGCGCTGGGCGCGGTTGCGCTCATCGCGGGCTGGCTGGTGTGGCTCAAGGTCTTTCGCACCGTCAACCTGGCCAGCGCCGCGCCCTACCGTATCGGCACGTTTCTTCTCGCGGTGGGCGCGGTACTTAGCGTCTTTAGCATCGCTATCGCGCTCACACACCGGCGGGTGCGCTAAAGAATATCTGCCGGTATGTAGGGCATGCGCAGCGTGCCCATCGGGACACTCACATCGCTTTGCCAGAATCCGCTCGTGGCATCGATCGGCAAGGTGGCCTTCATTCCTTCGTAGCCGTCCCACAAATCCCCATTGCCGACTATTCCGATGCATTCCTGGTTTGCACGAACCTCCACCTCACCCGGCCTGCCGCTCATGCTGCCGCTCAACGTGGTGGGTGCGTCCAAGACCAGGACCCACACCTCTTCCGAGGCATACTCGGGCAAGACGATGCCGGGCTCTCCACCGTCGAGGTCGCCTGCTTTTGCCTTGTGTACGGTACCCGACACGGTAGACGGGACATCGGCAGGATTGCCCTCGCTGCGGACGCGGTCCTTCCGGTACACGCACTTCTCAATGCCGCTGGCGGCGGAGGTGCCCGCGCCGCCTTTATCTACGTCCTGTGCGTTGGACGTCTTCGCGCCTTCAGCCGCGCCAGAATCAGCGGCGCCAGGTGTATAGCCGGCTGGCAGCGTCGGGTTCGGGCCGGCCGCTTCGATGCTCGGTTGTGGCTGCCCGTCCGAATCCGGCTCGGCCTGCGTCGTTGAAACGTCGCCAGTGGATTCCACCGCCGGAGCATCGGCAGCAACAGGAGCAGGCTCCTCCGCGGCGCAACCGACGAGGGCTGCCACAGAGGAAGCGCAGACAAGGGTATGCAGAGAGCGAGAGAACGCGGACATAGAGAGTTTGGCCTTTCAGGAGATGAACGGCCTTACCCTAACACGTTTTCGCAGCTTAATCCGTATAGCTGGAAACCGCCCCCCCTGGCAGGCTGTTGTCTGTGGCGTGCCGGATGCGAGAGCGAAGGGCGCATAAAAAATGGCCCCCACGCTAACCGTGGAGGCCATTGATTGATATCGAGGAGGACTAGATTTTACTTAGCCTTCTCCACGATCTCGACGAGACGGAAGTGCTTGTCCTTGGACAGCGGGCGAGTCTCGGCGATGAGAACGCGGTCGCCGATGCCGGCGGTCTCGTTCTCGTCGTGCGCCTTAACCTTCTTGTTAGTGCGCATAATCTTGCCGTAGAGGGCGTGCTGCTTGCGGTCCTCGAGCTCGACAACGATGGTCTTGTCCATCTTGTCGGAGACAACGATGCCGGTGCGGGTCTTGCGAGCGCCCTTTTCCTTCTTAGTGTTCACGTTTGCCTCACTCATGATTAAGCCTCAGCTCCCGGAGCAACGGACAGGCCCAGCTCGCGCTCGCGCAGAACGGTGTAGATGCGGGCGATGTCGCGCTTAACCGTGCCGATGCGGCGGTTGTTGGTCAGCTGGCCAGTGGCCTTCTGGAAACGAAGGTTGAAGAGCTCTTCCTTCGCATCCTTCAGGCGGGTCTCCAGCTCAGCGTTGTCGAGCTCACGGAACTCGTGGGCGGGGGTACCGGTAGCCATTAGAACTGGTCCTCCTTCTTGATGATGCGGACCTTGCACGGAAGCTTCTGGCCAGCGCGGCGCAGGGCCTCGATGGCAACTTCGTCGTTCGGGTAGGTCATCTCGAAGAGGATGCGGCCCGGCTTAACGTTGGCAACCCACTTCTCGACGGGACCCTTACCGGAACCCATACGCACGCCGAGCGGCTTCTGGGTCAGGGGGCGGTCCGGGAAGATGTTGATCCACACCTTGCCACCACGCTTAACGTGGCGGTTGATGGCAATACGTGCGGCCTCAATCTGGCGGTTGGTGATGTACGCCGGCTCGAGAGCCTGAATGGCGTAGTCACCGAAGTTGATGCGATTACCGCCCTTGGACACACCCGAGCGGGTCGGGCGGTGCTGGCGACGGTACTTGACGCGCTTAGGAATCAGCATGGATTAGCCCTCCTGCTTCTGCTGTGCGCGCTGACGACGCTGGCCACCACGGCGCGAGCGACCGTTACGGTCACCGCGGCCACGGCCCTGCGCCGGAGCGTTCAGTTCGGACTCGCGCACGCCACCGACAACGTCACCCTTGTAGATCCACACCTTGATGCCGATGCGGCCGAAGGTGGTGTGGGCCTCTGCGGTGCCGTAGTCGATTTCGGCGCGAAGAGTGTGCAGCGGAACGCGACCCTCGTGGTAGCGCTCAACGCGAGACATTTCTGCACCGCCCAGGCGGCCGGACAGCAGAATCTTGATGCCCTTGACCTGCGGCTGGCGCATAGCGGACTGGATAGCCTTGCGCATTGCACGACGGAATGCGACACGGTTAACCAGCTGCTCCGCGATGGACTGCGCAACCAGGGTTGCGTTGGCGTCGACCTGCTTGACCTCTAGAATGTTGAGGGCAACCATCTTGCCGGTGAGCTTCTCCAGCTCGCGGCGGATGCGGTCAGCCTCAGCGCCGCGACGGCCAATCACGATGCCCGGGCGGGCGGTGTGAATGTCCACGCGGACGCGGTCGCGGGTGCGCTCGATGACGACGTCGGCAATGCCGGCGCGGTCGAGGCCCTTCTCCAAGTACTCGCGGATCTTGATGTCTTCGGCTACGTAGTTTGCGTAGTCCTTATCGGCGTACCAGTGGGTCTTCCAGTCGGAAGTGATGCCCAAACGTAGGCCGTGAGGATGGATCTTCTGGCCCATTACTTGGCCCCTTCCTTCTGGCTCTCGACAACCACGGTGATGTGGCTGGTGCGCTTACGAATCATGAATGCGCGGCCCTGTGCGCGCGGCTGGAAACGACGCATGGTCGGACCCTCGTTGGCGTATGCCTCGGAGATGACCAGGGTGCGCGGATCCAGGCCGAAGTTATTCTCAGCGTTGGCAGCTGCGGATGCAACGACCTTGGCAACCGGCTCAGCGGCGCCCTGCGGAGCGTACTTCAGGATTGCAAGTGCCTCGGCTACGGACTTACCGCGGACCAAGTCGATGACGCGGCGTGCCTTCATCGGGGTAACGCGGACGTAGCGAGCCGTTGCGGATGCGGAGGTGATGGTGTCACTCATCGCTTATCGACGTCCCTTCTTGTCGTCCTTGACGTGACCCTTAAAGGTCTTGGTGGGTGCGAACTCACCGAGCTTGTGACCAACCATGGAGTCCTCGACGAACACCGGCACATGCTTGCGGCCGTCGTGGACGGCGAAGGTGTGACCGATGAAATCGGGCAGGATGGTGGAGCGGCGAGACCAGGTCTTGATGACCTGCTTGGTGCCGGCCTCGTTCTGAGCATCAACCTTGTTGAGGAGGTGCTCATCGACGAACGGGCCCTTCTTAAGGCTGCGTGGCATTGTTTACCTCCTCTTAGCGCTTCTTGTTCGGGCGACGACGGCGCACGATCATGTTGTTCGAGTAACGGTTCGGGTTGCGGGTGCGGCCTTCCTTGTGGCCCCACGGCGACACCGGGTGGCGACCACCCGAGGTCTTACCCTCACCACCACCGTGCGGGTGGTCGACCGGGTTCATAACGACACCGCGGACGGTCGGGCGGACGCCCTTCCAGCGCATACGGCCGGCCTTGCCCCAGCGGATGTTCATCTGGTCAGCGTTGCCAACCTCACCGACGGTGGCGCGGCAACGGATGTCGACGCGACGGATCTCGGAGGACGGCATACGCAGGATGGCGTACTTGCCTTCCTTACCCAGCAGCTGGATGGAAGCACCAGCGGAGCGAGCCAGCTTAGCGCCAGCGCCCGGCTTGAGCTCCACAGCGTGGATGGTGGTACCGGTCGGGATGTTGCGCAGCGGCAGGTTGTTGCCAACCTTGATATCTGCGTTCGCACCAGCCTCAACGATGGCACCCTGCTTCAGGCCCTTCGGGGCGATGATGTAGCGCTTCTCGCCGTCTGCGTAGTGCAGGAGGGCGATGTTAGCGGTACGGTTCGGGTCGTACTCAATGTGAGCGACCTTTGCAGGGATGCCGTCCTTGTCGGTACGACGGAAGTCGATGAGACGGTAACGGCGCTTGTGGCCACCGCCGATGTGGCGGGTGGTGATGCGGCCGTAGTTGTTACGACCACCAGTCTTGCTCAGCGGGCGCAGCAGGGACTTCTCCGGGGTCGAGCGAGTGATTTCCTCGAACTCGGACACGGAGGATGCGCGGCGACCCGGAGTTGTCGGCTTGTACTTACGAATAGCCATAATTCTTCCTTTTCCTTTCGGCTCTTCGGTGGGGCTTAAGCGCCTGCGCCGAAGACGTCGATGGAGTCGCTGCCTTCACGGAGCGTCACGTAGGCGCGCTTGGTGGACTTACGCTGACCGAAACCGGTGCGGGTGCGCTTGCGCTTGCCTGCACGGTTCACGGTGTTCACGGAAGCAACCTGCACGCCGAAGATCTGCTCGACGGCATCTTTAATCTGGGTCTTGTTGGAGTCCGTGGAGACGTAGAACGTGTACACGTTCTGCTCCATGAGGCCGTAGGACTTCTCGGACACAACCGGTGCGATGATGACGTCGCGCGGGTTAGCGAGCTTAGCCATTACTTCTCCTCCTTAGCTTCCTCGGCAGCGCCGGTAGCGCGCTCGACGAAGGTGTGCAGAGCCTCAACGGAGAACACAACGTCGTCCGAGTAGAGGACGTCGTAGGTGTTCAGCTGACCGGCGTCCAGGATCTGGACGTTCGGCAGGTTGTTGGCGCTGCGGCGAGCATTGATGTCCTCGCGGCCGATGACCAGAAGAACGTTCTTGCGGTCGGTGAGGCGCTCGATGAAGGCCTTGGCCTGCTTGGTGGACGGGGTCTGGCCCGGGACGAGCTCCTCGATGACGTGGATGCGCTCGTTACGTGCACGGTCAGACAGTGCGCCGTAGAGAGCAGCCTTGATCATGCGCTTCGGGGTGCGCTGGGAGTAGTCACGCGGGACCGGGCCATGCACGGTGCCGCCGCCGGTGTAGTGCGGAGCACGGATGGAACCCTGGCGGGCGCGGCCGGTGCCCTTCTGGCGGAACGGCTTGCGACCACCACCGCGGACCTCGCCGCGGGTCTTGGTCTTGTGGGTACCCTGACGAGCGGCGGCGAGCTGTGCGTTGACAACCTGGTGCATCAGAGCAATGGATGCCTCGGTGTCAAAGAGCTCGGCCGGCAACTCAACGGTGCCGTTGGTCTTACCGTCAGCGGTCTGGACGTCTAGCTTGAGGTTGCTCATGCGTGTGCACCGCCCTTCACTGCGGTCTTAACGGTGACGAGGCCACCGCGCGCACCCGGGATAGCACCCTTGATGAGCAGCAGGTTGGACTCGGCATCAATCTTCTGAATCTTCAGGTTCTGGGTGGTCACGCGGTCCTGGCCCATGCGGCCAGCCATGCGCTTACCCTTGAAGACGCGGCCCGGGAACGAAGCGCCACCGATGCCACCAACGCGGCGGTGAGCAGCCTGGTTACCGTGGGCAGCGCCCTGGCCTGCGAAGCCGTGGCGCTTCATGGCGCCGGCGTAGCCGTGACCCTTGGTGGTGCCGGTGACGTCAACGAAGGTCACGCCCTCGAAGATGTCCACCTTGACCTCCTGACCGACCTCGTATGCGGAGGTATCGTCCATGCGGATCTCAGCGACGTAGCGGCGCGGGGTCACGCCAGCCTTCTTGAAGTGACCAGCGGCCGGCTTGTTGGCCTTGCGCGGGTCCTTCTCGCCGAAGGCAATCTGGATGGCGTTGTAGCCATCGGTTTCCTTGGTACGGATCTGGGTAACCACGCACGGGCCAGCCTCGACGACGGTCACCGGCACAACGCGGTTCTCCTCGTCGAAGACCTGGGTCATGCCGAGCTTGGTGCCCAGAATTCCCTTGATCTCGTTTTCACTCATTGTTTGTTCTCCACCAAATACGTTGTGTCGATCGCTTACTGAATATTCACGTCGACGCTTGCCGGAAGGTCGATGCGCATCAGGGCGTCAACGGTCTTCGGGGTCGGGTCGAGAATGTCGATGAGGCGCTTGTGAGTGCGCATCTCGAAGTGCTCGCGAGAGTCCTTGTACTTGTGCGGAGAACGAATAACGGCGTATACGTTCTTCTCGGTTGGGAGCGGCACCGGGCCGACAACACGAGCACCCGTACGGGTAACGGTCTCGACGATCTTCTTAGCAGAAGCGTCGATGGCCTCGTGGTCGTAGGCCTTCAGCCGAATGCGGATTTTTTGTCCCGCCACGCTTATCCTCTTCCTCGCTTCCCCACTTTCACATACCCGGCCTATCCGGGGCGTGAAGCGGTGGGAAATTGCTTCTCGATTTCTCTATAACGTTGTCCGGGCTGGAAGCCATGGCTCAACGCCAGTTGTCTGACTGTCATGACGACCACGAGAGTGACTTAAGGCAAAGCCCAGAGTGCAGTGCTCGTGACGGGGTACAAGACCCGTAGTCAAAGTAAATAGGAAGAAGACTGGGGCGTTAGATCTCAACGATCCGCAACCAAAGTCTTATTCATATACTGCCGCTGTTTATTTGCCATGCCCCTTCTCCGGTCCATCTTCTCGGGGTGCCTCTGCTCAAGCGCGGACCTAGCCCGATCGGATGACCTTCGCGTGCAGCTCTGGAATGAACTCCACAACAAAGGTGTCATGTTCGCCTTACCAGCAACAACGCCCTACAAGCTTGCGCCTGCGGCTACGTTGCTGTGTTAAAGCAACCCCTGTATTTAAGCACGTAACCTCGCGTTTTCCAAACTCCTGCCGAAACAGTGGGTAACATCACGTTTTGGCCAAAGATTTCCTTCTCGCCGCCCCGCGTTCTGCATTCGGCGATAAGCTCGTGACGTAGGTACCAACTACACAACGAAAAGGATTGAGCATGGCTGAGAACACCACCCCCAAGGACGTTGCCGAGCAGAACACTCAGGCTGGCGACGCCACCCCGGCACCCGCACCGGAGCGCAACAAGAACCTGGAGACCGACTTCGGCACCACCCGCATCGATGACGTCGTCGTGTCCAAGATCGCCGGAATCGCCGCCCGCGAGGTCTCCGGTGTCGCTGCCCTCGGTGGCGGCGGCGCCCGCATGATGGGTTCCATCCGCGAATCCTTCGGTGCTTCCGAGGACGTGCGCCAGGGCGTCACCGTCGAGGTGAACAACGGCACCGCTTCCATTGATATCGCCATCATCGCCGAGTACGGCGTGGCCATCCACGAGCTCGCCGAGGCCATCCGCCGCAACATCATGAATGCGGTCGAGCGCATGACCGGCCTGAGCGTGGACCGCGTTGACGTCGTCGTCCACGACGTCAAGCTGCCGAAGGAAGAGCAGGATTCCACCGAGTCAGCCCCGGCGGTTACCCAGGGCCAGGCATAACGTGGCCCCTGCCGAGCTGACCCCCTCCATCGCGCAGTCCATAGTGGCGGCGGTGACGGATCTGAGGGGCGTCGCCAAGCTCTCGCCCGGCCGGTTCGGGGAGGTCGCGCTCCTGTTTCCCGGTGAGCGCATACACGGCATCCGCCGCCCCACCCCGCAGGATGACACGCACCTGGAGCTGCACGTCGTCGTTGATGTCAGCGCCGGCGTTCCGCTCGCCGAGCTTGGTGCCGCCACCCGCACCACCGTCCGCAACACCTGGCCCGCGGCGCGCCGCGTGGACGTTGTCTTCGACGACGCGGTGTAGAGGAACCGACACACAGAACTAAAGGAAAACCATGAAGAACTACACCTCCCTCGGCGTGATTGCCGGCTTGGTTCTGGCCTTTTTCATCTACCTCGGCGTGTGGTACGTCGCGCTGGCGGTGCTGCTCGCCGCGGTCGGCGGCGTCATCGGCGCGCATTTCGACGGCCGCATTGACCTCACCGCGGTGTGGAAGGGCGTGGTCGGCCAGGATAGAGGCCGAGGCTAGTGAGCACCGATTCCACCGGGGTCGCCCTCGCCGGGCGGACCCGCTTTTCCCTGCGTGCGATGGAAAAGGTCATTAGCTCCGCCATTGCGAGCGTGCCGGGAACCGCGGCTGTCGACGCTAAGTTAGCCGGCCTCGCCGGCCGCGCTTTTCCGCGGGTGATGGCGCAGATGGACCCGGATACGCAGATGGTGGCGGTCGACGTCGACATTGCTGTGTACTGGCCCTCCCCCGTCACCGCAGTGGCGAAGGCCGTCCGCACGGCGATTCGGGAAGCCGTCCGCGATTTCACGGGCTTTCGTACCACCCGCGTCAACGTGACGGTCGCCGGCGCGGTCGCGGGCGAGCGCACGACCGCACTGGCGGTCGACACCCGCGCGCCGCTAACCCCGCAGATTCCAGCGATTGTTCCGGAACGTGCCCTGAAGCCGGTAGAGGTCTCACCGCACGCAAAGGTTCACCAGGTTGCGGTTCCTTCACCGGTGTCGGTGCGTGCGGTGGCGGTGCCGGAGGCGGTAAAAGTGAGGGGCGTCGGCAAGCAGGCGGACGTTGAGGTGCGCACGGAAGGTTTCGGCCCCGGCGAGCACCGCTACGACGAGCTTCGCCCCGTTCGCACAGCCCCGCCGCAGCCGCTGCACGCTGTCGCCGCCCCCGCACCCGTGGACGTCCGTTCCGTACCGGCTCCGCGGGGATTCGCGCTGCGCCGCGTTGAGGCTCCCCGCCCCGTCCAGCCGCGGCGGGTTCAGGTCCCGCAGGCTGCTCCCCTGCGCACCCCGCACGCCGAGCCGCTCCAGCTACGCCCCATTGAGATTCGGCCTTCCGCCGAGTTCACACGCCGGGTCGACATTCCACGGCCGACGCCGCTGCGTGCCATCACTATCCGCGAAGGAGTCCATCATGAGTGAGAGCTCCCTTCCCGTTGGCTTTGGCCAGCGCCCGAAGGCATCCCCGCCGGCGCGCGGGTGGACCATCATCGTCGGCATTCTGCTGCTCGCCGCGGCCGTCGTCGCGGGGCGCGAAGCCTGGGTCGTGGGTGCCAAGGAGGGCGGTGTCTCGTGGCTACAGCCATTCATCGACGTGATGTCCACGCCAACTGTCGCCACCTGGATGCTGGTCGCCGGGGGCGTCGCCATCGTCGTCGGGTTGATTCTGCTGTGGGCGGCCTGCGCGCCGCGGAAGGCAATGCACGTGCAAATTGGGTCTGAGGACGCGTCGATGTGGCTGCGCGCGGTGGATATTGCCCGCGTGGCGTCGGCGACGGCGCGGCGGGTGCCGGGAACTGTAGCGGCGCGGAGTCGGGCGAAGATTTCACAAGGCCGCTCTCAGATCACGGTGACCGCGACGGGCGATACTGACGACGCTCAGCTCAAGGCCCGTGTCACTGAAGCCGTAACGGCGGCGCTTGCGGCGATTACTCCGCCCCCGGAGATCACCGTGGTGATTGAGAATGACGAGGAGGAGGTTGCCAATGTCTAAGACGCTCGCGGGTATAGACCGCACGATTCTCGCTGTCTTGGGGCTCCTGCTCATAGCATTGGGCGCGTGGCCGATTCTTATACACTTCGAGGTCCCCTTCGCCACATATTTGGCGTCCTGGGTGGACCACGATACGTGGGCTGGTTTGCCGGAACAGTCATGGTGGCCGTATGCGCTGTGCTTGGCGACGATCATCTGCAGCCTCGCCGGCCTGTGGCTCGTCATTAGCAACCTGCGGCACCATCGGTTTAACGCGGTGCCCTCGGATGCCTCCGATGAGGAAGGCGCGATTAAAACGGAGATGTCTGCGATTGCGGGTGCGGTCGCGGATACCCTCGCGGCGGTAGAGGGCGTTGAGAAGGTTTCACGCCTCGTGGCCTACGACCGCTCGCGGCCGACGCTGCAGTATGAGGTTTTGGCGGATCCTGATACGCCCTTGTTGCGTATCAAGGACGCCATTGAGGTCAATGACAGTGACTTCCGCGCAGCATTTCCGGGCATGGATGTTGATACGCGGTACAAGGTCCACTTCACGAAGGTCCAGTCCGCCTAAGCACAGCACGCACGTTGCGCCTTTAAGCCCCTCACCTGAGGGGCTTTTCTTATCCCTCCGCTACCCGCGACCAGGTAGTTTCTTCTTCCGGTTGCGGGGCCCACGGTGCTGTTTTAGTCTCTGTGCTCATGGGGGATATTGAAACCTACATCCGCCTTCGCAATTCGGGGATTGCGTTGGTGGAAAACATTCCTGGCTCACCCGATGAGCTCCGCGCGCTCGGAGCCTCTGCTTCCGATGCTGCCGAACTAGCAAGTCTTAACCAGGTTTATTTCGGGCCCACCCGCTTTAGCGGCAAGCAACGCAAAGCCCGCCACGCAGCGCTCACCCAACGCCACAGCCTCGGCACCCTCACCCTCATCGAGTCCTACACCGCAAAGGTGAAGAAAACCCTCGACGCCTGGAACCTGCGAGTCAAACTCGCCGCCACACCCGCACACCGCATCCCCACCGTCGCCGCCACACGACTGAAAGAACTACGCTCCAAACGCATAGCCAAACCAGGTGTGCGCATCACCTACCGGGAACAAGGCCCCAACACACTCTCCATAACTGACGATGCCACCACGATTGCCAACATGCGCGGCGTCCTCGAATCCACCAACACCACCGACCTGCTTCAAGCCGCCAACGACATCTTCTTCAAAGAAAGCACCGGTTCCAAGCCTGCGGTGCGCACCCAAGTCATCGTCACCCTCAACGAGCTCGACCAGATCATCAACGGTGACGGGGACTACATCGAACTCAACCTCACTAACGGCGGGCGCATGACCGGGGCAGAATTCCTCACCCACAAATTCGCCGAAATAGGGTATGCCACCATCGTGCACCCCATTGAAGGACCCATCGACACCTGGCGGCTATCACGAGGGGCAAACTTCAAACAACGCCTTACCCTGCATGCTGAATTCCACACGTGTTCTAGACCAGGCTGCAATAAGCCCGCTGATTACTGCCAAGTCCATCACCTCATCCCCTGGCAGGCAGGAGGCTACACCAACATCAAGAACCTGACGTTCTTGTGCGCCTACCACAACGGGATCAATGATGATGACCCACAAAGGCCTACCGGGCGCGGCTACATGTACCGGCTTAACACCGGGGTCAGCTTCATCCCACCCTGGGGCACACCAATCACCGCAATGCCCGAATACCAAGAAGCAGTAGCCAGACTCAACACCGAACAAGCAGGACAACCACCAGACGAACCACCCGACAGCAGCTAACACCCACAGCCACTAAATACAGAGAGGACACCACCAACCACCGGCCCCGCCAACCGAAAGATGGTTGACGGGCACATCGGTGATCCCTAGTCGCGGTCCACGTAAAGACAGGGCTACTCGGAGGAGCTCCACGGCTCAGACTCCGCGAGGATGAGTTCCTTTATGGTGCCGAACGTGTGCATGGTGCCGCGTGAGAGGTGGACACGGAAAGGTTTTCCGACTTCGCCTTCCTCGATGCGGTGCCAGGAGAAGTCGGTGCGGACGAGCTCTCGATTCTTGCGCTCGATGATGTGCAGGCCGTGGTCGAGGAGGATTGTTTCCGCGTCGGTACGGATGAACCACACGCGGTCCCCCACGCTTCGGCGCTTGAGGCCTGACAGGGCTCGATGGTCCTCGCGCAGGCGGGTGACGGACTCGACAACACCGAAGCGGTGCTCAAATCCCTCGGCATCAGTTATGACGAGCGGCCGGCCTGGACCGACAGGGCGCAGCGCAGAAACCCGCCAAGCCACCGGCTGCCCGAGCTGGCCTTCCTTAGAGACCGGTCGGACAACCGCCACGCAATCGGACGGGGAAGTGGGCTCGATGTTCGCCCGGTCTTGAGTCGGTGCTGATGCGGTGGACGGCTGCGCAGAGGTGGATGCGGTAGGCGCCTGAGGAGCCAACGTCACCCGGTGAGACGGCGTGACGACGAGCCAGAGGCCTTCGGTGACGAGGTTGGCGTCGAGAGGCACGAGCGGCGGGTGGACGGCAGCCATGGATTCCAAGCGCGCCGTGAGATCGGCGTCAGACACGCCCCAGCCGTACCCTTCAGCCGCCAGCATGCCGAACAGGGTTCCCAAGGGAAGATCCGGCTGACCTTCCCACGCAGCGCGCAAGGCGGCGAGGGTGCGGTCAATGCGGGTTGGGTCAAACATGACTCCTAAGCCTAGTCGGCCCGCGATCACCAAAGCCGCCCAACCCCAACAGGGATTGAGCGGCTTTCAGACCTGCTAATCAGGAAGGGCCTTAGGCCCTAGCGAGAATTAGTCGAGGATCTTGGTAACGCGGCCAGCGCCGACGGTGCGGGAGCCCTCGCGGATAGCGAAGCGCAGGCCCTCGTCCATAGCGACCGGCTGGATGAGCTCTACGGACATCTCAACGTTGTCGCCCGGCATAACCATCTCGGTGCCCTCAGGCAGCTTGATGACGCCGGTAACGTCGGTGGTGCGGAAGTAGAACTGCGGACGGTAGTTGTCCATGAACGGGGTGTGGCGGCCGCCCTCTTCCTTCTTCAGGACGTAGACGGAACCCTCGAACTTGGTGTGCGGGGTGTAAGCGCCCGGCTTGATGACAACCTGGCCACGCTCGACGTCCTCACGCTTGGTACCACGCAGAAGCAGACCACAGTTGTCGCCAGCCTCGGTGTAGTCCATCATCTTGCGGAACATCTCGATACCGGTAACGGTGGTGGAGGTAGCCTTGTCGCGGATACCGATGATCTCAACGTCCTCGTTGACGTTCAGGGAACCACGCTCAACACGGCCGGTAACAACGGTACCGCGGCCGGTAATGGTGAAGATGTCCTCGATCGGCATCAGGAACGGCTTGTCCAGCTCGCGCTCCGGATCCGGGATGGAGTCATCGCAAGCCTGCATCAGGTCAACGATGGACTGTGCCCACTTCTCGTCACCCTCGAGAGCCTTGAGAGCGGAGATGTGAACGATCGGAGCTTCCTCGTCGTAGTCCTGCTCGGCGAGCAGCTCGCGGATCTCCATCTCGACGAGCTCGATGATTTCCTCATCGTCAACCATGTCGCACTTGTTCAGTGCAACGAGGATGTACGGAACGCCAACCTGGCGAGCGAGGAGCACGTGCTCACGGGTCTGCGGCATCGGGCCATCGGTTGCAGCAACAACCAGGATGGCACCGTCCATCTGAGCAGCGCCGGTAATCATGTTCTTGATGTAGTCGGCGTGGCCCGGGGCGTCCACGTGTGCGTAGTGGCGCTTCGGGGTGGAGTACTCAACGTGGGAGATGTTGATGGTAATACCGCGCTCCTTCTCCTCAGGAGCCTTGTCGATCATGTCGAAGGCGAAAGCGGTGTTCTCCTCCGGGTAAGCGTCAGCCAGAACCTTGGTGATCGCTGCGGTGGTGGTGGTCTTGCCGTGGTCGACGTGTCCGATGGTGCCGATGTTCACATGCGGCTTCGTACGCTCGAACTTCTCCTTTGCCACTGTTTGTCCTCCTGGACTCTATGGCGGCTACGTATTTCGCAGCCACGTGGTTTGTATTGCCATTGGCACTTCGAGCCGAAGCTCATAAGCGCTAATGACGCTTTCTTACGTGCCAGTTACACGATCCTAGATTTATGCCGCAGTTTTTTCAAACTGCCCAAATAGGAGGTAACCCCGCCCATCAGGTGCGGACGTTGACCCTCGACAAGAATCAATTTAAAGGATCCTGGGAGGGTAACGGCCGGCTCAACGCGCAAAATGTTTACGCACTCAGCGGACCGCTACCTCCCCAGCGCTGGGGCTGGTGCCTACTGGCGAAGACTACCAGCCCCACAAGGCAGGGAGTCCATCGGACCCCCCTTAAACCTTAGGCCTTGGCGCCGGTGCGCTCCTCGATGATGGCCTGTGCCACGGAGGACGGAACCTCAGCGTAGGAATCGAAGACCATGGTGAAGTTTGCACGGCCTGCGGTGGAAGAACGCAGGTCGCCGATGTAGCCGAACATCTCGGACAGCGGCACCTTAGCCTTAACCACCTTGGCGCCGGAGCGGTCCTCCATAGCGAAGACCTGGCCGCGGCGGGAGGAGATGTCACCGTTGACGGTGCCCATGTACTCCTCCGGGGTGACGACCTCAACGGCCATGATCGGCTCGAGCAGAACCGGCTTTGCCTTGGCGACGGCCTCCTTGAGGACCTGAGAACCGGCCAGCTTGAAGGCCATCTCAGAGGAGTCGACGTCGTGGTAAGCGCCGTCCTCAAGGGTGGCCTTGATGTTCACCAGCGGGAAGCCAGCGACGAAGCCGTACTGCATAGCGTCCTGGATACCAGCGTCGACAGACGGGATGTACTCCTTCGGAACGCGGCCACCGGTGACGGCGTTCTCGAACTTGTAGGTTGCGGACTCGCCCTCTTCCAGCTCTTCCGGATCCGGGTTGTAAGGCTCGATGGTGACGATGACCTTCGCGAACTGACCGGAACCACCAGTCTGCTTCTTGTGGGTGTAGTCCAGGGACTCGACCTTCTTGCGGATGGTCTCGCGGTAGGCAACCTGCGGGTTACCGATGTTTGCCTCAACCTTGAACTCGCGCTTCATGCGGTCCACCAGGACGTCGAGGTGGAGCTCGCCCATACCGCCGATAACGGTCTGGCCGGTCTCTTCGTCGAGCTCGACGGTGAACGTCGGATCCTCGGCAGCCAGCTTCTGAATAGCGGTACCCAGCTTCTCCTGGTCGGCCTTGGTCTTCGGCTCGATGGAGACCTTGATAACCGGGTCCGGGAAGTCCATGGACTCCAGGATGATCTGGTTGTCCTTGTCACACAGGGTGTCACCGGTGGTGGTTTCCTTCAGACCAATGACGGCGTAAATGTTGCCGGCATCCGCCTGCTCCACCGGGTTCTCCTTGTTGGCGTGCATCTGGAACAGCTTGCCGATGCGCTCCTTCTTACCCTTGGTGGAGTTCATAACCTCGGTGCCCGGCAGAACCTGGCCGGAGTACACGCGGGTGAAGGTCAGCTGACCGAAGAACGGGTGAGCAGCAATCTTGAAGGCCAGTGCGGAGAACGGGGACTCCACGGACGGCTTACGGGTGATGACCTCATCCTCGTTGCCCACAGCGTGGCCGGTGATCTCACCGACGTCGAGCGGGTTCGGGAGGTATGCCACGACGGCGTCGAGAAGCGGCTGGATGCCCTTGTTGCGGTAAGCGGTACCACACAGGACCGGGTAAATCTCAGAGGCGACGGTCATCTTGCGGATGGCGGTCTGGATTTCTTCCTTGGTCAGCTCCTCGCCACCAAAGTACTTCTCCATGAGGGCCTCGTCGGACTCAGCAACGGCCTCGAGCAGCTTCTCGCGGTACTCCTCGGCCTTCTCCTGCAGGTCGGCCGGGATCTCCTCGATGGTGGGCTCGGCGCCGGTCTCGACCTTGCCGCGCCAGGTCACGGCCTGCATGTCGATGAGGTCGACGACGCCGTCGAAGTCATCCTCAGCGCCGATCGGCAGCTGCAGAACCAACGGCTTAGCGCCGAGGCGGTCGATGATGGTCTGGACGGTGAAGTAGAAGTCCGCACCCATCTTGTCCATCTTGTTGACGAAGCAGATACGCGGAACGTCGTACTTAGCGGCCTGACGCCACACCTGCTCGGACTGCGGCTCGACGCCTTCCTTACCATCGAAGACGGCAACAGCACCATCGAGAACACGCAGGGAGCGCTCAACCTCAACGGTGAAGTCAACGTGGCCCGGGGTGTCGATGATGTTGATCTGGTTGTTCTTCCAGAAACAGGTAACGGCGGCGGACGTAATGGTGATGCCGCGCTCCTTCTCCTGCTCCATCCAGTCGGTGGTGGAAGCACCGTCGTGGGTCTCGCCGACCTTACGGTTGATGCCGGTGTAGAAGAGAATACGCTCAGTCGTAGTGGTCTTACCAGCATCGATGTGAGCCATGATGCCGATGTTGCGGACCTTGTTCAGGTCCTTAAGCACTTGTTGTGCCACAGTAAATACCCCAACTTAATTGTCGTCGACGCCCGAGCCAGCTTGTGACCGACTCACATAAAATGACGTCTTCATGGATAGGTCTTGGTCTATTTTGCCACGTCCGGGCTTTCGCGTCAGCGTGAGGTCGCAGGGCTTTAAGCCCTACGCCATAAAAAATGGCCCGAACAACGCTATTAAGGTTTAGATTCCGCACCGACTAGCGTGCGCTGCTCCGCCGAAGGGAGCGCGTGCACGCACTGTCAGCGCAGGTAAACGATGATATCGCTGTTCGAGCCATAATGCCGTGTGGCGGGTTATACCGCAGGTATTACCAGCGGTAGTGGGCGAAGGCACGGTTGGCCTCAGCCATCTTGTGAGTATCCTCACGACGCTTAACGGAAGCGCCCAGGCCGTTGGATGCATCGAGGATCTCGTTTGCGAGGCGCTCAATCATGGTGTTCTCACGACGCTGGCGGGTGAAGGTCACCAGCCAACGCAGAGCCAGGGTGTTGGAACGGGTCGGCTTAACCTCAACCGGGACCTGGTAGGTAGCGCCACCGACACGGCGGGAGCGAACCTCGAGGTCCGGGCGGATGTTGCCCAGGGCCTTCTCCAGGGTGCCGACCGGATCGGTGCCGGTCTTCTCGCGGCAAGCCTCGAGAGCGCCGTAGACGATGCGCTCAGCGGTGGACTTCTTGCCGTCCTGGAGGATCTTGTTGACGAGCATGGTGACCTGCTCAGAGTTGTAAACCGGGTCCTTAACTACAGGACGCTTCGGTGCAGCATTCTTACGCATTGTTGATTACTGTCCCTTCTTTGCGCCGTAGCGGGAACGAGCCTGCTTACGGTCCTTCACGCCCTGGGTATCCAGTGCGCCGCGGATAATCTTGTAGCGAACACCCGGGAGGTCCTTCACACGACCACCGCGGACGAGCACCATGGAGTGCTCCTGCAGGTTGTGGCCCTCGCCCGGAATGTAGGCGGAAACCTCGATACCGGAGGTCAGGCGCACACGGGCAACCTTACGCAGAGCCGAGTTCGGCTTCTTCGGGGTGGTGGTGTACACGCGGGTGCACACGCCACGGCGCTGCGGGGAGCCCTTCAGGGCGGCCGTAGCAACCTTGGCCTTCTTGTCGTGGCGGCCCTTGCGGACCAGCTGCTGAATAGTTGGCATAAATCTAGTCTTTCTCTATGACTTCGGCTTGAACTGACCGCTTTACTCGCCCAAACATGCAAAAATAGGGGCTCTTCTCCGGGGCCCTACCGCATGTCCAGAACGCTCCTCAACCAGATGCCGGCTGAGATGTCGATCAGACTTTTCATCCATAAAGATGAAACCTTGGACAGACTACCACCGGCGCGCTGATCTGCCCAAATCCGGCCTGTGGCTCCCCCAGTTGCCTCAGCAACCAGCGCGAACTAGCGCCACTCCCAGGTCAGGTCCGCGTCTACTGCGCGTTCGGCAAAGTGCTCTTTTTCCTGCCGCTCCCACGTTTCGAACCATTCTTCATATCCGGGGTCACGCTCGAGGGCGCGCTCGCGGCGCTTCTCGCGTGGGCCGTCGATGCGCACGGTTACCACGCAGCCGCGCTGCTTGGCGACGTCCACGGTGGCCCCAGTGACTGAACCCACGCCCTCGACGATCAGATCATCGCGCTCATCCAGGCTGGCCCAATCCTTCGGCGCGTTGGCCTCCCAATCCCAGCGCCAGTAGCCCGGGTTATTCTCCCGCAGCACTTGCTCCGCCACCATGGCGGAGCCTTCTTCCAACCCGTGCCAGCCGGGGTAGAACTCGTCCAGGTGGACTACCCGCCACCCGGTACGCTCCGCCAGGGCCGCAGCGGTCCAGGTCTTGCCGGCGCCGGAGGGGCCGTCGATAAGCACGGTGACCGGGCGCATCGGGCGCTTGCGCGCTGCGGCGAGCGACAGCACATCGTTTAAGAGCCTGTCCATCTCTGCGGCGTGAGTTTGGGCAGTGTCCTTACCGCCTTCCCGATGGTCCGTGCGGTCCGTGTCCTGCATGTGTTCTTTCACCACTTCTGGGTACGTCTAGCGTGCAGCGTTGCGAGAGTTCGTCCTAGAGTCCGAAGAATCTCCAGGACCCACTGAGAACCGAAACTACCACCGGAAGCGCCGCGAGGCCCGCTCCCACCGCCATGGCCAGCCAGTCCCGGCTGCTAAGGCGGGAGGGCCGCGCCCACGTGCGCTGGCCACCACCCGGCGGAGTGCGGCCAAACCCGCGCGCCTCCATCGCCGTGGCCAGCTTGCCTCCGCGGCGCAGGGCTAGCACCAACAACCCGAAGGACATGGTGATGAGGTGCTTGATGCGGCCTTCGTCGCTCAGCCCACGCGCACGCCGCGCCATGGCGAGGTACTGCCAGTCGGATTTGAACAGCGTCATCATGCGCACCCCGGCCACCGCCCCGATGACAAACCGGGAAGGCAGCTTGAGGATCTGGGAGAGGGCGTCACCCAGCTCCGTCGGATCAATATCCCGCGCCAGCACCACCATGGGCAGCGCTACCGCCAGCACGCGCAAAGTGATGGCGAGGGCCAGCTCCAGCGAGTTATCCGTGACCGTCATCAGCCACCAGCTGAAGTACTCCCGCCCGCCGGGCTCCCCGTACAGCAGCATCGAGATTCCAGACAGCGGCGCAATAAGAAACAGGAACCAGCCAGCCTTTAACAGACGCAGCCACGACACCCCACACAGCGGTGCGAAGAGCAGCGTCATTCCCAAGGACACGGCCGCGGAGACCCAATCCACGGAGAGCAACAAGGGCGTAACCCACACGAACATCAGGAAGATGTGCGTCAGCGGATTCATCCCGCGCAAAAGATCTGTACTAGCCACGGCTCACCTCCACTCGGTGGTCACCCAACGCAGAAATGAATAACGGATCATGGGTCACCGACGCAATCGTCGTCCCCTCATCCGCCATACGCCGCAGCAACCACACCAGCTCGGTGAAGGTGTGGGGGTCTTGGCCGAAAGTGGGCTCATCAAGAAGAAGCACCTCCGGCGCCGTGACCAACGCCGTGGCTACGGACAACCTGCGCTTCTCCCCTCCGGAGAGCGTAAACGGGTTGGCGTTGAGCACATGCCCCAGGCGCAGCGACTCCACGAGCTGATCAATCCGCTTCTCTGGCACCTCGCGGCGCATAACCCGCGGCGCCACGCGCAGCTCCTCCGCCACCGTCCGGGCGACGAACTGGTGCTCAGGATTCTGGAAGACGAACCCAATGCGGTCCGCCAACTCCCGTGACTTCCACGTTAGCGGCGAGCCCTTCAGCCCCCGCCGCACGTACTCCGCCACACCAATCTCCCCTGACTTTGCGGGAAGCAACCCCGCCACCGTCATCAGCCACGTGGTCTTGCCCGCACCATTTGGCCCGGTAATCACCGTGGACTTCCCCCGCGGCAGCGCGTAGCTACGCGGCGGCCCGAAGCGGGTGACCAAGTCCGTACTCCACAGCGCCGCCGATTCCGGCCCTGCCGCTTCCGGCACGACCCCAACGCTGCCTGACGCCGGCCCATCAATCCCCCGCGCCCGCGGTAAACCGCTAATAGAGCGCGAAGCCACGACAGTCTCCACTGGACCGTCAGCGACGATGCGGCCATCCTTCAGCTCAATCGCACGGTCGAGCACCCCCTTCCATGCCGCGTGCTGGTGCTCCACCACGATGAGCGTGGCACCAGTGCGCTCCACCATGGTGGACACCGCCTCGATGACTTCACGCGCTCCCTCCGGGTCGAGGTTCGCCGTCGGTTCATCCAACAACACCATGCCCGCGCCCATCGCGATGACACCAGCCAAGGCTAAACGCTGCTTCTGCCCACCGGAGAGCTGCTCGGTAGGAAAGGACAAGTCCACCGATGGCCCCACCATCGATAGCGCCGCCGACACCCGCCGCCAAATCTCCGCGCGCGGAAAAGCCAGATTCTCACAGCCAAAGGCCACATCATCGCCCACGCGCGCGGCAATCACCTGCGAGTCCGGGTCCTGGAGAACCAACCCCACCGGAATCGTGCGCCCGGGAGGCTCGACGTGGCC
Source organism: Corynebacterium aurimucosum ATCC 700975 (assembly GCF_007672725.1). GTDB lineage: Bacteria > Actinomycetota > Actinomycetes > Mycobacteriales > Mycobacteriaceae > Corynebacterium > Corynebacterium hesseae. Next base: position 408,605 of record NZ_VDTC01000001.1, read on the forward strand.
GGAGGCATCCTCCAGAAGAATCTCGCCGACGCGTGTACCTTCATCATCCCCACCCAGCACACCCGCAATGGCCGCCAGCAACGTGGACTTCCCGGACCCGGAATCACCGCACAGCAGCACCTTCTCCCCCGGCGATACAACCAAGTCAATATCCGCCAGCGCCGGCACACGCCTCCCCGCGTGCGTCCAGCCATAGCCACGAGCCACAAGCTTCGTAGCCCCAGCACTACCCACATCAGCCATCAACTAAACCAACACTCGTCTAAGCCCTGTGCTGCTCGCGTCCAACTGCAAAGCGGTCCAGCGCACCGGTTTTTGCAAGTGCCTGAACGACGAAATAGCCCACGGCTCCCGCCAACACAGCGCCGGAGATGCTCAGCGTCACTAGGTAAATAATGTTGAACTGCAGGGTCTTTCCCAGGTTTCCGGAGGTAAACAGCTCCAGTACAAACGCGCCCCAGCCCGCAGCCATGCCGCCGAGCATCGCAATGCTCAGGCCAAAGCGGCGGTACAGGAAGATAGCCAAGACAATCTCCACGCCAATGCCCTGCGCAATACCGGAGTACACAGTGCTCGGTCCCCACTGGGAGCCCAACACCGCGGACACGATGGCCGCCAGCAACTCCACGTAGAGTGCCGCACCCGGTTTGCGGATAACCAATCCACCGATGACGCCACCGATCAACCAGATGCCGGTAGCAATACCACCCAGGCCCGGCGTGAGCGCATCCATAGCTTCAAACCAGGCGTATCCGACCGTGTTCCATGCCAGGAATACGAATCCGCACGCCACACCCAGCACCGAAGCCACCACGATGTCAACAACGCGCCAGTTCAGTTTGCGCGGGGCAGCACCATTCGCAGTTGCGCCGTCATTAACAGACGCGCCATGAGATACAGAGTTCATTATTCCTCCCTTTCGCCGGCATTATCCGGATCAGGTTCGACGGTTCGCCGCTGCACTGCGGCGTCTCAGCCTCCTCAGCCAACCCATGCAAAGCCCGGCAAACACAAGTGAAGTGAAATCGGACTAAGCACAATCGTGGTCAACGAGGAAGCACCCGTGACGATGTGTAATTAAAGCCACCAGCTACCAAAAGCGCTGGATAGATGCTCTTAAAAAGCATAGTCAGCTTAGCAAGCCCCCACCCACAAGAGCACATCTGCCTCTACCTGATGAGCAAAGCCGCATTAGGACTCACCCTGCAGAAAACTAAAGCACCCCGTCGCGTCCTCTGACCTACGCGACGGGGTGCCTGCACACCGGCAAAAATCCGGTTGCCATGAGCCTCCACTCTTACAGCTTAAGGAAAGGAAAAGCTTCGGCAGAGACCCAAGACTATGTGAAATAACGGGGTGTATTTCGGAACTATCAAACAAACACAATCGAGCAATGAACCAGGCCACACCGCCGAAGCTTTGAGCTCCGGCAGCATTGGCCTAGGTCATCAACTCTCAAGTTGGGCGGGAGGTTAACGCACCTCCCAGGGCGGTGTTATTAGAGGAAACACATCCTGCGTTTCTCCTACTTGGAGGAACCGTTGGAGGAACCTGCGCCCGGCGCACAAGCATCAGCGATAAGGCCGATAGCCAGCGCACCAGCAGCAATCAGAGCCACAGCACCAGCAACCTGCTGATAATCAGCACCGAAGCGCTTCAGCTGCGCATCAATACCAGCAACCTTGCCAGCCAGCGGGCCATTGAACACACCAGCCTGCTTCTGCAGCTGAGTATTCAGATTCTGAATCTGCTTATTAATCGGAGCAACAAAGTCCTTCAGACCCGGAATATTCATCTGGGAAGCCAGACCAACCGGAATCAGGAACAGCAGCGGGATACCAACACCCAAACCGGTGTTGATGCAACGCTCAGACGGAGCCCAATCGGAGGAGTCATCCGGCTTGCCAGAGTCATCCTTGCCCGGCTTCTTGTTGTCGTCAACGCCCTTCTCATGGCCCTCAACCGGAACCTCGACCTTGACCTTGCCACCGTCCAGATCCGGATCCTCAACAACTACCGTGATCGGACCATCAACATCCTTACCCGGAGTAACAACAACGTTGCCGTCCTTGTCAATCTCGGCCGGAATCTTAGTGCCATCCTCATCGGTAGCAGAAACCTTGGTGTCCTTATCCGGGTTCGTGACCTTGACACCGGTGTCCTGCTGCTTATCGGTAGGCTTAACCGGCTTCACATCAGACTGGTCAACCGTAGTCTTATCATCGCCCGGCTGCACGTCCGAGGAGCCCTTTTCGACTAGGTCAGCAACATTGTTGCCGTTCTTGTCGGTAATACCGGTATCACCAAGGCCGTCGCCGTCCTCGTCCTTAACCGAGCCCTCCGGAACCTCAGACTCATCCTTGTTGGACTTGCCGTCACCGTCGGTGTCCTCGTCACCATCCTTGGTGCCGTTACCGTCAGTATCCGGGTTCAGCGGATCAAGGCCAGCAGCCTTCTCATCATCATTGGACACACCGTCGCCATCAGCATCCGGGTCCTCAGAGTTGATGATGCCGTCGCCATCCTTGTCACCCTTCGGGCCATCCTCGTCATCACGGTCGATGATGTCCGGGATACCGTCACCATCGGAGTCCTTGGACTCGTCCTTGTCAGTGTTGGACTCATCCTTGTTGGACTTGCCATCACCGTCAGCATCCTCGTCACCGTCATTGGTGCCATCACCATCGGTATCCGGATTGTACGGATCGGTACCGGCAGCCTTCTCATCAGAGTTGTTGACACCATCGCCGTCGATATCCGGATCCTCAGAATCCGGGATACCATCACCATCAGTATCCGGCGGGGCAACCTCACCCTCATCGGTCTCACGGATATCCGGGACACCATTCGGCTCGTCACCATTACCGTTTACACCATTATCAGTGACGTCCGGGTCAGCAAGGCCGTCGCCGTCCTTATCCTCAGCACGACCATCAGACGGAACATCAGACTCATCAGCATTGGACTTACCGTCCTTGTCGAAGTCCTCGTCACCATCCTTGGTGCCATCACCGTCGGTATCCGGGTTCAGCGGATCAGTACCGATTTCCTTCTCATCGGTGTTGTTGACACCATCGCCGTCAGCGTCAGCATCATCCTCATTGGCGATGCCATCGCCGTCCTTGTCACCCTTCGGGCCATCCTCATTGTCCGGATCGATGATGTCCGGAATACCGTCGCCATCCTTATCGGTGACCTCATCGGAGTCAGCATCAGACTCTTCCTTGTTCGGCTTGCCGTCGCCGTCGGTGTCCTCGTCACCATCGTTGACGCCATCACCATCGGAATCCGGGTTCTTCGGATCAGTACCGGCAGCCTCTTCATCCTTATCGTTGACACCATCATTGTCATCATCGGTGTCCTCAGAATCCGGAATGCCATCACCATCAGTATCAACCGGCTTGGTATCCTCACCCGGCTTCTCAACAGTGACAGTGACGTCAACGGTATCGGTGGAACCATCCGGGTAGGTCACAACAACTGGAACAGTGATCTTGTCACCAGGCTTGGCGTCCTCAGAAACCGGAACAGTAATCTCACCGGTGGTCTCATCAACCTTTGCATCCTCAGGAGCACCCTCACCCTTGGTGAACTTAGTGTCCTCAGGAGCCTTGGTGTCCTTGCCGTCCTTATCCGTAAAGGTCGGAGCAGGAACAGTAGCATCCTCACCCGGCTTAGCAGAACCAGGCTCGTACTTAGGAGTCAGATCGTCGGCAGTCTTATCACCAGGCTGCTCAGGATCCGTAGTG
>NZ_VDTC01000001.1:412452-591081 GCF_007672725.1 Corynebacterium aurimucosum ATCC 700975
TGCATCCTCAGGAGCACCCTCACCCTTGGTGAACTTAGTGTCCTCAGGAGCCTTGGTGTCCTTACCGTCCTTATCGGTAAAGGTCGGAGCAGGAACAGTAGCATCCTCACCCGGCTTAGCAGAACCATCCTCGTACTTCGGAGTCAGCTCCTCAGCAGTCTTGGCTTCCGGATCATCCGCCTTTTCAACCGTGACAGTAGCCTCAATGGTCTCACGGGATCCGTCCGGGTAAGTGACCAGTACTGGGATGGTGTACTCGCCAACAGGGGTTTCTGCGGAAGGAGTGACCTGGATCGAACCATCTTCTGGGTTGACCTTGATCCAATCCGGAGCCGCAATCTCCTTACCATCAGGGGTCGTAATGTCCTCGACTTGCTGGAACGCCGTGCCCTCCGGAAGAGCCTGAGCGGGATCCTTCGGAGCAGGAACCGTCGTGGACTTGCCTTGCGGCGCCGTGGCCTTCTCGTACGCAGGCTCGAACTGACCGTTATTCCGGTCCTTGTCAATTGCAACGAAAGAGTCCTGCGCGAGGACCACGCCGTAAGCGTTGACAAGCTGAGCATTATAGGTTCCAGGGGTCTGGAAGTCCGTAGCCGGCAGAGAACAATTCTTAGCATCGGCCAGGTTAGCTACCGGGCATTCCTTGATCTGCTTGCCGTTGGGTCCAACCCACACAATCTTATTGCCCTTAAATGGCGGCAGCTCGCCAGTAAGCTCGAGCTGTGCATCCTCCAGCTTCTCTCCACCCGCTGGAATGTCCGCGGGGTTGAGGTTGGAGTCATAATTCGTGATATTCAGCTTAGCGATCTGCTGCTTAACCTCGGCAAAGTTAACGTTGTACCAACGCTGCTTCGCAAAGGAGACGATGCCGACTGCACCATCACTGTTCGGATTTTGGCCGCTGTTACCGTTTGCCGCCTGGAATACAGGAGTCGGGAATCCGCTGAAGGAGTTGAGAACCTTACCATCATTCTCGGCCCAGATGTACGTGTAGTCAGCTGGGCGGGAGCCAACGTCTTCACCCATGCGGATCGTGTAGCGACCTTCGGCATCGGTCGTAGCTCCAACTGTCTTAAGGATCGGCTCCTTTCCGTTAGCCCGCATATCCAAAATCATGTTCTTGGTTGCTTCGGCCTGCTCACGGTAAGGCAGCTTGTTGATTCCCAGGCGCTTGTACTCAGCAATGCCTTCATCGGAGAGCACCGAGGCATAGACCTTTGCGCCCTCAATCGGAAGGTCACCCTCCCACCAGTAGAGAGGACCGGTCTCGTTACGGTCCGGGCCGCCCTCTGCATCGGTCCACACTCGACCGGTGAAAGTGTACGGGGTCATCCAGGCGACAGGCTTCTCGTAGCCTTTGTCATCCATAGAGAAGTTAGGGCTCTTCATGTAGCTATCGTCAGCAACGCTGGGAGCTTGCTCGCGCAGGAAGATAGCGGTGCGCTGCTGGTTCGTACCATCAAGGAAGAAAGCGCCATTTGCACTACCATCATGAGAATCCGTCCAGGCACCCGGAACACCGCCACCAGCCTGGCGAATATACGTCAGGTCGTTGCCGGTGTTTTCATTCTTCAGCGGGGTATCAGTCCACACACGGTATTGCTGGCCAGTCGCTGCACGGAAAATGTGCGGCTTACCGTTCACGTCAATGAACGAGTACTCCTTGCCACCAACCGGGCTATTCGGGTGCTTGAGGACGTTTCCTTCTGCGTCCTTCTTACGAAGGTCGAAGGCATACTGTCCATCCTTTCCGTCTAGGTTTGCGGACTTGGCAGTGTAGATGGGCGAAATGACGCCGTCGGCATCCTTAAACTGCATGTACACAGTTACGTCATTGATGCCCACGCCGTCGGTGTTCTTCAGGGTCGTCGAACCCGTGGTTTCGGCAATACCGACCGTGCCCGAAAGCGTAGCGAAGGCATTGGTCAAGTCAATGCTCTTCGAGACATAGCCATTGGCAATGGCGTCCGCCTCAATCAGCTTCGTAGGATCAGTAGCGGGAGCTGGCGCGGAGGTTCCTGCCTGCTGCGCCGCAGCCAAAGCTGCATCCTGAGGCGCGACGACCGGGTGAACGAATGGAGCGACCAAAGCGACGGAAAGCGCGGCGGCTGCAATCGTCGTGCCGCGGCGACGAGCAGAACCGTTGAAACTCTTCATATTCATGAAGAATCCTTTCATGAGAACAATTAGGGAACCGGTCAACAGCTCGCCCTCGGTCAGATTTTGAAGCATCTTGAGCGTTCCTGAAGGCAAACTGGACTCAAGCTGAGATGTTACCCCCCCCCGCCACTCTCCGCAAGAGCAACATTCACCCCTGGTTAACGGTGTCCGTGCACGTCAAAGACATTCCGTTGATGAGAAATTCTAAACCTGCAGACCACAGCCAGTACCAATGTTCATGGTGTTCACAGGAATCTTTATGTTTGTAACTCTGGCCTCAAATAAAATACCCCCGCCACGCCCCTGTAAAGGGGCCGTGGCGGGGGCAAGGGGAAGATGACCCTACGGGTCACTCCTAGCGTGACTAGAAGGTGTAGTCCTCGTCCAGCGGGACGGAAGCACCGGTGAACTCACCGAAGCCATCGTCGCCGTAGATGGAGTCACCGTAGGTCGGGATGGAGTACGCAGCATTGCGTGCGGCCTCAGTCGGCTTGACGCTGATGTTGCGGTAGCGGGAGATACCCGTACCGGCCGGAATCAGCTTACCGATGATGACGTTCTCCTTCAGACCAATGAGCTGATCCGAGCGCTTGTTGATGGCGGCGTCGGTAAGCACGCGCGTGGTCTCCTGGAAGGAGGCCGCGGACAGCCAGGACTCCGTAGCCAGGGAGGCCTTGGTGATACCCATGATCTCACTGCGCAGCTGTGCCGGCTGGCCACCTTCAGCAACCTGAGCGGCGTTAACCTGCTTGGCCTCAGAGAGGTCAATGAGGTTGCCCGGCAGCAGGTCGGTGGTACCGGCGTCGATGACGGTACCGCGACGCAGCATCTGACGGATGATGATCTCGATGTGCTTGTCGTGGATGGCCACACCCTGTGCACGGTAGACGGCCTGAACCTCGTCGATGAGGTGCTTCTCCACACCGCGGCGGCCGAGGACCTCAAGCACGTCGTGCGGGTCAGCCGCACCGCGCATGAGGCGGTCACCGGTGGTGACGTGGTCACCGTCGCGCAGCGAGCGCTCGATCATGGCATCCGGGTTGGACTCCATCGGGCGGCGGACCTGAGCCAGGCCCTGGCGCTTCGACAGCTTCTCGTAGACCACGTTGTCGGAGCCATCATCCGGGGTGATGGTCAGCGTCCAGAAGTTGCCCTCATCGGACAGAGACACGGTGCCATCGACGGAAGCGATAGGAGCGCGGTTTTTCGGGTTACGGGCCTCGAAGAGCTCCTGAACACGCGGCAGACCGCCGGTAATATCGCCACCGACACCACCCTGGTGGAAGGTACGCATGGTCAGCTGGGTACCCGGCTCACCAATCGACTGTGCGGCCACGATGCCGACTGCCTCGCCGATATCGACGAGCTTGCCGGAAGCCATGGACTTGCCGTAGCACTTGGCGCAGACACCAGCCGGGGTCTGGCAGGTCAGCACGGAGCGGACCTTGATCTCCAGAACGCCCGCATTGACGATCTTGCGGCTGAGCTCCTCGGTCAGGTCGGCGCCTGCCTCAGCGATGACCTCGCCGTTTTCATCCTTGACGTCGTTGGCCACGACGCGGCCGGATGCGGAGGTCTCCCACAGCTCGTGCAGGTCGTAGGAGCCTTCGGCGATCTCGACGCCGAGCGGGACGCGCACGCCCTGACGGGTGCCACAGTCCTCCTCGCGAACGATGACGTCCTGCGCCACGTCCACCAGACGACGGGTGAGGTAGCCGGAGTCAGCGGTACGCAGAGCGGTATCCGCCAGGCCCTTACGGGAACCGTGCGAGTTGTTGAAGTACTCCAGAACCGACAGGCCTTCACGGAAGGAGGTCTTAATCGGACGGGTGATGTAGTCACCCTTGGAGTTCACAACCATGCCCTTCATGCCGGCCAGGGTCCAGATCTGACGCATGTTACCGGCAGCACCGGACTTCACGATCATCGGAATCGGGTTGTCGTCGGGGTACAACTCCTCGACGGCGTTACCCACGGTGTCCGTGGCGTCCTTCCACAGCTCAACCAGGCGGTCGTAGCGCTCGCGCTCGGTCAGAGCACCCTGCTCCCAGTACTTGCGCTCGATGCGCTCGGCTTCCTTCTCGTAGGACTCGAGCACCTCGTGCTTGTTCGGAAGGACCAGCACGTCGTGCATGGTGATGGTCACGCCGGAACGGGTGGCCCAGTAGAAGCCAGCGTCCTTCATCTTGTCCAGAACCTGGGCAACGGTGATCATCGGGTACTTCGCGGCGAGGTCATTAATGACGTCACCGAGCAGCATCTTGTTGCCGGCGCCGCCCTTACGGACCATGACGCCCTCGAGGTACGGGTAGTTCCACGGCAGCAGGTCGTTGAACATGATGCGGCCCAGGGTGGTCTCAGCGAGCCAGGCCTGGCCCTTCTGCCAACCATCCGGGAAGTGCTCTGCCTCGATGTCTGCCGGCGGGCGCAGGTGGGAGATGCGCACCTTGATCGGGGCCTGCAGACCAAGAACGCCGCGGTCGCGGGCCATGATGGCCTCCGCGTAGGAGGAGTACACGCCCTGCTCCGGACGATCCTCCGTGGCGGGGCGGTAACGGCCCTCGCCGCCGATCTCGTCCTCACCCTTGTCCATGGTGAGGTAGTACAGGCCGGTAACCATATCCAGACGCGGCATAGCCAGCGGCTTACCGGAGGCCGGGGACAGGATGTTGTTGGAAGCCAGCATGAGGACGCGTGCCTCAGCCTGTGCCTCGGCGGACAGTGGCAGGTGGACTGCCATCTGGTCACCGTCGAAGTCGGCATTGAAAGCCTCACAAGCCAGCGGGTGCAGCTGGATGGCCTTACCCTCGACGAGCTTCGGCTCGAAGGCCTGGATACCCAGGCGGTGCAGGGTCGGTGCACGGTTCAGCATCACCGGGTGCTCGGAAATGGCCTCTTCGAGGACGTCCCACACCTCGGGGCGCTGGCGCTCCACCATGCGCTTGGCGGACTTGATGTTCTGCGCGTAGTCGTTTTCTACCAGGCGCTTCATGACGAAGGGCTTGAACAGCTCCAGAGCCATGAGCTTCGGCAGACCGCACTCGTGCAGCTTGAGCTGCGGGCCGACGATAATCACGGAACGGCCGGAGTAGTCCACGCGCTTACCCAGCAGGTTCTGGCGGAAGCGGCCCTGCTTACCCTTGAGCAGGTCAGACAGGGACTTCAGCGGGCGGTTGCCCGGACCGGTGACCGGACGGCCGCGACGGCCGTTGTCGAAGAGGGCGTCGACGGACTCCTGCAGCATGCGCTTCTCGTTGTTCACGATGATCTCGGGGGCACCGAGGTCAATCATGCGCTTGAGGCGGTTGTTGCGGTTGATCACGCGACGGTAGAGGTCGTTGAGGTCGGAGGTGGCGAAGCGGCCACCGTCCAGCTGCACCATCGGGCGCAGCTCCGGCGGGATCACCGGGATGGCGTCGAGCACCATGCCGGCCGGGTCGTTGCCCGAGCGCAGGAAGGCCGCGACGACCTTCAGGCGCTTCAGGGCACGCATCTTCTTCTGGCCCTTGCCGTTGTTGATGATCTCCTTGAGAACCTCAGCCTCGGCCTCGAGGTCGAAGTTGCGGATGAGGGTCTGGATGGCCTCAGCACCCATGCCGCCGGTGAAGTAATCCTCGTAGCGGTCAACGAGCTCTTCGTAGATGGTCTCATCGATGATCATCTGCTTCGGAGCAAGCTTGATGAAGGTGTTCCAGATTTCGTCGAGGCGAGCAACCTCGCGCTCACCGCGCTCGCGGATGTGCTGCATTTCCTTATCGGCAGCGTTCTGGACCTTGCGGCGGGCGTCGGCCTTAGCGCCGGCGGCCTCCAGCTCGGCCAGATCCTGCTCGAGCTTGGCAGCGCGCTCGGCGATCTCTGCCTCGACGTCGTCCTCCACGTCCTTCTTCTCCAGAAGCATCTCTGCTTCCAGAGTGGACTGGTCATTGTGGCGAGCTTCCTCGTCCACGGAGGTGATGATGTTGGCAGCGAAGTAGATGATGCGCTCGAGGTCCTTCGGAGCCAGGTCCAGCAGGTAGCCCAGGCGGGAAGGAACGCCCTTGAAGTACCAGATGTGGGTAACCGGCGCGGCCAACTCGATGTGGCCCATGCGCTCACGGCGCACCTTGGACTTGGTCACCTCGACGCCACAGCGCTCACAGATGATGCCCTTGTAGCGCACGCGCTTGTACTTACCGCAGGAGCACTCCCAGTCGCGGGTCGGGCCGAAGATGCGCTCACAGAAGAGGCCGTCCTTCTCCGGCTTGAGGGTGCGGTAGTTAATGGTCTCGGGTTTCTTGACCTCGCCCTTGGACCAGCGACGGATGTCCTCGGCCGTGGCCAGCCCGATGCGGAGCTCGTCGAAGAGATTTACGTCAAACACGTAATGTCTCCCTTTCATCCCCCGTCAGGGGGAAGTTGATGGCTTTGTATGTAGGTGGTGTTTCGTTATGCCCGCCGCCAGTAAATGCGGCGGACCAAGAAGTTAGGCGATGTCTGCGTCGGAGCGCTCGTCGCGGGACAGGTTAATGCCCAGGGACGGAGCGCCGTCCATGTCATCATCGTCGGAGCCAGACAGTTCCATCGGGGTGCCGTCGGTGGAGAGAACCTCCACGTTCAGGCAGAGGGACTGCAGCTCCTTGAGAAGGACCTTGAAGGACTCCGGAATACCCGGATCCGGGATGTTGTCACCCTTGACAATGGCCTCGTAGACCTTGACGCGGCCGACCACGTCATCCGACTTGATGGTCAACAGCTCCTGCAGGGTGTAGGCAGCGCCATATGCCTGCATTGCCCACACCTCCATCTCGCCGAAACGCTGGCCACCGAACTGTGCCTTACCACCCAGCGGCTGCTGGGTAATCATGGAGTACGGGCCGGTGGAGCGGGCGTGGATCTTCTCGTCGACGAGGTGGTGCAGCTTGAGCATGTACATGTAGCCGACGGAGACCGGGTACATGTACGGCTCGCCGGAGCGGCCGTCGAAGAGGCGGGCCTTACCGTGCTCATCCACCATGACGTCACCATCGCGGTTCGGCTTGGAGGAAGCCAGCAGGCGAGAGATCTCCTCGTTGGTGGCACCGTCGAAGACCGGGGTTGCGGTGAGCGACTCCGGCGGGACGTCGTAGAGCTCTTCCGGCAGGGTCTTGAGCAGCTCGGCGTTGGCCGGGTCCTCGGTGTCGATCTTCCAACCGGCGTGTGCCAGCCAGCCGAGGTGAACCTCGAGAACCTGTCCAATGTTCATACGACGCGGCACACCGTGGGTGTTGAGGATGATGTCCACCGGGGTGCCATCCTCCATGAACGGCATATCCTCCGGCGGGAGGATCTTGCCCACAACGCCCTTGTTGCCGTGGCGGCCGGCGAGCTTATCGCCGTCCTGGATCTTGCGCTTCTGAGCCACGTAGACGCGGATCATCTCGTTGACGCCCGGGGCCAGGTCGTCGTCATCCTCGCGGGAGAAGCGGGAGACGCCGATGACCTTACCGGTCTCACCGTGCGGCACCTTCATCGAGGTATCGCGGACCTCGCGGGCCTTCTCACCGAAGATGGCGCGCAGGAGGCGCTCCTCCGGGGTCAGCTCGGTTTCACCCTTCGGGGTGACCTTACCGACGAGGATGTCGCCCGCGCGGACGTCGGCGCCGATGCGGACGATGCCGCGCTCATCGAGGTCACGCAGGACGTCATCGGAGACGTTCGGGATCTCGCGGGTGATCTCCTCCGGTCCCAGCTTGGTATCGCGAGCATCGATCTCGTGCTCCTCGATGTGGATCGAGGTGAGGATGTCCTCCTCCACGATGCGCTGGTTGAGGATGATGGCGTCCTCGTAGTTGTGGCCTTCCCACGGCATGAAGGCGACCAGCAGGTTGCGGCCGAGGGACATCTCACCGTTGTGGGTACCGGGGCCGTCGGCAAGCACCTGGCCCGCCTCGACACGCTCACCCAGGGACACCAGCGGGGTCTGGTTGTAGTTGGTGTTCTGGTTGGTGCGCTCGAACTTGCGCAGCATGTAGGTATCGCGCTGGCCCTCGTCATCCATGATGGTGATGAGGTCCGCGGTGACGTTCTCCACCACGCCCGCCTTCGGGGTGATGATGAGGTCACCAGCATCGTAGGCAGCGCGCTGCTCCATACCGGTGCCCACGTACGGGGCCTCGGAGCGAACCAGCGGCACGGCCTGGCGCTGCATGTTCGCGCCCATGAGGGCACGGTTAGCGTCGTCGTGCTCGAGGAACGGAATCATGGCGGTAGCCACGGAGACCATCTGGCGCGGGGAAACGTCAACGTAGTCAACGCCGGCGGCGTCGGTCACGCCGATATCGCCGTCCTTGAGGCGGACCTCAATGCGGTCGCCGGTCAGGGTGCCGTCGGCAGCCTTCTCAACCTCGGCCTGCGCGATGGCGTAGCGATCCTCTTCATCGGCGGTGAGGTACTCCACCTGGTCGGTGACCTTGCCGTCCACAACCTTGCGGTACGGGGTCTCGATGAAGCCGAAAGCGTTGACGCGGGCATAGGAAGCCAGGGAACCGATCAGACCAATGTTCGGACCCTCAGGGGTCTCAATCGGGCACATGCGGCCGTAGTGCGAAGCGTGAACGTCTCGCACCTCGATGCCGGCGCGCTCACGGGACAGACCGCCCGGGCCCAGCGCGGACAGGCGGCGCTTGTGGGTCAGACCGGACAGGGAGTTGTTCTGGTCCATGAACTGCGAGAGCTGGGAGGTACCGAAGAACTCGCGGATGGCGGCGGAGACCGGGCGGACGTTAATCAGGGAGGTCGGGGTAATCGACTCCGCGTCCTGGGTGGTCATGCGCTCGCGGACGACGCGCTCCATGCGGGACAGGCCCACGCGGACCTGGTTCTGGATGAGCTCGCCCACGGTGCGCAGACGACGGTTACCAAAGTGGTCGATGTCGTCGGTGTGGATGGCGATCATCTCACCGTTCGGGGCCTTCATCTCACGCTCACCGGCGTGCAGGCGCACGAGGTACTCGAGGGTGACGGCGATGTCTTCCTCGGTCAGGGTCATCAGACCGTCGTGGTCACCGCCCAGGCCGAGCTTGCGGTTGACCTTGTAGCGGCCAACCTTGGCCAGGTCGTAGCGCTTGGCGCGGAAGAAGGAGTTATCCAGCAGTGCCTGCGCGAGGTCGCGCGTGGGCTGCTCGCCCGGGCGCTGCTTGCGGTAGATCTCCAGCAGAGCCTCGTCGGTGTTGGCCACGCCATCGGACTCGAGGGTGGACATCATGAGCTCGGAGAAGCCGAAGCGCTCCTTGATCTGCTCCTCGGACCAACCCAGGGCCTTGAGCAGCACGGTGACCGGCTGGCGACGCTTGCGGTCGATGCGCACGCCAACGGTGTCGCGCTTGTCGACGTCAAACTCGAGCCACGCACCGCGGGAAGGAATGACCTTCACGGAGTGCAGCGGGCGCTCGGTGGACTTGTCGATGGTCTGGTCGAAGTACACACCCGGGGAACGCACGAGCTGCGAGACGATAACGCGCTCGGTGCCGTTGACGATGAAGGTGCCCTTCTCAGTCATCATCGGGAAATCGCCGATGAAGACGGTCTGGGACTTAATCTCCTGGGTGTCGTTGTTGATGAATTCTGCGGTGACGTACAGTGGCGCCGAGTAGTTGATGTCCTTCTCTTTGCACTCGTCCACGGTGTTCTTCACCGGCTCGAAGCGAGGCTCCGACAGGGACAGGGACATGTTGCCCGAGTAATCCTGGATCGGAGAAAGCTCCTCGAGGATATCCTCAAGGCCGCTCGTCACGCGTGCGTCTTCGCCGCGCTCTGCCTGCTCGCGCTCGCGCCACTCGGGGGTGCCGATGAGCCACGCGTAAGAATCGAGTTGTAGATCAAGGAGGCCCGGGACAGCGATGGGCTCGCTGATTTTAGCGAAGGAGTATCGCTTCGGGGCTCCAGGGATGTTGGCCACTGACTTGGTCTGGCGGGAGACTGCCAAGATGGGTCCTTCCAGTACCTCTGGCGGATTGCCTCCCCACCCTGGCCGGTGAGGTGCAAAACCGCTGGTAGATTTAGCATTCGGTCTGCTGTGGAACGACTGGGTTTAGAATGCACAAAATCACCTTGTCAAGTCGGTTTTGCCATCACCGCTCGAAAGGCTAAATGTGCACTAAAGATCCAGATTCCAGCGCAACGAAATAGCCTATAGCATAATGGCGGCCTTGTAAAGGCGAAACGTGCCGCCGGCGTGTCGCTTCGGAGATCCGCAGGCGCGGACCTCTAGCACACGCGGCTAGCGGGTGTGGCGGTTGGTGGGACGGCGAAAAGCGCCCAGCGCCCCAAGCAGCACCAGAAGCGCGCCAATGCCAAGGCCACCCCAGCGCACCCACTGCCCCACAGCACTCCGCGGGAAGCGCTCAGCTTGCTGGAGCATCTCCGCGCGGGATTCCTCATCAGTTGCACCATTGAAGGCGAACTGCACCTCGCGCTCATTGCCCTCGCGGTCTGCCCAGTAGTCCTTGATATCGACATCCATGCCCACGACGAGTCCGGTGGCCTGGTCCACGAAGAGGTCCCGCGTTGCTGCGTGGAAGAGGTAGCCTTGCTCGGTGGAGCCGTCCTCATTGCTCAGCGTGGTGGTCGTGCTACCGGCATAGAGGGTGGCCACGTTGGTGGGCTCCACTTCCTGGTGGTAACGGTAGACCGTGCGACCGTCGATATCGAGGGATTCCTCGAAGACGGCGTCGGCCGCCTTGCGCAGCACCGGGTCGAAAACCGGGTAGGTGGTCTGCTCAGCATTGGCGGGCAGCTTCAGCCAGTAGCCCTCGACGGGAACTTCCGCCGTGGGCGAGCCCATAGTGTGGGAGAGCGCCGCCGGTCCCGTGGCCTCACCGCTGAGACGATCGACGGGATAGTTCCACACGCGGGCAAAGCTCAAGTCCTCCACGTTGCCCGTGCCGCCGCGGATGGCGGACTCCCCCACTCGCAGCGTTGCGGTGTCCTTGTCCGCCGGATCCTGGATATCCATGTTGAGCTGATACGTCATCGGCCCCTCGTACTGCGTAACGCCCTCTGCGGACAGCGCCTGCGCGGTGGCGCTGTCATCCTGCATCGTCCACGTGGTGTCCTTGATATCCAGCGGCAAGCGCGGGCTAAAGCTCAAGAAGCTCGACGCCGCCAGGCCGGCAGCGATCAGCGCAACGCCGAGGCCAAGCAGGAGGACGGAGAAGATGCGGGACTTGGGCAGCATGGTGGCTTATCCTACCGACTCGTTTGTTCAAAACACATTTCCCTGGAGGGTGCGTTTCAGATTTATGGGGCGCTGCGGGGCGACCCTTACCTCGCATTGAGCGCAAGTTATCTTTTTCTATGAGTGAGAGTCGGCTTCTTCTTTGTGATTCCACGGGACGATGGCGCTGACATCCGTAGTCTGGCGAGCTTTCCACAGATCGTATTCCTCTTGAAGCCCGAGCCAGAACTCCGCGGAATTCCCAAAGTAGGCCGACAAACGCAAAGCCATATCGGCACTGATACCGAGCGCACCGCGAGTGATTTTGGAAACTTGGGAACGAGTAGTGCCAATGTCGTTGGCCAGGCGATACTGGGTGATACCGCAGGGTTTGAGGAATTCTAGGAGAAGGACTTCTCCAGGATGCGGAACGGGAACAACATCAACATGAGTATGCGCGTCAGTGGTAGTCGATAAAGTCAACGTCAACAGCTCCTTCGGGTGTCCACTTGAATATGATGCGCCACTGCGAGTTGACGCGAATTGAGTAGTAGCCTTCAAACCCACGCCAATAGTGTCTCTTTTTGACCCTAGTGTCAAGACTTGACACGAAATGTTTAGAATCCGCCGGGCCATCGGGGTTCCGGCAAAACGGGAACAACCCCGCACCGCAGGAAAGCGGAACGGGGTTGCTGGAGCGCAGCGGGTGTGCTGCGCGGGAAAGCTGAGTAATTCAGGTGAATTACTTGAGCTCGACGGAAGCGCCAGCCTCTTCGAGCTTAGCCTTAGCAGCCTCAGCGTCGTCCTTGGAAGCACCCTCGAGGATAGCCTTCGGAGCGGACTCAACGAGCTCCTTAGCTTCCTTCAGGCCCAGGCCGGAGACGATCTCGCGGACAGCCTTAATAACGCCGATCTTCTTAGCGCCAGCGTCGGTCAGAACGACGTCGAACTCGGTCTTCTCTTCCTCAGCAGCACCGCCGGCAGCCGGGGCACCAGCAGCAACGGCAGCAACCGGAGCAGCGGCCTCAACGTCGAAGACCTCCTCGAATTCCTTAACGAACTCGGAGAGCTCGATGAGGGTCATTTCCTTGAAAGCTTCAATGAGCTCGTCCTTGGTGAGCTTAGCCATGATTGGCATCCTTTCTCATTGTGCCTGGCCGCGCTAGGCGGCCAGAAAAGTGTGTGTGTTTAAGTTGTGCGCCTTTAGTTGGCGTCTTAAGCTTCCGCAGCCTTCTTGTCCTGCAGGGCCGCAGCGGTGCGGACCATCTTGGTTGCAGGAGCGTTGAATACGGCGGCAGCCTTTGCCATAGAACCCTTCATGGCGCCAGCCAGCTTTGCGAGAGTGGTCTCGCGGTTGTCCAGCTTGGCGATGGCCTCAACCTGGTCGGCAGACAGAGCGTCGCCGTCCATGTAGCCACCCTTGATAACGAGTGCCTTGTTGTCATCAGCGAACTTGGTGATGACCTTCGCAGCATCCACTGCCTCGCCCTTGATGAACGCAATAGCGGTCGGGCCAGTCAGGTGCTCGTCAAGACCCTCGATGCCAGCTTCGTTGGCAGCGATCTTGAAAAGGGTGTTCTTGGCGACGGAGTACTCAACGTCAAAGCCGAGGTTGTTACGCAGCTCCTGGAGCTGACCCACGGTCAGGCCACGGTACTCGGTGAGCACGATGGAGTTAGCGCCATCGAGCTTCTCCTTCAGCTTTGCCAGGTCTGCGGTGTTCTTCGGGTTTGCCATTTTCTACTACGCCTCCTTTCGAAACATCTCTTGTGTTTTCCGCCGGGGCCTTCCCACCTCGGTTGTCGTTAACGACAACCGAAATAACAAAAGCCCCGTGCAAGAGCACAGGGCGCGCGCGGAAATCCGCGGTAATTCGCAAAGTGTCTCCTGCGTGGGCCGCCCTCTAGAGCGAGGGACCTTCGATCCGACATTCCGGATGACCGACGGTCTTCGGTGAACTTTGACGCGGCCTCAGCGGGCCGTTCAAACTTCGCTAGGTACTTTACAACCCGACCTGCCACAACTCCAAATCGCTTCTCGAAGTTCTCTCTCCTGAGAGCTGTCCACTCGGGTTCCTCGATGAGGATTGTTACTCACCGAGCACCCCACGCGGCACGATAACCGGAGAGTCACCTCGCGGGTCATCCCAGATTTCCACGTCGATGCCATACGCGGCTGCCAGCACTTCTTTTGTCAACGCCTGGCGGGGAGTTCCCTGCGCGATGACCTCGCCGTTGTTCATAACCACCATGGTGTCGGAGTACTGACCGGCCAACATGAGATCGTGCAACACGACGACGACCGTTTTCCCTGCATCGGCTTGTTTGCGCACGAGCTGCAAAACGCTCATGGCGTGGGCTGGGTCGAGGAAGGTGGTGGGTTCGTCGAGAAGCAGCACTGGCGTGTCCTGCGCCAAGGCCAGCGCGAGCCACACTCGTTGGCGTTGGCCACCCGAGAGCGCCGCGATGTCACGGTCGATGAAGTCAGTAATGCCAGTCTCCACGCAGGCCTGCGCGATGATATCGCGGTCTTTCGCGGACAGTCCCCTTCCCCACCCAAGGTGCGCGTACCGCCCGCGGGCGACGAGCTCGCCGACGCGCAGCCCATCCGGCGCCATCGGGTGCTGGGGAAGCAAGGCCACATGGGCCGCCGCTTCCTTCGGGCTCATGGAATGCACATCCAACTCGCCAATGCGCACGCTTCCCTGCCGAGGGCGAAGAATCTTCGACAAGGTCTTCAGCAACGTCGATTTCCCGCAGCCATTGGGGCCGATGAGCGTGGTGACCTCCCCTGGTTGAGCCGCGAGGTCAACCCCGGAGAGAATATCTTTCCCGCCCTGATAACCGGCATGGATGCCTTGGGCTTTCAGCTCGCAACTGTTCATGATTTTCATCCTTTCCGCCTTGCGGCATTCCACACCACGATGACCAGGGCGGTGCCGCCGATCACTGAGGACACAGCACCCACCGGCGCGTCCATCGGGAGCGCCCCGGCCACCACGGCGCAGGCGCTTAAGAGTGCCGCACCAGCAGCGCACGACACCACCGGCGAAGGAGTGGGGGTTCGGGCGATCATGCGTCCGAGGTGTGGGGCCAGCAGCGCGATAAAACCGATGGGCCCCGCCACGGATACGGTCACCGCGCATATTCCGGTGGCCGCAATGAGGAGCGCGGTGCGCGTCCGCGTGATGTCCACGCCCAAGGAGAGTGCCGAGAGATCATCATGGGCTAGAAGCGGCAGTTCCCGGGCATGCCACGAACCAAGCAACACGAAAGGCGCCAGTCCTACGAGAAGCGGAACAATGACGTCCACCCGTACAAAGCCCGTGGTTCCCGCCAGCCACAGCTGAGACTGTGCCGCACGGAGGAGCTCCGCAGCGCGCAAGAGATAGGCCACCATGGCTTGAAACAGCAGTGATAGCGCGATGCCGACGATGACGATGCGGTTGCTCGTGCCGATTCCCCCAAGCACCACCAGAAGGATGGCCGCCAACACCGCCCCCAGCAGCGCGAGCCCCGCCCGCCACCAGAACACGGAGACACCCTCTGCGAGAAGCGGCCGGGACATCACCGTCCCGATGACCACCATCACCGAAGCCCCACCGGTCACGCCAAGGATGTCGGGGGAGGCCAGCGGATTACGCGACATCGACTGCGTCCACGACCCCGCCAGTCCGAGCGCGGCGCCCACGATGAGGGTTGCTAGCGCTACGGGCATGCGCAGATCCCACACGACGCGGATTTCGCTTCGGCTCCCACCACCGTTGAGGATCTCCAGGACGCGCAGCGGACTCAGCCCCACGGGGCCTTGCCCGAGCATCAGGACGTAAGAAACTGCCGCGACCAGCACAAAGAAGCAGGTGGCTGACCATATCCATATCCGGCGCTGCCGTTGTTGGGAACGCAGGCGCTTGGCGACGCCCCCCTTCACCCCATCACTCATAGCTTCTGCTCCCCTCGGCGCACGGCCCAGATGAGGAAAGGTGCGCCCACGAAAGCTAGGACGATAGACATCTCCAACTCCGAGGGGCCAGCGATAAGCCGGCCTAAGATATCCGCAGCCAGCACGGAACAACCGCCCAGCAGCGCGGCGGGGGCAATCATGGCGGCAACCGCCGGACCTGTACACCGCCGGAGGAGGTGGGGGACGGCAAATCCCACGAAAGCGATGGGGCCTGCCGCAGCGGTAGCGCATCCGGCCAAGACAACTATGCTTAAGGCCGCGCCACGGCGCGCCAGTGCCGGCGAGCCGCCCAAGGCAACCGAAGACTCCTCACCCATGGCCAATAAGTCGAGCGGGCGCGCCACACGTGCGGCAATGATGAGCCCGACGAGCAGACCGCCGGCTGCAATCGCGACCTCCCCGGGGCCGCGCCCAAACGTGGAGCCGATGGTCCAGCGGCGCATGCTGTCGAGCACATCCGTGGAATACAAGCCGATCAGCATGGCGCCAGAGCTTAAGGCAGCCGATACTCCTGCACCCACGAGGAGCAGCGTCAGGGAATCAGGAAACCGCCGGGAAACACCCAGAACCACTACCGTGGCCAAACCGGCTCCCACCAGGGCGAGCGCCGTCCGCATCCCCAGCGAGGTGGCAAGCCCCAACGCCGTCCCGAGCGCTACAAGGAAGGAAGCACCCGCAGTGATACCAATGAAGCCGGGATCGGCCAAGGGGTTCTTGGTCCACGTCTGGGCGATGACACCGGAGACCGCAATGGCTGCACCCGCGAAGTACGCCAAGAAGGTGCGCGGCATACGCAAGTCCCACACGATATTTTCTATCTCCGGCTGGCTTTCATGGAGGAAGGCGGGAAGGAGTTCGGACAAGGCGATGGACCGCGATCCCACCACCAGCGAGCAGGCGAGGAGAAGCAGTGAAACCACAACCAGAGCGCTGGTGAGGAGCACGCGTCCCCTCCCCCGCGAATCTAGCTCGCCGCGGGTGGCCCCGGCGTTTCTCGGTAATGCGAGCACTTAGAGTTGCTCTTCAAATTTATCGACAGCCCAAGGAATGGTGAGCGGGTTCGGCATGCTCATGGCGTTGCCGGTATCCGTTTCTAGGTAGCGGACGCGGCCATCCTTGACCACGTCTAGGCCTTGGAACGTCGAATCCTTCTTCAGCTCGTCGACTGCACCGTTGTAATCCAAGACGAACAGGTAGTCCACGTCGTTGAGCTGGGAGTAGTTCTCTGGGGCGTAGTCCACGAAGAAGCTCGAGCCATCACCCTCCAGCTCCTGCGGAATCTCAAAGCCAAGGTCTTCGATGAATTGACCGCGGCCATCATCGGAAGTGTAGAGGCCCAGCTTTCCGTCATAGGGCATGACGATGGCCGCGCGTTTGCCGTTAAGCTCCGGGTGAGATTCCTTGAATTCATCGAAGGCGCCTTGCGCCTTGTCAATAAGCTTGTCACCCTCCTCTTCCTTCTCAACGGCAGAGGCGATGGTCTTAACCTGCTCTTCCCAGGGAACCTGCCAGTCTTCGAAGCCCTCCGGCTTCATGGTCAGCGGCGCGATCTCCTCGAGGGATTTCTGTGCTTCCTGGTCCACTGCCTGATTGACAGCAATGATCTGCGTGGGGTCCGAAGCCGTGACCTGCTCAAGAACATCGGCCGTGAACCCGGAAGCGGTGTTATAGATAACCTCAGGCTGGGCATCTCCCAGAAGTTCTTTCGCCCATGGGCCCACACCGGAGGGATCACCATCACCCTGCGCTCCCCAGGGCGCTACGGCAACGGGGGTGATTCCGAGCGCGAGGACAGTATCGGCGTCGCCAAGCCCCAGGCTGGCAACCCGCACCTCCTCAGCGCTGCCTGCACCCGCACTGTCCTCACCGCTTCCGCGCGAGCACCCTGTCAGAGCAATCGCTGCCGCCGAGACAATCGCGAGCACGGCTTTCGCACGCCGGTGGATAGCAACCATGGAATCAACCTTTCCTTCGATGGGAACGAGCACACAAGCCGTCACACCCCTAATCTATTTGAGGCAAGCCTAACCTCTGCTTTATGATGGATTCAAATTTCCCTTATACCTAGGAACAATTCCTTTGACGCATCACCGCTTATTACCCGTTACCCTCGCCGGGAATACCCGCCTCAAGCCGCGACTGCACCGCCTTACTTTTCACTCGCCCGCCTTCGGCTCCTACCCCCTCGCCGGGCCTGATGAGTATTTTGGGCTCCTCATGCCCCAGGACGGGCAGGAGTTTTCGCCCTTCCCAGTTGAGGATGCCAATGTGCGCGCCGCCGTCACTGGCTTGCCTGACGACGTTCGCCCGGCGTTGCGGTGGTACACAATTCGCAGGCTCGACCACGAGGCCTGCACCATCGATGTCGATGTGGTGACCCATGGCGATAATGGCCCGGGCTCGCGGTGGATCCTTAAGGCCCAACCCGGGGATACCGCCGGAATCTATACGGGGCAAGCACGGTGGCAGGCACCCAAGAAATCACAGCTGTTGCTCGCGGACGCCTCCGCTCTCCCCGCACTGTGGCACATCCTGGAGCACTACGAAACCTTCTCACCGCAATCCTTGAGTGGCGTCGACGTCGTTGCACTAATTGCAGACGACTCCGAAATTGAGGACGGCTTTGAGAAGACCTGGCGCGGCAAGGTTCGTTCACTCACCATGGTCGCCGCCCCGCACGAGGAACACAGCGCACGCGCCGTTCAGCTTCTTAGCTCTCGTTTCTCCGCGGATACAGCTCCGGATTCAGTGTGGGTATCTGGCGAAGGGGACCTGGCCAAAGAAGTGCGCTCATTGGCGGTGCACGACTGGGGAGTGCCGCGCGAGGACGTCATCTGGTCCGTGTACTGGATGAACGGCAAGCCGCGGCCTTAAATCCTTCGCACGCATCTAGTCCTTTAACCGGCGGTGGGTAGCCGGTGAATAACACGGTGCGCTGCCACATGGTTCCCATCAGAAGGTTCCAGTCAAGAGGTTTCAGTCAGAAGGTTTACTTGCCCCCAAACGAACCTTCTTCGCTCCCCCAGATGGTTTGTTTGCCCCCAAGAGAACCTTGTGACTAGAACCATCTACATCCAGCGCCCGCGCTTGCCCCAGGCCTGATGCATCTCCGCTCAAGCCCATGTCCCGAATCCAAGCAGGGAGCACCTGGGGCACACACAGCACAACGCGGGCCCCGGATAATTCCGGAACCCGCGTTGCAAGGGGTCTTGACTATCAGGCGGTTTCTCACGCCGCCCGCCCTGCAAGACTCAGGGTGTTCTCTCTATCTCTCATGCACCTCTCTCAAACGCACAAGGATTATTATGCGATACATTCCTTGAAAGCCCATCGAACCTGCCTGTATTTTACCTGTCAGTGGTTTTTAGCCCTCTGACCTGTACAAATAATTCGACACGCAAGGAAAAAGGCAATAAAAAATCCCGGCTCGTGAATGAGCCGGGACCTTTACGCCGTTAACACAGACATCAATTAGTCGGTGTAGTTCTTCTCCACGGAAGCGTCGACCGGGATGCCCGGGCCGGAGGTGGTGGAGATGGTGATCTTCTTGGCGTAGATGCCCTTGGCGGAGGACGGCTTCAGGCGAATGATCTCGTCGTACAGCGCGCCGTAGTTCTCTGCCAGCTTCTCAGCGTCGAAGGAAGCCTTGCCGATGATGGCGTGCAGGTTGGAAGCCTTGTCCACACGGAAGGAAATCTTACCGCCCTTGACGTCAGCGACAGCCTTGGTCACGTCAGCGGTCACGGTGCCGGTCTTCGGGTTCGGCATGAGACCACGCGGGCCCAGCACGCGTGCAACGCGGCCAACCTTGGCCATCTGATCCGGGGTAGCGATAGCAACGTCGAAGTCGATGTTGCCCTCGTTGATGGCAGCGATCAGCTCTTCGGTGCCGACGATGTCAGCGCCAGCAGCCTTAGCGGCCTCAGCGTTGTCGCCCTCAGCGAAGACGGCCACGCGGACGTCCTTACCGGTGCCGTGCGGCAGGGAAACGGTGCCGCGAACCAGCTGATCAGCCTTGCGCGGGTCAACGCCGAGGCGGAAGACAACGTCGACAGTAGCGTCGAAGTTCTTGGAGGAGGTCTCCTTGGCCAGCTTGGCGGCCTCGATCGGACGGTACTGGCGGGAGCGGTCTACCAGCTCAGCGGCAGCCTTGTATGCCTTGGACTTGGTGCTCATAAGTGCAATTCCTTTTCTTGGATTGATGTGGTGATAGCGGGCCGAAGCTGGCCCTGCCACGCGCGATACAGAACGTATCGCGCATTAAATTGAATTATTACTTAGCCGGGATGCCGTCAACGGTGATGCCCATGGAGCGAGCGGTACCAGCGATGATGCGGGCGCCGTTCTCGATGTCACGAGCGTTGAGGTCCTCGAACTTGGTCTGTGCAATCTCCTTGCACTGATCCCAGGTCACGGAGCCAACCTTATCGGTGTGCGGAACGCCGGAGCCCTTCTTGATGCCAGCGGCCTTGAGCAGGAGCTTCGCTGCCGGCGGGGTCTTCAGCTTGAAGTCGAAGGAGCGGTCCTCGTAGACGGTGATTTCCACCGGCACGACGTTGCCGCGCTGTGACTCGGTCGCAGCGTTATAAGCCTTGCAGAACTCCATGATGTTGACGCCGTGGGCACCGAGTGCCGGGCCGACCGGCGGAGCCGGGTTAGCAGCGCCTGCTTCGATCTGGAGCTTGATCAGGCCAGTGACCTTCTTCTTGGGAGCCATCGAATTACCTCTTTCCTGTGGTACCGGAGTGCCGCCACGATGAATAACAGCGCCCCGTCCGGATGCTCACGCGTTGTGGGCCACCGGAGGATGAACGTTTGAACATGCGCAAAAGCGCACGGCGTTCAAGTTTAGAACACCGTGCGCCCAGCTCAAAATCGCTTTTTAGGAGATGCGCTCGATTTCCGTCGGGGACAGCTCCACCGGGGTCTCGCGGCCGAAGATGGACACTAGGCCCTGCATCTTGCCGGTCTCTGGATCGATCTCGGAGATGGTGGCGGATACGGAAGCCAGCGGGCCGGACAGGATGGTGACGGCCTCGCCCACCTCGAAGTCGTGAGCATAAGCCTTCGCGGCCTCCTTCTCCGGCATGGCAACAACCTGCTCGCCCTCGGAGTCTGCGGCGGAAGCCTCCGGGGAGACCGTCGTGTCATTCGGCATGAGGAACTTAGCCACGTCGCGGATCTTCACCGGGGTGGCGTTGCCCTCGTTGCCCACGAAGGAGGTCACACCCGGGGTATCGCGGACGACGGACCAGGCAGCGTCGTTAAGCTCCATGCGCACCAGCACGTAGCCCGGAAGCAGCTTGCGCTTAACAACCTTCTTCTTGCCGTCCTTCTTCTCCAGAACCTGCTCGACCGGCACGACGACCTCAAAGATGGAATCCTCCACCTCGAGGGTCTGGGCGCGCATGTCCAGGTTGGTCTTCACCTTGTTCTCGTAGCCGGAGTAGCACTGGATGATGTACCACTTGCCCGGCTGCTTCTTCAGTTCGCGGGTGAATGCGCGCAGGCGGGTCTTGTACTCGGCGTCGGCGGCAGCGGCATCTGCTTCAGCGCTTGGCGACGTCTCCCCCGCTCCCTCAGCCTCAGCCTCGTCCGAGCCGCCGCCGAGGGCGGCCTCAGCGGCCTTGGTAGCAGCTTCCTTCTCGGCGGCTTCCTTCTCCTCGGCAGAAAGCTCCTCCTGCGGCTGCTGGGTTTCCTCAGTAGCCTCGACCGCTTCCGCGGCCTGTTCCTGGACGTTATCAATCATGGCCTGCTCGAGGGAGGTGCCAGTGTTTTCTTCGCTCATTGTCTGCTACTCCAAAATTGTGTTCATTCTTCTAGTCCCCAACCAGGTTACCCGGCGGAACTAGGGCAAAAAGTATCCCGCCGTTTCCCCTAGTCGAGCTAGCGGGAAGGCGGCGGGATGAAAGTATGAGATTAGTTTACTAAGGCGCGAGGATTGCTTCAACTCCGAGGCCGGTCAGCGTGTCTACGCCCCACACCAAGGCGGTGAGGACGATGAGGAAGGCGAAGGTCACGAGGACGTACTGCAGCATTTCCTTGCCGGTAGGCCAGACGACCTTCTTCATCTCAGAGACAACCTCGCCCGGGAAGGACCCGACGGAACCGCCGAAGGAATCTTCCTTCTTGTCCTCGACGCGTACGACGCGCTTGTCGGTGTAGGAATCGGTAGAGGTGGTCGCTGCGCCAGAGAGCTGACGCTTGCCGGTTGGGCGCGGAGCCCCGGTGCTCGGCTGCTTTTCATCGCTCACGGCGATTCCCTCCTTGAAGTGATGTGGCAGGGGCGACAGGACTCGAACCTGCAACCTACGGTTTTGGAGACCGTTGCGCTACCAATTGCGCCACGCCCCTTTGCGTGCCCTTTTGGGACAACGCACAACCCTACCAGAACGATGATTCCCCATGGAAACCACGTGCCGTATAAGGCTGGGAGTCGGTAATGAAAAAGCGCCCGTGTGCGGGCGCTTTTCTTTCCCGGTAGCGATGGCGAGAATTGAACTCGCGACACAGCGATTATGAGTCGCTTGCTCTACCACTGAGCTACACCGCCATATTCACCTTCTGGGACCTTCCAGAAACATGAATGGAGCCCCCTGACAGAATCGAACTGTCGACCTTTTCCTTACCATGGAAACGCTCTGCCGACTGAGCTAAGGGGGCACAGCCTCTTTGAGTAACGGACTTTCATCCGCTGTGCTCTCGTTGAAGCCTTGAAAAGGTTAACCCGAAACGCTTAAACAACACAAATCGCCAGGATGGGACGTATTTTTAGGGCTTTTAAGCGCCCCAAGAACGCACCAAAACAACCACCGTGCCGAGCAGACGACAACTAAGCCGGGTACACGACCGTTCAATCGACGGAGCGACATTTCGATCAAATAGCGTCCCAATTTCTCGATGCTCGGGCCCCTTATTTGATCGAAATGACCCTTAACCCTCCCTTAGCCTTATGCCGCGGCCGGGCCGGGGATCGAAAAATCCCGCAGACACATCTTTGCGTCTGCGGGATTCATTCTGTGCCAGGTAGAAGATTCGAACTTCTGAAGGCAATGCCGGCGGATTTACAGTCCGCTCCCTTTGGCCGCTCGGGCAACCTGGCATGCACTCTTGAGTGCGGTTATGTACTTTACTACGAAGTCCCGCCCGACATGCAAATCGCCTGGCAGGAGCACCTATTAGCCCACGCGCTGGACCGTGTAGTCCGCCAACTGGCGCAGGGCTTCGCTGGCCGTGCATTCGGGCAGCAGGGAAAGCTGGTCTTCGACCACGCGCAGGTACGCGTTGACGTCGGCAAGCGCCTTGTCCCGGCCGCCGGACTTCCACAGCAGGTCGATGGCGCGCTTCACGGAGGCGTCATCGGTCAGCGGGCCCGTCAGGAGGGCACGGAGCTCGTCGCCGACCTCACCCTCCTCCTCCAGGGCATAGAGCACTGGCAGGGTGAACACGCCCTCGCGCAGGTCCGTGCCCGGGGTCTTCCCCGACTCCTCGGGATCGGAGAAGATGTCGATGATATCGTCGACGATCTGGAAAATCATGCCCACGGCCGCACCGATCTGTCGCAGCGCCTCGCACTGCTCCGGGCCGGCGCCAGCGTGGTAAGCACCCAGATAGCCGGCGGAGGCGATGAGCACCGCGGTCTTTTCCCGGATGACCGCCGTGTAATGCTCCACGGCGTTAGCTTCGCCGGCACCGATGGTTTCGCGCATCTGGCCGGTGACGAGCTCCTCGAAGGTCTCCGCGAAGTGCTCCACAGTGTGAGTATCCAGCTGGCTCATCAGCCGCGAAGCGTGCGCCAAGAGGGCATCGCCCGCCAAAATCGCCACCGAGTTAGTCCAGCGGAAATTTGCAGAATCCACGCCGCGGCGGCGCTCCGCTTCATCCATGACATCGTCGTGATAGAGCGTGGCCACGTGGACCATTTCCACCACGGTTGCCGCCTTAATCACCTCAGGCGATTGCGAGCGTTCACCAAACTCGGAAGCCAGCAACGCCATCATCGGGCGGAAACGCTTGCCCCCAGCCAGGGAGAGGTGGCGCACCTTGTCTTTGATGAAGTCCTGCCCGCGGTCGAGCTCCGTATTCAGCAGGTCCTCTACAGCAGCCATCCCGGCGTTGATACGCTCGGTGAGCTGCGCATCCCCCAAGTCCACGTGCTTGGCGTGAGTTTGGCCGTGTGACATTAAACGTGTTCCTTTAAGCTCAAAAATCCTAGTGTTTACCTACCGTAGCCCATGGCACGGCCCTCAACACACTTGTGGCCACTATCCCGTGCAATGATAGTCCCCATGTCGGAGCAGATCGATTCCACCCTTGTTGACGTCGCCATCGTCGGTGCCGGGCCCGCCGGCGCTGCCGCCGCTATCCACGCCGCGCGCGCTGGCCATGACACGCTGCTTGTCGACGCCTCCCCCTTCCCCCGCGACAAGACCTGCGGCGATGGGCTGACCCCTCGCGCCATGCACCAGTTGGAGCTCCTCGGCATCGAGGTCAACGCCTCCTACCGCAACCGCGGGCTCAAGCTGCACGGCTTTGGCGGCACCGTAACCGCCCCGTGGCCTGAGACCTACCCCTCGCAGGTGGGAACGGCTCTACCTCGCTATGAATTCGATGCGCTGCTCGTTGAGGCCGCCCAAGAAGCCGGCGCGCAGCTTCTCACCGGCACGGCGACGGCCCCGCAGCTCGAGGGCAACCGGCTGGCGGAGTTCTCCGTCGGCAAGCGCCGCGTGCGCGCGCGGTGGGTCATCGTGGCCGACGGCGTGCGCTCTACGTTTGGCAAACAGCTGGGCCGCACGTGGCACCGCGAGGAGGTCTACGGCATCGCAGCGCGCGCCTACGCCGATTCGCCCCACGACGGCGAGGAGTGGATGCACTCCCACGTGGAGCTCAAGGACCCTGAGGGGGTCGTACAACCTGGGTATGGCTGGATCTTCCCGCTAGGACAGGGGGTCAACATCGGTTTGGGTGCGCTCTCCACTGCCGCCCGCCCGGCTCGTCTCAACACCAAGAAGGCGCTTGATTTCTACGCTGAGCAGCAGCGTTCGGAGTGGGGCTTGGGCGAGCTGCGCAACGTCACCTCGGCGATGCTGCCCATGGGTGGCGCGGTGTCCGGGGTGGCCGGCGCGAACTGGATGCTGATTGGTGACGCCGCCGCCTGCGTCAACCCGCTCAACGGCGAGGGCATCGATTATGGCCTGGAGACGGCAGCACTAGCCGTGGAGATGCTCGGCACTAAGGACCTGACCTTGGCGTGGCCGGAGCGTCTGCGCGCCGAGTACGGCGAGGCCTTCCTGCTAGCCCGCACCGCGGCACGCCTGCTGACCTACCCGCAGTTCCTGCCGCTCGCCGGACCTGTGGCCATGCGCGGACCCATCGGCCGCATGCTCATGCCGGCCGCCGCACGCCTCATGGGCAACCTCATCACCGACGAGGACAAGGACCTGCTCGCCCGTGCCTGGCGGCTGGCGGGCGGGGCGGTCTCTGCGCTGCGCCGCGATACGCCTCTCTGGGCTTAAGCCCTTTAGGCCGGCTTCACCGCGGAGTGCAGCGCCACAATGCCGCACGTCAGGTTGCGCCAGCCTGCTTGCTCCCAGCCATTGCGGTTGATGGCGGCGGCTAGCTCGTGCTGTTCCGGCCACGCACGGATGGATTCTGCGAGGTAGATATAGGCCTCCGGGTTGGAGGAGACCACCTTGGCAATCGGCGGCAGCAGGCGGGTCAGGTACTCCTTGTAGACGGTGCCGAAGACCGGGATGACCGGCTTGGAAAACTCCGCCACAGCCAGCCGCCCACCGGGCTTGGTCACGCGCGCCATCTCCCGCAGGCCCAGCTCAAAGTCGTGGATATTGCGCAGACCATAGGAGATGGTCACCGCATCGAAGGTGTTATCCGCAAAAGGCAGGCGCATTCCATCTCCAGCCACCTTGGGCACATCGCGCTCCGCGCCAGCCGCAAGCATGCCGAGTGAAAAGTCACAGGCCACGCACCACGCGCCGGATTTGGACAGCTCCTCCGTGGAAACAGCCGTTCCGGCGGCCAGGTCGAGGACCTTCTCCCCCGGCTTCAGGTTGAGCCGCTCGCGCGTCAAACGGCGCCAGCGCGCGTCCTGACCAAAGGACAGCACTGTGTTGGTGATGTCGTACTTCTTGCCCACCGCGTCAAACATGCGCGCGACATCGAAGGGCTTCTTCTCCAGATCTGCCTTAGACACAAGCGCCTAGTCTAGGCCACGCGCGCCCCCAGGGCGCGAGCGGCCCAGCGCGGCAGCTCCGGGCGCTGGCCCAAAATGGTCAGCGGCACCTCGCGGACACCCTCCAGAACTTCCTCGTAGTAGCCCAGCAGCTGCTCACAGAGAGCCGGCCATGTCTTGGAGGCAATCGACTTCCGAGCATTCTCGCGCAGTTCCTCGTGGATCTCCGGATTGAGCAGCGCGTCCACAGCATTGGGGAGATCCTCGACGAACGTCGCAACGTCGAGAAGCAGCCCGTTATAGCCCTCCTCAATGAGGTCCACCGGACCGCCCGCGCGGGGGCCAATGGTGGGCACACCTGCGGCCTGCGCTTCCTGGATAGCCTGGCAGAAGGTTTCAAACTCGCCGGCGTGTACGAAGATATCGAGGCTTGCATAGGCGGCTGCGAGCTCCTCGCCGCCCAGAGCACCGGTGAAGACCGCATCCGGCAGCTGGGCCTCCAGCAGCGGGCGCTCCGGACCATCGCCAACAATCACGAGCTGGATGTCCTCACGATCATTGAGCGCCGACAGACGGTGCACGCCCTTCTCCGCGGCTAATCGCCCCACGAAGCCGACGATCTTTTTCTTCCCCGTGGGATCCCAGCTCCGGCGCAGCGCGGCAGAGCGCTTCGAGGGGTGGAAGCGCTCCGAGTCCACGCCGCGACCCCAGTGGCGCACGTTCTTGATGTGGTGCTTCTCCAAGTCACTGATGGTGAGCGAGGACGGCGCGAGAGTCATCTGGCAGGCGTTATGGATGGTGCGCAGCCACTCCCACACCCCATAGGCCAGTGCGGAAGCGTGGTACTTGGTGGCGAAACCGGCCACGTCGGTCTGGTATAGCGCCACGGCCGGAATGCGCAGCTGACGTGCAGAAAATGCTCCCGCCGCTCCCAGGACGAAGGGGCTGGCCAGGTGGATGATGTCCGGTTTGAACTCGCGCAGCGCCTCATCCACCGCGGAGGTAGGAACGCCGACCGGGAGCGAATCCACCAGCGGCACACGCACGGTGGGCACGCGCACGATGGTGAACCCGAGGTAATCGGGGATCTCCTCCTGTCCGTCCCGGGCACCGGGGGCGATGACAATGGCCTCGTGGCCGTGCTCGTGGAGGTGTTCGAGGACACGCAGCACGGAGTTGGTCACTCCGTTGACGTTAGGCAAGAAGGATTCCGCGACGATGGCTACACGCATGCGCCCCATCATTCCTTTTCTGAGTGCTCGGTTGGTAACGCACGTACTAAATTCCGGTTAATTTTCCCGCTCCCCCACCAGCACGCGCCGGCAATCAGAGTAGCCACGGCTGCGGAGGACAACGCCGGGATGATCGATAGCGTCCATTCCCGGCCCTCTACCTTGACCAAGTCCGGGTTGCTCTTGGCGTAGAGCACCCACACCTGCTGGCCTTCTCCCAGCCCAGTGGGATAGAGCAGGCCGGTGGGCGGGGTGTGATAGATCCCTTCGGAGTCCTGAAAGTCCACGAAAGTACGCAAGGTGCCGACATCCGTCACCGTGGCCAGGGCGCGCCCGGGGTTGGCGCCGATGGTGCGGTCATTGAAGAAGGGGCCGATCACCATACCCGCCATGCCCACTAGTGCAGCGACATAGAGCACCAGGATCAGCTGGCGCACTCGGCGCCGCGGCATTTACTGACCCACCTTGGCGTTCAGAGCCTCCTGCAGCGCGCGGCGCGAGGACCGGGTGGTGTGTGCCTCCACGACGGTGATGCCGGTGGAGTATTCCTTGAGGTCTGCCAAAACGTCGAGCAGCTCCTGTGCCGAGCTCACCTCGCGGTGCTCAGCGCCGCAGGCTTCCGCCAGCTTGGCGACGCCCACCCCATGCGGCGTCCCAAAGGCCCTCTCGAAGGAGGGGCGCAGGGGCTCGCGGCCTTGTTCAAGCACCTCGAAGATGCCGCCGCCGTCGTCGTTTGAGACGACGATGGTGAGGTTCTCCGGGCGCGGGTTGTCCTCGGGGAGGATAAGGGAGGTGGCGTCGTGGAGGAAGGTGACATCCCCCATGAGCGCCACGGTGCGCGGGGCGCGGGGCGCGTCGGCCTCGCGGGACTGGGTGGCCAGCGCGATGCCGATGGCCTGTGCGATGGTGCCGTCGATGCCGGCGGCCCCGCGCGGCGAGTAGGTTTCCACGCCGTCGAAAGGCAGACCGATGAAGGAGGCATCCCGCACCGCGTTGGAGGCTCCGAGCACGAGGGTGTCGCCGACGGCGAGGGTGTCCCCCACCGCGGCGGCGACGTGGAGTCCGGTAAAGCCGATCTCGGGCTTGGTGGCGTCCTCGCCTGTGGCCTCCGCGAGGACCTCGCGTACACCCTCGGCCGCCATCTGTGCGGCGCCTTCGCAGATCTTCATCCATTCGCGCGTGGGCTCGCCGCTGGTCTTGACGGTGGTGCCCAACTGCGCAGCCGCACCGCGCGGGTTGGTGAAATCCTCCGTGCGGGACAGGCAGATGAGGTCGATATCGGGATCACTGAGCAACGCCAGGACGCCGCGGTGCAGGGTGGGATGGCCCACGACGATAACCTGTTCCACCTTGGTGTTGACCACGTAATCATTGGCGGAGACTTGGGCGCGGCGGAAGAGGTGCGCCGCGGCCGGGTGCACCGGGTGATAGGGCGCGGGTGCAGTGGGCTCGGCAATGGTGGGGACGTCCTCCAGCCCCTCGACCTCCCAGGCCTCATCGCCCGCGATGACGAGCGTGTTGCGGCTGAGATCGACGGCCACCTCGCCGTGATTGGACCAGCGCGGGGTGTGCGCGCGGTGCTGCGTGTAATCCGTCGGGGTGCTCGGCAGCTCCTCCCCTACCAGCGGGGCATCAAAGGCCACGTTGATGTGCACCTGGCGATCATTCAAAAAGCGCTCGGCAATAAGCGGAACATCACTAGTGCTCTCCACCTGGGTGGTCTCTGCGTAAACCCCGAAGATGCCTGGCTGCTCGATGGTCTGGGACGCGCCCGTGCCCACCAAACGGGCCGGGCGGTCCGCGCTGATCACCGCCAGCGGGGTGTGCGAATAGTGCGCCTCCACCATCGCAGGCAGCGTATTGGCCACCGCGGTGCCGGAGGTCATGACGATGCCGACGTGCCTGCGCTGGACGCGGGCCAAACCTAAGGCGGCGAATGCGGCCGAGCGCTCATCAATGCGGGTATGCACGCGAATATCGCTGCGCGCAAGCAGGGCCAAAGACAACGGCGCATTGCGCGAGCCTGGGCAGAGGACGACGTCAGTCAGGTGACGCGAAAGCTGGGCTGCCAGAGCTTCGGCCAGCTGCATCGACTCCGGCTGTGAGGCTGCAGAGTTCTCAGCATGCGGCTCAGTATTAGGCATTGTCTGCACCACCCGCACCGGGTTCGCCATTGCCCGAATCTAGTTGCTCGAAGAGATCATTGAGCAATCCATCCAGATCGGATTCTCCCTGGTCCAGTTGATCCTGGATCTCCGGCGGCAGATCCGTTGGAATCTCCGGTGCGATCTCCGTGGGAATGTCGGTAGGCAGATTATCCCGCGGCGAGTCCTTGGTGGTGGTCACCGTGGTGGGGACCTCGGTGGTCACGGTCTCGGTGACCGGCTCCGGGGCGGGCTTTTCGGCATCCGCTGCCGCACCGCGCCACAGGAAGAACAGCACGCCGGCAATAACGACGGCGATGGCGGCAATGGCAGCGAAGACATAGGCCAGGGCTCCCCCGCCCTTCTTCGGTTGCTCCACCTGGTAGCTCGACGGGACGGGGTCGTACTGCGGCTGCTGATAATCCTGGTCATAGCCCTGCTGATAGGGCTGGCCAAAGGACTGCGTGCCCTGGGAGCCGGGCTCCGGGAAGTGCTGCTGGGGGCGCTGCGGCGGCTGCTGCTGCGGCGCGCCGAACTGGCGGGTTTCGTTCTCACCGGTGACGCGGCCGAACTGCCGCGTCTCGTTGTCACCGTTGTTGTGGGTCATGGGATTTACCTTATCGTGCACCCTTGCCACTTAGCACCCGGCCGGTGGGGGTTAGTCCCGCGGCGACCTCGCCCGGCGTGCCATCCGCCACGATCTTTCCGCCCTCCGCACCGGAGCCCGGGCCCATCTCAATGACTCGGTCCGCGCCAGCGATGAGGTGGCGGTCGTGGTCTGCCACCACGACGGTGTGGGAGGCATCCACCAGCGAGTGCAGCTCAGAAATAAGTAGGTCGATATCGGCCGGGTGCAAACCGACGGTCGGCTCATCCAACAGGTAGACGGTATGACCCCGGCGCGAATTGCGGGAGCGCTGTAGCTCCGTGGCGAGCTTGATGCGCTGGGCCTCACCGCCGGAGAGCTCCGGGGCGCCCTGGCCTAAGCGCAGGTAGCCCAGCCCCACTGCTTCCAGTGTTTGGAGCGCGTGGAGAATCGGTGCTTCATCCGCAAAGACTTCCAGGGCTTCTTCCACCGTGAGGTCGAGGATGTCCGCGATGGTCCTACCCTGCCAGCGGATGGACAATGTGTCATCGTTATAGCGCTGCCCCTGGCAATCCGGGCATTGGGTATAGGAGCCGGGCAGGAAAACCAGCTCAACCTCGATCTGGCCGGCGCCGCCGCAGGTGTGACATTGGCCCTGCTTAACGTTGTAGGAAAAGCGCGAAACCGTCCATTTCTTCTTCTTGGCCTCCGGGGTGGCGGCGAAGAGCTTGCGCACGTTGTCGAAGAGATTGGTGTACGTCGCCACCGTGGAGCGCGGGGTTCGGCCAATTGGCTTTTGGGTAATGGAGACCACGCGCTTGACCTGCTCCGGGCAGTCCGGGCCAGTGAGCGTGTCCTGGAGCGCGGCCAGCAGCGTGGATTTGC
Organism: Corynebacterium aurimucosum ATCC 700975; assembly: GCF_007672725.1. GTDB lineage: Bacteria > Actinomycetota > Actinomycetes > Mycobacteriales > Mycobacteriaceae > Corynebacterium > Corynebacterium hesseae. Next base: position 442,784 of record NZ_VDTC01000001.1, read on the forward strand.
CAGAACCCGACAGCCCGGTAATGGCGATGAACTGGCCCAGCCCGAAGTCCACGTCAAGGCCGTCGATGGTGTGCGAGCGCACCTGGCGCAGCGGGATATCCCCGTGTGCCGGGCGCGCATCGGCCTTGGGCGTGGGGCGCGGGCGGGCCAAGGCACGCGCGGTCGGGGTATCGGCGGAGTCCGCGGCCGCAATGTAGTCGGCAACGGGACCCGAGTACACCACCTGGCCGCCGCGCTCACCAGCGAGCGGGCCGACGTCCACGATCCAATCGGCCTGCTTGACCAACTCCATGTCGTGCTCCACCAGCAGCACCGAGTTGCCCTCCGCGATGAAGCGACGGCACATATCGAGCACCGCGCCCCTCTCCACCGGATGCAGGCCCGCAGAGGGCTCATCCAGAACATAGGTCACGCCATAGAGCCCTGAGCGCAGCTGCGCGGCCAGGCGCAGGCGCTGCACCTCACCGCCGGAGAGCGTCTCCGTCGGCCGGTCCAGGCTGAGGTGCCCAAGGCCGAGTTCCAGGGCCGATTCAAAGGCGGGGAGAAGCACTTTAAGCAGCAGATCTTCCGCGTCATTCGGTTGCGGCTTTTGGGCTTTGAGGAGCTCGAAGGCTTCGCTGAGCGGGAGGGCATTGAAACGGTCGATCGGCAGCCCGGCATAGGTAACCTTGAGCGCCTTGACCGTTAGCCGGCGCCCCTGACAGGTATCGCAGCGGCGGGTTTCCATGAAACTCAAGACGCGCGCGCGAAGTGTGTCCGACTTCGTCTCCGCATAGGTCTTGGTCAGGTAGCTGGCCACGGAGCGCCACGTGCCCTCATAGTTGCGCTGGATCTGATCCGCCCCGCGGTGTGGCTTGACGGTTACTACCGGGCGTTCCTCGGTGAAGAGGATCCACTCGCGGTCCTTCTTCGGCAGCTGCTCCCACGGCGAGTCCAGGTCATAGCCCAGCTCCTGAAGGATGTCGTGGAAATTCTTGCCCGCCCAGGCTCCCGGCCAGGCAGCAATCGCGCCCTCCTCAATGCTCAAGGAGGGGTCCGGCACCATGGAGGCCTCCGTGGGTTCATGCACCACGCCGGTGCCCTGACACTCCGGGCACATTCCCTCCGGGGTATTCGGAGAGAAGGAATCGGAATACAGGCCCTCCGGGTTGTCACCGCAGCGCGAGTAAAGCAGGCGCACGGAATTGGACATGGCGGAGATCGTGCCCACCGTGGAGCGCGCACTGCTTGCCGACGCCGACTGCTGCAACGCCACCGTCGGCGGCAGCCCCTCGATGCGGCCGACCTGCGGGTCCACCGCAGAGGCAATGAGGCGGCGGGCGAAAGGCGCGACGGACTCGAGGTAGCGACGCTGCCCTTCGCCATGAATGGTGCCGAAGGCCAGAGAAGACTTACCGGAGCCGGACACCCCGGTCACGGCCACGAGCTGGCCGCGCGGGAGGTCCACGTCGACGTTGCGAAGGTTGTGCAGGTGCGCGTCTCTCACGGAAATGGTCATGCCCGCCAGCCTACGCTGCACCCCGGACATGGACCGTGAGCTGTATTTTTAAAGGTGCGGCCAGCACTGTCGCACGCGCTCGAACCACCAGTCGCGGCGCGCAGCCGGTGCCGCCAGCTCAGTCAGGCGATCCGGGTCGGGGGCGAGGGATTCGGCGCGCAAGAAACCGTCGACAAGCTCGCGCGGCTCCGTCACGTCCTCCAGGAACAGCGACCCCGTGGCCAGCCCCGCGGCGGCCGGGGTGACGTCGATGTCCTCGTCGTCATAGATCTGCGGCAGCGCGGCCACGGCGGCCAGCCCCATGGAAATTCCCACCGAGGTATCCAGGGCGGAGGCCACCGTGATGTCCATGTGGCGCTCGCGCAGGTGGGAGGCCACCTCGAGCACCTTGCGCACCCCGCCCAGCGGCGCGGGCTTGACCACGGCGACGTCCGCCGCCTGCAATTCCGCCACGCGGTAGGGGTCGCTGGCCTTGCGGATAGATTCATCCGCCGCCACCCGCACGAAAATCCCGGCGCGCATGAGCTGGGTGCGCACCTCCTTGAGTTCCTCAACGGTCTTGCACGGCTGCTCCATGTAATCCAGCGGCATGAGCTCCTTGGCCGCGGTGACGGCTTCCTCAACGCTCCAGCCGCAGTTGGCGTCGACGCGCAAAACCGGCACGCGACCCTGTGCCTCGATGTAGGCGCGGACAGCGTGAACGCGCGCGATATCGTCCTCTAGGGTCTGCCCCTTCTCCGCCACCTTGATTTTGAAGGTGCGGCAGCCGGGATAGCGCTCCATGACCTCCGGCACCTGCTCGGCAGGAACCGCAGGGACGGTGCCGTTGACTTCTACCCACTCGCGCACGGGTTCCGGAAAGCCTTCGTAGGCCGCTTCCAGCCCGGCGGCGAGCCAGCGGGCGGATTCCTCCGCCCCGTACTCCAGGAAGGGGGCGAACTCACCCCAGCCCGCGGGGCCATCGATAAGCAATGCTTCCCGGGTCGTAATGCCACGGAACTTCACGGCGAGTGGAAGGGAGACCACGTGGGCGCGGTCAAGGACGTCATCAATGTGCATGACGTTCATCGTACGTGTGGGGGGTTGAGCGCGACACCTGTCATAGCCGGTGTTACCTTTAAACAGTAAGTGGATATAACCAGAAGAAGGATCTTTACATGCTCTACCTTCTCATCGCGCTACTGGCCATCGCCGCAGTTGTCTACCTCATCTATAAGAAAGTCCACGCCGCGGCCTCCATCTTTGCCGTTGGCGTAATCCTGCTCATGCTCGCCGCTCTCACTGGGCGCGCGGACTTCCGAACCACAGAAATTGAAGCGACCGGCAATGCCTTCTACGACCAGCTGCTCGTCGTGGACGCGCTGTTCAAGTCGCGCTTCTCCGGCATCGGTATGGCGATTATGGTGCTCTTCGGCTTTGTGTCCTATATGCGCCACATCGGCGCGGATGCCAAGACGGTCGTGGTGCTCTCCTCACCGCTCAAGCGCTTCAAAGGCTCCTACTGGCTGGTCCCAGTGGGCTTCATCCTGGGCACGCTGCTCTCACTGGTGATCCCCTCGGCCGCAGCGCTTTCCCTATTGCTCGTGGCCACGCTCCTTCCAGCACTCATCGCTGCGGGCCTGACACCCCTGACCGTGGGCGCCATCGTGGTGACCTCCTCCACCATCGTTCCCACCCCGCTGGAGGCCGGCCTCATTCAGGGCGCCGATCTCACCAACATGACTCCGACGGAATTCGTCTACGGCGCCGTCGCCTACGCCACGGTTCCCACGCTGCTCATCACGGCCTTCGTCCACATGTGGTGGCAGCACCGCTGCGATAAGGCGGATGCCCGCAAAGCCCTGGCCTCCGGTGAAGTCACCGCTGACTCGATGTGCGATAAAGCCACTGAGGAAGCCATCGCCCGCGCCGCCTCCCTGCCGGGTTACTACGCCGTGCTCCCGCTCATGCCGCTGCTGCTCATCATCATCTCCGCCATCCTCAACCGCATGGGCGTTATCCCCTTTGAGGGCGGCATCCTCCCGGTGACCGTGGTCTCCCTGTTCATCGCGATGATCATCGAGTCCATCCGCAAGCGCACCGTCACGGGTGCGGTAGATTCCATCTCCAGCTTCTTCAAGGGCATGGGCGAGGGCGCTGCGGGCGTCGTGGCCCTGCTGGTTGCCGCCGCCGTCCTGGTGGAAGGTATTACGCAGATGGGCGTCATTGACATGCTTATCGACGCCGCCGAAGGCTCCTCCGGCGCCGCCGTCCTCATCGTCCTCATCTTCGTCGCCGCCACCGCCGCGATGGCAGCACTCACCGGCTCCGGCACCGCGCCTTACTTCGCCTTCTCTGAGGTAGTGCCCAACCTGGCCTCGCAGACCTCCATCCACGCCCCGCAGATGCTCACCGCCATTTGGGGAACGTCCAACCTCATGCGCCAGGTCTCCCCGGTCAACGCCGCGGTGCTCATTGTTGCCGGCGCCATCAAGGTCAACCCCATCCAGCTGGTCAAGCGCACCTCCGTGCCCATGATCGTGGCGACGGTGCTCAACACGCTGTTTGCGTTCATGTTTATTGGGTAACACTCCCCGGCTGTGGCCTTAGCGCCCCTTTAAACCACCATGCGGGGCGCTAGGCTACAACTCATGCGAAAACTCTCTACTCTCTCTTTACTCGTTGCCGCCGGAATTGCATTGAGCGCCTGCGGCGATACTTCTGACTCCTCTACACCTGCTAGTGAGGCTTCTGACGACAGCCAATTAACCTCCGTTGCGGCCACAACGCCTGCCACCACCACGGAAACCTCCGAAACCTCAGAAGACAGCGGCCCCGCGCCGACTCTTAACGATGCCCCGAGCGGCACTCCCGCCGCGGACGACAACGCCAACCCCAACCCGGGCGGCCACAACATCAACGTCGGGCAAGTCGGCGGTGCATGCGGCTATACCAATCAAGGAGACAAGATCCACGCAGGAGAAAACACCTCCTGTGAGTTCGCCGCCGCTATGTTTGATGAGGCCATCAAGCACACCTTCACCTGGTCGCAGCGCAGTTCTACCGTGAATGGCTCCTACAACACCCGCATTACAGCCATGAGCCCGGCGACCAAACAAACCTACGACCTGTATTGCGCCATGGGCTCTGACACTCGAACTTTCTACTGCGGCATCGACGGCGACAATTCTGTCTACGCCAGCTTTGAAGAGGCCAATCGCCAGACGTGGACTAACCGGCTGTCTACCGAAGGCCAGCCGTAGCGAGCAACCAAACATGACGTACACAACGATCAAATAAGGCCCCAGATCATCGAAGTTTTCGGCCGCTATTTGTTAGAAGTGTCACGCCGCCAATGCGAAGCCTCCTGCCTGCCGTACAATTGCACAGACAATCAATCCCATTAAGGGTTAAAGGAGGAACCATGCTACTTGCTGAAGCCTTGGCCGAACGCGCCCAGGCGCAGGAGCGCCTCAACTCGCTGAGTGACCGACTCGCGGCAACCGTCCGCATCCAGGAAGGCGATGAACCGGATGAGAACCCGACGGATCTCCTCCGTGAGCTGGAGGGCGTAACCAAGCGCATCGATGAGCTCGTCATCGCGATCAACGCCACGAACACGGCTACCGCGTTCGACGATGAGATCACGCTGATGGAGGCACTCGCACTTCGTGATGGACTGCTGCGCAAGCGCCGCATCTACCAGGGGTTGGCAGAGCGCGCGGGTGCGCGCCACGACCGCTACTCCCGCTCGGAGATCAAGTTCGTGGCCACCGTGCCCGTGCCGAAGCTGCGCGAGCGCGCCGATGATCTGGCCCGCCAGTACCGCGAGCTCGATACCCGCATCCAGCAGCTGAACTGGAATACGGAACTGATAATTAAATAGCGACTGCCGCTAGTTGTGCCGCATTCTTGCGGCACGTAGTCATGTCGTTCGACATGTAGTCACGTCGCGCGCCTCATGCGCGCGACGGTAGCCCACACTCTTCGCAGCGAGCGCAACCCTTACTGGGCAGGGAAAAGTCCAGTGCTTCTCAGGCGCCTTCGTAGCGCAAGAAGGCAGGGAGGTTCGATTCCGTCCCACTGTATGGTGTACCGCGCTGGTACGGAGTACACGTGCACATTGACGGGGATAATCCCGCAGTATTGTTTATTGTTTATCACCGCCGCGCTGGGCGGAGAGTGTGGGTGAGGGTTGGGAATGGGGACTATACTTCCGGCGCACTGCTTTCCAATTAAGCTGGTGTGCCATGAGCGAGCAGAAGAATTACAGCACCGATAATCCGTTCAAACCGGAACTCTGGCGCCCCGTCGAGGGCTTTGAGGCCCTGACGGATATCACCTATCACCGGCTCATCAGCGACGGCCCAAAGCCACAGCGCAAGGACGGCATCGTCCGCATCGCCTTCGACCGCCCCGAGGTGCGCAATGCGTTTCGCCCGCACACGGTGGATGAGCTCTACCGCGCGCTGGACCACGCGCGCCGCACGCCAGATGTTGGCACGGTGTTGCTGACCGGCAACGGGCCCTCCCAAAAGGACGGCGGCTGGGCGTTTTGCTCCGGCGGTGACCAGCGCATTCGCGGCCGCTCCGGGTACCGCTACGCCACCGAGCACGCGCACGATGACGCGACTGCCGACGAATCCACCGTCGACACCGCCCGCGAAAAAGTTGAGGGCGGCCGCCTGCACATCCTGGAGGTCCAGCGCCTCATCCGCACCATGCCCAAGGTGGTCATCGCCGTGGTTAACGGCTGGGCCGCCGGCGGCGGGCACTCCCTGCACGTGGTGTGCGATATGACCATTGCCTCCCGCCAGGAAGCCCGCTTCAAGCAGACCGACGCCGACGTCGGCTCTTTCGACGCCGGCTATGGCTCGGCCTACCTGGCCAAGATGGTGGGCCAGAAGTACGCCCGCGAGATCTTTTTCTTGGGACGCACCTACGACGCGCAGCGCATGTACGAGATGGGTGCCGTCAACGAGGTAGTTAACCACGCCGAGCTGGAGGACGCCGCCATCCAGATGGGACGCGAGATCAACATGAAGTCCCCCACCGCCCAGCGCATGCTCAAGTTCGCCTTCAACCTCACCGATGATGGCCTCATGGGCCAGCAGGTCTTCGCCGGCGAAGCCACCCGCTTGGCTTATATGACCGACGAAGCCGTCGAGGGCAAGGAATCCTTCCTGGAAAAGCGCGAGCCCAACTGGGATGACTTCCCGTACTACTACTAGTTCCCCCAAGGAGAGCCTGACGTGCTTTATTTTTCCATTGCCCTCGCGGCCATCGCGCTCGTTGCCGTCATCGGTTCCCGCGTGTGGATGCTGCGCCACATCCAGCAGGCCCAAAAGGATGGTGAGCGCCCCTTCGATCAGGAGGATGAGCTCATCAACCCTTACGAACACCGCGGGCGGTAACCTAGCTAACCGTGACCATCCTCTCCCCTCTGCCTGTCAATCCACATGACCCCGCCGCCATCCTCCCTGATCTGGAAGCGGCCATCGCAGGACAAGCCACCTTCCTGCCCGCCCCTGCAGAGGACCGCACCCGCGCGCAGCTCCTGCGCAACCACATGCGCGCAGGAGAACCTATTGATTCCTCCATCGCGCTGGTCGTGGCCACCTCCGGGTCCACGGGCACGCCGAAAGGCGCGCAACTCACGGCCGCCAACTTGGTCTCCAGCGCCGATGCCACGCACCGCGCTCTCGGCGGCACCGGCCAGTGGCTGCTAGCCATGCCTGCCTCCCATATCGCGGGCATCCAAGTATTGGTGCGCTCCCTCGTCGCGGGAGTGGAACCGCTGTGCCTTGATCTCTCAGAAGGGTTCTCCGTCCCTCATTTCGCCCGCGCCGCGCACGACCTGGCCGCCACCGGGGATCGCTCATACACGGGACTGACCCCCATGCAGCTGGCCAAGGCCATGGATTCGCTAGTGGGAATCGAGGCCCTGCGCACTTTTGATGCCATCCTCGTCGGAGGTGCTGCCACCCACCCACAGTTGTTGGACTCTGCGAAAAAGCTGCGCATCAACATCGTCACCACCTACGGTTCCTCAGAGACTTCCGGCGGCTGCGTCTACAACGGCCGTCCCCTCGATCGCGCTCTTGTTCGCATCGGCGACGAGGGGCGCATTTACCTCGGCGGGCCCATGATTGCGCAGGGCTACCGAAACGTGGACTCAGATGCCTTCGTGGTCGATGAGTCCGGCACCTCGTGGTTTGCTACCTCCGACGCCGGCGCGCTTCACGACGGCCACCTCACCGTCACCGGGCGCCTCGACAACATCCTGAACACCGGCGGGCTCAAGCTCCACCCAGAGCAGCTCGAGCAGCACATCCTTCGCGTGCCGGGAGTGGACGGCGTGTGCGTGGTCGGCATCCCCCACCCACGCTTGGGACAGATGATCGTCGCTGCCTATACCGGATGGGCGGATGTCGGCGATATCCTTGTGGCTCTCGACGATAGTGGCCTTCCCCGGTGGCAAATCCCCAAGGACTTCAAGCGCCTGGCCCAGCTCCCCACCACCGGTCCCGGCAAGGTTGACCGCCTCGCCGTCGCCCGCATGTGGGACAGCTAAGCCTCCGCTTCGCCAAAGCTGCGTACGGCAATGCCGCGCGCAGCGGATTCCCCGAGGGGGAAGTGTGAACCTTCATCGACGGCAACCTCGAGCACACCCGCAACCGAAGGGGCAACGACGGTCAATTCTACTCCCGGCCGCACTCCATATTTATCCAGGTAGCGCAAAAATTCGCCATCAGCGTCAGTGACCTGCTCCACGGTGACGGGGGTCTGCGCGGGGACGTCGATAAGCGTAATGCGCGAGACCGGCTCGGCAGTGCCATCCGGGGCAGGTATGGGATCACCATGCGGATCGCGGGCGGGGTTGCCCAGGAAAGAATCAAGACGTTCAACGAGCCTGTCGGACGTCGCGTGCTCTAGCATTTCTGCCTCATCGTGCACCTCATCCCAGGTATAGCCCAGAGTGCGCACGAGGAAGGTTTCCAGGAGCCGATGCCGGCGCACCATTGCCACAGCCAGCCGCCGGCCTTCCTCAACAAGCCGAACACCGAAGTAGCGTTCGTGTTCCACCAGCCCCTTCGCGGCCAGGCGCTTGACCGCCTCCGACGTGGTGGGCAGCTTCTGCCCCGCCGCTTTAGCTAGGTCCCCCAGCGGCATCGCGGTATTAGCGCCCTCTTTCTCCTCATAGGTCCAGAGGATCTTGAGGTAATCCTGGGTGCGTTCGGGCAGCTCACTGATGTGCATACCCCCATCGTAGTTCAGCCTATTGCTTCCAAAGGTTTCAGGTCTTATGCTCTTTCAAGTTCAATCTATTGAACATCGACATTCACTTTTAATAAGAGAGGTTTCCCGTGAAGAAACTTATTGCGCTTCCCCTCGCTTCCCTCGTGGCTGCCACCGCGCTGACTGCCTGCACCAGCAGCGACTCCGCCGAAGCCCAGGACGACAATCTGACGATCTTCGCCACGACTGGTTACTTGGCTGATGCGGCCGCCAATATCGCCCCGGACGCCGACATCACCACCATGGTCGGTCCCGGCGGCGATCCGCACACCTACCAGCCCACCACGCGCGATATTGAAAAGATGCAGGACGCCGACCTCGTCCTCTGGAATGGCCTTCACCTCGAGGCGCAAATGGTGGACCAGCTCTCCTCCCTCGGTGAGAAGCAGCTAGCTGTCGGCGAACAGCTCGATACTGCTGACCTTCTGCCGTGGCCCGAGCAAGGTGACAAGGGCGAAAAACTCTACGACCCGCACATCTGGAATAGCCCCGAGCTGTGGAGCCAGGTCGTCGATCACATCGGCACCAAACTCGGCGAAATCGACTCTGACAATGCCGAAGACTATGCCGCGGCCGCCGATGAATATGAAGACAAGATTGCAGCCGCGCATGACAAAGCGGCTAAGGAACTCGAAAACGCCTCCCCGCGCGTCCTCATCACCGGCCATGACGCCTTCAACTACTTCGGCAAGACCTTCGACTTTGAAGTCCAAGCCACCGACTTCGTGACCACCGAAGCCACCAAGTCCGCCACTGAGATCTCCGAGCTCGCGGATACGATCGCGGAGAAGAAGGTCCCCGTTATCTTCCAAGATAACCAGGCGAACCCACAGGCCATCACTTCTCTCAAGGAAGCCGTAGAAACCCGCAACTGGACAGTCACCATCTCGGATGAAGAGCTCTTTGCCGATACCCTCGGCCCGGAAGCCCCAACCGATACCTACCTCGGAGCCTTCGAACATAACGCTAGCGCCGTGGCGAAAGCACTAAGCTAATGCTCAGCGTAGGAAACCTCACCGCCGGCTATCCCCGCACGCCGGTGCTTCACGACGCCTCCTTCACCCTCACCCCCGCGACTATCACCGGGCTGGTGGGTGCGAACGGGTCGGGAAAGTCTACTCTGGTCCGCACGCTGGTAGGGCTCCTTCCGCCTCTAGCCTGCGGGTCGATGACCTTCGATGGCGTCGATCTGGCACATTTTCGGCAGCGTCTCGGATATATGCCACAACATGCGGATATCGACTGGAATTACCCTGCCACCGCCTTCGACATCGCCCTGATGGGCCGCACCGCCGGGCTGCGCTGGTGGCAGTGGCCCAGCCGCGCTGACAAAGACGCCGCTCACGCCGCGCTTTCCCGCACCGGAATGCAGGCACACGCGCAGCTGCCGATTTCCGCCCTGTCTGGTGGTCAGCGCCAGCGCGTGTTGTTGGCGCGCACGCTCGTTAGCGAGCCGGAATTCATCATCCTCGACGAGCCCTTCGCTGGTGTCGATGCCGCGAGTCAGCGCGCCATCATGGATGTACTCAAGGAACTGCGCGAGAACGGCGTGACCATCCTGCTGGTGCATCACAACCTGGCGGAGGTCGCCGACTTTTGCGATGAGGTCCTCATGGTCGGCCACGGCCGGCTCATTGCTGCTGGCCCCACCGAGCAGGTACTTACCGAGTCCGCCATTGCCGACATGTTTTCCCTGCCATCATGAACCCACTCGAGCTTCTTCAGAACTACACCTATACCCAGGCACTCCTGGGCACCGTGCTCATCGGTGGCTGCGCTGGCGCGCTAGGCCCACTGGTATATGTTCGCCGCACCAGCCTGCTGGCCGATGCCATCTCGCATTCTTCCCTGCCTGGACTGCTCACCGCCTTCCTCGTGGCCACCGCCATTGGCTGGGACGGGCGAAATGTCTGGCTTCTTTCTTGCGGCGCCCTGCTCACCGGAACCCTCGCGGTGGGGTGCATTCACCTCATCCCGCGGTTAACTCCCCTGGGGCAAACCACTGCGATGGCGGCCACGCTAACCACATTTTTCTCGGTGGGAATGCTGCTCATGCAGTATATTTCCCGCCGACCATTGCCTGGCAAGGCCGGAATCCAGGATTATTTGCTAGGAAATGCCTCCACGCTCACTCGCGCGGATGTACGGTCCACACTCATCATCGGTGGCTGCGTGCTGCTTTTTCTTTTCCTCATTCACACCCGGCAGGCCGCAGTCACTTTTGATTCAAGTTTTGCCCAGGTAGCCGGCATCCGCACCTCGTTCCTCAACGCGGCTAGTTTCTTCGCCCTCACCGCCATCACGGTGCTCGGCGTCAAAGTCGTCGGCGTAGTGCTCATGGTCGCCGTGGTCATCAGCCCTGCCGCCGCTGCCCGCCCCTGGACCACGCGCTTGCTACCTTTCATCGCGCTCTCCGGGTTCTTCGGCGCGGCCACCGCTGCTCTCGGCTGCTATGTCTCCATTGCGCACGGCCCGCTGCCCACCGGTCCGGTCATCGTCCTGGCTCAGGCGGCGCTCGTCACTATCAGCCTCACCAGTAGAAAGCTAGCCTCATGACCCTCGCCGCGACCGCTTGTCTCCTTGCCGTTCTGACGGCCTTGGCCTGTGCTATCCCCGGCACCTTTGTTGTCCTCAAAGGCCAGGCCATGCTTATCGACGGCATCGGCCATGCCGTCCTTCCCGGAATTGCCGTCGGCTACCTCTTTACCGCAGATCTAGATTCACCCATCTTGCTCGTTACCGCGGCCGCTGGCGCCTTGGTGGTGGCGTTGGGAACTGACGCACTACAGCGCAGCCCGCTGGTGACTGCTGATTCCGCCCTCGGATTGGTCTTTCCCGCCCTGTTTGCCGCCGGAGTCATCCTGATTTCTACGCACATGAGCCACGTGCACCTTGATGTCCACGCCGTTCTCGTCGGTGATCTCAACCTCGCGGCCTTCTCCAATCCCAACTATTGCTACATCATGGCCGCAGTGCTGGGTATCAATGCTCTCTTCCTCGCCCTTACACTGCCGCGTTTATCCGCCACGACTTTTGACGCCGATTTTTGTGCCGCACGCGGGGTGCCCACGCGCGTTCTTCACATCATATTTATGACCGTGGTTGCCTGCACCGCCACCGCCGCCTTTCACGCTGCCGGTGCCATGCTGGTCATCGCTCTCATGGTATACCCGACGATGACCGCGCGGCTGCTTACTCAGCGCGTGCCCACGCTGGTGTTGACCGCCTGTGGCGTTGCCGCTATCAGCGCGGTCGTGGGATTTTGGGTTGCCTATGTCCTTGACGCGGCTACCTCTGCCGCAATGACAGTCACCAATGCCGTTATTTTCGTTGCAGTGCTCATCATCTACCGCTTTCGCCAACGCACCAGCTCATTGCCGCAGCACACCACACCAGTGGCACAATAGTGAGCATGTCTGCCTATTCCGCCACTCCTGCCGATTGGCTCCAGGGTGCTCGCCCGCACACCTGGGCCAATGCCTTTGCTCCCGTTATCGCTGGTACCGGTGCCGCTGCCGCGGCCCACGGCCTGCACTGGGGCCGGGCGTTGCTGGCGCTCATCGTGGCCTGGGCGCTTATCATCGGCGTGAATTACGCCAACGATTACTCCGATGGCATCCGCGGCACCGATGATGACCGCACCGGCCCCCAGCGGCTTACCGGGGGCGGACTGGCCAAGCCGCAGCACGTCAAGTTCGCTGCTTTCGCTTGCTTCGGCGTGGCGGCTATCGCGGGCATTTCGCTCTCCCTGGCTGCCAACGCGGCTTGGTTCATCCTCGTCGGCGCTGTGTGTATCGCCGGCGCCTGGTTTTACACCGGTGGCAAGAATCCCTACGGCTACCGCGGGTTCGGAGAAATCGCCGTTTTCGTGTTCTTCGGGCTCGTCGCGGTCCTAGGTACCGAGTACACACAGGCCGGCCGCATCACGTGGACAGGCCTTGCCTTAGCCGTGGGTATCGGCGGTATGAGTGCGGCGGTAAACCTGGCCAATAACATCCGGGACATCCCCTCCGATGAGGCCACCGGCAAGATCACCCTGGCTGTGCGCCTGGGTGATAAGAAGTCCCGCACGCTATTCATGACCCTGTTGCTGCTCCCGGTGTTGCTCACCGTGGGCTTGGCCTTCGATTCCTGGGCAGCGCTGGCCTCCCTGCTCTACTTCCCCCTCGCACTGGGCGCTATCCGCACCGTCAACCGCGGTGCGCGCGGACCCAAACTCATCCCGGTGCTCGGTATGACTGGCCGCGCGATGCTGGTATGGGCGGTTGTCAACGCAGTAGCGCTGGCTCTGGTTTAGCCTCTGATTTAGCGGCCAGCCAGCTCCTCCTGGACCCACTTCTTGTGGGCCTTGCGCTGCGCGGAGTACTCCGCCAGGGATTGGGTTGCTTCCACGCGCCACGTGGAAAAGAGCAGCATGGACAGTGGCAGCGCCACGAACAACGCCAGCAGCGCGGAAACCAGCAGCGGAAAGGTCTGGAGCACCGCCATCGCCAGTAGCTGAATCACTACAGTCAACACGATAAACAGCACCACACGGGCCGCGCCATACTTCCACAAAGCGACGCGGGAGCGGCGCTTGAGCGCGGGGTCCGGCTGGGGCGGGTCGGGGTTCTGGGAGGCGTTGGTGGTGTTTTCTGTCTGGCTCATAATTCTCACTTTTGCTTCGCGGGCATTCCGTAGAATACAACGCATGGGTCGATTGATACTACTACTCTTGTTTGTCCTCGCGGCAGTCCTCGTCTGGAAGGCTTTTGGTCCGTCGAGTTGGAATAAGAAGGTGCAGCAGGCGCAGCAGCCGCAGCGCCCGGCAATCAAGGGCCCCGATGATGACGAGGAATTCCTGTGGAACCTAGAGAAGCAGCGCTTCAAGGAGCGCCGCGCCAAGGAGCGGGAGGCCCAGCGCAAAGAGGAAGAACGCCGGCGGCGCTCACAGGGGCAGCAGGAGCCCAAGGCCCCCGAGGACAAGGACATTGAAGGCAAAGACTCTAAGGGGAAAGAAGCCTAGTCCTTCGGCACGAAGGTCATCTCGAGGCCGAGGGCCTCGGCCACCGCAACGACCTTTTCCCAGCGCACGCCAGAGCCACCGTGCTCAATAGTATGCAGCGTGGAGCGCGAAATCCCGGCCTTCCCAGCCAGGTCCTGTTGCAGGATGCCCAGCTCGCGACGGCGCTGCGCAAAGCCCTCACCAAGGGCGATGAGCTGAGGGTTATCGCCCGCCGGTTTGCCGGGCTTGTGCCGCGGCTTATGGATATCCGCCATTTAGTTCAGCCCCGCGTAGGAGTGCAGGCCGGAGACAACCATGTTGATGAAGAACAGGTTGAACACCATGAGCAGCATCGCCGCGATGTTGATGTACGGCGCGGCCTTACGGAAGGCCGGCGTGGCGCGAGCGTGCAGGTAGGCAGCGTAGAGGATCCAGGTGGCGAAGGACACGGTCTCCTTCGGGTCCCAACCCCAGTAGCGGCCCCACGCGGACTCGGCCCAAATAGCACCCAGCACGATGCCCAGGCCCAAGGTCGGCAGCGCCACTACGCCCAAGCGGTAGGCCAGGCGGTCCAGCTTCTTAGCTGAAGGAAGCGGGCGGGCAAGCGCGCCGAAGAAACCGGACTCGCCTCGCTTCGGCTGGAACTCACGCAGCACGCTGAGCAAAGAAGCGATACCGGAGACCACGCCGATGGATGCGCCCAGCGAAACCACGGTGACGTGGATGGGCAGCCAGTGTGACTGGAGTGCCGGAACCACCGGAGCGGATTCCGCATAGAGCTTGGTGGAGCCGTAGAACATCAGCGCCAGGATTGGCGTGAGCAGCCACGGCCACAGGGTGCGCCACTCCTTGCGCTGCATGGCGACGGTCGCCACCACCATCGCGCCGGCGGTCACCATGAGCATGTACTCGTAGAGGTTGCCAAACGGGAAGCGGCCGGTAGCCAAACCACGCAGCACGATGGCCGCCAGGTGCAGGGCGATGCCCAGCCACAGCAGCATCTGCGTCATGCCGCCGAGCTTGTCGGCGTTCTCCTGCTTCTTCGCCAAATCATCGTCTGCGGTGCTGGCCGTTGGGGGAACGTCGCCAAGCACGGCGCCATCTGCCGAAGCCCCCACGGTGGCGAGCTCACGCTGCTGCGGTGCAGCTGCGGTGCGGGCGCGCATGGCCTCAATGATGCTCTGCATCCGGCCGTAGTACACCAGGGACAGCACCAAGGCGAGCGCATATACGACGAACGCGGTTTGCACCGCGATGTCTGAGAAGTTGGACAGATTCTGATCAACCTGCATGAGTGGGAAACCTTGCCTTCACAATCGTGCCTACCCCGTGCGCCACGCACGAGGCTGCATGAACGGAGAGATTTATGGTGCCCATAAGGCTACCCCCTTTTCCCAGCTGTATCCAACTTTTGAAGGATACGGTCCGCGCCTTTAGTCGGCGGAGTAGAGTTCGTCCTCCTCCACGTCATCGGGATCCGGCAATTCCAAAAGCTCGCGGTGCAGCTTATGGAACTCCTCAGACCAGCCCGCGCGGTCGGTGCGGGCAAGCCCGCCCATCTCGATATCGGTGCCGCCGTTGGCACCCGGGCGGATGCGTACCCAGACGCGGCGGCGCTTGATCACCAGCGAGCCGACTAGGGATACCAGCATGACCAGCGCGGACACCAGAACCCAGCTTTGGAAAGGATCATAGGAGACCTGGTAGTTCGCAAACTCGGAGGCACCGTCGAAGGTGACCTTGGTGCCGTCGTCCAGCGTGACCGATTCACCCTGGGTCAGGTTGACGCGGTCGATCTTCTGCAGCTGGCCTGAGTGGACCAGGCTGGAATCGAGGGAGAAGAAGGACTGCGGCTTGCCCGTGTCCAGGCCGGCATCGCCGCGGTAGATATCGATAGCCACCGCCGGATCCAGCATCGCCGGGTAGGAGGATTGCAAGAGCTTACCGTTCTCACCGGACCACTCGGCGGTCGGGGCGAACAGGCCCTGAATGGCGATCTGGTTCTGGCGGCGCTCAAACAGGTCCGGGTACATGCCCGATGGCGGATCGAAACGCATCACGCCCGAGGAGAGGAAGAACGTGGTGTCATTGGGCTGGAACTGGATGGTCTGCGTGCGCTTTTCACCGTTGGGCCACTCCACCGTCATCGTCGGCGCAAAACCATGGCCCTGCAGGTAGACGCGGTTGTTATCAATGCGCAGCGGGTGGTTGACCTGCAGCTTGTAATCCTCCCAGGTCTCCGGGTCCGTGAAGATATCATCGCCGGCGGCATAGGACACATCGGAGGTGAACATCTCCGCCTGGCCATTAGGCAGGTAGTCCGCGGTGAAGTCGTGGGCCTTAAAACAGAAGGGGTGGAGACCCGTGCCGTCGAAAAGCGGGCCTGCGCGGAAGGAGTCATAGACGGAGGTTGAGGTATTACAGAACTCCGTGGACTGCGGCTGCTCTTGGGTCTGACCCTGGGAGTTCTTCTCCGTCACCACGATGACCTGGCCCTCATAATGCACCAAGCGCCCGGCTGCCATGGTGAGCAGGATGGCCACGAGCGCGATGTGGAAGATGAGGTTGCACAGCTCACGGGCATAGCCGCGCTCCGCCGAGAAGGACTGGGCACCCGCGCGGTCCTTCTCCGGGGAAACCTCGCTTACGCGCCACTTCTTCAGCATCGCCTTGGTTGCCGCGGCGATCTCCTCCGGGGACTTTTCCGAATGCCCGGTGGCATTGAGCGGCATCTTTTCCAGATACTTCGGCGCGCGCGTCGGCGGTGTGCGGTAGGCCTTGTAGTGATCCCAGGAGCGCGGGATGATGCAGCCCACCAGAGAAATCATGAGCAGGACGTAGATGGCCTGGAACCAGACGGAGGAGAAGACGTCGAAAAGCTGCAGCTTGTCGTAGATTTCCGCAACCTTGCCGTTGGTCTCAATGAAGTCATTGACGTTGGATTCATTGAGCGAGCGCTGCGGCAGAAGCGAACCCGGAATGGCGGCGATGGCCAGCAGGAAGAGCAGCGCCAGCGCGGTGCGCATGCTGGTCAGCCAGTGCCAGGCCTTGCGGATATATCTCACGAAAAATCTCCTTTACAGCAGCGTCGCGCCATAGGACACGGTCCACTGGCGGATGGCGTTGATGAAATCTCCCCACAGCCCGGTCAGCAGCGCCAGGCCGACGAGGATCATGGCGATGCCCCCGGCAATCTGGATGGCGCGGGAGTGCGTGCGCATCCACGAAATGGTGCGCATGGCCTTAACAGAGCCCAGTGCCACGAGCAGGAAGGGCAGGCCCAGCCCCAGGCAGTAGCCGACGATGAGCAGCGTGCCGCGCACCGCAGTCATGCCCGCGGTGCCGGCGGAGACGGACAAGATGGCGGCCAGCGTGGGCCCCAGGCACGGCGTCCAGCCCAGGGCGAAAACTGCGCCGAGCAGCGGCGCGCCCAGCCACGTGGTCCAGCGCCTCGGCGCCATGCGCGTGTCCTTCTGCAGCACCGGCACCACGCCCATGAACACCACACCCATGAGGATGGTGATGACGCCGCCGGCGCGCATGAGGGTATCCGCGTTGAGTCTGAGCGCCGAAATGGCGCCGAAGACTGAAACGGTGGCTAGGACGAACACGACGGTAAAGCCCAGCACGAATAGTGCTGCGGCACCGACGACGGCCCAACGCCGGCGCTTGCCGACGCCCACCCCCAGCTCCTCGTCATAGCTCACCTCACCGCCGACCACGGAGGCGAGGTAAGAGATATAGCCAGGAACCAGTGGAACCACACACGGTGAGGCAAAAGAAACCAATCCGGCCACGGCCGCGGCGAGCACTCCGATCAGGAGCGGGCCGGACACGGCGGCATCGGCAAAGCTTTGCCCCATACCGTCAGCGGCAAGGATCACTGTTCTTTCTCCAGTTCGTCGACGACCTCGAGGACATCCTTCTCCGTGATCTCGGTCAGGAAGACCGCGGCGGGGCGGTGCTGCTTATCCAGAACAATGGTGGTGGGCACCACGGAGGTGGGCACGCCGCCGAGAGCCGCGGCCGTCTTGAAGGGCGGGTCGTAGATGGAGGGGTACTCCAGGCCGTTATCGGCCATAAAGTCCCGGGAAATCTCCGGGTTGAAGTCCTTGACGTTAATACCCAGTACGGTGCCTACCTTGCGCTTTTGCAGCTCCGCGTGGATGGCCTGGAGGTCATCCGATTCGGAGCGGCACGGCGCGCACCACTGGCCCCAGGAGTTGAGGACGACGATCTGGTCTTTGAAATCCGAAAGCTTGATCGTCGTGGACTCATCCCGCAGATCCTCGCCGGAGAAATCCTTGAGCGGCTTGCGGTCCTCCTCCGCATAGCGGATGGTGGTCTGCCCGCCGGGCGAGATGAACTCGAAGGTGCCGCCGGAAGCCACGGCGTTCTGCGCGTTTTCCTCGCTTTGCGCACAGCCAGCCAAGGCAAACACAGCAAGGACACCAGCAACGGCGGCACGGATAGTTCTGCGTCCCATTAGATATCCTGCGCCGGTTCGGAGTAGAAGATATCGATGATCTCGCGGTCACGGTAGACCAGCGAAGTCACCGAAGCCAGCGCGCACGTGCGGTCCCACGGCGCGTGAGCCAGGCGCTTGCCCAACACGGTGCGCTGCACCATGACGATGGGTAGCTGGTGGGAAACCACGATGGCCTCGTGTCCCTCGGCCTTGGAGCGGGCGCGCTCGGCGGCGTCCATCATGCGCGCGGCGATCTCCTCGAAAGGCTCGCCCCACGAGGGCTCAAGCGGGTTGACCATGAGCGGCCAGCGCTGCGGGTTCCACAGCTGCGAGTTCCAGCCCTTGGTGCGCAGGCCCTCGAAGCGGTTGCCGGACTCGATGACGCCCTTGTCGACATCCACCTCCAAGCCCGTCACCTGCGCAATCGGCAGCGCGGTTTCCTGCGCGCGCTGCAGCGGCGAGGCCGCCAGGTAGGTCACGTCATGGCCTTCGAAGGCTTTCGCTGTGCGGGCGGCCATCGAGTGCCCACGTGAGGACAAGTGATAGCCCGGGATGCGCCCGTAGAGGATCTTATCCGGGTTATAAACCTCGCCGTGGCGGACGAAGTGGACGATGGTGGTGGACATATACCTGTGTCTATCCCCTCAAATGGTTGGTTTACTGCGGGCGCTGCGCGCTGGCGGCGGCCTGGGCGGCAGGCTTGAGAGCTGCCTCGATTACCTCAAAATCATTGTCCGTGAGCGCATCAGACACAAACCAGGTCTCGAAGGCTGACGGCGGAACGTACACGCCGCCCTCCAGCAGTGCGTGGAAGAAGGGTGCGAAGCGCCAGGTATCGGCCGCCTGCATATCGGCGAAGTTGCGGCCCTGGCCCTCGGCGAAGCGGATGGAGAACATCGTCTCCGCGCGCTGGATGTGGTGTGCCACTCCGGCGGCATCAAGTGCCGCCGTTATCAGGCTGGTCAGGCAGTCCGCGTTGGCCTGCAGGCGCGGGTACAACTCTTCGTTGGCCAGCTCCAGAGAGGCCAGACCGGAGGCCATCGCCACCGGGTTACCGGACAGCGTGCCCGCCTGGTAGACAGGGCCGGCGGGGGCGAGGGAAGCCATGACGTCGGCGCGGCCGCCGAAGGCAGCTGCCGGCAGGCCACCGGAGACCACCTTGCCGAAGGTCACCAGGTCACCCGCTACCCCATCGACGCCGAACCAGCCCTTGTAGGAGGTGCGGAAACCGGTCATGACCTCGTCGAGGATGAGCAGGGCGCCGTCGGCATGCGCGATCTCCTTGAGTGCCGCGTTGAAGCCCTCCTCCGGGGCCACGGTGCCCATGTTGCCCGCCGCGGCTTCGGCGATGATGCAGGCGATCTCTCCCGGGTGCGCGGCGAAGGCCTCGCGGACGGCGTCGAGATCGTTGTACGGGACGACGATGGTGTCCGCGGCCGAGGCACCCGTGACGCCCGGGGAATCCGGCAGCGCGAAGGTGGCCACGCCGGAGCCAGCCGACGCCAACAGCGCATCCACGTGGCCGTGGTAGCAGCCCTCAAACTTCAGGACCTTGGCGCGGCCGGTGAAACCGCGGGCCAGCCGCACGGCGGACATGGTGGCCTCGGTACCGGAATTGACCAGGCGCACCTGCTCCACCGCGGTGCGCTTGACGATGTGCTCCGCCAGCAACGTCTCGCCCTCGGTGGGCGCGCCGAAGGAGAGGCCATCGGCAGCCGCCTTCTGGACTGCCTCCACGATGGCCGGGTGGGCGTTGCCGTGGATCATCGGGCCATAGGAACTAACCAGGTCGACGTACTCGTTGCCGTCGATGTCCCAGAGGCGCGAGCCCTCGCCACGGGCGATGACGCGGGCTTGGCCACCCACGGATCCGAAGGCGCGGACCGGGGAATTCACGCCACCCGGGGTGACCTTCGTGGCGCGCTCGAACCACTCGGCGGACTGGGACGTATTCTGCTGATTTCGCTGGCTGGAGTTAGGCATAGCCCACATTGTATCGGTTTTAGCCCTATACAAAAGTTTGAGTCCCCTTGTGTCCTTCCGTCCTCCCTCCACTGCCTCCTAAGCGGCAGCAATCGCTCGCGCTGCGCGCCCGCTACTGTGGCGCTATGCTGGCAGCACACTGTTGATTCTGCCTTTCCTTATTTAAGCGCTGGGGTGCGCTGTGGAGAGGCACTACTTAAGGGGGATTCCCATGGCATCGCGCCGTTTTCTTGTCATTCTTGCCTGCCTTCCACTGTCTGCCTGCGCTGCCACTCAGGCAGAAACCGCTCCGCGAACCGAACCCAGCCCTACCACCTCGGCCCAACCAACGTCCTGGCAGCCGAATGCCCTGCCCCAGCCGGTCAACCGCTTTGGCGACACCACCTCTAGCTCGCCCGCCCCGGCCGAACCGGAATCTGAAACCGAGGCGCCCGCGCCCGCACCCACGACCGTCGAGGCCCCCGCGCCACGCATCGAAGTAGAAACCGTCACCCTCCCCGCCCCGGCGCCCGCACCCCGTCCGGCCCCACCGCAGCGGCCCAAGCCCAAGCTGGAACTGCCCGAGCCCCCGCGGGTGCCCACGTCCATCCCCATCCCGCCAGAAGTCCAAGCCGGCCTCGACCGCATACCGACACTTCCCCCGCTGCCGCGCGCGGAGGATATACGCATCGATGTGCCCTTCTAAAAGGCGGATACCAAGTACGTTTCGATCAAATAGTGGCAGAAAAACGCCCATTTTCGGACCCTTAGTTGATCGAAACGTCGCCAATCCTCATGGCCTCACACCATCTAAGGGTAGACCCTGATCTACCTCCTATATTCCCCCGCTGTACATGACAGGAAGCATAGCCGGGAGTTAAGCTGAACCCGATTTTCAATGACGGCGTTTACCTGACAGTAAGGGACTCATGAACAAGAAAGCTCTCGGCATCACCGCCGGCGCTATCGCTGCGGTTCTCCTCGCAGGCGGTGGTGGAATGTACGCACTAACCAGCGGCTCCTCCGACATTCAGCTCACCGCTAGCGATGTCACGACAACCGCCAAGGAAGACCTCATCAGTTCCGTCTCCGCCACCGGCACCGTCTCCGCCGAGCGCGAGATTTCTCTGACGAGCTCACTGACCGGACCCATCCAGTCCCTAGACGCGAAGGTGGGTGACCGCGTCGAGGCCCAACAGCTGCTCGGCCGCATGGACACCACCGAAACCGAGCGCGAGCTCGAAGCCCAGC
Organism: Corynebacterium aurimucosum ATCC 700975; assembly: GCF_007672725.1. Lineage (GTDB taxonomy): Bacteria > Actinomycetota > Actinomycetes > Mycobacteriales > Mycobacteriaceae > Corynebacterium > Corynebacterium hesseae. The sequence continues at coordinate 464,225 of NZ_VDTC01000001.1, forward strand.
GCACCTCCCAAGAGGCAGGCAAGCTCGAGGCCGTCCACCAGATCGAGGACGCCCAGCTTCAGCTGCGCCAGCTTCAGGATTCCCTCGACCAGGGCCTCAACCCGGAGGTCAATAGCGCCCAGTCCGCCGTGAATTCGGCGCAGACCGAGTACGCCGAGGCGCAGCGCAAGCTCGACGATGCCCTCGCTACCAAGGGCGACCGCCCCGAGGTTGCCGAAGCCCGCGCGGCCGTCGAGCAGGCGCGCTCCGGGGTGCGCGATGCCGAGTCCAAGTCCTTCCAGTCCGCGCTGGCCTCCATCGGCACCGCCACCGAGGACCCTTCCGGCATCAACACCGCCAGCGCTTTCTTAAGCTACCTGGACTCCGATGAAGCTGTGCAAGACTCCGAGCGCCAATTGAAGGAATCCGAGGAATCCTATGGCCGCCTCCTCCGTGGCATCGACCGCGAGCTCGGCGAACAGCAGCGCGCCACCGCCGCTTCCTACCAGGCCGTCTCCGATGCCGAGCGTGCACTGCAGGCCAGCAACCTGGCCATCGAACACCAAATCGCCTCCCAGTCCCAAGCGGTGAACCATGCGGTGGAGACGGCGGCGTCGGCAAGCGCCAGCAACGCCAAGGAGAATGGGCCTCTGGAGTACACGCTCTCCCAGGCCGACCTGCGCTCCCCTCTGGCTGGCGTTGTCACCTCCGTCAGTGGTGAAGCCGGCATGCCCGCCGAAGGCCCCATCCTCACCGTGGCGGATGATTCCTCGCTGTTGGTGAAGTCCACGGTCAAGGAGGGTGACATCGCCCGCATCAAGGTCGGCGATGAAGTCACGTTCACCTCGCCGTCGAGCCCCGGCAAAGAGTACAAAGGCAAGGTCACCTTCATCTCCCCTACGGCCGAACAACCTGAGGTAGAAGCCGGTGCAGGTGGCGGCTCCGGCAAACCATCTGGTTCCACCAAGCCTGAGTTCCCCGTGCACATCCGCGTCGATGGCAACCGCGAGGGCCTGCGCCTTGGTTCCACCACCAAGGTGAAGATCATTACGGAGAAGGACAAGAACGCCATCACCGTGCCGCTCTCCGCCATCTATGAAGAAGACGGCAAGAAGAACGTCCTGGTCGTCGACAACGGCACTATCCAGGCGCGCGAGGTGAAGATCGCCAGCGAATCTGATTTCTCCGCCGCCATCGCCTCCGGCCTCAAGGAAGGCGAGACCGTCATCAGCCAGGCGGATACGCACAAGGACATGGTCGGCATGTCCGCCTCCGTCGATGGATCCGATGCTGCGGAAGAGAACGCATGAGCCGCCTCATTGAGATGCGGGGAATCGTCAAACGTTTCAACGAGGGCCTCGACAGCGAGCTGACCGTCATCCCGGGCCTCGACTTCAGCGTGGAGGAGGGCGAGTTCGTTGCCGTGGTTGGCCAGTCCGGCTCCGGCAAGTCCACGCTCATGAATATCATCGGCTTGCTCGACCGCCCCACCGCCGGCGAGTACCAGCTCGCTGGCGTGGATGCGCTGGCGCTTGGCGACGACAAACTGGCCTCCTTCCGCGGCCAAAAAATCGGGTTCATCTTCCAGAACTTCAACCTGATCGGCCGCATGTCCGCGCTGAAGAACGTGGAGATGCCCATGGTTTATGCAGGCGTTTCGGCTCACGAGCGAACTCAGCGAGCGGAGAACCTTTTGGAGATGGTCGGCATGGGAGACCGCATGAACCATCTGCCTAATGAGCTCTCCGGTGGTCAGAAGCAGCGCGTGGCGGTGGCCCGCGCCTTGGCCAACCAGCCGGATATTCTCCTAGCTGACGAGCCCACCGGTGCGCTGGATTCGCAGACCGGCCGCATGGTCATGGACCTCTTCCACGAACTGCACCGCACGCATGGAAAAACCATCTTGTTCATTACCCACAACCCGGAATTGGCTGATGAATGCAGCCGCACCGTCACGATGAAGGACGGGGTGCTGTCATGAATTTCGCTGAATCCACCAAGATGGCGCTGACGAGCCTGCGCACCAACAAGATGCGCTCGGCGTTGACTCTCTTGGGCGTCATCATCGGCATCGCCGCGGTCATCGCCATCGTCACGCTCGGCCACTCCTTGCAGTCCTCCGTGCAGAAGGACTTGGACAAGGTCGGCGCGAACAACTTCACCGTCCAGGTCAAGGAGCGCCCCGAGGAAGGCGAAGAGGAAGCCGCCGATGATCCCTTCATGGGCGGCGGCCTTGTCGAAGACGAGTCCTCCATGCTCACCCCTGACATGCTGGACCGTGCTAAGGAGATCTTGGGAGATCAGATCGCCGGCATCAATATCGGCGAATATAGCTCTTATTCCGGCGCCCTCGTGGTCGAGGGCGAATCCGGGGAGGAGACCGCCAACCTCCTAATCCGCCCCACCAACCCGGACTATGTCTCAGGCTCGTCCTATTCCATCGTGGCCGGGCGCTTCCTCAGCGAAGACGATATCGATTCCAGCCGGGCAGTGACCATGCTGGATAAGGAAACCGCTACCAAGCTTTTCGGCGCCCCTGAAGACGCCATTGGCCAATACGTGAGCTTTGAAAGCCAGGAGGCCTCCCCGATCGAGCTCGCCGTCATCGGCGTTTTTGAGGAACCGCAAACCGGACCTCTGGTGGGCGGTGGGCCCAGCCAAACTGCCTTCGTTCCTTACCCGCTGGAGGCCGAGTTCTCCGATTCCCCCGGTGCCGGCACCGCGTTCAGCGAGGTCACCGTTCGCGGCAACCCGGACTTGGACAAGGCCGCGGTGGCTAGCAACCTGCAGCGCGTCTTCGATAGCTACTACAAAGACAACCCCGACTACATGGTCAAGGTGTCTGACTTCAGCGATGACCTCGCGTCCCTGAACCAGATCTTCACCACGATGAGCCTGGTGCTCGCGGCCATCGGCGGCATCTCGCTGCTCGTCGGAGGCATCGGCGTGATGAACATTATGCTCATCACCGTCACGGAGCGCACCCGTGAGATTGGCATCCGCAAGGCGCTTGGCGCACGCCGCCGTGATATCCGCATCCAGTTCATCACGGAGGCCATCGTGGTCTGCCTCATCGGCGGTCTCATCGGCATCGCCATCGGCACCGCAGCCGGCATGGCGGGTGCGGCCGCCATCGGCTCACTCGTAGCGCCGCCGCTGTGGGCGGTCATCCTCTCGCTGCTCTTCTCGCTGGCTATTGGCCTCTTCTTCGGCTACTACCCTGCCGGAAAGGCCGCGAAGCTGGACCCGATTGAGGCGCTGCGCTACGAATAGCAAAGCGTTCAGCCGAACCGGAACAAAAAGATAGCCCCAGCGATGCTGGGGCCAGAGCCTATTTGCCTTGCGGCTTGATATCCAGAAGCCTACTACGCAAGTACATAGGCATCCACTCACCGAACTATCGATTCTCCTTCGTCGTTTCAAACGACGACGCCTCCTAATGCACCACCTTCAGGCCCACGATCCCACCAATGATCATGGCCAGGAACAGCACCTTCCACACGGTTGCCGCCTCGTGCCCGGCGACGAAGGAGTAAATGACGGTGACCACCGCGCCCACACCGGCCCACACCGCGTAGGCCGTGCCCACGGGGATAGACTTCATGGCCCAGCCCAACCCGCCCATCGAAATGGCGCAGGCCACGAAAAAGATCACCGAGGGCCACAGGCGGCTAAAGCCCTCCGACTTATCCAGCGCCGCTGCCCACACAGCCTCAAAGGCGCCGGAGAAAATCAACACAAACCACGACATGGCCAGCCCTTTCTGGCCGTCTTGTCGCGTCACCGGGTACGGCTCCCTCGTCCGGGGCTCGCATAAATCGCGGCGAGCCTGCCCACAATAATGGCACACTGGGCGGCATGAAGATTGCATTCCTAGGTACTGGCCGCATGGGCACTGAGCTCGCCCGACACCTCCTCAAGAACCATGAGCTCACCGTTTGGAACCGCACCGCCGAGCGCGCGCAGCCGCTGGTCGAGTCCGGCGCTACCCTCGCCGATTCGCCCACCGCCGCCGTAGAGGGCGCAGAGGTCATCATTACCTCGCTCTTTGGCCCCGATGACATCCGTGAGCGAGTCATTGACGCCAACCTCATCCCGGAGGGCGTGACCTGGATCGATACCACGACCGTCTCCCCCGATGCCGCCCGCGAATTCGCTGCCGCGGTCGACTCTTATGTCCACGCGCCCGTCGTCGGCTCGCTAGGCCCAGCACGCGAAGGCAAGCTCGGCGTTTACGTGGGCACGCCTGACGACGACCGCCGCGAGCTCGCCATGACCATCGCCGAGCCGTGGGCCGATGAGAACAAGCTCATCGGCGTGGAGTCCGCCGCCACCGCGGCGATTGGCAAGCTCCTGGCCAACCTAGCACTTGCCGTTACCGCGGAGGGCGTGCTGGAAGCACTCCACCTCGGCGAGTCCGAGGGCCTCGATTCCGAGGTCATCCTCGAGATGCTCGACATCACCGGCCTGGCCTTCATGAAGAACATGAAGGGCCCGTTCATCACCGGCGAGCGCAACACCACTCCGGGTGACTTCACCGTGGATGCCCTGTGCAAGGACGCCAAGCTCATGGAGATGACCGCCAACAAGCCGCTGCCTGCAGTGGCCGCCGCCATCGAGCGCTTTGAGGAACAGCAGGCCATGGGCCACGGCGACCAGGACTTCTCCTCCATCTTCGTCTTCCGCAACAAGGGCTAGCCTCGAGAGCTAGGCACTGCGCTTTCCGACGAGCCCGCGCAGCACCTCCTCCAGCTGCGCGTTATCCCCCGTGTCCTGGCTGTGAAAGCGCGCGGCAATAAACTCCGCGCGTACGCGGCTATCACTCGCTAGCCGCTCCACATTAAGTTGGTATCCTGCCGCCGTAACCAGCGCATCAAAGAACACCGTCTGCGTACGGGTATTGCCTTCCCTAAAACTATGCACCACATTGAGCTCGCCCCACAGCTCCGCCAGCTTGGTCACAAACTCATCAATCTCTAGGCCACGCAGAAAATCATCCTTCGCCAGCCCCGCAAACAGCTTCTCTGCTGCCTTCGTCATTTCCGGCCCCGCCGGATAGTAGGCATGCCCAGCCTTAATCATGAACTGGTCTGTAGGGGCAGTCCGCTCTTCACCCGCCCAGTCATACACATCCTGAAAAAGATGTCGATGTATAGCCTTGAAGTGCGCGTAGTCAAAAGCACCTTCCACAGGTGCCGACTCCAACTCGGTTATCCGAAGAAATACAAGCTTTTCTTCCAAGATCCGTAGTTCTTCTGCGTCATCTAACCCCAAGCGATTCTTCAGAACCTTGGTCCCTGGAATGAAATAGCTCTCCCAGCCCCCGCTCATGTTTCTCCCCCGCGCTCTATTTCAGCGAAGCTCGCCGAACACGAGCGATAGCTTCGTCGGCAGATAATGTCCCTGCAGCCACCTCGCGGCCCAGCTGGCGCACGTACTCATCAGTCACATCGTGGCCTGCTAGACGCAACGCAGCATCGCTCAACGCTAACGGATCACGGTCGCTACTACTGCTTTCAATTTGAACAGGCTCCGACATTGCTATCCTCCCGAGTTTTCAACTACATTTTCTCTCATTTTAGCAGCTCATGACACCAATCCCAAGGGTGTTTCCCACCTCGAAAAGAACGTTCGGGGCGTGCATTTTGCTAAACTTCATAAATAAGTTTTAACTATTGTCTAGCCGCCCAATGTAAGGAGCACGCCGCCCAGCAATGCTTTCCATCGACGCCGATTATGGGCATTCCACGCCCCTTGGACATCTTGAGAAGGACTTCGCCCCAGGCCGCATCTATGGCCTCGCTGGGCCCAACGGTTCAGGTAAATCCACGTTGCTAGCCACGCTCGGCGGTGAGCTTGCGCCTCTCGAAGGCTCAGTGGAGTGCGACGGCCATCCCGTCGGCACGAAGGAGCAACCGGGTGCTGTACTTACGGTGGCTGAGCCGGTTTTCCTCCCCGACCTCACCGTGGGCGAGCACCTGGACTTGATAGGAAAGGCGACAGGGGTGGACGTCGCCAAGCTCTGCGAACTCTGGGCGCTTGAGCCTCTCCTCCCTCACCCCGCCTCGCGCCTGTCCTCAGGCCAGCGCCAGCGCGTGTTCCTGGCCGCACAGCTGTACCAGCCGGCGCGCGCAGTGCTTATCGACGAGCCCGAGCGCCACCTCGACGCCACCTGGACTGAGTTCCTCGCAAGCGAATTGCGCTACCTAGCCGACGAGGAGAATCGCTGCATCGTCGTGGCCACGCATTCCGACACGATCACCCAGGCCTGCGACGAGGTGGTGCAGCTGTGATGCGCACGCTATCCCGGCTAGGTGATGGCATTTGGTATCTCATCCTCGCCGGTATCGTCATCGGCTTCGGCTACACAGGATGGCAAGAAGTCAGCGCCGTCGTGCCTATCATCCCGGCGCGCATCACGCTGACTGGTGTCGCTCCTATTGCCGGCATCGTGGGACTGCTCGCTCTCATCGTGTTCGCCGAGACTCTTTATCCCCTACGGGCGCTCTCCCGGGAACGTTGGGTGTACGTTGATCGCCCACGCGGCAAACTCCGCGGTACCGACTGGATCACATGGACGCAGCTGATCGGGTTCGGGGTCTTAGGTCTCGGCATCTGCGTGTCCACCGGGCTATCCCCGTGGTTCGCGCTGACAGTCCCGGCCCTGCGTTTCGTCGTGGGGTGGCGCTCGTTCACGCTGGCTTCGCTTCTCAGCGCTGGGCATACGCGCCTGGTCGGTGGATCCGGCCTTGGTCTGCTTGATTCGGAGGTCACCTCTGATGCCATTGCGAGCCAGTCCGCCTGGATTCCTCGTCGCACCCATGCGCCCTCCACGTTGACGGGTCTCTTCTTCCGTCGTCTGGGACGACGGTGGTACATCGGCGTCGGTGCGCTCGCAGCCCTCGGCTTGACGTTGGGGTTCGCCCCACAGCTCGGGGCGCTGGCTATCGTCGGATTCATGTCCGCGTGGAGCATCGTCGGCGCGGCGGTTGGGCGCGCTGCCTCCTTCGGCCGCGTCAGCGACGATGCATGGCCCGACTGGGGCCTTCCCCTTATCGCTTCAGTGGGCACGGCGCTCCTTGGTGCTGGTGTCCTCCTCTTGGTGTGGAAGCTCTCCGCCATCGCAGTGGTGCTCATCATCGCCGGTCTTAGCTGGGCGTCGTTTAAGCGTTCCCGCCCGGCACAGGTAGACAGCATGTCCATGCTGGACAGCGGCGGCTTCGGTGTCTCCTTCTCCCCCGAGGTGCTGCACTACATTGCCCGCGGCGCCCTCGGTCTTGGTGTGGCGGCCCTTGCGCTGGGGTATTAGCCGGGCTAGTCTTTCGGGCATGAAGATTTTTTCCTAATTCGACGTCACACTTTTTACGCGACTTACTCGAAGGTGGATTTCTTCATGCCTATTTCTTTTTCTCATCTCACCGTCACCTGGCCCGACGGCACCCCCTGTTTCACGGAGCTCACCGGCACGTTTTCCTCGCACTTCACGGGCTTGGTCGGTGCGAATGGTTCCGGAAAATCAACGCTAGCCAAGGTACTTGCAGGCCTCATTGCCCCGACTTCGGGAACGGTATCCGCGGGCTCAGTCCTCTATGTCGACCAGGATTTAGGCCTCCATACGTCTAGCACCATCGCCGATGTCTTTGGCGCGACCGAAGTCCTCAACGCCATTGCCCGCATTGAGGCTGGCGAATACTCGGAAGAGCTCGCCGCCACTGTTGGTGAGCAGTGGGACTTAGCAGAACGTATTGAAGCAGCTCTCGACGCTGCGGGTATCCCCTTCCCCTTAGAGCGCACTATCGGAACACTGTCGGGTGGTGAAGCGGTGACCGTGGCACTGACCGCCGCATTCTTCCGCAAGCCGGATTTCCTCATCCTCGACGAGCCCACCAACAACCTGGACTCCTCATCACGCCAGCGCCTGCTCGAGCTCATTCGCACCGCGCCGATGCCGGTTCTCGTCGTCTCACACGACCGCGAGCTCCTCGCGCACGCGGATAGCATTGCGGAGCTCTACCACGGAACACTTCGCGAGTTCGAGGGAAACTACTCCTCCTACCGCGCAGCGATTGATGCCGAGCAGGATTCCGCGCAGGCCAAGGTCAGGGAGACCAAGGCTGAGCACCGCAAACAGATCCGCGAGCGCGCCGCCATGCAGACCCGCATTGCACGCGATGCCCGCCGCGGCAAGAACTTCGCCGCCTCGAAGCGCAAACCCGGCATGGCCATGGGCTTGGACAAGAACCGTTCCGAGCGCTCGGCCGCTGGGCGTTCTCAACAGGCCAACGATGCAGTCGCTGCCGCCCAGTCGGCGCACGACAAGGCACAGCGCGCGCTTCGCGACGACACCCATGTCCACATCGACCTCCCCGGCACTGAGCTTCCCGCGGGCACCCGCGTGCTGGTCAGCGATCTGCTCAGCATTACTGGCCCCGAGCGTGTTCGCCTTGCCGGGCCCAACGGCAGCGGCAAGACCACCGTCCTCAACCGCATTGCCCGCGGCGACGTCGAGTACGCGCTGCCCTGCGGGTACATCCGCCAGCGCATCGTCTTGCCCGCAGAGAAATCGGTGCTCGACATCGTGCGGGAGGCCAACCCCAGCGCAAACCCGCAGTTCCTGCGCGACCAGCTGGTCCAAATGCTCTTTATCAACGACAAGATCCACCAGCCAGTGGGCCAGCTTTCTGGTGGCGAGCGCTTCCGCGTCGAAATCGCCCGCGTCTTGCTCAGCGACCCAGCCCCGCGCTTTCTGCTTCTCGACGAACCGACAAACAACCTCGATATCCCCACCACCGATTGGCTGATTGAGGTGCTCACGAGCTACCGCGGGGCATTCATCCTGGTCAGCCACGACGAGCACGTGTGCGAGCAGCTCAACCTCACAACGACCGTTTCCATGGATGACTACAACTCGCTCCGTGAAACGGAATACCTTCTGCGTTCCCCTCGCAATGCAGAGCGACTACGTAACTCCATCGACCAGCTGAAGGCATCTGACAAAAGGCATCAGTCATAAGGCGTTTTCACGGCCCAAAACGCCTTTTGCGCATGGCAGATGGCGTTTTTACACCCAAAGATACCTTTTATCAGACGCCTTTTGCGGGACGCCCCTTGTGAGGCGCCCTTTGTGAGGCGCCACAAGGAGGGACAGCGAGCTAGCTGACGAGTACCTGCGCGGCAGCGCGGGCGCCGGCGATGACGGCCGGCACGCCGACTCCATCGGCCCAGGCGCCGGCGGTGGCGATACCGGGGACGTCGGCAAGCGCGGCACGCACGGCGGCAACGGTAGCCAGGTGCTTTTCGTCATAGCGGGGGATGCCGCCGAACCAGCGCTGCGTGTAGATCTCCTCCACGCCGGCGGCGCGGCCGTCGAAGCCGGTGATCTTCTGCAGGTCATCGAGGGCGTAGTCCACCAGGTCATCCTCTTCCGCACGCACGAGGGCGTCATCGCCGAAGCGGCCGAAGGAGGCGCGCACGAGGAAGCCCTCGCGCTCGTTCAGGTGCGGCCACTTATTGGAGGAGAGCGTGAAGGCCTTGGCGTGCACGCCGGGCTCGTCAGAGGCGACGAGAATGCCGGTGGCCTCCGGAAGGGAGTTGCCCTCCGGGTCTGTGGCGGAGGCAAAGTTGAATCCGACGACCGCAGAGGAGGCCAGCTGGACAGAAGACAACTCCTGGGCGGCCTCCGGGGCCACGGACTTGAGCAGGCGCGCGGTCGTCGGAGCCGGGGTGGCAAAGAGCACGCGGTCGAAGGGACCGATATCCCCCGGCGCGCCCTTGACCTCAAAGGCATCACCCTTGCGTGTAACACCCGAGACGAAGGTGTCCAGGTGGATCTGCGCGCCGGACTTCTCAGCCAGGGCCTCATAAAGCTCGGCGTAGCCGCCCTTGAAGGTGCCGAAGACGGAGCCTTCGGCCGGGCTGCGGCCGGACTCGATCTGTTTGATTGCCGCCGACAGGGTTACCGGTCCCTCTTTCGCCAGCGAGTCCAGCGTGGCCGCTAGGTGCGGAACCGTGGCGCGCAGGCCCAGATCATCGGCCGTACAGGAGTACACACCGCCGAGCAGCGCGGAGACCACGTGATCCACCACGTCATCGCCGTATTGCTGGCGCACGAGCTTGCCCACGGAGACGTCCCCGCCGACTTCCCATTCGAAGGGCTGCTCGTTGGTGATGCGCTCATTGGTGGCAGCGGAGAAGAAGTCCTGCGGCGCGGAAGGAATGCCCATGACACCGCCCTGTGGCAAGAAGTGCAGCTCGCCGCCGGTATACACGCGGGGGCGCAGCTGACTGTTGGGTTCCACGAAGGAATCCTCCAAGCCCAGCTCCGTGAAGAAGTCCACGGCATCTTGGCGGCGGCGGATGAAGGCCTCCGCGCCCATGTCCGTGGGGCCGCCGTTGAAAGCCACGGTGTGCAGCTTGCCGCCGATGCGATCGGCCGCCTCGAAAACATAAACCTCATGGGAGCCCTCAGTGTTGTGCTTGAGTTCCCACGCGGCGGTGAGTCCCGCCAGTCCAGCACCAATGATCGCGATTTTCATTTAGCCCTCCTCGTGGATGATGGCGACGGCGCGGGTGATGGCGTCGGCGTCGGTAGTCGGCAGAACCCCGTGGCCGAGGTTCCAGATGTGTCCCTTCACGTCGCCGCGCTCCCTTGCGCGGGCGACCTCTGCTTTGATGGTGCGCACGCCCTGGCGCACCGCCTCCTCGCCGGCAAAGAGCAAGGCTGGATCAAGGTTGCCCTGCAGAATGTCTGCATCGACGCGTGCCGCGGCGGCCTCCATGCTCACGCGGTAATCCACGCCCATGACCTCCGAACCGGCCTCCGACATCGCGCCGAGCAACTCGCCGGTTCCCACGCCGAAGTGAATGCGCGGCACGCGGCCCTCCGCGGCCTTAAGGATCTGCGTTGAATAGGGCAGAACAAACTCGCGGTAGTCGCGCTCATTGAGGTAGCCCGCCCAGGAATCGAAGAGCTGCATCGCGTCGATTCCCGCCTCCAGCTGGAGCTGGAGGAAAGAGATGATCGTCGGTGTGAGGCGCTCCATGAGCTGGTGCCAAGTGTCCGGCTCGGAATGCATCAGGGCCTTGGTGCGCTCATGATTCTTCGAGGGACCGCCCTCAATTAGGTAGCTGGCCAAGGTAAAAGGCGCGCCGACAAAACCGATGAGCGCCTGCTTGTCGGTGAGCTCGTTCAGAATGATCTCGATGCCCTGGCGCACCTCGGGCACGTCGACGTCGAGGATAGGCAGGTTCGCCACATCCTCCTTGCTGCGCACGGGCGCATCCATGACTGGGCCGCGCCCGGGGACGATCTCCACGCCGACGCCCGCAGCCTTGAGCGGGACGACGATATCGCTGAACAAGATGGCCGCGTCGACGTCGTGGCGGCGCACTGGCTGCAGGGTAATCTCCGCCAGCAGCTCCGGCATGAAGCAGGAATCCAGCATGCTGATTCCCTCACGGACCTTGCGGTACTCCGGCAAAGAACGCCCCGCCTGGCGCATGAACCAGACGGGTGGACGGGACGGGGTGCGGCCGGAAGCGGCCTCAATAAGCGGCGCGGCAGACAGACGAGACATACCGTCCATTATGAATCAAAAGTTGGAGTGGGCGCCAATCAGGAATTCTGCGCCCGACGGGCCTTAATGAACGCCGTCGAGTCTGGATGAAAGAGGAAGAAGATTCCCACCATGAGCGCCATCGGAATGAGCAACAAGAGCAGCCCGCCCACGCCGGCAATCAGCGCCGCAATGCTGACGAACATGGCATAGGCGGAAACCCCGGTAATGATGCGGCGCGCCCACACCGAACCGTTTGCTAACTGCGCGGAGCACGCCGCAATGATGACAGCGCTCACCACATGAGAAATGGCAGCAAAGCGCGTATTGAAACGGATATAGCCCACCTGCTCTGGGCTGAGTTCGGGGTTGGTCACCGAGCCATAGGAGCCAAAGAGTCCCACCATTCCGGCGGTCAACATCACAACGGCGGCAACCACAAAGACCCAATAGGAGATGCGCAGCTGGGAAGGCCAGGTTGAAAGATCCTGCTCGCCCTGCTTCTTGGGGCGGCGCGGACGGCGGTTATAGTCCGCGGGGCCGGGGCGGTCATTCATCGCTTGCCGTCCTTGTCTCTTTCTTTCTCCTTGTCCTTGTTTTTCTTCTCGCGCTCCTCCAGGTTTTCCTGGCGGCGCTGCTCTTCCATTTCCTTGCGCATCTGGCGCATCTGTTCCATCTCGCCGGTGTACTCAAGAACTTCTTCCTTGGAGGAGAAGATCAAGCCCATGACGGCGGCCACGCCAACGAGGATCTGCACGCCGCCATCGAGGACGAACAGCCAGTCCGGAACGCTCGCCCCAGCGGGGCTGCTCATGAAGACGATGAGCACGCGGAAGGCGAAGTAGAGGGAGAAGGCGAACCACAGGCGCCGGCCGGTGCCGGCCGCCGTGGAGTTCTTGTGGATCAAGCCCAGCATGATGCCCAGCAGGACGACGATGGCGAGCGATATCAGCGAACTGAACGCCACCGAGCCATAGCCCACGAGCTGCACGAGGGCATCGCTGACGTCTTGCCCGGACTTTTCCGCTGCGGACTCCGCGGTGGTGCGCGCCTGGGCAAAGAGCTCGTCCCTATTCATCAGGGTCAGCACGATGCTCAGGACTAGGTGCACCACCTCAAACAGCAAGGCAACGGCCCACACCTTGAGCATGAGGGAAACGGCTTCGGTGCGAGTGGCCTTCTCCTTATCCGGCTCCTTGTCCTGCTTCGCCGGCTTCTGTGCCGACGAAGCCGTGTTCGGGCTGAACGTCACGATTCTCCTTTTACTTGAGCAAGCGGGCGGCGTCCGTGGCGAAGTACGTCAGGATCTGGTCCGCGCCCGCGCGCTTGAACGCGGTCAAGGACTCCAGCATAACGGCCTCACCATCGATCCACCCGTTCTGGGCGGCTGCCTGAATCATCGCATACTCGCCGGACACCTGGTACACGGCTACCGGCACGGAGGAGCGCTCCACGGCACCGGCCAGCACATCGAGGTACGGCAGGCCAGGCTTAACCATGACGATGTCCGCGCCTTCCTCGATGTCCAGGTCCACCTCCAGCATGGACTCGCGGAAGTTGCGCGGATCCTGCTGGTAGGTGCGGCGGTCGCCCTCCAGGGAGGAGCCCACCGCATCGCGGAAGGGACCGAAGAAGGCGGAGGCGTACTTGGCGGAATAGGCCATGATGGCCACGTCCTCGTGGCCGGCCTCGTCGAGGGCCTCGCGGATGGCGGCAATCTGGCCGTCCATCATGCCGGAGGGGCTGACCATGTGCGCACCAGCGCGGGCCTGAGAGCGGGCCATGTCCTGGTAGAGCTCCACGGTTTCATCGTTGAGCACGCGGCCCTTGTCATCGATCACACCGCAGTGACCGTGCGAGGTGAACTCATCGAGGCAGGTATCCGCCATCACGATGAGGTCATCGCCGAACTCTTTGCGCAGCTCGGCAATCGCGACGTTGAGAATGCCCTGCGGGTCCCAAGCCACGGAGCCGGTTGCATCCTTGTCTTCCTCACGCGGCACACCGAAAAGGTCAACGCAGGTCACGCCGGCGTCAAGTGCCTCGTGGGCGGCGCGCTTGAGGGAATCCAAGCTGTGCTGCGCCACGCCCGGCATGGAGGGGATCTCGCGGGCTTCATCCAGACCATCGACGACGAACATCGGGAGGATGAGGTCAGAGGGGCGCAGCGACGTTTCCGCAACCAAGTCCCTAAAAGCCGGGTTCTGACGCAGGCGGCGGGGGCGGCGAGCAATGCTCATGAGTAAAAACTCTCCTTTGAGCTACGAGAAAATCAAAAGTACTTTCTCGACTCTAGTCGCCCCTAATCTGCCTTCCCAGCTGTGGTCGACGCCGACTTCTTGCGCGAGCGGCGCTTCTTGCGCGGAGCGGGCAGGTTGCCGGCGGCGCGGAGGGCGGCGACGTGGTCAGCGAGGGCGTCGACAAGCGTCGGCACATCCGCGACCTCCGGGACCACGTCCACGCGCAGCCCCACCTCCTCGGCCGCCGCTTTGGTGGAGGGGCCGATGCACGCGATGATGGTCCGGGCATGGGGCTTGCCGGCGATGCCGACGAGGTTGCGCACCGTCGACGGCGAGGTAAAGGCCACCGCATCGAAGCCACCGGACTTGATCATGTCGCGGATCTCCGCCGCCGGCGGGGCCGCGCGCACGGTGCGGTAGGCCACCACGTCATCGACTTCCCAGCCCAAGTCCAACAGGCCGTTCACCAGAGTCTCGCCGGCGATATCCGCGCGCGGCAGCAACACGCGGCCCACGGCGTCGATGTCCTCAACGTAGTTGGGGAAGACCTCCACGAGGCCCTCGGCATTCTGCTTCCTCGCCGGCGGCAGAAGCTCCGGGACCATGCCCTTGGTGCGAATCGCATCGGCAGTCTTCTGCCCCACCGCCGCCAGGTGCACGCCGGCGAAGTCGCGGGCATCGAGGCCGAGTTCCGCAATCTTCTTCCACACCGCGCTCACCGCATTGACGGAGGTGAACACGACCCACTTGTAGCGGCCTTCGACGATGCCCTTGATGGCGCGATCCATCTGCGCCGGGTTGCGCGGCGGTTCCACGGAGATGGTGGGCACCGACTGCGGAATGGCACCGTGACCAGCCAGGCGAGCGCTCATCGCCGCGGCCTGCTCCTTCGTGCGTGGCACGAGCACGCGCCAGCCATAGAGCGAACGGTTCTCCCACCAGGAGTACTTCGAGCGATCATCAAAGCTGCGGCCCAGGGTGACCACGAGCTCGCCCGGCAGCTCAGCGTCGAGCTTGCCCAGCGTTCCCAGAGTGGTCTCGTGGGTGCGCTGCAGGCGGGTGGTGCCGTGGACGGTGACGTAGGCTTCCGTCTCCGCGGGCATCCCGCGCTCCACCAACTCGGCGGAAATCACCGGCAGATCCTCCGCGGTGGCCTGCAAAACCAGCGGCTGCGTCGCCGAGGCCAGCGCGTCCCAATCAGCGCCTTCGGTGATGTCGGCCTCGGTATAGGTCGCACCGAGAGCAATACCCGCAAAAGACGGAACCGTCGAAGGCAGGGACATGCCCGGGACCACCTGGAATTCCATGCCCGCATTGGCCACGGCGGTAATCTCCGCCTTGATGGACTCGCGGTTGAGCGGGTTTCCGGTGACCAGGCGGATCACGTCGTGACCCTCTGCGCGCTCGAGCGCCTCACGCAGTTGCTTGACGACGTCCCCCGCGGCCTCCTCAAACACCGCTGCCGTCGGCGGAGCCGGGCGCGGCGGCTTGCGGCGCGCACCCGCCTCCTTCGCGGCGGCGCAGATACGCTCGTACTCCTCCTCGGCGGCATCGAGAAGCTCTTGCGGAACCGGCACCTGCTGCGCCACCATGTCGCGCACGCCTTGGGAAACGGCGGCGTCGGTAACAACGTTGGCTGTCGTCTCCAGAACCTCGCGGGCGCGAACGGTCAGCAGGTCGGGGTTGCCTGGGCCGGCTCCGACGAAGACGACTTTGCCCAGATCAGACTTACCCAGCTCAGGCTGGGTATCCGGCACGGCTTTGCTCATAAGGTTCTTTTCTAGTTTGTGGATTCCGAGTGCCCCGGCGCCACGCGTGGCAGGCGCGGGAAATGGAGACAAGAAAGCCCCTCACTCGCGAGTTAAGGGGGCCTAAATCATTGCTCTCAATGATTGTGTGCTAGATACACACTAAAGGAAAAGGCCCCAAAGCAAAAATTACGTGCGATTACTCCGCTGCCAGGAGGTCTGCAGCTCCCTGTGCGAAGAGCTCCTCGGAGACCGCGCGCCCCAATTCTTCTGCCTCGCTGGCCTCGCCCTGGGCCTGAGCGATGAGCTGACGAGAACCATCGAGGGCGAAGACTCCGCCGCGCACGACCAGTTGCTCGCCTTCCCAGTGAGAGACCGCGGCAACCGGCGCGGTGCAGCCGGCTTCTAGCCGGGAGAGCACGGTGCGCTCGGCGCGGGTGGCGGCGGTGGCGGGGGCGTCGGCAAGCAGGGCAATGGCCTGTGCAGCCTCCGTTCCCTTCACTGCCTCGATGGCCAGCGCGCCCTGTGCCGGGGCGGGCATGAAAACCTCCGGGTCGAAGACCTCGGTGGCGCGATCGGCATAGCCCGCGCGCACGAGGCCGGCGTAGGCCAGGAGGACGGCGTCGAGCTCGCCACCGGTGACCTTGCCCATGCGGGTATCGATATTGCCTCGAAGTGGGCGAATGTCAAGGTCCGGGCGCAGCGCCCGCAACTGGCTGATGCGGCGCGGCGCGGAGGTACCTACGCGTGCGCCCTCCGGCAGCTCCTTGAGGGTCAGGCCATCGCGGGCGATAAGCGCTTCGCGGATGTCCTGGCGCTGCGGAACCACAAGGTCGAAGCGTTCGTCGGCAGCCGTGGGCAGATCCTTGAAGGAGTGCACCGCGATCTCGCACTCGCCGCGGGCAACGGCCTCACGCAGGGCCTGCGTAAATACGCCCACGCCGATGCGCTCCACGGGCGCCATGTTGACATCCCCCTGCGTGGTGACGATGTGCAGCTCTGCCTCATAGCCTGCCTGCTGCAGCCACTCCTGCACGTGCCCCGACTGCGTGGTGGCCAGGAGGGATCCTCGGGTGCCGATCGTCAACATCTATGCGTCCTTTTCTTCCTTAGTGCTTTCCGAGGCTTCCATCTGCGCGGCATCCGGCAGCTCCGCCACGTCAATGGCCACACCGCTGCCCTCTAGCTGGAGCCCAAAGAGTTCCTGCAGCGCGGTCTCGTGGCTCACCGTTCCGGAGTTGGCTGCGAGCTTCTTCGCACGAACCGTGGGCTCATGGAGCAGCTTATCTGCAACGCGCTTGAGAGCACGGTTGATGTCTCCCATCTGGCGCTCATCCAGCTCTGGGTGCTTCTGCTCCAGCCGCGCTACCTCGCACTGAACCAGGTTCGCTGCCCGCTTGCGCAGCGCCGATACCGCCGGGACGACGTCGCGGACGCGCTGCTCGGAAGCATAGGCTTCCAGCTCTTCATTGACGATGCGCCGCGCCTGCGCGTGGGGGCTGGTGCCGGCGGCAAGGTCAGTATCGGCCGCCTGCAAAGAATTACTCAGCCTCTCGATGTTAACGAGGTCGACCCCCTCGACATCTGCTACCGCATCATCGATATCGCGCGGCAAGGAGAGATCCACGAGCATGAGCTCGCGGTCGGCCACGTGGTAACGCTCGACGTCGGCCGCTGAAATGGTGAAATCCTGGGCGCCCGTGGCAGAAATCGCCATGTCCACATCGTGCAAAGCCTGGGCGCGGTGCGCGAACTCAACGACGTCCGCATAGACGCCCGCTTCATGGGCATGTTCCGCCACGCGCTGGGCGCGAGCCAGGGTGCGGTTCGCAATAACCAGGTGTGCTCCCAAGCGCCCCGCGTGGGTTGCCGCTAGCGAGGCCATTGCACCCGCCCCCAAGATCAGCACGCGCTTGCCGTCGAGATCGTCCGTGCCCATGCGGCTCAGGGC
Source organism: Corynebacterium aurimucosum ATCC 700975 (assembly GCF_007672725.1). Classification (GTDB taxonomy): domain Bacteria; phylum Actinomycetota; class Actinomycetes; order Mycobacteriales; family Mycobacteriaceae; genus Corynebacterium; species Corynebacterium hesseae. Next base: position 481,698 of record NZ_VDTC01000001.1, read on the forward strand.
CTGATCGAAAGCGAAAGAGACCATGGAGGATCCCGCCTCATCGATCTCGGTTTCGGAATGCACCCGCTTGCCGGTGCGCAGCGCGGACTGGGCCAGCGCGTGGATACGCGGCCCGACGGTTCCCTGCTCGACAGCGAACTGATAGGCGGTACGGACTTGACCGATGATTTGCTGCTCACCTACCACCATCGAGTCCAAGCCCGAGGCCACCATCATGAGGTGCTCAGCGGCGGCGTCGGCATAGCGAACATAAAGGTAGGAGCGCAGTTCCTCCTCCCCCACGCCGGAAACTTCAGCGAGGTTGCGCACGACATCCTGCACGCCGGTGTGGAAGGAATTGGTAACGGTGTAGACCTCCAGGCGGTTGCACGTGGAGATAATCATCGCCTCGCTCAGCGAGCCTGCCGACACCATGGCCCGGCACGTATGGTTCTGCACGGTCTCGTCCATGCTCAGCTTTTCCAGCAGCGCCACCGGCGCCGACTGATGCGACATGCCCACGACGAGCACACTCATGCACTACCCTCCAGTTGTTTATCATCCCTTTGGATGACATAGATCATCCAAAAGACTACTAGCCTTCTGCTTGTTTCCGAAACTCGCGGGAACGCCGAAGAAAACTACTGCGCCAGCGCCTGCGCTAGCTCCTCGTTGTCCACTTCCCAACAGGAGAATTCCTCCCCATCAATCACTACAACGGGGACGCGATCACCATATTCCATGGCCAGCTCCGCATCCTCATCCACCGTGCGCACGTTAAGCTCCGCACCAGCCTGCTGAACCACCGGAGTAATCTGCTCGAGCACTCGCGCGCAGGAGCCACACGTAGTACGCACCATCAGTTCGACGACGTGGGACATAGAAACTCCTCGATAGGACGTAGAACGGTTCGCGGTTTACTATGGACACGTTAGTCTGCCCGCCCTATGAAAGCTGAACTCGTGCCCCTCCCCCTGCCTCCCGGTATGCCCGATTCTCCCCGCGAGTTCCTTGCCAACTGGACCGCAAGCAGGGGAAACCTACGTAACTTCTTGGAGCAACAGGCCTTTGCCCCGCTGGGCGAAGAGCACCAGCGGGCGGCAGGTGAGGCGTCGGCAGCCGCGGCGGTGGAACACCTCTTTGGCATTGACCTGGATGCGTTTTCCTCTGGCGTGGATTCCGTCCGGGGCTCCTTCGAATCGGCGGGCTCGCGCTCCATCACTGAGCCCGACCCGGACATCCCCCAAGACGTGGGCGCCGCCGCCTTCTTCGACGTGGATAACACATTGATCCAAGGCTCCTCGCTCGTATCCTTCGCGCTGGGGCTTGCGCGCCGCCGCTACTTCAAGCTTTCTGAGATCCTTCCCATTGCGTGGAAGCAGCTCAAGTTCCGCATCTCCGGCTCGGAGAATGCCGCGGACGTGGCCGCCGGGCGCGTGCAGGCGCTCGAGTTCGTCAAGGGCCGCTCGGTGGATGAGATGGTGGCTTTGTGCGAAAGCATCGTGGACCAATCCATGGCACGCAAGGCCTACCCGGGCACGAAACAGCTGGCGCAGATGCACCTCGACGCCGGCCAGCAGGTATGGCTGGTTACCGCGACCCCCGTGCAGCTAGCGCAGATTCTGGCACAGCGATTCGGTTTCACGGGTGCGCTCGGCACCGTGGCGGAGGTCAAAGATGGCCGCTTCACCGGCCGCCTCGTGGGCGATATCCTTCACGGCTCGGGCAAAAAGCACGCCGTGGCAGCACTGGCCACCTTGGAGAACCTCGATCTTGAGCGCTGCACCGCCTACTCCGACAGCTCCAACGACGTCCCGATGCTTTCCATGGTGGGAACCCCCGTGGCCATTAACCCGGATTCCAAGCTGCGCGATATCGCGGAGGAAAAAGGCTGGCTTATCCGCGACTACCGCTCCGTGCGCAAGGCCGTGCGCACCTATGGCCTCCCAGCACTGGCCACCGCGCTCTTTTCCTATGGAAGCTGGCGCATGGTGCGCCGCTAGCCGCTGTTCTGCGCCTTGGTGCGCAGCATATCCATGCACATGACGGCGCCAATGAGCCCCGCATGCTGTTGCGGATCAAGCCCCGGCGCAATGCTGAGTTTGTAGGTATTCTTCCCGGCCAGGAACCGGCCCACGCCCGACCATTCGTTGCGTACCTCTGCCAACGGCTGCCCCTGACTACTGATCCGGATATTCCAATCCCAGACATCGCCTTCAATCTCAATCTCTGGGAAGCCTTCCATCTCCAAGGTCAGGCGCGTCTTCAGCAGGGAGAACTTCTTAGTCACCACCGCCATGGGCTTCTCGACGCCCGGCAAATACACCTCATAGGTATCCCGCACGAAGTTCGGCGGATCCTTAATCACCATGAGCGGTTGCTGCGGATTGCCCTGCTCATCCGTGAAGGCGACCTCGAGGCTGCGGGAGGAGTTGAAGAACATGTCCTTCATGCTCGACGACTGCACGATAGTGCCCACGGGCACGCCTTGTTCATCGGCGATCAGGAACTGATCCTGCATGAAGGACTTTGTTTGTGAGATAACCAGGTTGTCAAGGGTCAAGAGTCTAGGCAACATAGTTCGCCATCATACGTACGCAGCGGACGCCTGTGGGGCCGGAAGATATGAGACTTTCCACCTAATACAAAGAGGGCGCTTGTATGTCTTATACACCTCGGGGAAATACCTAAATATTCCCAGTTCATAGTAGATGTCCGGGGCGTGTTTTATAGTGCGCGTAGAACATACAAGCGACATCATAAACCTGGGGGACACCGTGAACACCGCCACTCAAACCGCCTACTTTTCCCATATGAACCCTAACTGTGCCCTCGCCGTGGAGCGCAGCGCCGCCCGCCGCGCGGACTATCGCTCTTGGGTAGCTGCCATGCCAGAGCTCGATGAGGATTTTGATGTTGCGTGCCAGAGGCTCGTCGCCAAGCTTGGTGTCGGTGACTACACCGTGAGTGAATGCTGCCTGGCCGTGCACCGCCTCACGGAGCTACCACAGGTCAAGGCCCTGCAGGACAGTCAGTTTCTGCTGGACATGAAGGCGCTCATCACCATCGACCGCACCCTGACGAAGCTGGGCAAGCTACCTCCGGAAACGCTCGCGCTTATCGACGATGCCCTGGTCGATTACTTCACCCCCACCTCCCCGAATCAAGTCTTCCCTACACCGGCGCAGATTGGGCGCAAGGTGCGCGATATTTGCAAGAGCATCAATAAAGCTTTTACCTTCCGCGATTCACCGAAGAAGGACTCTTATACTTTTACCGATACTGGCGAGCGCGGCATTCTTGAGCTCAACACTGATAGTGCCACGGGAATGATTCTGGATGGCTACATCAAACAGGCAGCTAAGGAGAACGGGCTCTCGCAGGCTGATGCCCTAAAGAAGCTCATCGCCGGCAGTATCTCTCCGCCGGCGACTATCATTCTGCACACCTACCAAGCCAGTGATATCGACAACGCTCCTACCTTTGTCCAAGGGTATGGATGGACATCGCAGGGCATGCCCGCCACACGCACGCGCGACCTGTCCTCGCAGCCGCCGGAATCAGCCAGCTACATAGCTTCAGAGCTCATCCGCAAATATGTGGAAGGCCGCGATGGCACCTGCCGCGCTCCGGGCTGCAACCGGCCCGCCTACCTGTGCCAGATGGACCACCGCATCAACTATGCCGACGGCGGCGCCACGCACCCGCGCAACCTGGCCAGCCTGTGCCAACACCATCACAATATGAAGACTGATGGGCGCGCGCACTACATCATGGACCCACACACCGGGGATATGGTGTGGCTCTACGAGGACGGGACGTGGGCCACGACGGAGCCGACCGGCCCGCTGGCAAAGAAAGCGAAGCGGTGGGCGCAGACGGTAGCCCAGAAAATCACGGCCACCCGCGAGCGCGCCCAAGAGGAAGCTGCCCAGCAGGAAACTAAGGAAGCGCAGGCCGCTGCCAAGGAACCCCACACTCCAAGCGCACCGCAGGAAGACATTCCGTTCTAAGCGGCGTCGTCGTCTGAAACGACGTCGTGCGAGACGACGGAGAGGTCGTCTGAAATGACGGATAGAAGGGAGAATAGATAGCAGAAACTCCCCGCCACGATCCCAAAAGGACCATGCGGGGAGTTGCAGGCGAAGCTTTACTTGCCCAGCTTACGACGCTGAACACGGGTGCGGCGCAGCATCTTGCGGTGCTTCTTCTTGGACATGCGCTTGCGGCGCTTCTTGATGACAGAACCCATAGCAGGTTTCCTCACTTTCGGTATCAGTACGTACGTAACCCGGCCGGCAACGCCTGGAACAAAACCACCCACGGTGCACTCGAGGCGGTCCCCGCAAAACAGGGAGACGCAGGCATGCCAGTGCCGAAACGAATGTTCACTATCTTACCTAGCGGCCTGCCCAGCACCAAAACTAAGGGCAGCGCCCACCGCCGTGGACCGCGAGGGGTCCGCAGTGGTGGGCGCTGCCAGAAAGAGGTGAACGCTAGGCTCCGTATACGGAAGCCTCAAGGTATTCCTTGACGGCGGATTCGTGAACGCGGAACGAGCGTCCCACGCGCACGGCCGGCATGTCACCTGCATGAACCAACCTGTAGACCGTCATCTTGGAGACACGCATGATCTCCGCAACTTCGGCGATGGTCAGGAAAGTTCCCTTATCTTCATTCGTCATAGTTTATTTAACCCTTCAGCACGTGACGCGCTGTAGGCTTCCCCTCCCACAGGACTATCACGCACGCGCTCCTGCCAGCTTAGCGTGAAACCTGTGACTAATGCGACCCAAGAGCTAATTTTTTCCTCTTTCGCACCGCTGCTGCCCTTCAAGCCCGTGTGGTAACACGTGCCACAGGGCTCCCAGGGCGACGGGAAGTTTTAGGCAAGTTCCTGCGCACGCTGGGTGCAGGCTTCGGCGGCTCGGAAGAACGCACCCCGCAGGCCAGACTCCTCGAGCTCGCGAAGAGCGGCGGCAGTGGTTCCCCCCGGGGAGGTCACCCCTGCGCGCAAAGCAACCGGATCCTTGCCGGATTCAGCCAGCATCGTTCCGGCGCCTTGTGCGGTGCGGGTGGCTAGCTTCTCGGCAACATCGCGGGTGAGGCCGAGCTGCACGCCGGCGTCGATCAGTGCCTCAGTCACGAGGAAGTAGTAGGCGGGTGCGGAGCCAGCCAGAGCGGTAGCAGCATCGATGTGCTTCTCCTCAATGACAGCAACCTCGCCGACAGCCTCCAGGAGCTTGACCACGCCTTCGAGCTGCTCCTCCATCACGTGGGTGCCGCCCGCGCAGGTACACATGCCCTTGCCCACCAACATGGGGGTGTTCGGCATGACGCGAACGACCGGCACGCCCTCCCCAGCGGCCTTCTCCAGGGTCTCGAGAGTTAAGCCGGCTGCCATGGACACGACCACAGCCGTCTGTGGGATGTCGAGGCCCTCAAGAAGCTCCACGATGGCATAAGGCTTCACGCAGGCGAAGATGTAGTCGGCGCCGTCGATAGCCGCGGCGTTATCGCTCGTGACACTGACGCCGTAGGCGCTCTTCAGCTCCTCACCGCGCTCAGTGCGGCGGTTGGTCACCACGATGTCCGCGGCATCATAGCCCGCATGCACCAGCCCAGAAACGAGGGCTTCGCCGATTTGTCCTCCACCAAGTACTGCAATTTTTGTCATGCTTTCCAGGGTGCCAGAAAGGCCAGGACGCGGCCACCAATCAACAGGGCTGCTCGCACGCTACCCTCACACATGCAAAAGGCATCTGCCAGAAGGCGTTTTCTGCCCTGAAGATGCCATTTACAGCAGGATAGATGGCGTTCTCAGGGGCAAAGATACCTTCTGGCAGATGCCTTTGAGAAGATGCCCTTTGGGCTGGTGCTTACATCACCACGAGCAGCGGGCCAAAGGTCAGCACGAGACCGGCCACGGCTGCGAGGAACATGGACAAACCGTCGCGGCTCGTGCGGAGTGCGTGGACGATTCCGACGATGACGCCGGTGACAACAACACCGAGTACCACGACGACCAAGCGGTCAAAGCGGTCCCAGAGAATCTCAAAGCCCTTGAACACGATGGCGCCGAGCACGATGCCCACGAGGGCGAGCAGGACGACGGCGAAGGGGTTGAGCTTGCCCTCGTCCTCCTCGTCATAGTCCTCGTCGTACTCTTCAACATCATGGTCGACTGCCTCGAGTTCACCCGTGGTAAAGGTGTCATCCTCGGCCTTGTCTTCGACTTTGTCGTTGGCCTTTGGCTCAACCTTTTCCTCGGTCTTCAGCTCAGTCTTTGGCTCGACCTTTGACTGGGCCTTGTCTTCAGCCTTCTTGGGCTCGTCCTTGACCTTCTGGATTACGCGCGTGTCCTCGTCAGAGGGCTGGGAAGGCTTGGACTCAGATTCGGTTGGCTTCTCCGCAGGGGCGGCGGAGTGAGACTTATCGGCGCCCTGTTGCGGGGCCTCCTGCTGAGGTGTCTCTTGCTGAGGCTTCTCCTTCTTCGGCGCAGGAATAACCGGGGCCGGCTCATCAATGGAGACACTCGAGTGCTTAGCCTCTGCCGGAGTTGCCTTGACCTTTTCGAGATTGCCGGTCAGCTCCGCAACCGAGATGCCGCCTTCGTCAAGGCTCCGGCGATGGCGGCGCGAGCTCTTCTCCTCGCCGGATCGGTCCTTCGCGTTACGGGCCAGCAGCTCCGCAACTGTCAACTGTTTCTTGTCAGCCACGTTTCTTTCCTATTCCAGTCCCTTATCGGTACGGCGCAAAATGACACCTTCTCGGAGAGCCCAGGGGCAGATCTCCAACTTTTCGATTCCCAGGGCACGCATGCTCGCCTCCGCCACTAAAGCGCCGGCGACGATCTGATGCGATCGGGTAGAACTTACACCCTCAAGGTCCGCCCTGTCAGCTGCAGTCATACGGGAGATGAAGGAAATCAGCTGACGCAGGCCCGGCGCAGTGAGCGTGCGCTTCACATAGGGACCCGCCGAGGACGGTGCAGCACCGGTCAATCGTGCCAGCGTGCGGAAGGTTTTCGAGGTACCCACGGCCAACCCGGCTGGGCCCAGCGCGCGCATTTTATCGGCAACGCCGGCCAGTTCCGCATCGATGTAATCCCGCAGCAGGTTCACCTTTGATTTTTCCGGCGGGTCGGTATCGAACCAGTTGTGAGTCAGACGGCCCGCTCCCAAGTCCAGGGAGAAAGCCATTTCCGGATGCTCGTCGGTGCCGGTGGACAGCTCCAGCGAACCGCCACCGATGTCGAGGTTGGTAATGCGGCCAGCAGACCAGCCATACCAACGGCGGGCGGCCAGGAAGGTCAAGCGTGCTTCCTCCTCGCCCGACAGGATCTCTAGGCGGACGCCGGTTTGTTTCTCAACTTCGTCGAGAACCTTGGCTGAGTTGGTGGCCGAGCGCACGGCAGAAGTAGCAAAGGCGATGAACTCGTCACAGCCCAGCTTGTTGCCCAGCTCGGCGGCTTCCCCCACGGCGGAGATGAGCTTCTTCATGCCCTTCTCGTGGATGTTGCCGTCTTTATCTAGCTGTTCCACCAGACGCAGCGGGGTCTTCCAATCGCTCATCGGCGAAGGCCGCCCACCGGTTGCGGCGTCGACCGCAACGAGGTGGACGGTATTACTTCCGACGTCTAATACACCTAATCGCACGCCTCTACAGTAGTAGGTCTACCGTGGGTAGGTGTGAATCGCCCGAAATCAACAGAAGTTTACCTGGGTTTTCCGGCCTCCTCCCCCGCGGCGGCTTCCATTGTGGCCGGCCGCGAAAAGGCCCCCGACTTCCCCAGAGAGTGGTTCGAATTTACGGATCCGCACGATCCACTCCACGTCTTTTCTATCGACCTGACCTGGCTCGAATCGCACTATGCCTGCCAGTTTGGGACGGAGAGGTGCCACGGCATCGATAAGCAACAGCCCGACGTCGGCTGCTGCGTGCACGGCGCGTACATGGCCGATGAGACGGATCGGGAGCAGCTTCGCGACGCCGTCGCCCGCATGCCCGCGCGCTTCTGGCAGCACCGCCCAGAGGGGGTAGATGAGTTCCTGAAGCACGGTGAACCTGAGGAGCTGGAGCCCTGGCTGGAGTGGGATGAGCTTGACGGCGATGATGGCGAACCGGAACCGGCGCTGAAGACGCCGCTTGTCGACGGCGCCTGTGTCTTCGCCAACCGTGCCGGCTGGCCCACGGGCGCGGGCTGCGCTATCCATCAGTGGGCGCTCGACGCGGGGGAAGAGCTCACCGTGGTCAAGCCCGAAGTGTGCTGGCAGCTGCCGATTCGCCGGCACGAAGACTATGAGGAGCGCCCCGACGGGGAGGAAATCCTGCGCACCACCATCGGTGAGTACGACCGCCGTGGGTGGGGCAACGGCGGCGAGGACTTCGACTGGTATTGCTCGGCTGATCCCTCCTGCCACATCGCGGAAGAACCGCTGTGGAAATCGCAGAAAACCGAGCTCATCGCACTACTCGGCGAGGAGTGCTACGAGATTCTGGCCACGCACTGCGAGGCCCGGGCGCGCTCCGGAGTCGAGTTCCCGCGGCACCCAGCGGACCCTCGCGCTTAAGCCTCGAATTTGTAGCCCAGGCCGCGTACCGTCACGAGCTGCTGCGGGTGGGAAGGCTCGGCCTCGATCTTGGAGCGGAGGCGCTTGACGTGGACGTCGAGAGTCTTTGTGTCACCCACGTAGTCCGCGCCCCAAATACGGTCGATGAGCTGACCGCGGGTCAGCACGCGCCCAGAGTTGCGCAGCAGGTACTCGAGGAGATCAAACTCCTTAAGCGGCATGGGTACCGGCTCGCCGGCGACAAGCACGGTGTGGCGCTCCACGTCCATGCGCACGCGGCCGCCTTCCAGAATCTGCTCGTCAGGCTCCTCCCCACCGTGCTCGGAAGAGGCATCATTGCCACGGCGCAGCACCGCGCGGATGCGGGCGATGAGTTCACGGGAGGAATAGGGCTTGGTCACATAATCATCCGCGCCCAGCTCTAGCCCCACGACCTTGTCAATTTCAGAGTCGCGCGCGGTCACCATGATCACCGGCACGGAGGACGTGGCACGCAATTGCTTGCACACGTCCGTTCCGGACATGCCCGGCAGCATGAGGTCCAGCAAGACGATGTCCACGTGGTTCGCTGCGAACTGTTCTAGCGCGCTGGGCCCGTCCGGGGCGAGGAGAACGTCGAATCCCTCCTTTCGGAGGAGGAAGGCGAGGGGATCGGCCAGCGACTCTTCATCTTCAACGATGAGGATGGTGGTCATTGCGCTTTATCCTTTCGACGAGCGGCTACGCGCGCCACGGCGCGCTGCAAACCAGGGGCGGCGGAGCTGACGGCCCCATCTTCTATATTATCCCGATGAATAAGATTATCTGCTGGCTTTTCTTCTGCGTAGATAGGGAGCTCGATTGTGAACGTCGAGCCAGTTCCGGGGCGTGACCACAGTTTGATATTGCCACCGTGATTAGCCACGACATGCTTCACTATGGCCAGACCAAGGCCGGTTCCACCGGTCTGCCGGGACCGCGCCTTATCCACGCGGAAGAAGCGCTCAAAGACCCGCTTCTGGTCTTCTGGGGCAATGCCGATTCCGCGGTCGGTGACCCGGATGTGGACAACCTTTCCGCCGACGACCTTCTGCGTGACCGACACCGGCATCTCATCCGGCGAATAGTGGATGGCATTTGAGATGAGGTTGGAGATCGCCGTGACCAAGAGAGACTTATCCCCCATCACCTGGACCCCCTCGGAATCACCGCGGGTGAGCTGATTGTGGTGGGAATCGGCGGCAAGCTGGTTGCGGATAATGGCCTCATCGATGATCTCATCGAGGTCGAGCGGCTCCATTTCCGGGAGCGCCTCAGCACCCTGCAGTTTAGACAGGGAAATGAGCTCGCTGACCATGTCGGCCATGCGCGCTGCTTCCTTCTGCACCTTGCTGCCGAAATACTCGACATGCTCGGGATTCCCGGTGTCCTCAAGGAGGGCCTCAGCCAGCAGCGCGATGCCGCCCACCGGGGTTTTCAACTCGTGGGACACGTTGGCTACGAAGTCACGGCGAGCGGATTCCATGCGCACCGACTCGGACTCGTCGGTGCCGTAGACGATGACGAAGCGATCGTCGTTGAGCGTCAGCGGCTGGACCACCGCACGCACCTGAATCACGCGATTTCCGGTGCGCCGCTTCGGGATAGAAAGGTCCAGCGTTCGGGCCTCCTTATCCTCGAAAACCTCCTGCGCTACCTTCCACAGATCGGGGTTCACCGCACGGTCGTGCACCATCGACATCTCATGGGAGGCAGGGTTAGAAAAGATGATCTCTTTGGAACGCGAGAGCACGGTCATCCCGGCTGGAGAGCCAGCCACGGCGAGGTGCAAGACCTGGCTTACGCTGGTGACCTGATTCGCATCCGCATCACGGACGCGACGGCGCACCAGGCGCTCGCGGACCCGGGTGATCACCGGTATGGCCAGGCCACAGGCCACCACACCGGCTAAGAAAGCTAGTACCAGTTCCACAATCATTCACGCCCCTACAAAGAATCCCCAAGGAGTATAGGCTCCTTGGGGATCGTGCGCAGCATGTAGCGGTTTTCGGCTACTTCTTACCACCCTGCGCGGCCACGGCGGCGGCACCGGCAGCGGCAGCCTCCGGATCCAGGTAGGTGCCACCCGGGTTCACCACGGAACCGTCTTCGGCGATCTCGTAGACCAGCGGGATGCCCGTCGGAATATTGAGGCCAGCGATCTCCTCATCGGAGATCTGATCCAGGTGCTTGACCAGCGCGCGCAGGGAGTTGCCGTGTGCGGCGATGAGAACGGTCTCACCCTTCTTGGCACGCGGGAGGATCTCCTCCTCGAAGTAAGGAACGAAGCGCTCGACGACGTCCTTCAGGCACTCCGTACGCGGAACCTGATCCAGGTTGGCGTAGCGCGGGTCACCGGCCTGGGAGTACTCGGCGCCGTCCTCCAGCTCCGGCGGCGGGGTGCCGTAGGAGCGGCGCCATGCCATGAACTGTTCCTCGCCGTACTTATCCTTGGTCTCGGCCTTGTTGAGGCCCTGCAGTGCGCCGTAGTGGCGCTCGTTCAGGCGCCAATCGCGCACGACCGGAATCCAGTGGCGGTCTGCGGCATTAAGCGCAATGTTGGCCGTGCGGATGGCGCGGCGCAGGAGGGAGGTGTAAACAACATTCGGCAAGATGCCCTGTTCCTTGAGCAGCTCGCCGCCACGCTTGGCCTCACCCTCACCCTTGGCGGTGAGGTTGACATCAACCCAACCGGTGAACTGGTTGGACTCGTTCCATTCGGACTGTCCGTGTCGAAGTAGAATCAGCTTTCCGTTACTCATAAACACCAGCATGCCACGTTTTTCGGCAGCGCGTCAGGTGGTTTTAATATCCGATTGCCCGGCGCGCGTGACAGTCCGGGATCTCAATACTCATCGCATCGGCGTAGATGTTCTCCAGCTGGGCGGCAGCCGCCGCCCAGCTAAACTGCTGGGCATGATCGACGGCGGCTTCGCCCATGGCGATGCGGCGGGGGTCGTCGCCAAGCAACTGCTCCAAGGCGTCCGCCCAGTCCTGCGCCGAATGGGAGTGGACGAGCAAGCCCGTGTCACCATCCGCAACGGCGATGGGCAAGCCTCCGACTGCCGCCGCCACGACTGGTGTTCCGGAGGCCTGGGCCTCCATGGCCACCAGCCCAAAGGACTCGTTATAGCTGGGGACCGCGACAATATCCGCGGCCTGATAGATGGCTACGAGCTCCTGCGGCGGGCGCGGGCTCAGGAAGCGCACGACGCGCTCCACCCCCAGCTCACGGGCGAGGTTGTGGTAGGTATCAGGCGAGGAATTCGCCCCCGAGGCGCCACCGCAGATGACCACGCGCAGGCGGCGATCCGGATCGCGCTCCATCAGCTCCGCAGTAGCGCGAATGAGTACGTCAGGGCCCTTGAATTTTTGCAGGCGGCCCACAAACGCCACCACCTTGGTGTGCAGCGGGATACCCAGCTGGCGGCGCGCACGCTCCGTCATGCGGTCGGTGCCCGGGGTATAGAGATCCGTGTCCGCACCCGGGGAGACCACAACGATATTGTCCGGCGATGCATCGTAGTGCTCGATCAGATCGCGAGTCTCCTGGGCTGTATTAACCACCAGGATGTCAGCGTTATCTACCAACTGCTGTTCACAGATGCGGCGCGCCTCAGTCTCTGGGGTGTCATCGAGAGTGCGGTGCACGTTCTTCACCGCGGCCAGCGTGTGTGCGGTGTGGACGAGGGGGATGTCCCACAGATCGCGCAATAACCAGCCCACCTGACCAGAGAGCCAATAGTGAGAGTGGATGACGTCATAGTCCACCTCAAAGCAGCGCGCGAAGTTGTAGATCCCGCCCGTAAACGCAGCCAACTGGGTGGGCAGCTCTTCCTTGCTCAAACCCTCATAGGGCCCCGCCACAATGTTGATGACGCGCAGGCGCTCCTCGACGCCCACCACCTCACCCTGGCTGGGGCGCGTGGCACGGGTGAAAATATCGACCTCCACGCCGCGGCGTGCGAGCTGGCGAGCAGTATTGAGAACGTAGACGTTCATGCCGCCCGCATCCCCGGAACCGGGCTGCTCAAGGGGCGAGGTATGCATGGAAATCATCGCGATGCGCATAATTTCCCAGTGTATCCCGAAACGACCCGCGTTATACTGGCCCGTACCTTAACCTACGCGACCGAAAGGTGAATCGATGTCGGCATACGAGTCCAAGGCGTGGCTCCAGTACTACCCAGAGTGGACACCACACAGCCTGGAATACGGGGACACCACGCTTCTCGACGTTTACGACAACAACCTCGCGCTCCACCCCGACAAGCCGGCAACCTACTTCTTCGGCCGCACGCAAACCTACGCCGAGCTGGATAAGCAGGTCCGCCGCGCCGCCGCCGGCCTGCGCGCCTTCGGAGTGCGTCCGGGGGACCGCGTAGCCATCGTCGCCCCCAACTGCCCGCAGTTCATCGCCTCCTTCTGGGCCGTGCTCAAGCTGGGCGCCATCGCGGTTTTACACAACCCTCTCTACACTGCCCACGAGCTGGAGGGCCTGTTCCAGAACCACGGCGCACGCATCGCCATTTCCTGGGATAAGACGGCCTCCACCTTGGAGAAGCTGCGCCCGACGACCTCCCTGGAGACCGTCGTCTCCATCAACATGATCAACGCGATGCCGACTCCGCAGCGCTTGGCCCTGCGCCTGCCTATCCCGCCACTGAAGTCCACGCGCGATCAGCTCACCGCCCCGGCACCGAACACGGTGCCGTGGGAGTCCCTCGTTGGCAACGCCATTGGCGGCGATGGTTCTGACGTCCTCACCCCGGAGGACGTCACCAAGGACACCACCGCGCTCATCCTGTACACCTCCGGCACCACCGGCAGCCCCAAGGGCGCGGAGCTGACCCACGGCAACCTTTTCTCCAACCTGCTCATGGGCAAGCACTGGGTCCCAGGCCTGGGCGATTCCCCGGAGCGCATGCTCGCTGCGCTCCCTTTCTTCCACGCCTACGGCCTGACCATGAACGCCACCTTGGCGCCGCTCATCGCCAGCGAATTGGTTCTGCTGCCGAGCCCGCAGATGCCGCTCATCATGGATCTCATGAAGAAGCACACCCCGACCTGGGTGCCGGGCGTGCCAACCCTGTACGAGCGCATCGTGGCGAAGGCGGAAGAAGATGACGTCTCCCTGGACGGCGTGCGCGCGGCCTTCTCCGGAGCGTCGACCCTGCCGGTCAATACCGTGGAGAAGTGGGAGAAGTACACCGGCGGCATGCTCGTGGAGGGCTATGGCCTGACGGAGTGTTCGCCCATCATCGTGGGTAACCCGATGAGTGACGCCCGCCGCCCCGGCTACGTGGGCATCCCCTTCCCGGATACCGAGATTCGCATTGCCAACCCGGACAACCTTGATGAGACCATGCCGGATGGCGAAGAAGGTGAGGTGCTGGCCCGTGGCCCGCAGATCTTTAAGGGCTACTTCGGCGATGAGGAAGCCACAGAGAATGCCTTCCACAATGGCTGGTTCCGTACGGGTGATATGGGCGTGATGGAGGAAGATGGATTCATCCGCCTGGTCAGCCGCATCAAGGAAATCATCATCACCGGCGGATTCAACGTCTACCCCGGTGAGGTTGAGGAAACACTGCTGGATCACCCAGACGTGGCGGAGGCAGCCGTGGTGGGCCGCCCGCGTTCGGACGGTTCGGAAGACGTCGTGGCCTGCATCGTGCTTAACGACGGCGCCGCGCTCGACCCCGAAGGCCTCAAGGACTACTGCCGTGAGCGCCTGACCCGCTACAAGGTTCCGCGCACCTTCTACCACTTCGAAAAGCTGGCCACCGACCAGCTGGGCAAGATTCGCCGCCGCGAGGTTCAGGCAGATCTGCTCGAGCGCCTCAAAGCGGAGAAGTAACACGCCATAGCCCCGGAACCGATCCCTGCGTGATAAACGCACATCACCGGGGCTATTGATTTATCCCGAAAAGGTTTCGTTACCGTAAGCAACTTTGCAAAGATTTGCGAGACTCCTGTCACAAATTAGTTATACTGTTTCACACATAACAAGTTTGACCACCTAAGGAGTTCGCGAACATGACCGAAGCCCCTGCTCAGGCCTCTTCCGCTTTTGAGACGAAAGCCTGGCTCCAGTACTACCCTGAGTGGACTAAACCTAATCTGGACTACGGCACCGAAACGCTTTTGGACTCCTACCGAGAGACCGTGGAGGAATTCGGCGACAGGCCGGCGACGTGGTTCTTCGGTCACCAGATGACCTACCGCGAACTCGATACCCACGTGCGCGCCGCCGCAGCGGGCCTCAAGGCCTTTGGCATCCGTCCTGGTGATCGCGTCGCCGTAGCACTGCCCAACTGCCCCCAACACGTGGCGGTGTTCTACGCCATCCTGAAACTGGGGGCGACCGTCGTGGAGCACAACCCGCTCTACACCGCGGCTGAGCTCGAGCCCCTCTTCCAGGATCACGCCGCCCGCGTGGCCGTGGTCTGGGATAAGGCGAGCCCCACCTTTGAGAAGCTTCGCGATTCTACGCCACTCGAAACGATTGTTACGGTCAACATGATCGAGGCCATGCCGCGCCGCAAGCAGCTGCTATTACGCTTGCCGCTTCCCTTCATCAAGGACAAGCGCGCGGAGCTCTCAGTTGCCGCTCCCAATACCGTGCCGTGGAACGTGCTCACGGGGCGCGCCATCGGCGGGCAGGGCTACAAGCTGGAGGATGCGAAGGTCGATCTCAATGACACCGCACTCATTCTCTACACATCCGGAACCACCGGCAGGCCCAAAGGCGCGGAGCTGACCCACTCCAACCTGTATTGCAACATGAAGATGGCGGAAGCATGGGTGCCCGAATTGGGCAAGAAGCCCGAGCGCATGCTCGCCGCCCTCCCCCTCTTCCACGTCTATGGACTCACCCTCATCGCCGCCCTCGGCGTGCACATCGGCGGCGAGCTCGTCCTCACCCCAGCTCCCAAGGTGCCGCTTCTCCTCGAGATCATGAAGAAGCGCCTCCCCACCTGGATGCCGGGCGTGCCCACGATCTACGCCAAGGTCATGGAGGCGGCTCAGGAACAGGGCATCGATCTGCACGGTATCGAGCACAGCCTGTCGGGCGCAGCAGCGCTACCGGCGGAGATCGTTGAGGAATGGGAAACGGTCACCGGCGGCCTACTCGTAGAAGGCTACGGGCTCACGGAAACCTCGCCGATCGTGGCCGCGAACCCACTCAACAAGAATCGCCGCCCCGGCTACATCGGCATCCCCTTCCCGGATACCGAGGTGCGCATCGGCAACCCGAACAACCTCGATGAAACCCAGCCGGATGGCACCGCGGGCGAGCTCCTCGTGCGCGGACCGCAGGTATTCAAGGGCTACTTCAACATGCCGGAAGCCACCGAGCAGGCTTTCCACGACGGCTGGTACCGCACGGGTGACATGGCAGTTATGGAGTCCGATGGCTTCATCAAGATCGTCTCCCGCATCAAGGAAATGATCATTACCGGCGGCTTCAACATTTACCCGGCCGAGGTGGAAGACGTGATCCGCCAGCACCCAGACGTCACCAACGTGGCCGTCGTCGGCCGTCCGCGCGCGGATGGATCCGAGGACGTCGTAGCCTGCATCATCCTGGAGGACGGCGCGGTGCTCGACCCGGAGGGACTCAAGGACTACTGCCGCGAGCGCCTGACCCGCTACAAGGTGCCGCGCACCTTCTACCACTTCGAGCACCTGGCCTCCGACCAGCTGGGGAAGGTCCGCCGCCGCGAAGTACAGAAGGACCTTTTGAAGCTGCTCGGAGAACAAGCACCGGCCTAGGCAGCCCGGTCGATATAGCGCATCACGCGCGTGGGATTGAAGGTTCGGTAGAACGCTTCACCCACCCGGACAAGCTGGCTCACCAACGCACTGAGCTGCCAGTCCAGCTGCTCATCGGTATAGCCCCACTTCGTGGGAATACGGGCCGTGGTCACCAGCACGAGGTCCTGCTCATCGCCGCCATCGAGGTTTACCACCTCGATGCGCGCGGAGTAGACATATTGATCATCATTCATGAACTCGGCCCAGCGCACGAGCGCATCAAGGTCGCACGCACAGCGGCCGGAGGGCGTGACGAGGCGGAGTTCAATATCCCCGGAGCCATCACGAGCGGATTCAATAGTGATCGCGTGTTCATTGATGAGGATGCTCACGACCCCATTCCGGTGGTCCACCACGTGAACGGGCGTGCCGATCATTGCCAGGCGCGTGGCGCGCTCGTACACTCGCCACATCCCCACCGCTGAAACCCCATAGGCCTCGCTGAAATAGTGGGGCGATACCGGCTTAAGCCCAGACCCCTTCCGTGGCTTGGAGGGCTCTTCCGGAAACTGCTCATCCAGGCGCGCGAAGACCGCCGACATTTCGGCCGCATAGCCCGCGATAATGCTCTTGAGCTGGGCATTCGTGGCCGTCGACGGCAGATAAGGCGGCGCGAGGACCAGCAGGTGGGTATGCATAGTGGAGCTTCCGCAGGGCTCGGCAACGAGGTTGCCAGAGAGTCCACCGCCGTTGAGATCATTGACCTCCATGCGCAAAGGCTGCCGGTCCGGGTTGAACCGCACTGCACCGCCCCAATACCCGAAGACACAGAGGCCGCCCTTGTCCTCGTTGACGTCGATGCTTAAGAGCCCGCCGGCAATTCTGATGGTGGGCAAGCCGGTGGAGGAATCTTCCTCCAGCTTTCCGGCCAGCTTGGTCATAGTTTTGATTACTCGGCTTTTGCTGAGCCGAGCTGGTGTCTTGTTTGTTTTCTCGGTTGCTGATTGAGACATAGTCCCCCCTTGTTTTTCTTTTCTTTCATGCTGCGCGAACCGATGCTGAGCCACCCCTGCTCCTCCCCGAGCCGCTGCAGTGAGGCCAAGAATACAAAAGGTTGCGCAACTTCGCGCGGCGGAGACGCGGCGAGTACCCCCACAACCCAAACGTGAGAAAAACCTCACATTTTCCGCGCGGGAGACACCTATGCGCAAGGGCTTCGACTACGGTGGCTCATCATGATTGTTCTGTAGGGCTAACTAAGTCTGCCCGCAGCTCTTCATCACACCGTTCCCCATCAGCTCAAAAGAGGAAAGATGCCTGTAACTATGCTGCATTCCATGCCCCGCCCGGCCGTGCTTTTCGCCGGACAAGGCTCCGATTGGCAAGGTTTCATCGCCACCGCCGCGCAGACTGCCGCCACTGCCGAATCCCTACGTGAGGCCCTCGCCCAAGCCCGCAGCCTCACCGGCCCCGCCGCACGCACCATCGCCTCCACCTGCCCCGGCGCGCTGGAGCGCCTCGAGCAGCTCATCGCTGGTTCCACCGAGTCCACTACCCTCGACTCGCTGCCTGCGGTATCCATCCCGGGCATCGTCCTGGGCCAGATTGCCGCCATCGAGCAGCTGCGTGACCTAGGCGTCGACATCGATGAGCGCGCTGGGCATTCGCAGGGAAGCTTGGGCGCGTTGGCCGTCGACAAGCCGGCGCACGCCCTCGCCCTGGCCATCCTGATGGGGACCGCTGCCAGTGCGGTCAATGGCTCCGATCCGCGCTCCCAGATGCTGTCTGTCCGTGGCCTGGAGCGCGGCTTCGTCACTGAGCATCTGCACGGCACCGCCGCCATCGCCGTGGTCAACGGCCGCCGCCACTTCGCACTTTCCGGCAGCCCGGAGGACCTGGCCGCCACCCGCACCGCCATCGAGGAGGCCGTCAAGGGCTTCAACGCCGAGCTGGAGAAGCGCACCATCGGCGGCGATGAGCTCAGCCCTCGTTTCGATGAGCTGCCCGTGGCCCTTCCCTTCCACAACCCGGTGCTGGCCATGGCGGCCGAGCGCACCGTGGCGCTGGCTCAGAAGTGCGGCCTCGACGTGGATGAGGCCCGCGCGCAGGCCGAGGCCATCCTGGTCAACGAACATGATTGGCCGGCCACGCTGGCCGCACTCAACTCCGAGCACCTCATTGTCCTGGACCGCGCGCTGACCACCCTCACCCGCCGCGTCGTGGAGGGAACGGGTGTCACGGTGATCTCGGCCGCCACCCCGCAGGAGGTCAATGCGCTGGCCACACCAGGCACTGAACTGCCCAAGGCTCTGAACTACGCCGACTTCGCCCCGCGCACCATCGAGCTCCCGAACGGGCGCACCTATACCCAGACCCGCTTCTCCGACCTCACGGGCCTCTCCCCCATCATGCTGGGCGGCATGACGCCGACGTCTGCTGATGGAGAGATCGTGGCCGCGGCGGCCAACGCCGGACACTGGACGGAGATGGCCGGCGGCGGCATGTACTCCGATGAGGTCTTCCGCTCGCACCTGGCCACCA
This sequence comes from Corynebacterium aurimucosum ATCC 700975, assembly GCF_007672725.1. Taxonomy (GTDB): domain Bacteria; phylum Actinomycetota; class Actinomycetes; order Mycobacteriales; family Mycobacteriaceae; genus Corynebacterium; species Corynebacterium hesseae. The sequence continues at coordinate 500,570 of NZ_VDTC01000001.1, forward strand.
TGGAAAAGCACCTGCGCCCCGGACGCACGGCACAGTTCAACACCATGTTCTTCGACCGCTTCCTGTGGAACCTGCACTTCGGCCAGGCGCGCATCGTGCCCAAGGCCCGCGCGGCCGGTGCGGCTTTCAACGGCGTGTGCATCTCCGCCGGTATTCCGGAGGTAGAGGAAGCCGGCGAGCTGCTGGACCGCCTCCACTCCGACGGTTTCCCTTTCATCTCCTTCAAGCCCGGTACCGCAAAGCAGATCCGGGATGTGCTGGCCATCGCCACGGCCTACCCGGAGGACCGCATCATCATGCAGGTCGAGGACGGCCACGCCGGCGGCCACCACTCCTGGGTCAACCTGGATGACATGCTGCTGGATACCTACGCCGAAATCCGCCAGCACCCCAACGTCTACCTGGCAGTCGGCGGCGGCATCGCCTCTCCGGACCGCGCCACCTCCTACCTCACCGGCGAGTGGGCGATAAAGCACGGCCTGCCCGCTATGCCTGTCGACGCCGTCTTCATCGGCACCGTCGCCATGGCCACCAAGGAAGCTAAGGCCACCGATTCGGTGAAGGACCTGCTGGTCAATACCACCGGCATTTCCCCAGAGGACAATGATGGCTGGGTCGGCCGCGGAACCGGAGCGCATGGCGTGGCGTCCTCCCAGTCCCACCTGCTGGCGGATATCCACGACCTGGACAATTCCTTCGCTGCGGCCTCGCGTCTGATTACTTCCTTGAGCATCGAGGAGTACCCGGCCCACCGCCAGGAGATCATCGACGCCCTGGCCAAGACCTGCAAGCCTTACTTCGGCGATGTGGAGTCCATGACCTACGCGGAGTGGCTCGAGCGCTTCGTGGAGCTGGCCCACCCGTTCGTGGATCCCAGCTGGGATGACCGCTTCTTCGATCTCCTGCACCGCGTTGAGGCCCGCCTGAACCCGGCCGACCACGGCCAGATTGAAACCCTCTTCCCCGCTGTGGAAGCTGTGCACGATGCCCCGCAGGCCGTGGCCAAGCTGCTGGATGCTTACCCTGCCGCACGCACCACCGAGGTCTCCGCGCGCGATGCCGCCTGGTGGATTTCCCTGCACTACAAGCACGTCAAGCCCATGCCGTGGGTACCGGCCCTGGACGGTGACCTGAAGTCCTGGTTTGGCAAGGACACCCTCTGGCAGGCACAGGATGAGCGCTACACCGCTGACCAGGTGCGCATCATCCCCGGCCCCGTGGCCGTGGCGGGCATTACCAAGAAGAACGAGCCCGTGGCGGACCTGCTTGCCCGCTTCGAGCAGGCCACCACGGATACCCTGCTGGAGCAGGGCTCGACCCCGCAGAAGGCTTTCTCCCGCCTGAATTCCGCCGCCGATGAAGCCGCGTTCCTGCGTACTTCTCCTACCCTGCTGTGGCACGGCCACCTCATGGCCAATCCGGCTTATGAGATGGATGAGAACGCCTTCGACCTGCGCCAGGATGCTGAAGGCAACTGGGAGATTGTTATCACGGCGGACTCCTATTGGGATGACCTGCCGGAGGAGCAGCGCCCCTTCTACGTTCGCGAGGTCACCGTCCCTGTGGACCTGCCGGAGGATGTAGCCACGGGTGGCTCCCCGGTGGTCTCCGAGGAGCGCCTGCCGAACTCCGTCTTCACCCTCCTGGAGGGCTTGGCTGGTGTCGGCTCCACGGCAGAGCAGGGCGATGAGATCACTAAGATGCCCACCGTCGAGTCCGGCTACTCCTTCCACTTCCCTGCTTCGCTGCTCTCCGCACACAGCGCGGTGACCTGCGGCGATGCCGCAGCCGAGAAAGCCGGCACCCCGGATGTTCTGGTCGGCCCGTGCTGGCCGGCCATCTATGCTGCGCTGGGCTCCGGCCGCCTAGAGGATGGCTACCCGGTCATCGAAGGCCTGCTCAACGCGGTGCACTTGGACCACGTCATCGACCTGCGCGTGCCGCTGGAGCAGCTTGCCAACGGCCGCCAGATCGACGTCACCTCCTCCTGCACCGCCATCGAGGAATCCGTCTCCGGACGCATCGTGACAGTCGAGCTCGAACTCAAGGAACACGCTTCGGGCGACGTCGTGGCCACGCAGATGCACCGCTTTGCAATCCGCGGCCGCGCCACCGGCACCGCCGCACCGAGCCAGGCACCGGAGTGGGGCGGCGGCAAGTCCGCCACCAAGGTGGTACCAACGCCGCGCTCCTTCGTCGACCGCGCCACCGTCACCGCCCCGCAGGACATGACGCCCTTCGCGCTGGTCTCCGGCGACTATAACCCGATTCACACCTCCTATAACGCGGCCCAGCTGGTTAACCTGCAGGCACCGTTGGTGCACGGCATGTGGCTCTCAGCCGCTGCGCAGCAGGTGGCCGGGCGCCACGGCCGCGTGGTGGGCTGGACCTATTCCATGTACGGCATGGTGCAGCTGGGTGATGACATCGAGGTCACCGTCGAGCGCGTCGGCCGCAAGGGCATCCACCAGGCCCTCGAAGTCACCTGCCGCATCGAGGGCGAAGTCGTCTCCCGCGGCCAAGCCCTGCTTGCCGCGCCGACCACGGCGTATGTCTACCCTGGCCAGGGCATCCAGGCCGAAGGCATGGGCAAGGGCGACCGTCAGGCCTCCCCGGCAGCGCGCGAAGCCTGGCGCCGCGCCGATGCGCATACCCGCGAGAACCTGGGCTTTAGCATCCAGAAGGTCATCGATGAGAACCCGACGGAGCTGACCGTTCGCGGCACCACCTTCCGCCACCCGCAGGGCGTGCTGCACCTGACCCAGTTCACGCAGGTGGCCCTGGCTGTGGTGGCCTATGCCCAGACCGAGCGCCTGCGCGCCGAGGACGCCCTGGCGCCGACCTCCTACTTCGCCGGTCACTCCCTGGGCGAGTACACCGCGCTGGCTTCGCTGGCGAATATCTTTGACCTTGAGGGGGTCATCGACATCGTCTACTCCCGCGGCTCCGCCATGGGCAGCCTCGTCCCGCGCGATGCGGAGGGCAACTCCGAGTACGCCATGGCGGCTCTGCGCCCGAACATGGCCGGCATTGATGCAGACAGCGTCGACGCCTGGGTGGCTGAGGTCTCCGAGGCCACCGGTGAGTTCCTGGAGATTGTTAACTACAACATCCGCGGCCAGCAGTACTCCGTCGCCGGCACCAAGAAAGGACTCAAAGCTCTGGTGGATAAGGCCAATGCCATCGCCCCGCGCGCGGCGGTCATGGTCCCGGGTATCGATGTTCCTTTCCACTCCCGCGTACTGCGCGAGGGCGTTCCGGCCTTCGCGGAGAAGCTCGATGAGCTGCTGCCGCAGGAGCTGGATCTGGATGCCCTGGTAGGCCGCTACATCCCGAACCTGGTGGCCCGCCCCTTCGAACTCACCCAGGACTTCGTCGACGCCGTGGCACCGCTGGCTCCCTCCGGCAAGCTGGACGGGCTGAAGGCGGAGGACCTGAACGAGCACGAGCTCGCCCGCCTGCTGCTCATCGAGCTACTGTCCTGGCAGTTCGCTTCGCCTGTGCGCTGGATTGAGACCCAGGAGCTCCTCTTCGGCAAGGTCGAGCAGATCATCGAGGTCGGCTTGGCTTCTTCCCCGACGCTGACCAACCTGGCTTCCCGCTCGCTGGCCGTCGCCGGCATCCCGGAGGGCACCATCCGCGTGCTCAATGTGGAGCGCGACCAGGAGCAGGTCATGCTTGCCGACGTCTCCGAAGCCCCCGCAGCCGAACCGGCACCGGAATCCGCTGCGGAGGAAGCTCCGCAGGCCACCGAGGCACCAGCCGAGGCTGCCGAGACTCCGGCTGCGGCCGCGCCAGCTGCCGCAGCTGCTCCTGCGCCCACCGCCGCAGCTGCGAGCGACGCCCCCGAGCTGCGCTTCGGCGCCGCCGAGGCCATCATGGTGCTCTTCGCCTTCCAGAACAAGATTCGCGTGGACCAGATCGCGGACTCCGACACCGTGGAGGAGCTGACCAACGGCGTGTCCTCGCGCCGCAACCAGCTGCTCATGGACATGTCCGCGGAAATCGGTGTGCCGGCCATCGATGGCGCCGCCGATGCCGACGTGGCCACGTTGCGCGAGAAGGTCGCCACCGCCGCCCCGGGCTACTCCGCGTTCGGCCCGGTGCTGGGTGAGGCCGTCGGCGCGCGCCTGCGCCAGCTCTTCGGGGCCGCGGGTCTCAAGCCCACCGCCGTGGCGGACTACGTCACCGGCACCTGGGGACTGCCCGAATCCTGGGTTTCCCACGTCGAGGCGGAGATCCTGCTCGGCTCCCGCGAGGAGGACTCCGTGCGCGGAGGCTCGCTGAACACCGTGCCGGCGAGCGCTACCTCCAAGTCCGCAGCACACGAGCTGATCGACGCCGCCGTCCAGGCCGTCGCCGCTACCCACGGCGCGTCCGTATCCAAGGGCGCAGCCGCCGGTGGTGCCGGTGGCGGCGCCGTGGTTGACTCCGCTGCGCTCGATGCCTTCGCCGAGACCGTCACCGGTGAGAGCGGCGTGCTGGCTACAGTTGCCCGCCAGGTACTCTCCCAGCTGGGCTTGGACTCCGAGCCGGAGCTCATCGAGGCCCCTGACACCACCGTCATCGATGCCGTCGAGGCAGAGCTCGGCTCCGGCTGGCTCAAGTCCGTCACGCCTTCCTTCGATGCGAACAAGGCCGTGCTTTTCGACGACTCCTGGGCCATCGCCCGCGAGCGCCTCGCCCGCCTGGCACTGGGCCAGGCCGAGTACCCGGTGGACAGCTTCCGCGGTGCCGGCGAGGGCCTGGCGCGCCAGGCCCGCTGGTGGAAGCGCGAGGACATCGCGCAGGCCGCCGTGGACACCACGCCCGGCGCGTTCGCCGGTGAGGTTGCCCTGGTCACGGGTGCTGCCCCTGGTTCCATCGCCACCGCGCTGGTGGAGCGCCTGCTGGAGGGCGGCGCGACCGTCATCATGACCGCCTCCCGTGTCAGCCAGGCGCGCAAGGAATTCGCGCGCACGCTCTACGCCGAGCACGGCGCTGCCGGTTCCGCCCTGTGGCTGGTCCCGGCGAACCTGTCGAGCTTCCGTGATATCGACGCGCTCATCGACTGGATCGGCACCGAACAGCGCGAATCCGTGGGCAACGAGGTCAAAATCCTCAAGCCTGCGCTGACCCCGACGCTGGCCTTCCCCTTCGCCGCGCCGAGCGTCTCCGGCTCGCTGGCGGATGCCTCCGGCACCACCGAAGCCCAGGCCCGCCTGCTGCTGTGGTCCGTCGAGCGCACCATCGCGGGGCTGGCAAGGTTGAGTCAGGAGGACGTCGACAAGCGCTGCCACGTCGTCCTTCCGGGCTCGCCCAACCGCGGCACCTTCGGTGGCGACGGCGCCTACGGCGAGGTCAAGGCAGCACTCGATGCCATCCTCAACAAGTGGAAGGTCGAAGCCGGCTGGCCGCAGGGTGTCACTCTGGCACAGGCCAAGATCGGCTGGGTGGCTGGCACGCACCTCATGGGCGGCAACGATGGGCTGGTGCCCGCCGCCGAGAAGGCCGGCATCAAGGTGTGGAGCCCGGAGGAGATTTCCGCCGAACTCATGGACCTAGCCAGCGCCGACTCGCGCGAACAGGCAGCGCATGCCCCGGTGGAGAAGGACCTCACCGGCGGCTTAGAGGGCTTCTCCCTCAAGGAGCTTGCCGCAGGTGCGGAAACCGCTGGCGCAGTTCCGCACGAAGATATAGAAGCCCCCATCACAATCGCGGCACTGCCCAACCAGGTGCAGGCAGTACAGCCTGGGCTGGAGGAAGAAGTTGGCCAGGTCACCACTGACCTGGAGGACATGGTGGTCATCGCCGGCATCGGCGAGGTCTCCTCGTGGGGTTCCGGCCGCACGCGCTTCGAGGCCGAGTATGGCCTGCAGCGCGATGGTTCCGCAGAGCTCACCGCCGCCGGTGTGCTGGAGCTGGCGTGGATGACCGGGCTGGTGGAATGGCGCGAGGATCCACACCCGGGCTGGTTCGTGGTGGAGAGCGATGAAGAGATCGCCGAGGAGGACGTCTTCGAGCGCTTCCGCGATGAGGTCGTCGCACGCTCCGGTGTGCGCACGCTGACGGATAAGTACCACCTGACCGACCGCGGCTCCATCGACCTGACCACTGTCTTCCTCGACCGTGACGTCACCTTCACCGTGGATTCGGAGGCCACCGCCCGCGATATTCAGGACGCGGACCCGGAGTTCGTCAGCATCGTCGAGGCGGACGGCGAATGGCAGGTCACCCGCCGCCAGGGTGCCACCGTCAAGGTGCCGCGCAAGGCCACGCTGACCCGCACCGTCGCCGCGCAGATGCCGGATGACTTCGACGCCGCCAAGTGGGGAATCCCGGAGCACATGCTGGATTCCTTGGACCGTATGGCGGTGTGGAACCTGGTCAGCGCGGTGGATGCCTTCACCCAGGCCGGCTTCTCCCCGGCAGAGCTGCTGCGCTCCATTCACCCGGGTCAGGTGGCCACTACGCAGGGCACCGGTATCGGCGGCATGGAGTCCCTGCACAAGGTCTTCGTCACCCGCTTCCTCGGCGAGGAGCGCCCGTCCGACATCCTGCAGGAAGCCCTGCCGAACGTCATCGCGGCGCACACCATGCAGTCCCTGGTGGGCGGCTACGGTTCCATGATTCACCCCATCGGCGCCTGCGCTACCGCGGCGGTGTCGATTGAGGAGGCCGTGGACAAGATTGCCCTGGGCAAGGCCGACGTGGTCGTGGCCGGTGGCATCGACGATGTCCAGGTGGAATCCCTCCAGGGCTTCGGTGACATGAACGCCACCGCGGAGACCGCGAAGATGACAGCCAAGGGAATCGATGATCGCTTCATCTCCCGCGCCAACGACCGCCGCCGCGGCGGCTTCCTCGAAGGCGAGGGCGGCGGCACGGTCCTGCTAGTTCGCGCCTCACTAGCAGCCGACTTAGGACTGCCGGTGCTCGCGGTGGTCGCGCACGCTGCCTCCTATGGCGACGGCGCCCACACCTCCATCCCGGCCCCGGGCCTGGGTGCGCTGGGCGCTGGCCGCGGCCGGGAGAACTCCCGCCTGGCGCGCTCGCTGCGCGGTCTGGGCCTGACGCCAAACGACGTCAGCGTCCTGTCCAAGCACGACACCTCCACCAACGCCAACGACCCCAACGAGTCGGAGCTGCACTCCCTGCTGTGGCCGGCGATTGGCCGCGATGAGGACCAGCCGATGTTCGTCATCTCCCAGAAGACGCTCACCGGCCACTCCAAGGCGGGTGCCGCGCTCTTCCAGACCGGCGGCATCATCGACGTCTTCCGCACGCACCGCATCCCGGCGAATGTGTCCCTGGACTGCGTCGACCCGCTCATCGCCCCGAAGGCGCCGAACCTGGTGTGGCTGCGTTCCCCGCTGGACCTCGGCTCTGCGGGCCACAGCGTGAAGGCCGCGGCACTGACCTCGCTTGGCTTCGGCCACGTCAGCGCGCTCATCGTCTACGCCCACCCCGGCGTGTTCGAGCAGGCCGTGTCTCAACAGCGCGGGGCGGACGCCGCCGCCTCGTGGCGTGAGCACGCCGAGCAGCGCCTGCGTGCTGGCCGCGCCCACTTCGAGGCCGGCATGCTGGGCCGCGCCCCGCTCTTCGAGGTCATCGAAGGCCGCCGCCTACCGCACGCCGACGCCAAGGTGATGATTGACGGCTACGGTCTCGTCGACGCCGACAAGGCCGCGGAAATCTCCATGCTCCTCGACGCCGATGCGCGCCTAGGCAGCAACGGTGAATTCTCGAGTGTGTAGCCGTTAGCTAACTGGCTGGCCAGACCAGCCAGTAGTAGATAGAGCTCAGGCCCGCTTCTTGAAAAGGGGAAGCGGGCCTGAGCTTTTTGTAGCCGCCATCGAATCGGCCACTACGTTTCAGCTAACGCTCGACCAACTTTTGCTTCTCAACTCCGTTAATCTTTTCCACGCATCCACTGGCATACGAAGCATAGAACCGTATCAAGCGTCTTTAACAAAGCAGTGACTCACGATAAGAGTTATCCGGCGCATTGCGCTCGCAGTCCACCGGGATAACTACTATCCCGGTAAACTAAGATATCGATCTACCGGGATAAGTCATATCCCCAGTGCGTCGAGCGCATGAGAGGAGTCAGCTGTGGCAAAGACAGTCGAATTGGAATGGATCCCTGCTGATGGCAGCGGTCTTTCTCGACGCGCCAAGCAAGGCGGGAAGTATTATGCTTTTGTTCCCGATCCCCTCGCAGGTATGTCGTTGAAGCTTCCGTCCGAGCTCTCGCGACGTATCGTTCGCATCGAGCGGGAGATTCACAATCTTGGGATGAGAGACAATACCCACTCGCTTGAAGGAGTTGCGCGACTCCTGCTCCGTTCTGAGGCCGTCGCTTCCTCCCGGATCGAGGGAATCGCTCCCAACTCCGACAAAGTAGCCATGGCGATCCTCGCGCGTGAATCAGATTCCGGAATTCGGGGTTTCAAAGAATCCGCAACAGCTGTCGCCCGCAATGTCGCCATCCTCGACACCATCAATGCAGACTTGGCTTACAAAGACGAGCTGGTCCTGGATGACATTGTTGCAATGCAGACTGCACTCGTTGCAGAAAAGCCTTTACAAGGAGTACGTACTACTCAAAACTGGATTGGCGGGTCTGACTATCACCCCATCGGTGCGGCTTTTGTCCCCCCGCCTCCTGTAGAAGTCCCAAGACTCCTCGACGATCTCATTGAATACTTCAACGGGGCAGACCACGCCGCGCTCGTTCAAGCAGCGCTCGTTCATGCCCAGTTCGAGACCATCCACCCATTCCCGGATGGGAACGGGCGCGTGGGACGAGCCATGATTCACGCGCTTTTGCAGCGCAGAGGGCTCACCGATGCTGCGGTTCTCCCCGTCAGTATGGTTCTGGCAACGCTCGGTGACCGTTACGTCGACGGACTCACGAAATTCCGCGAGGGTGACGTGCTGGCATGGATCTCTTTCTTCGTCGAGGCTGCACAAGTCGCCACCACCAAAGCAGCTGAACTTGCGGATAGCGTCGCCGCCCTAGAAGCAGAATGGATGGACAAGGTCAATCACCACCGCACTGCGCAAGGAAGCAAGCGCGCATTGAAATCGAATTCGACGGAGTTCCAACTGCTCAAGAAGCTTCCTGCCATGCCTTTGGTCACGGTGCCCATTGTGAAGTCCGAGCTGGGGATTTCATCGACAAGCACGGCCCGAGACGCGCTCGATTCACTCACCGAGGCTGGCATTCTGCGTAAGAAAGTCATCGGTGCGGGCGGGCTTCTCGGTTACTTCGCTGACGATGTTTTCATGTTGGTCGACGATGCTGAACGCCAACTCGCTTCGACGCAGTTTAATACTCGGCTTTCACCTCCGACCAACCGAGCAGTTCCAGCCCTTCGCAATAAATAAGCAGTAATCAATAGTGGTCACCTACTTCGTTTCCTTACATAAGGCAAAGCGTCGTGCTGATGCGACGCTGCAGGAGGGGGCATCGGAAAGCTCAAAAGAGACCGTCACTAAAAGTGACGGTCTCATCATGACGCAGGTTAGGTGCCCTTGACGTTGAGGATCTGGCGCAGGGTGTGCTTGACCTCAACGAGCTGGGCGGCATCAGCCATCACGCGGTCGATGTCCTTGTAGGCGTCCGGAATCTCATCGACGAACTCGGCGCCGGGACGATAGACGATGCCTTCCATGCGTGCGGCAAGATCCGCCTCGGTGAAGCGGGCCTTGGCCTGGGTGCGCGACATGACGCGACCCGCGCCGTGCGGCGCAGACTTGAGGCCCGGCGGGTAGCCCTTGCCTTCCACGACGTAGCTAGTGGTGCCCATCGAGCCGGGGATGAGGCCGCGGTCGCCTTCGTCCGCCTTGATGGCGCCCTTACGCGTGAGCCACACATTTTTGCCGTAGTGGCTCTCACGTTGGGTGTAGTTGTGGTGGCAGTTGATGCGCTCGAGCTCGAGGGTCTCCCGGTCTGCGCCGGCCCAGGTGGCGACGCAGTCGAGGAAACGGTCCATCATCTCATCGCGGTTGAGCAGCGCAAAGTGCTGTGCCCAGTGGAGATCCGCAATGTAGGAGTCGAACTCTTCCGTGCCCTCGACGAGGTAGGCCAGGTCCTTGTCCGCGAGCTGGATCCAGTGCTTCTCGCAGTGACGCTGCGCGGCCTTGATGTGCTTCTGTGCGATCTTGTTGCCCACGCCGCGCGAGCCAGAATGCAGGAACAGCCAGACGCGGTCCTCTTCGTCGAGGCAGAGCTCAATGAAGTGGTTACCGCCGCCCAAGCTGCCCAGCTGCTGACGCCAGTTTTTGGAGTGGCCGAGATCCACGCCAGTGTCCTGGGCCAGCTGCGAGAGCTCGCGCGTGCGGGCCTCGGTGCGCGGGTCCATGATCCAACCGTTGTAGTTTCCGGGCGAGAGCGGAATGGAGTCTTCGACCGCGGTGCGCAGGTCCTCGAGAGCGAAGTCCTGGATGTCCGCGTGGGTGAGCCCCGTGCGCACGGCAATCATGCCGCAGCCGATATCCACGCCGACGGCCGCCGGGATGACGGCGCGCAGCGTGCCGAAGACAGTGCCGACCGAGGAGCCCTTGCCAAAGTGGGCATCAGGCATGAGCGCCACATGTGGGTAGACGAAGGGCAGGTCAGCGACGAGTTGTGCCTGCGCCACCGTCTTGTCTTCAACAATGGAGGCGAAGTTGTGCAGGCGCATAAGAGAGCCTTTCTCTGCGTTTGCGTAACGCAGTTCGTGAGAAAGGGCCTGCTTGGGCGGCTGACTTATAAGTTGTGCGCGCGGGTCGCGCGGCTGGCACCAACGTCCGGGATAAGCAGGGCCGCTTTCCCGGGAAATGGTCAAGTCAGCCTGTTAGAAGAGTTGCTTAAAGAGGCGTCCTAGCGGCTGATTGTTATGGGTCATCATCGCGGTTCGCCTCCTTTATGCTTTCTTGTTCTTCTTCTTTCGGGCTGTTAGTGCTGCGTGTGAGCCTACACGATCTACGCGATTTCTACATGCGATTGATGATGCAAGGAAATTCACCCAACCACGAAAACTTGACACCGTCCATTCAACCGCATTCACTGCCTGCTCATTTGTTCGTCCGTCTGGCGGGGTGTCGTGCGCCGTGACAAGCTTCGTTTAATCGTTCAGCCCGCCTCGCCCTAGTCGAGAGTGGGCTGGATCTTTATCTGGGTTATGCAGCAAGAGTGCACTGGGCAAGGCCGACGTCGTGGTCGCCGGCGGCATCGACGAGCGCTTCATCTCCCGCGCCAACGACCCGAACGAGTCCGAGCTGCACTCCCTGCTGTGGCCAGCGATTGGCCGCGATGAGGACCAGCCGATGTTCGTCATTTCCCAGAAGACGCTCACCGGCCACTCCAAGGCGGGTGCCGCGCTCTTCCAGACCGGCGGCATCATCGACGTCTTCCGCACGCACCGCATCCCGGCGAACGTGTCCCTGGACTGCGTCGACCCGCTCATCGCCCCGAAGGCGCCGAACCTGGTGTGGCTGCGCTCCCCGCTGGATCTCGCTGCGGCGGGCCACAGCGTGAAGGCCGCGGCGCTGACCTCGCTCGGCTTCGGCCACGTCAGCGCGCTCATCGTTTACGCCCACCCAGGCGTGTTCGAGCAGGCCGTGTCCCAGCAGCGCGGGGCGGATGCCGCTTCCCAGTGGCGTGAGCGCGCCGAGCAGCGCCTGCGCGCCGGCCGCGCCCACTTCGAGGCCGGCATGCTGGGCCGCGCCCCGCTCTTCGAGGTCATCGAAGGCCGCCGCCTCCCGACACAGGATGCCAAGGCCGCCGAGATTGCCATGCTTCTCGACGACTCCGCGCGCCTCACCGAAGACGGCACCTACCCCTCCGCCTAAGGCGCTAGCCCCTAACAACAAGCCCTAAGAACAAGCCGAGGACGTCCGCAAAGAAACGGGCCTCCTCGGCTTCTTTTTCTGCCTGCGCCCCTCGCCTCGTGATAGTTTTCACATAAGGCACCGTTTACTTGATTGCGAGACTTCCACGAACCAGAGGACGAAGCATGGATATTGAAAAATTCCTCATGACAGCTGTCGGCTCACTCAGCGTCATTTCCCTTGCCGGTTGGCTCATCGCTGATTACGAGTGGTCAACCAGGGCCACAACGGTTATGGGGTTTGGGTTCCTTATCTCGGCACTGATTGACAAGCGCAGGCAAGAAAAGGCCGCGGGCCAACGCCGGGTTCCAGAAGAATCTGCGCAGTAACCGCCCGACTTCACAACTGCCCTATCTGCCAAACTTATCGCCGATCCATGCAACGCGGGGGCAAGGTTTTGGCATCTAGGCGCGTTCTTCCTCTGGATCTTCTGCTGCCTCATCCTGCACCTGCCGCGCATTATCTGAAATCTCACGTGCCCTCTGCTCCAAGCTCTCCTGGGCGCGGGCCTGGGCTTGGGATGAATTCTCGGCGCGCGGCGGAGCTTGGATGAAACGCTCGGAGTGCAATCCCAGCTGCAGCTCCTTGGCGCGCAGCACCTCCGCATCAATCTTGATGCCGACGATCAGCACAGTGTTCATCAACCACGTGGCCACGAAGACCGCCATGACGGTGCTTAATGCACCATAGGCACTGGCCGCAGCAAGGTACTTCAGGTAGAGGCCTACCAAGCCCCAAGACGCAACCGTACCCACGAGCGCCACCACGGAACCGGAGGTTATCCACCTAAAGCGCCCGGGACGCACGTTGGGGCCGAAGTGATAGAGCACCGCGATAAGCGTGAGAACCACAACCACAGTGACTGGGAAGCGCAGCCAGTTCCACACCGGGAGGAAGATTCGTACCAAGTACGTGGCGGCATCCTCTAGTCCTACGGTGCGCGCAAGCGGAATCAGCCCTTCGTTAAGCACTGCATCACGCAGCAAGTTGGCAAAGAGCACGATGACCGCGCCGACCACGATGACTGCTGTCAGCCCCCACATCAGCGCCCACGTGCGGATGATGCCGCGGCCCTCCACCCGGCCATACACGGTATTGGCTGTCCGCGAGAAGGCCCGCACATACGCCGACGCCGAAAACAGTGAGATGGCCAGGGAGATGATCAGAGCCAACGTACCTTGCGCGCTGGAGCCGATAATCGTGCCGACGACCGTGTGGGCTTGCTCAGAAAGCGAACCGGGGACGTACTGTTCGATGAGCTCTGAGGTCAGCTTCTCTACTTCCGCTTGACGGGAGGAGAAGATAAGCGTAGCGATGGAATAGGCGGCCAGCACCGTGGGCGCAAAAGCCATAAGGGTGAAGTAGGTCATCCCGGCGGCACGGTCCATGAAGGCATCGTGGAAGAAGTCATTCCACGTGCGGCGGATGACCAGGCCCCAGCTCTCCTTGCGCAGGCGGTTACCTTTGGCAAAAGGATCACGCGCATCATCGTGCCCCTGGACCTCCAGGATGGTCGGGCCCTTAAACGGCACGATGGTCTCTGGCTCTTCGGCCGGAATAGCGTTGCCGACAATCTCCTCTTCGCTCATATCTGACCAGCGTATGCGGCACAGCCCGCATTCAGGGGAAGGACACTCGGGCCACAGCCAGAGCCGTGGTTACACTGGGGAGGCATGACTGAGAAGAACACTGAGAACAAGATCAACGTAAAGTCCTTCGAACTCGATCACCGGCTTGTCGCCGCCCCCTATATCCGCGTCGCCGACCGCACCGACCTGGGCGGCGGGGTCGAGATTATCAAGTATGACCTGCGCTTCTGCCAGCCCAACAAAGAGCACCTCGGTACCGAAGCACTGCACTCGGTCGAGCACATGATGGCCAACTTCATGCGCAACTACACCGACAAGCTCATTGGTTTTGCCCCGATGGGCTGCCGTACCGGCTTCTACGCCATCACCAACGGCATGGAGCAGGATGAGCTGCTCCGCGCTGTCGACGGCGCGCTCAATGACATCCTCAATGCCACTGAGGTTCCCGCCGCCAACGAGGTGCAGTGCGGCTGGGGCGCCCACCACTCACTCGAGGGTGCACAGGAGGCCGCACGCAACTTCCTCGCGGCCAAGGAAGAGTGGCTCAACGTCATGGCCTAGCCACCCAAGTCCTTCTTAAATACTCACACCCAGCCAGATGGGCTCCGGCTCCAGCGTCACGCCGAAGGCCTTCTGAACCCCGGCGCGGATGTCGCGGGCCAGCGCAACGATATCGTCCGCAGTGGCCTCACCGCGGTTGGTCAGCGCCAGGGTGTGCTTGGTGGACAAGGTTGCCTTCGCACCCGATTCTTCACCCGGGTAGCCCTTGGCAAAGCCGGCGCGCTCGATGAGCCAGGCGGCGGAGAGCTTTTCCTTTTCTTCTCCAGATGCGGTGGACGGCACCGCATGGCGGGGCATGCGGTCAGCATCCTCGTCACCGCGGGCGGCGCGGACTGCTTCCTGGATGGAATCGGCAAGCTCGGGCTCGACGATGGGGTTGGTGAAGAAGGAACCGGCCGACCATGTGTCGTGGTCCTCTGGGTCGAGCACCATGCCCTTGCCGCGGCGCAGCTTCAGAACGTCCTCACGGACCTCGGCCACGGGACGGCGCTCACCGGGGTTCTGGGTGAGCTGGCCAAAGCGCAGGGGCCTCGACAGGCCGTCGGTAGTCAGCTGCAGCTCGACGGCCAGCACCACGCCGCGCCCGGTGAACTTCAGGTTGGAGTAGCGATAGGCCAGCTCCAGGTCCGCGGCCGACACCCACGTCGCAGTCCGGGTAGCGCGCTCGTAGAGATAAACCTGCGTGAGGACGTCGGAGGTCTCCGCACCATAGGCGCCGACATTCTGCACCGGCACGGCACCCGCATTGCCCGGAATCCCGGAAAGGCACTCAATACCGCCCAGGCCGCAGTCCACGGACAAAGCCACGACGTCATCCCACACCGCGCCCGCATCAGCACGCACGAGGCCACTGGCCACGGAGACGTCGATGTCCTCAAAGTCGAGGATGACCACCACGACATCCAGCTGACCTTCCGCCACCACGAGGTTGGAGCCACCGCCGACGACGAGGTAGTCCTGGGAGGCGTCGTCAAGCACTGCTAATGCCGCGATGGCAGCCTCAGCGCTGGCGCACCGCACCGTCACCAGCGGGGCACCGCCGATGCGCAGCGTCGTGAGATCGGCGAAGGTGGTCTCGGAATCAAGCGTGACTCCGTCAATATCAGCGAGGGTCAGGAATTTATCTAGCACGTCTACCAAGGTAGTCTGTAACTCATGTCAACCCGTAGCGAAAACACCGTGATCATCAACCAGCCCATCGATAAGGTGCACAAGGCACTGTCCACCCAGGAGTACTGGGACTTCATCGTGGCCAAGCTCTCCCCGGAACCGGGCACCGTGCACGAGTTCACCGGCAACACCGCCGTGCTCTACGAGATTCTTCCGACCTCCCTCCTCCCGGAGGCCGTCCGTGCCATGGTCTCCCAGGACCTCAAGGAAAAGCGCACCGTGACCATCGGCGAGGTTGTCGATGATCAGATGTCCGTCTCCTTCACCGCTGACGTCAAGGGCACCCCGGTCGACTTCAAGGGCGACATCACCTACAAGGGCCAGGGCGAGTCCACCGCTCTGGATTACGTCTCTGAGGTTTCCGTCAACATCCCGATGATGGGCGCTGCCATCGAACCGAAGGTCGCTGAGGCTCTGCAGGAGCTCTACACCAACGAGGGCAAGCTCACCGAAGAGTGGATCTCCAACAACCTCTAAACAGCTCTCTACAACGCAGTTGTTGCCATGGCCGATCACGCGCATAACCTGAAAGCTCAGGAAAGCGCTGGTCGGCCTTTTGGCGTTGTTACCCGCGGCACCACCAACCCCAACCGCCTGCGCCGCTGCGATCGCTGGATGGTGGCGCACCCGGAAATCTCCTCGCTGCTGCGCTCCACTAAGGAACCGCTGGCTCTCGACGTCGGCTACGGCGCCTCCCACACCACCACGGTGGAGTGGGCCGGCTGGCTGCGCAGCGTTAATCCTCATACCCGGGTGACGGGTTTGGAGATTTCCCCCGAGCGCGTGCTGCCGCCGCGCGATGGCGTGACCTTTGAGCTCGGCGGCTTCGAGCTGGCCGGCTACCACCCACAGCTGGTGCGGGCCTTCAACGTGCTGCGCCAGTATGACGTGGACCAGGTAGAGAAGGCCTGGGAGACGGTGACCTCGCGCTTGGCACCGGGCGGCTTCTTCGTGGAGGGAACCTGCGACGAGCTGGGGCGCAGGGCGGCCTGGGTGCTTCTCGACGCCTCCGGCCCACGCACCCTAACCCTCGCCTGGGATCCCTTCGACGTTGCCCGCCCCAGCGATATCGCGGAGCGCCTGCCCAAGATCCTCATCCACCGCAACGTGCCGGGCGAGCCGATCCACGAGCTCTTGCAGGCGGCCGACGCCGCCTGGGACCGCGCCGCCGGCTGGTCTCCTTATGGCCCGCGGGTGCGCTGGCGCATGGCGCGCGAAGAACTCCGGCAGACAGTTCCCATCCATCCGGTACACCGCCGCCTGCGGGATAACGTGCTCACAGTGGATTGGAACCTGGTAGTTGGCCATCTTTAAGCCGGTGCGCCACACTAGTAGTCATGGCTTCTTCTAAATCTTCCGCCTCGACGGCCTGGAAAATCTTCATTGGCGTACTCGTGGTACTCCTGCTCATCATCTTGGTAGCTGAGCTCGGCCTGCGCTGGTTCTTGGGTTCACAGATGAAGAGCCAATTTACCCAGTCCGCCAAGGAGCAGGGCGTGGAGACCTCCGAGGAACCGGAGGTGAGCTTCGGTGCTAGCCCCATGGTCTTTGGCATGCTCAACGGCAAGATTCCGCAGATGGATATGAAGACCCCGTCCACGCTGAAGATTGATGGCACCAACATCGCTGGCCAACCGGCTGCGGATGTCCACGTCGAAGACATGACGCTGTCCCAGGAGCCGGTCGCGGGCACTCTGCGGGCCTCGACGACGGTCCCGGATCAGTTCCTGCTCGCCAGCTTCCAGAAGGCCATTGCTGAGCAGTCCGGCTATGACGCCTTGGGCAACCTCGTGGTGACCGCAATTACCGCCAACGATGCTGAGGATGACCTCGAGGTGGAATTCGCCGGTGGTCTGGCCACGCTCTCGCTCAAGCCGGAGGCTCGCGACGGCAAGCTCGCCATCGATGCGAAGGAAGCATCGCTCTTCGGCTTCGACCTGCCGGAGCAGGCAACCTCCGCGATTTCGAATGCCTTGGCCGAAGGCATGGAGGAACAACTCGCGGGGCAAAAGCTCACCTTTGAATCCGTGGACGTCGGCGCCGGCGAGCTCACGCTGACCCTCATTGGCCACGACGTCCCGATGAGCGAGCTCGATTCCGCCACGGCGCCAGCACCGGAATCGGCACCGGCCAACTAAGGCTTAAGAATTAGGGCGCAGGCTCTCTACGGTGAGCTGCGTGTCTAGGTCTTCGTCGTCTGAAACGACGGACCCCGGATCAACAAGGGATTGATAGCCCGCCTGCTCCGCCAGGCGGGCTATTTCTTTAAGCGGCAATCGCGAGTCTTCGGGAAGAATGAGCCCTAAACGCACGGGCAGCGGGCAGGCCTCGCGGAGGGTGACGAGCTCGGAGAGGAGCGAGGTGGCGTCGCCAAGCAGTGCATCCACCGCAACCCACACCTCTGCGGCGCCTGATTGCACGGCCAGCCGCGCCTCCGCCGCCTTCACCAAAGAGTGGTGGCGCCCAGTGGGATAGCCGGCAACGGCAATGACGTGCTCGGCGCCCTCGGCGGCAAGCACATGGTGCGGGGAGACAAGCACTCGCTGCTGCCCCGCGGATTGGGTCCGCACCTCCTCCAGGGAGGCCTCAAGCAGGTTCAGCATTAGTAGGAATAATCGCCGTTGATGATGGCCTTGAGCTGCGGGCGCACATCAAACCAGTACACGCCGGTGATGATGGCGCCAATCCAGCTGACAAAATACAGCGGCAGGTTCATCACCAGGGCGGAACCGACGAGCAGCCCGACCCATACCCATTTGTTCTGGCGGTCACCGGCGCGGAAGGCATCCTCCCGCGTCATCGCCGCTAGGACGGCACCGATGAGGGCAAAAAGGGATACCGCCATAAAAATGTACTGCGGTATCGACGAAATAATATTTAGAAAAGTGTGCATTAATTAATTCTCGTCAACGACTTCGCCGTCGATGACATCGTCGTTCGGCTTTGCTGCATAGGGGTTGCGCGGGCTCTGCGGCTCCTGACCCGCCGCGCGCTGCTCCTTGGCGTTGTTGATAGCGCCCTGAACTCCCTCACGGGTCTCATTGAAGGCGGTGTTGAAATCCTCACGAGCCTTCACGAAGGACTCCGAATTGCGGGTCTCGCGTGCAGCGGAGGACACAGACTCCCCGATGTTCTTGGCCGTGGAGGTCACGCGGTCAAAGAAGGACTCTTCCTTCGCGGTGCCATCACCCATGCCCGCCGCATCAGCGGCGCGGGCAATGCGTTCCGCCTGCGCGTTCTGGGCCTGGTTCTGGCGCTCTTCCTTGAAACGGCCACCAAAATCCTTGGCCACATCAAAAGCAGAGGAACCGGCATTCTTGATTGAGTCAAATACGGACATGGTCGTCACTCCTTGTTAGACGCCAAAAAGCAGATGATTAACAGTGTAGATAACCAACCCAGCCAGTGCACCCACGACCGTGCCGTTGAGGCGAATGAACTGCAGGTCCTTGCCCACCATGAGCTCGATATTCTCGGAGGCCTCCTGGGCATCCCAGCGCTTAATGGTCTCCGGGATAATCGCGATGATCTCCGGTGCGAACTTCTCCACCGCGTAGCGCGCGGCCTTGTCCACGAACGCATTGGCCTGGGCCAGGAACTCCGAATCTTCCAGCAGGCGGTGCGCCAATTCTTTCACCTTGGCGGTCATCTTCTGGCGCAGGAAGGACTCCGGGTCGGTGAGCTGTTCAATGAGCGTGGAGGAGACCGTCGCCCACATTGCCGCCGGGGCCTTCTGCGCCTGATCGGAAGTCAGCATTTCCTGCTTGATTCCCTCGATGCGCCCGCGCATATCTTCATCCCACTGCAGGTCCGAGGACAACTTGGACAGGTTGCGGCGAATGGCCAGGCGGGCCTCGTGGTTGCCGTTGCGGCGGACCTCATCGGCGAACTCCACGAGCTCGGCGTAGACCTTCTCCCCCACCATCTCGCGGGCAAAGCGCGGCGCCCAGCCGGGCATGCGCTCATCGATGGCGGTGACCACCGTGGATTCCATGCCGAGGATCTTTCCGTGCGCCCAGTCAATGAGGTCATCTTCCAACGGCCGCGCCTTGCCTTCCGCGATATAGCCCTCCAACAGACGGCCCAGCGGCGGGCCCCACTCGGGTTCTGCCAGACGGTCCATGACCTGGGTGCGGATGAATTGCTCTGCCTCCGCCGGGTCTAGGTCCGCGACCACGCTGGCGGCGCGCTCACCAATCCACGCGGAGACCTCCTCCGCCCGCCCAGGCTCCACGCCCTGGCGCGCCAGCCACAGCGGTAGCTCCGCCTCCCGCACCTTGGCGCTGAGCGCATCCGCGGTGAGGAAGTTCTCCTCCACGAAATCCTTGAGCGCATCACCCACGCGGTCCTTGTTGTTGGGGATGAGCGCGGTGTGCGGGATGGGCAGCCCCATCGGCCGGCGGAACAGCGCGGTCACGGCGAACCAGTCCGCCAATCCACCGACCATTCCTGCCTCCGCCGCCGCGCGCACGTAGCCCACCCAGACGGGAGCCCCGCTTGCCGACGCCTGCCACCACGAGCACCCCAAAAAGATCACCGCCGCACCAATCAGGAAGGACAGCGCAATCGCCTTCCAGCGGCGCAGGTCCGCCCGGCGCGCCTCCTGGTTTCCTGGCTGCGGCACAAACGACGTCTGCGACGCCGACGTTTCCCGAGCCGGCTCAAGCCCTGCGTCTGCGCGGTGCGTCATGGGTTGGTTCTCCTTGGGTCTGCGTAATGATGGGGAATAGTGAATCCATCAATCAACATTAGTGGGCGTACCGGACACATTCGATAGCCACCAACACTAAGATCGACTCCTAGCTTTATGAACGCCAGCCTGCCGAGGGCCCGTTTGTGGTTCCGTAGATGAACCGTCCGGCATCCAACGCCTGCTGATCAAAGAAACCGAACCTAACCGCCAGCACGCCTTTCGCCTTCTGGTGATTACGGGAAGTGGCGGTCATGAACACCACACCCGCCATCAACTCGGCGAGCTTCTCCGGTGTCACCCAGTTGGATGATTCCTCGGTGTGGTCGTTGTCGATGTCGATGTCCATCACGACACAGTCCGAGGAAATGAAGCTCGCAGACGAGCGCCGGTCGTTGGTGTAGGCGGCGGCGACGTGATCCAACCTGGCCACCTGCTCCAGCCCGGCTTGGTCGGTGATCTGGTGGTGGTTCGGGATGTCCATCTGGTGAGCCCAGTCGATCTCGGCGCGCTGAATCGCTTTCAGCGCCCGGTAGCAGGTCGGGTCGGGGTATCCTTCGACGTTCTTCTTCGGTATTCCGATATCAAGAAGCGCAGTGGTGGTCATCTGGCGTCCTCGCCTTCACGCTCGACCACCGGCAGCAGGCCACGGATGTTCTTCAACAGATCATAGATGAACAGGCGGCCTTTCTGCGTCCAGTACATGCGGGTGCAGGTCTTGCCCTCGTCGTACTCGTACGTCTTGGACTGGGTGTAACCCTTCTCAGCAAACTTGGCGTAGAGGAACCAACGCCCGGACTGGTGAAACTGCACCTGCTCTCCGCGCAGAATCTGGTTGAGCTTCTTCGCCGACAGGCCGTAGTCCTTGGCGATCTCGGTGGTAGTGATAAGCGACGGCGACGCCAGCACCACGTCGCAATAGGACACCTTCGCTGATGAACCTGACCTGCTGGATGCCACCAGGCTTTTCAAAGGGGTAGTGATTCACGACCCCCTTGCAGTGACGCACCAGGGCATCTTTCGTGTTGGCGTAGCCGAGAGCGGTTGCCACGTCCTTGCCGTAGAACAGGACCTGCCCGCCCGAGGTGATGGTTCGGATCGTACCGAACTCGTGGTTGGTGAACGCATGTAGCGCGGTAGCCATGATCGACGTCTTTTCCAAGAGCCGGGTAGACAATCGCGGGCACGAAATGCGCCAAGCTCTCACCTGTCAGGCACGGCAGGCACCGAAACCGGACACGGTGCGAGGAAGGCTCTCGCCCCATACGCCCCCGAGCACCGACAAATCCGGACGGGTCAGAAGGCACACTGGTGTGTGAACGTACCGATGGCCCCGTGCCCCGTGCTCTTGCTTCGGCGTCATCAACCAGGTAGCTTTGCAATCAACATGACCGGTTCCGCTGCCCGCCTCGGTGGGAGTCCAGGGCCGGTCTTCGTTTTTGTATCAAACAGGGGTGCGCGTGGAGCAGGTGAAGCAGTTCAAGACCTACGGTGAACAAACACCGAGCCCTAGCCGGGATCAAAGGCTATGAAACCGACCTTGTTAACTTGCCTGCTAACGAGGTAATTGGATATTACCGCAGGTTATTCAACATTGAGAAATCGTTTCGGATGTGGAAATCAGACCTGAAAGCACGCCCAAACTACGCCAGGAAACAAGACTCGGTCACCGCACATCTCAACATTGGTGGCGAAACCATCCACGCCGCCGTACCACTACCCCCGGAAATCCAAACCCTCGTCAACACCATCACCGCCCCAACCCTTCGGCACTAATTTGAGCCAAGTCAGGTTAGTGTTCGCGTCGCTCCCTGCGGCGCCATTCACGCGTATGGCGCCGTAGGGGCGTCGTCAAGCGCCCGCTCCCCCTCACCCTGCGCATCCATCCCAAACGCCAACAACCCCAACCTCCTCACATGGTCTCCCATGTGTGTTTGGAGGTGGGGGTTGTGGTGGTGTCAGTACAGAAACTTAGGCGTTCAACGTCCTAGGAGGTGCCTAGTTGATGCGGCCGGTTTCCTTGCGGTACTGGCGGTAGTAGCGGCGGCCGAAGTGGACGGAGCTGACTGCCAGGATGGCAACAACGACGAGCGCGATAGCGCCGACGATGATGTTGATTTGGTAGTCAGCACCAGCGGTGCCCTCCGGGTAGAGCCACGTACCGAGGCCCCAAATGAGGATGCCGGCTGCCGGCAGGAGCGAGAGAATCAGGCCCATGCCCACCCAGGTGGAGGTGCGCAGCAACGAAGAGTGCGGTGCACCGTAGGATACGGGCTCGTAGCCCTCGATGTAGGAGTCCTGGATCTTGCCGGAGAACTCCGGGTAGGTCTCGCTGTGGTGATCAGCTACTGCCGGGTTGAGGTCGCTCATGGCTGAAACTTTCTCTCGTTCCTGTTAATCCTGTGAATGACTATAGCTTAGTCGTCCTTGCCGCGGAAAGCAGCACGTGCACGTTCGCGGGTAACCGCGGAAACCGCGGTCAGCGGCACACCAGCCGGGCACACATCAGCGCACTCGCCGTAGAGCGAGCAGTGGCCGAAGTTCTGCTCCAGATCGTCCACCATGTTGCGTGCGCGGCGGCCACGCTCTTCCTTGCCCAGAGGCATGAGGGAGAGGTGAACCAGCTTGGCGCCGGTGAACAGGTGAGCAGCACCGTTCGGGCAGGATGCCACGCAGGCACCGCAGCCGATGCAGGCAGCGTGATCCAGGGCGTACTCGGAGGTCTCGTGGTTGATGTGCAGGGTGTCAGCATCCGGAGCGGTACCCGCATCCATGGACACGTAGCCGCCCTGCTCCATGACGTGGTCCAGCTTGGAGCGGTCCACGATCATGTCCTTGATGACCGGGTAGGCAGCGGAGCGGAAAGGCTCCAGCTTGATGGTGTCGCCGTCCTTGAACTGGAACAGGCGCTGCTGGCAGGCCGGGGTGTTCTGGCCCGGGCCGTGCGGGCGGCCGTTGACCAGAAGGCCACAGGTACCACAGATGCCCTCACGGCAGTCGGAAGCGAATGCGAATGGCTCCTTGCCGGCCTCAATGAGGCCGTCGTTGACGTGGTCGAGCAACTCCAAGATGGACATCTGCTCGGCGGCGTCGTCAACCTGCACGGTTTCAAACTTGCCTTCTTGCGTCGGTCCGGCTTGACGCCAGATCTCAAGTGTCAGTTTCATTACTTGTAGTTCCTTGTCATCAGCGGGATCG
Source organism: Corynebacterium aurimucosum ATCC 700975 (assembly GCF_007672725.1). Lineage (GTDB taxonomy): Bacteria > Actinomycetota > Actinomycetes > Mycobacteriales > Mycobacteriaceae > Corynebacterium > Corynebacterium hesseae. Next base: position 523,637 of record NZ_VDTC01000001.1, read on the forward strand.
AATCAAAGTACAGCGGCTCGGCGTGGCGGATGAACTCGCCCTCAGCAGCGCCCGGCTCCCATGCGGAAACGAAGCACCAGTTCTCGTCATCACGCTCGGCCTCGCCATCCTCGGAGAGGTGGTCATCACGGAAGTGAGCACCACAGGACTCATCGCGGTCGAGAGCGTCGATGCACATGAGCTCGCCCAGGTCGATGTAGTCAGCAACGCGCAGACCGTACTCGAGAACCTGGTTCATGTCGTTGGCGTCGCCAGTAATGCGGACGTTAGCCCAGAATTCCTTGCGCAGTGCGCGAACCTTCTCGATGGCAACCTTGAGGTCCTCGACGTTACGGGACACGCCGCAACCCCAGTAGAGGATGTCACCCAGCTGGCGGTGGTAGTACGCCGGGCCGTGCGGATCCTGACCCTGGATGGACATGAGGCGGTCGATGCGAGCCTGTGCGCGAGCAACAGTCTCGTTGGCCTCTGCCGAGTCCTCAGCCAGCTTGGCCTCACCCAGGTGGTGGGCCAGGTAGTTCGGGATGGTGAACGGCAGGGTGAACCAGCCGTCGACGGAAGCGGACAGCAGGGAGTTAGCACCCAGGCGGTTCGCACCGTGGTAGGTCCAGGAGCACTCACCGGCGGCGAAGAGGCCGTCGATGGTGGTCATCTCATTGAAGTCCGTCCACAGGCCACCCATGGTGAAGTGGCAGGTCGGAGCAATACGCATCGGGGTCTCATAAGCGGACTCGCCGATTGCCTCTTCGTACATTTCGATGAGGTTGGAGTAACGCTCGCGGATCTTGTCCTTACCCAGACGCTCGATGGCGTCGCGGAAGTCCAGGTACACGGAGTTGTGCAGCGGACCAACGCCCAGACCCTTGTTGATCTGCTGGGAGATGGCGCGGGAAGCCACGTCACGCGGGACGAGGTTACCGAAGGCCGGGTAGCGGCGCTCCAGGAAGTAATCGCGCTCCTCTTCCGGAATCTCGTTGGCAGGACGGTCATCCTTCTCCTTGATCGGAGACCAGATGCGGCCGTCGTTACGCAGCGACTCGGACATGAGGATGGTCTTGGACTGCCACTCGGAGTTGACCGGCAGGCCAGTCGGGTGGAACTGGATGAATGCCGGGGAAGCCAGGTAAGCACCGTTCTCGTACGCACGCATCATGGCGCCGGCGTTCGAGTTCTTGGCCAGCGTGGACATGTGGTAGACGTTGCCGTAACCGCCGGTACCGAGGATGACTGCGTGGCCAGTGAAGGCCTTGAGCTCGCCGGTGATGAGGTTGCGGGTCACGATGCCGCCGGCGCGCTTCTTGCCACCGTCGGTGTAGGTGATGATGTCCTGCAGGTCGTGGTGAGCGAAGAGCTCCACGTTGCCCAGGCCAATCTGGCGGTAGAGCGCAGACGTGGTGGACAGCTGCAGCTGCTGGCCTGTTTGGCCACGGGTGTAGTAGGTACGGGAGACCTGCACACCACCGAAGGAACGGGTAGCCAAGGTGCCGCCGTACTCGCGAGCGAACGGAGCGCCGATGGCGTTCATGTGGTCGATGACGCGGATGGACTCATAGGCCAAGCGCCAGCAGTCGGACTCGCGGCAGCGGTAGTCACCACCCTTAACGGTGTCCTTGGTGTGGCGGTAAGCGGAGTCGTTATCCACCTTCTTGTGGCGGGAGGAGTTCACACCACCCTGCGCAGCAATGGAGTGCGCACGGCGCGGTGAATCGTGGTAGGTGAAGACCTTGACCTTGTAGCCCAGCTCGCCGAGGGCAGCGGCGGCGGAACCAGCGGACAGGCCGGTACCGACAACGATGATCTCGAACTTGCGGCGGTTCAGCGGGGAGACGAGCTCCATGTGGTCCTTCTGGTAGCTCCACATGTCCTTCATCGGGACACCGTGCGGCTCGTGGGACTCCAGGATGCGGCCCGGCTTAACGCCCGGGACGATGGACTGCGGGTGCGAGAAGTCAGGGTGCTCGCGCTTGAGTTCAGTGTTCGCGTTAGTCATGGGTTCAAAACTCCTTTAGCTGACCCAGCCCAGGGCGACGGACAACGGCATAACAATGTTTGCCAGGCACACGACGGCCGGGACGATGTACGCCAGGACAACAAAAACCTCGCGCCACTTTGCACCGGTGATGCCCAGGTCAGAAGCCGCAAGGCGGATACCGTGGGTCAGGTGTAGGAAGAGGCACAGCATGGCGACGATGTAGACGATGGTCACCGGCCAGCGCGAGAAGGTTGCGATCATGTTGGCCTTAACGGCACCGTGAGCAAAAGCTTCTGCTGCAACCGGCTGGACACCAATCGTCAGGTCCAGAAGGTGGAAGATGATGAACAGGAGAAGCACGACGCCGGTAACCAGCATGCTCTTGGTGGCAAAGGAATCCATGCCGCCCATCAGGTTCGTGCGCTTGAACTTGCCGCGGGATGCCTTCGAGCGAGCGGTCAAAGCAAAAGCGCCGTAAATGTGAGCGATCACGCAGGCCAGCAGGACGATGCGAATGATCCACAGTGCGTGACCGCTCGGGATCAGTGGCTCACCAAGATTACGCAGGTAAGCGCCGTAGGCATCGAGTGCTTCCTGGCCGTCGTGAGCCGGCAAGTAAAGCTTCAGGTTGCCGGCCATGTGTCCCACAACGAAGAGCGCGAAGAACAGACCGGTAATTGCCATCGTCAGTTTCAAAGCCCAGGACGGAATTCCTGGCTTAGGACGAATCGTTTCATTAGTAATACGGCCGTGAGCGAGGGCTTCACGGTCAGGATTTTTTACAGACATGACACCTCCATTGTCGCCCTTACCTTACGCAGACCTTTGCGCTGACCACTAGTTATATCTTTGCTTTGCATACCCCCTCCCCCTCCTATGGTCCCCGTATTTAAACGAGTTAAGGCAAGGATCACCTTAGGCGCCACACCTCTTTGACCGCTCTACCTTGATCACTTCCTTTTACGCAATATTGAGCTTGCGAAAACATTTCACGGATGAGACTTTTGTCACAGGGTGTGGCCTGAGTGACGACCCTACCCCTTTAGGTGTCAAACTTTCGCTTGGCATACACCCCTATCGCCCGCTCGGCACCCCGCCAGCACCCCCACTTCGCAGCGGAGTTAAAATACTTCACACATTCCTTGCAAAACAATTGTTATGACCGAAAGGCACTAGGTAACCTAGCTCACATGAGCAAGACATACGTGGGTTCGCGCCTGCGCCAGCTGCGCCGCGAACGTGATCTCAGCCAAGCTACTCTCGCCGCTACGCTGGGGCTTTCAGCTAGCTACGTCAATCAGATTGAACACGACGTACGCCCTCTTACCGTCCCGGTCTTGCTGAAAATCACTGAAGCCTTTGGTGTGGATGCCACGTTCTTCTCCCGTGATGATGATTCACGCCTACTTGCGGAAATCCAGGATGTCGTCCAAGACCAGGAAATCTGCCCCTCCCCCGTGGAGCTTCAGGAATTGTCCGAATTGGTCTACAACCACCCCACCGTCGCCCGCACGCTCGTGGATATCCACCGCCGCTACCGCAATATTCGTGACAAGCTCTCGCTCGCCACCGATACCCGCCGCTCGGACGGGAACCAGGCACTGTCCATGCCTCACGACGAAGTGCGGGACTTCTTTTATGCCCGGCAGAACTATCTCGACGAGTTGGATATCCACGCAGAAGAAACTGCCTCGGAGCTCAACGTCATCCCCTTCCACATTCGCGACATTGAACAGGCGCTTAATGAGCGGCTCACTTCCAAACACGGCGTGGAGATTCTCACGACCGATCGGATGGATGGCACCCTGCATCGCTTCGACAAGGAGAGTGGCACCCTTCGCCTTGCCAGCCGCCTGAGCGTGGGCCAGCGCGCCTTCCGTATGGCGGCAGAGTTGGGTTTCCTCGAGGCGGGCGCGCTAATCGACGCCCTCGTGGACGAAGAACCCTTCACCTCGGACGCCTCCATCAACCTGGCCAAGCGTGGAATTGCCAACTACTACGCCGCCGCCACACTGCTCCCCTACAGCCTCATCCACAGTGAGGCCGAGCAATCCGGGTATGACGTGGAGTACCTCTGCAACGTCTTTGGCGTGGGCTACGAGACAATTGCCTCGCGCCTCTCCACGCTGCAGCGCCCCAACAAGCGCGGAATCCCCTTTACTTTCGTGAGGGTTGATCGCGCCGGCAACATGTCCAAGCGCCAATCGGCCACGGGCGTGCACTTTTCCAATTCCGGTGGTACGTGCCCGCTGTGGAACGTATATGAGTCTTTCGCCCGCCCCAACACCATCTCGCGTCAGCTGGCGCAGATGCCGGATGGCCGCAACTACCTCTGGATTTCACGGACGGTGAGCTACCCCCAGGGCCGCTTCGGCGATACCAATAAGCTCTTCTCCATCGGCCTAGGCTGCGAGGCGCGCCACGCCAGCCGCACGGTCTATGCCCAAGGCCTCAACCTCGACGCCCTGTCTGCCGCAACCCCCATCGGCGCCGGCTGCCGTACTTGTCCTCGCCAGAATTGTGCTCAACGCGCCTTCCCGGCCATTAATGAAGAGCTGGTGGTCGACGCCCACCGTTCAGCCGTCGCACCGTACTAAGGAGCCAGTAGCGTTACGGCGCTAAAACCAACACTCCCCCTCAATCCCAGCGAAGGGATTGAGGGGGAGTGTTCTTGTTTTGGCTTCTCGCCTTAGCCTTAGAGGTTAATCATGTGGCCGCCGATACCCTCGGCAGCTTCCTTCATAGCCTCAGACAGCGTCGGGTGAGTATGAATGTTGCGTCCGATTTCCTCAGCGGTGAGGTCGAAGCGCTGCGCCAGGGTCAGCTCCGGCAGCAGCTCGGAAACGTTGGAGCCCACCATGTGGCCGCCGATGAGCTCACCGAATTCGCCGTCAGCAATAAGCTTGACGAAGCCCGCGGTCTCGTTGAGGCCGGCCGCCTTGCCGTTAGCGGAGAACGGGAAGGTAGCGACCTTAATGTCGCGGTCAGCGAACTTCTCACGAGCCTGCTCCTCGGTGTAGCCGAAGGAGGCAACCTGCGGGTTGCAGAAGGTGGCGCGCGGCATGTTCATGTAGTCACCCAGCAGCTGGGTCTCAGCGCCGGCGATGACCTCAGCGGCCACGACGCCCTGCGCCTCAGCCACGTGGGCGAGCTGCAGCTTCGCGGTGACGTCACCAATGGCGTAGATGCCCTCAACGTTGGTGCGCATGTAGTCATCGATGGCGATGGCGCCGCGCTCGGTGAGCTCGACACCGGTGTTCTCCAGGCCGAAGCCCTCGGTGCGCGGAGCGAAGCCAATGGAGACCATGCAGCGGTCCACGGTCAGCGTATCGGTCTTGGAACCGTCCTTGGACTCAACCTCAACGGTGACATTGTCGCCGTTGTCCTTGATGGCGGTGGTCTTGTAGCCGGTCAGGAGCTTCACGCCGAACTTCTTGTATTCCTTGGCGATGGCCTTGGAGACATCCTTATCCTCGTTCGGCAGGACGCGGTCCATGAACTCCACGATGGTCACGTCCACGCCGTAGTTGGCCAGAACGTAAGCAAACTCCATGCCGATGGCGCCTGCGCCAACGATCACCATGGAATCCGGAGCCTCATCGTTGAGGATCTGCTCCTCGAAGGACACGATGTTGCCGCCGATTTCCACGCCCGGAAGGGAACGAACGACGGAGCCGGTGGCGATAATGCAGTTATCAAAGGTAATGGTCTTACCCTTGTCATCGCCCTCAGTAATCTCGATGGTCTTGGCGTCCTTGAAGGAGCCCAAGCCATTGATCTCCGTAATGCCGTTCTTCTTCATCAGGTAGTGCACACCCTTGACGATGCCCTCCGACACCTTGCGGGAGCGCTTGTGCGCAACGCCGAAGTCGAAAGAAACATCGCCGGAAATACCGAAGGCCTTAGCCTCATGGTTGAAGGTGTGTGCAACCTCAGCGTTCTTAAGAAGAGCCTTGGAGGGGATGCAGCCCACGTTGAGGCAGACACCACCCCAGTACTGCTTCTCAATAACGGCAACCTTCTTGCCCAGCTGGGCAGCGCGGATGGCGGACACGTAGCCGCCGGGGCCCGCGCCGAGTACTACAACGTCAAAATGTTCATTAGTCACGCCCTACAGGATACGTAACTTTAGGCTCGCTGTCCCACCACCCCCGCCCTGCACCCGCCGGACAGCCCATAGCAGTCAGGATGCCCGGAACAGAGTCAGGCAAAAATAAATCCCTAACCCCCAAGACGGGGATTAGGGAAAGAAAGCGAGAGCATGGCCCTCTGCAGATTATTTAGAACAGACCCCAATCCAGGGCGATCTTGGAGGACGTGGAGGAGCCGGAGTGAGCGATCTGGCCCAGCACCTGGTTGATGGAGACGAGGATGGTGTCAAAAAAGTTCATTCTTCTTCTTTCTGTTGTTCTAGCGGCGCGTACGGCTTAATGCGGCGCCCTCCAGCGAGGCCACGGCGATGCAGGACGGTCGCCACCAAAAGCGGTCACGGTACCTAGCCCCACTAACGAAGGAGACGGCCGTTGCGTTACATAGCCCACGAATAGGCGCGGAAAGATTATGACACGGTTTTCACTTCAATACCACCATTCACTTTTATAACTTGGTATGTTTAACCTGACTACCCTTATCTTCGGGGGTGCTGGATTACCCATCTATCAGCGCTTTTGCCCATGTCAAGGGTGGTTTGTCCGGAGCATCTTTTAAACTTGCCCCTACACTTCCGCTCATCACTTAGAAAGCGAGATTCCATGAAGATTGCGCGCTCTCTCACGACGCTTGCGGCGGCCTCCGCCTTAGCCCTCGGCGCCGTCGTTTCCCCTATCGCCAGCGCATCCGACGTTAAACCGGAACAAATCAGCGGTGAGGCTTCACCGTCCGATATTTCCGAGCTCGACCTTTACACCGAACTCGAGGAGTACCTGCCCAAGGATGGGGCCGGCAACCCATCGCCGTCCCGCGAGAAATATGAGGCTTCCTTCGACAAGCAGGTCACCTTTAAGAACGTCGACATCAAGAAAATCCCGGACAACAAAAAATGGATGGGCTACGTCTTCAAGTACTGGGATTACCGCCACAAGGTCAAGACCATCAAGGCCACCGCTCCTGCAATGGATAACCGCGACGTCCCCCTCGCAGTGATCACCCCGGACGGCACCTTTGATGCTTCCCGCCCTACCCTCTACTTGCTCAACGGTGCTGGCGGTGCTGAGCAGGGCATGGACTGGATTGTCTCCACCGTGGCCAAGGATCTTGATCCGAAGACGGAGAAGACTCAGGACCTCGTTCACTATTACGCCAACCGCAACGTCAACGTTGTCATCCCGCAGGCGGGTGCTTTCTCCTACTACACCGACTGGCTGACCACCCCGGACCGCAGCTACCTCAAGGGCCCGCAGAAGTGGGAGACCTTCCTAACCAAGGAGCTTCCTGGCCCGCTGGAGAAGCACATTAACGGCAACGGCAAGCGCGGCATCGCCGGCATGTCCATGTCCGCAACCTCCTCGCTGGTGCTGGCCCAGCACAACCCGAACTTCTACGATGCCATCGGCTCCTACTCCGGTTGCGCTGCTACCTCGACGCCGCTGCCGAACTTCTACTCGCAACTCACGGTGAACCGCGGTGGCGGAAGCACCGAGCAGATGTGGGGACCAATGGGCGGTGACTACAACCGCTACAACGATGGCCTCATCAACGCCACGAAGAACAACATGGGCAACTCCAAGGTCTACGTTTCCGCCAACTCCGGTTTGGCTGGGGCAACTGACTTGGGCTCGTCCAAGATTGATGCCTTGGGCTCGTCCCAGGCCTTCAAGTCCTCCTCCACCCTCGTGGTTGAGGGCGGCGTCATCGAAGCAGCCATGAACGCCTGCACCCATGACCTGAAGGCAAAGATGGAGCGCGAGGGCGTCGACGCGGTCTTTAACCTGCGCAACACCGGTACCCACTCCTGGCCGGGCTGGCTGGATGACGTCAACTCCTCCTGGCCTACCTACGCACGCGCCTTTGGCCTTCCCGTCGATCCAGCTGAGCCGGTAGCGACTGCGTATTCAGCGGATGCGGAATCGGACGCTAACGAAAAGGCCGCCGATGCCGATAGTCAGGATGCGAAAAAGGCGGAGGCGGAAGCAGACACCGAAGGCCTCGCTGATTCCCTGCCAGAAGATCCTGCGGTGACCGAGCAGTAAGCTCAATCGCCGTACCAATTGTTGAATAAGGAACGTAATGAAGCGTCTTAGCTCTCTCCTCGCCGCCGGCGCGCTCAGCGCAGCCGCGCTGGTCAGCCCCGTCGCAGGTGCTGCCACCACCACCCCGCAGCAGGTTGCGGGTGACACTGCCCTATCCACCATCTCGGACCTGCAGGTCACCCCGGAGGTGGAGAGCCAGAAGTGGTATGACCACTACAAGGATGACGCCCGCGTTCTGAAGCTGGAGGCTACGTCGCCGGCGATGAACGGCCGCGCCATTCCGCTGGCTGTCATCCCGGCCAAGAACCCGGACCGCCCGACGGTCTACCTGCTCAACGGCGCTGGTTCCGCCGAGCAGGATTCCGACTGGCTGTACATGTCCGATGTCGTGGATTTCTACGCTGACAAAGACGTCAACGTTGTGGTTCCGCAGGCGGGTGCCTTCTCCTACTACACCGACTGGCTAGAAGAGCCTAACGGCAAGTACCTCAAGGGCCCGCAGAAGTGGGAGACCTTCCTGACCAAGGAGCTTCCTGGCCCACTGGAGGAGCGTCTGAACGCAAGCAATAAGCGAGCCATCGCCGGCATGTCCATGTCCGCGACGTCCTCGCTGCTGCTTGCCCAGCACAATCAGGGCTTCTATGACGCGGTCGGTTCCTTCGCCGGCTGTGCCGCAACCGCCTACCCCACCGAGTACGAGTTCCTGCGCCTCACCGTTAACCGCGGTGGCGGCCAGCCGGAGCAGATGTGGGGGCCGATGGGCTCTGCCTACAACCGCTACAACGACGCCCTGATGAACTCCGAGAAGCTGCGCGGCACCAAGCTGTACATCTCCTCTGCATCGGGCTTCGCGGGTGAGCAGGATACGCCGTCTTATTACATCAACAAGGGATACAACCCGGCGGCTGCTTATCTGGGCTCAGCTCAGCTGCAGGTAGAAGGCGGCGTCATCGAGGCGGCCGTGAACCACTGCACCCACATGCTCAAGGCAAAGCTGGATCAGCAGAACATCCCGGCAAACTACAACTTCCGCAATGTGGGTACGCACTCCTGGCCGGGCTGGCGCGAGGACCTGGTGAAGTCCTGGCCTACCTTTGAGGAAGCCTTCAACTCCTAAACAGCAAGCCGCGCACGTCACACCGTGCGCGCTCCCCTGGCTTCGGACAAGCCGGACAAGGGCGGTAGGATAGCGGCATTATGAAGCTGCTATCCACCGCCCTTTCGCATATCTCAGCCGCTCGCGACCGCGCCGCACTCACTCGAGATAGCTACACGGGGGTGGATTTCAACCTCGGCTTCGAGGTCACCCACTATGACTTGGATCTGACCTACCGCGTGGAGCCCAACCTGCTCCAGGGTGAAGCCGTGCTCCATATTCGTGCGCTGGAGGACCTAGACAAGCTCACCCTCGACCTCGGCGGCGCTATGGTGGCTCGCCGCATCACGGCGAAGCACGCGCCGCGCGTGGCCAAATTCCGCCTGTCCGGCGGAAAGCTGCGCCTAAACTTCGCCGACATGATCGCCGAAGGCCAAGAGTTTGAGCTTTGCATTCGGTATGGCGGAGCACCCCGCCCGCTGCGCACGCCGTGGGGTGACATCGGGTGGGAAGAAACAGAGTCAGGCTCGCTGGTGGCCAGCCAGCCCAACGGCGCGCCCAGCTGGTTCCCCTGTGATGACACCCCGTCCGCGAAGGCCACCTACGATATTCGTATCACCGCCGACGATCCTTTCGTTGTCATCTCCAACGGCAAGCTGGTCTCCCGCCGCCGCGCGGGCGGATCCATGACGCGCTGGCACTACCGCGTCAAGCACCCCATGGCCACCTATCTGGCCACGGTCCAGGTCGGCGAATACATCGACATTCCCCTCGGCCCCAACGTCCGTGCGTGGGCACCGGCCCGCCTCAAGCAGGTAGTACTCGAAGAATTTGCCCAGCAGCAGGAGATGGTGGATTTCTACTCTGCGCTCTTTGGCCACTACCCCTTCGCCGACTACCAAGTAGTCATCACCGATGATGAGCTGGAAATCCCCCTCGAAGCCCAGGGCCTGTCTATCTTCGGCTCCAACCACGTCAAGGGCGATCACGTCTTCGAGCGGCTCATCGCGCACGAGCTCTCCCACCAGTGGTTCGGCAACTCTGTGGGCCTTTCGGAGTGGAAGGATATCTGGCTCAACGAAGGTTTCGCCTGCTACTGCGAGTGGCTGTGGTTCGAGCATGCGCATGGCCGCCCAGCACATGAATCGGCGCGCTCGCACTATCAGGTGCTGGCCCGCAAGAAGCAGGACATCGTGCTCAGTGATCCTGGTACGCGCGATATGTTTGATGACCGCGTCTACAAGCGCGGCGCTCTGACCGTCCACGCGCTGCGCTGCCTCGTAGGCGATGAGGCCTTCTTTGCCACGGTGCGGGACTACCTCACCGCAGCGCAGCACTCGGTCGTGACCCCGGAGGACCTCATCAGCCGCATGCGCAAGGTTGCTGAGAACCCGGGTGACGTCGACAAGCTCGTGGCACAGTGGCTGGATCAACCGGCGCTGCCTCATTTCCCCACAGTCGCCTAAACAGGGCATGCTCTAAACTGGGAGACCATGCGCAGACTGCTTGTTACCGGCGGCGCCGGCTTTATTGGTGCAAACTTCGTGCGGCTCGTGGCCCAGCAGCGCCCGGAGGTGGGAATCACCGTCCTGGATAAGCTCACCTACGCGGGCAACCGCGCCAACCTCGACGGCGTGGACGCCGAGCTCGTGGTGGGAGACGTGGCGGATGAGGGGGTCGTCGACAAGCTCGTAGCGCACGCCGATACCGTGGTGCACTTCGCGGCGGAATCCCACAATGACAACTCCCTGCGGGATCCTTCACCCTTCCTCCACACCAACATCATGGGCACCTACGTGCTGCTGGAGGCCTGCCGCCGCCACGATGTGCGCCTCCATCATGTCTCCACCGATGAGGTCTTCGGGGACCTGGAGATCGGCGCGGATACCTACTTCACGGAAGAGACACCTTATAACCCGTCTTCGCCCTATTCGGCCACGAAGGCTGGTTCGGATCACCTGGTGCGCGCGTGGGTGCGCAGTTTTGGGCTGCGGGCAACCATTTCGAATTGCTCCAATAATTACGGCCCCTACCAGCACATTGAGAAGTTCATTCCACGGCAGATCACAAATCTGCTTCTGGGCCAGCCGGCGAAGCTTTATGGCACCGGCGAGCAGGTGCGCGATTGGATTCACGTGGATGACCACAACGAGGCGGTGCTCGCGATCCTGGACCGCGGGCGCATCGGGGAGACCTATAACATCGGCGCCGACCAGGAGGATACGAATAACCGCCAGGTCATCGAGATGATTTGTGAGCTCATGGGGGCGACGGACAATGGCCGGGCGCGTTTCGAGCACGTGGCGGACCGCCCGGGCCATGACCAGCGCTACGCCATGGATGCCAGCAAGCTGCGCCGCGAGCTGGGCTGGGCCCCGCGCTACACGGATCTGCGAGAAGGCCTGGCCGCCACCATTGAGTGGTACCGCACCCACGAGGAGTGGTGGCGCGCGGGCAAGGAAGAAGTCGAAGCCAACTACGCGAAGCAAGGACAATAAATAGCCATGAAGGTGCAGTCAACGGCCATCGAGGGCCTGCTCATTGTGGAGCTCGACGTCCACGGCGATAACCGTGGCTGGTTCAAGGAGAACTGGCAGCGCGAAAAGATGGTGGCGTCCGGTCTACCGGACTTTCAGCCGGTGCAGAACAACGTCTCCTTCAATGCGGAGAAGGGGGTTACGCGCGGGCTGCATGCGGAGCCCTGGGACAAGCTGGTCTCCGTGGCCTCCGGCCGGGCCTTCGGCGCGTGGTGCGATCTGCGTGAGGGCTCTGCCACCTTCGGGCAGCTGGTGACCCACGAGCTGCGCGAGGACGTGGCGGTCTTCGTGCCGCGCGGCGTGGCCAACGGTTTCCAGGCGCTGGAGGCCTGCGCCTACTCCTACCTGGTCAATGACCACTGGTCCCCGGATGCGGAATACACCTGCGTCAACCTGGACATGGTGGACTGGCCGCTGGAACCAACGGAGTTCTCAGATAAGGACAAGGAGCACCCCGCGCTTGCCGACGTCTCCCCCATGCCCCCTCGCCGCATCCTGGTCACCGGGGCCAACGGGCAACTGGGCCGCGCATTAAAGAAGTTCCTGCCTTCCGCTGGCTTGGGTGCGGTGGAGTTCTGTGGGCACGAGGATTTCGATATCACCAACCCGCCTGCACGCCCGTGGAAGCAGTACTCCGCCATCATCAACTGCGCGGCGTACAACGATGTCAACGGCGCGGAGGACGATCGCGCCGCGGCCTGGGCGGTCAATGCTTCCGCACCGGCAAAGCTCGCGCGCATTGCGGCGGAGAATAACCTGACCTTGGTGCACGTGTCTAGCGACTACATCTTTGATGGCTCTAAAGAGGTCCACTCCGAGGAGGAAATGCCTTCCCCGCTGTCGGCCTATGGGGCGTCGAAAGCCGCGGGCGATACCGCCGCGCGAACCGCCCCGCGCCACTATGTCATCCGCACCTCGTGGGTCTTCGGCGATGGTGCCAACTTCATGTCCACGATGCGCTCGCTGGCGGATAAGGGGGTCAAGCCCTCCGTCATCCATGATCAGCGCGGGCGCCCCACCTTTGCCGAGGACCTAGCCAAGGGCATCATCCACCTGCTCAAGACTAAAGCTCAGTACGGCGTGTACAACATCTCCAACTCCGGTGATGTGGTGGGCCGCGATGAGATTGCCATGGCCGTCTTCACCGGCGTGGGCCAAGACCCTGCGGATGTCACGCCGGTGAGCACCGAGCAGTACCGCGAGATTGCCGGGCCCGAAGCACCCCGCCCGAAGGAGTCCACCTTCGACCTGTCCAAGATTGAAGCCACCGGCTTTAAACCTATGAATTGGCGGGCCGCTTTGGCGCTCTACCTGGGACTTTACCCGGCATAACACTCAACATAACACTTAGCTTCCCACGTGTTATGTTATGTGTTATGTTGAGTGGCATGTAGAGAGAAAGGCCTGCTCATGACCCCTTCTGAGCTTGATGAGTTAATTGCACAGCTGCGAGTTATCGGCAGCGACAAGCAATCCGTAGAGGTAAAATCTTCCGTCAGCAAGGAAGTACTTTCCACGCTCAGTGCCTTCGCAAACGGGGACGGCGGGACGCTCATCATCGGCCTTTCAGAGCAGGACGGCTTCACCCCAGTTAAGAAGTTCTCTGCCTCTACTGCCCAAGACCAATTGGAGACTCGCTGCCAACAGCTCATCCCGCCGGTCCGCCCGCAAATCGACATCATCGAATTTGAAAGCAGCAACATACTCGTCGCAGAGATCGACGAGCTTCCCGCGCGCGATAAGCCCTGCTATGTGGCCGAAAGGGGGCTGTACAAAGGGAGCTATATTCGCACCGGCGATGGTGATACGCGCCTGTCCCAGTACGAAATAAATCGACTCGTTGAAGAGCACACGCAACCGACCTGGGATGAAGATGCCATCCCAGATGCCACGCTGGAGGACATCGAGGGTGCCGCTCTTGACGGCTTCCTCCAAGTGCAGAAAGAGCGCCGCCCCAAGACTTTTGCGAATGGACAGGACACAGCCCTCAAACGCCTGCGAATTCTCAAGGACGGCCACCCCACGCTGGCCTCACTTCTTGTCATGGGAGACTACCCGCAGGAGTTCTTCCCCCGATTAACGGTTACCTTCGCGCTCTTTCCCGGAACATCGAAAGGTGATGTCACCACGGGTGTCCGCCTTCTCGACAGCGCCACGCTTCACGGTACGATTCCGGAGCTGGTGAGCGAAGGCATCGACATCGTAAAGAAGAACATGCGCACCGCTGGCTTTATCGGCGACAAGTCCCGGACCGCACTTCCGGATTATCCACTGGTCGCTGTTCGTGAAGCACTAGTCAATGCGCTCATGCACCGTGACTACTCCCCGACTGCTCGCGGCAGTCAGGTGCAAATCAACATGTTCGTCGATCGCTTGGAAATCACCAATCCGGGAGGCCTATATGGCGGGGTTACGCTCCGAAATCTTGGAGAAGCTGGTGTCAGCTCTACCCGCAATCAACGCCTTGCCACGTTCCTAGAGGACATTCCCCTACCGGAAGGCGGCGTCGCCGCAGAGAACCGCGGCACGGGCATCGCCACCATCCATCAGGCCTTAGCTGACGCACTCATGCCCAAACCGGAAATTATCAACCGGCTCGACAGCTTCACCATCATCTTCCACCGCCGCAGGGTAGCCACCCAGGAACGCTATGGCACCGCACGTGACCATGTGGAACACCTACTCCACGGCAGCCCGTCCGTATCTACAACCGAATTAGTTGAGGCTACAAAGCTCAGCCGGACAGCGGTACAGAAAGCGCTTAATGAGCTCATCCGCGATAACATCGCCGAAAAGACTGAACCCGGACGCAGCCCTAAACAGCGCTACAGGCTGCGCAAATAGAGCATAACACTCAACATAACACTTAACTTCCCACGTGTTATGTTATGTGGGAAGTTAAGTGTTATGCTCGCCAGCCCGCGCCGCCACACCCCAGCGCGAGACCCCTCCGATAAGCTTAAAGCCCATGAAGGGCATCATTCTCGCAGGCGGTTCTGGAACCCGCCTCTACCCCATCACCAAGGGCATCTCGAAGCAGCTCATGCCCATCTATGACAAGCCGATGGTCTACTATCCCTTGACCACCCTGATCCAGGCCGGCATACGCGAGATCCTCATCATCACCACCCCAGAAGACCAGGCCGCCTTCCAACGCCTGCTTGGCGATGGCTCCCAGCTCGGCCTCATGCTGCACTATGCGGTGCAGCCGCGCCCCGAAGGCTTGGCCCAGGCCTTCCTCATCGCCGAAGACTTCATCGCCGAGGATGACGTGGCCCTTGTGCTGGGTGACAACATCTTTGACGGCCACGGCTTCTCCACCGCGCTGAACGAATGCCACCGCCCAGACGGCGGCATCATCTTTGCCTACGAGGTCTCCGATCCGCAGCGCTATGGCGTTGTGGACTTTGACTCCGCAGGCCAGGCTCTGTCCATCGAGGAAAAGCCCGCCGCGCCCAAGTCCAACCACGCTGTGGTCGGCTTGTACTTCTATGACAATTCCGTGGTGGAGATTGCCAGGTCCATCACGCCCAGCGCGCGCGGGGAACTAGAGATCACCGCCGTCAACGGGGAGTACCTGCGCCGCGGGCGGCTGCGCGTCAAGCGCATGCAGCGCGGTGATGTCTGGCTGGATACCGGCACGGTGGACTCTATGAGTGAGGCCTCGGCCTACGTCGAGGTGATGCAGAAGCGTACCGGCACCGTCATTGGTTCGCCGGAGGTCGCAGCCTTTGCGGAAGGCTTCATCGATGCCACAGCGCTCACCGAGCTGGCAGAGCCCCTTCTGAAGTCCGGCTATGGGCGCTATCTTCTCGCCGCTGCCCAAGAGAGTTGAGACCGAGGTACATATCGATCAAATAAGGTCCGAAAACCAACGGGATCTGAGGCCTTATTTGATCGATCCGTACGTGCTTAAGCCTCCCCTCCTTGTGTCAGGACGTCCTTAAGCGTCCCCGCCCTGTATCAGGAGCCGCCTCACCCAAACGGGCCTAAACGCGTTAAGGTAATCGCATGCCTAGTTCATCCTCTCGCCCCACCAGTGATTCGAAGAAATCAGCACTATCCACCATCAGCCCCGTGGCGTGGGGATTGTTGGTGATCGTTGTAATTTTGGCCGTCATCATTGGCTTCCTGCTTGCAGAGCGCACTTCTTCCGGCGATGAAAGCACTCCCGCAGCGCAGGAGACCGCAACGAACACGGCGACAGCCGAAGACCTGGCGAAAGATGCCGCCAAGGCCACGCCCGGCACGAAGTTCTCCGATGGGAAGGGTGACCCGATGATGTTCGGGCCCGGCGGTGACACCATGTCTGGGGATATCACGGTGGTACACCGCAAAAAGGAGAACGATCCTTTCGCCGTGGGTGCGGTGGATGCACCCGTGGTGATTTCGGAGTTCTCCGATTTCGAGTGCCCGTTCTGCTCCCGCCACGCCAATGTCACCGAGCCGGATATCCTTAAGAAGTACGTGGAAAAGGGCCTGGTGCGCATCGAGTGGAATGACTACCCCGTGAACGGCCCCGCCGCCATCGAGGCCGCCAAGGCCGGGCGCGCGGCCGCGGCGCAGGGTAAGTTTCAGGAGTTCAAGCACGAGCTCTATGCCGCCAGCAAGGACATCAGTGGCCACCCGGAATTCGGCATCGAGGACTTCATGAAGTTTGCCAAGAAGGCGGGCGTTGCGGACCTGGATAAGTTCCGGAAGCAAGCCACGGATGATACCTACACTGAGGTCGTCGAGACAGCCACCCGCTACGCCTCCCAGATCGGTATTACGGGCACCCCGGCATTCGTGGTGGGGGATCAGTTCGTCGGTGGTGCGCAGCCGCCCGAGGCTTTTGAACAGATCATCCAAGAGCAGCTGGGAAAGGCGGCCAATGCCTAAACCACCGCTGATCGTGTGGGTCTTCATCGCGCTGGTTATCTTGACTGCCTTATTGGGCGGTTATGCAGTGGGGGTGAGCCTGTGAGCATCGGAATCTTCGGCGCCGTCATCGCCGGCGTGCTGACCTTGATCAGCCCCTGTTCAGCGCTGTTGGTACCGGCCTTTTTTGCCTATGCCTTCGATTCGCAGCGCCAGCTGCTGTTCAAGACTTTGGTCTTCTTTTTGGGCCTGTGCACCACACTCGTACCCATCGGCATGGGCCTGGCCGCCGTGCTGGCGCAATATCGTAGCCAGGTCATCACGGTGGCGGGCTGGATCATCATTGCGCTGGGAATATTTACCGCCCTGGGCGGTGGTTTCCGCATTCCCGGCATGGATGCCCTGTCCGGCAAAGCACGGGGCAAGGTGTTTCTGCTCGGCGCGGTTTATGGCTTCGCCGGCTTTTGCGCGGGCCCGCTCCTGGGCGCTGTCCTCACCACGGCCGCTGCGTCGGGAAGCGCGCTCTACGGCGGGCTCATCATGGTGGCCTATGCCGCGGGCATGGCCGCACCGCTCTTTGTGCTGGCCGCGCTGTGGGAGCGCCTCGATGTGGGTTCGTGGTCGTGGCTTCGCGGACGCGAGGTCACTCTGGGCCCCGTGCACACGAATACCCTCTCCCTCGTATCGGGCGCATTCTTCGTGCTCATCGGCGTGCTGTTTATCTTGAGCTACGGCAGTGCAACACTACCCGCAGTCTTAAGCACGGATGCACAGTTCGCGGTGCAGGAAAAAGCCCGCGTCTTCAGCGCGGGCGTGGCGGATGCGTGGGTCTGGTTCGGGCTTTCACTCGCCGCCACGGTGGTGGCAGGAGTAAAGGCCGCCCGCACGCCGGCCTAGAGCTAAGCTCTACGCCAAGGTTTAAGAGTTAGTAACCGCGCGCGACGTACTCATCGATGCGCGCCGCCTCAGCACCAATAGTGGTCTCATCGCCGTGGCCCGGCAGGACGCGGGTCTCCGGCGGGAGGTTCAGCACGCGATTGCGCAGGGACTCGATGATGACATCGAAGTCGGAGTACTTGCGGCCGGTGGCGCCGGGCCCGCCGTTGAAGAGAGTATCGCCCGACAGAAGCGTGGCCTCGTCCGCAATGTAGAGCACCACGCATCCCGGCGAGTGGCCCGGCGTGTGGAAGACCACGAAGTCGCTATCGCCCACGGTAAAGAGCTGGTTATCCTCCAGCGGAACGAAGGTCGCGTCCTCGTGCGTTTCCTCCCACAGGGGGCGGTCATCCGGGTGCAAGTAGATGGACACATCGAAGTGCTCAGCCACCTGGGGAGCGAGCTCGCAGTGGTCGTTGTGCGCGTGGGTGAGAATAACTCCCTTGACCGTGCGCTGGCCCACCTCTTCGATGACGCGCTCCGCGTCGTGGGAAGGATCGATGATGTAGCACTCGGCGTCGCTAGTCGCGCTACCTGCGGCCAGGATGTAGACGTTATTGTCCACGTCCCACTCGCCGCCGTCGAGGCGGAACTTTCCTGAAGTTACAAACTGTTCAATGATCATTTACAGCTCCACTACGGATCGAAGTACCTTGCCGGCCTTCATGGTAGCGAAGGCCTCTTCCACGTCGTCGAGACCAATGCGCTCGGTCACGAAATCCTTGAGCGGGAAGCGGCCCTGCAAGGAGAGGTCGACGTACATGGGGAAGTCACGCTCCGGCAGGCAATCGCCATACCAGGAGGACTTGAGTGAACCGCCGCGGCCGAAGAAGTCGATGGCCGGGACGTCGAAGCGGCTGGTGAGGTTCGGCACGCCCACCATGACCATGCGGCCGGCCAGGTCGCGGGAGTAAAAGGCCTGGCGGGTGGTAACGGGAATACCCACGGCGTCAATGGCTACGTCGGTGCCGAAGCCCTCGGTGAGCTCGCGGACGGCCTCGATGACCTCTTCTTCGGACTTGTCCTTCGCCGCAACCGTGTGGGTAGCGCCGAACTTCTTAGCCAGCTCCAGCTTGTCCGGGTCTAGGTCCACGGCGATGACCTTGGAAGCACCAGCCAACGCCGCGCCGGCGATGGCCGCCATGCCCACGCCACCGCAGCCGAAGACCGCGACGGACTCGCCGCGCTTGACGTCCGCGGTGTTGACCGCAGCGCCCAGGCCGGCCATCACGCCACAGCCCAGCAGGCCCGCAGCGGCCGGATCCGCCTCCGGGTTGACCTTGGTGCACTGGCCTTCGTGGACCAGGGTCTTCTCGGCGAAGGAGCCGATGCCGAGCGCCGGGCTGAGCTCAGTGCCGGCGTCTTTATCCCCGTCCGCGAGCGTCATCTTCGCGGAGGCGTTGTGGGTGTTGAAGCAGTACTTCGGCTCGCCCTTCTTGCAAGCGCGGCACTCGCCGCACACCGCGCGCCAGTTCAGGACCACGAAGTCCCCGACCTCAACGTGGGTAACGGCATCGCCCACGCGCTCGACGACGCCCGCCGCCTCGTGCCCGAGCAGGAAGGGGAAGGCATCCTCAATATCGCCATCGCGGTAAGCCAGGTCGGTGTGGCAGACACCGCAGGCCTGGATCTTGACCACGACATCGTGCTCGCCCGGGGCGGGCACGACGATGTTGACGGTCTCGACGGGCTCGCCCTTCGCGCGCGCAATCACGCCGCGGACAACCTCCGCGCCTTGCTGGGAGTTGTTTTCATTTACGTTTTCATTAACAGTCATGCTCGTGAGGGTACGCGAAAGGCCCGGGCGGCGTCGCCCGGGCCCAACAAGATTCAAACCCCTCTAGAAGCTAGCGAGGTGGTTGGCCACAAACTCGTGACCGCGCGCATTGATGTGCAGCGGCAGGTTACCCGGCCCCGCAGAGAAGTCCACCAGGCCCGCCCACAGGCGCTTGTCGGCATCGGCACACATGCCGCGATCCCAGGTCATCGGCTTCATGTCCACGAACTCGATTCCGGTAGCGCGCGCCAGGTCCACCTGCATCCACTGCGCGACGTTTTCATAGCGCTGCACCATCGGCAGGGCCGTGGCGTCGGCCGGCTTCGGGCCAAAGTGGAGGAGGCAGTAGCGGTCGCCCGAGCCGATGGTCGGGTAACCGACAATCTGGATGCGAGCGTTGGGGGCCGCCGCGCGGATCTTGTGGATCAGCGGCGCGTTGGCACCGACCCAGCGGGCGCGCAGGTCACCGTCGGAAAGCCCGGCGTTGTTGTACGTGTCATTGAAACCGCTGGAGAAGAGCACGCGCTGCGTATCCGCACTGAGCGCGCCGCGGCGAATAGCATCGTCGATCTGCGCGTTCACCTGCGGGCCCTGGGACATGGACACAGCACCCGAGCAGGAGAAGTCCGCCACCGGCATACCCAGCTTGGCGGCGGTACGCTTGGCGTAGTTATTGCCAGACGGGCAGTTCAGGCTCGGGTTGCGCTGAGACGAGCCCACCCGCGAGGCCAGGTAGGTATCAAGTTGCGGATCCGCCAGCACGGAATCGCCAAAGGCGACGAGGTTTCGCTCGCCGGCAACTGCCTGCGGAGCTTGGGACAGGCCTACCGCCACGAGGAGGGAGGCGCAGAGAGCAGCGATGCGCTGAGTAGACTTCACGTGACTAATGTCCTTCCGAAAGAGTATGTTCTAGACCGAAACCATAATAGACTACGTTGACGGTCTAAGCTTATGTAACAATAGCAACACCTTTAACAGTTTGTAGTTTTAATTGTGGCGAGTCCGCCGTCTCCGTAACCTCTTCTCCCCTCCCCTCGATGAGAACCTTATGAAGCTTTCTGATGTAACCTTCCACGCCGCCGCCCTCGCGCGCTTTATCCCTTCGCTCTTCCGCGCCGGCCTCATCAGCCCCGCCGGCGGGCCACGGGCGGTGGCCCTGACCGCGCCGGTCCTCGCGCGTTACCGCTTCACCACCGCCCGCGAAGTAGAGCAGGCATACATGACCTGCCCGGAACGCCTGGCGCTTATCGACGACGACGGGGCCCTCACCTACCGCCAGCTGCGCGAAGAATCCCAGACCTTCGCACGCTGGCTGCTGTCTTTGGGTCTGGAGGAGATTCGCCTCGGCGTGATGGCCCGCAATGGCCGCGGCATCATCACCCCGCTGGCTGCCAAGGGCTATGCGGGGGCACACATCTTTTTGCTCAACGTCGGTTCCTCCCCCGAGCAGCTTGCCGGGTGCATTGAGGAAAACCGCATCAACGTGCTCGTCATCGACGATGAATTCATCGACCGCCTCGACAGCTCTAGCACCATTGCTGGCCTGCACGTGGTGATTGGCCACGAGTCCGGTAAAGAGATTCCCACCGAGCTGGCACAGGCGGCAACGCTGCGCAAGATCGTGGAGAATCCGCGGGACGTCGAGAAGCACAAGCTTCCCACTTGGCCCAAGCACGGGCATATCGTGCTGATGTCCTCCGGCACCACGGGCATCCCCAAGGGAATCATGCGCCCAGAACCGACGCTGCCGGTGGTGGTTGCCTCCATCGTGGATGCGGTGCCGTGGCGCGGGGACCAAAAGGTGCAGATGACCGCCTCCATCTTCCACACGTGGGGCTGGGCCTGCCTTAACATCGCGTTGGGCCTGCGCAATACCATCGTCACCCGCCGCGTCTTTGACCCGGCGGCCGCACTGGATGATATCCAGCGCTACCAGCTCGATGGTCTGCTTTCCTCCCCCGTCTTCTTCCGCCAGATGGTTGAGGTTGACCCGGATTCGGCCTTCGATACCTCGAGCCTGAAGTTCATTGCTTCTGCAGGGCATGCGCTGACCCCGGAGATCGTCAAGGAAACCCACGAGCGCTTCGGCCCGATTCTCTGCAATGTCTATGGCTCCACGGAGCTGGCGCTGGCATCGACGGCCAGCATGGAAGAGGTGGCCAAGGATCCCACCATCGGCGGCAAAATTGCCTCCGGCACAAAACTGCGCATCCTCGATGAGGAAGGCAACGAGGTTCCGTGCGGCGAGGTCGGCGAGATCTACCTGACCAATTCCACCGCGCTCATTGGCTACACCAACCCGAAGATTCCGCTCAACAAGGTCGATGGCCTCATTTCCATCGGTGACCTGGGCTATATCGACCCCGAGGGCTACCTACACGTGGTGGGCCGCGCCGATGACATGATCATCGTCGGCGGTGAGAACGTCCACCCACAGTCGGTGACTGAGGTGCTGGAGACCATGCCGGGCATCGCGGAGGTGCATGCCGGCGGCGTGGAGGATGAAACCACCTTCCAGCGCATCGCCGTGTGGGCGGTGACTACGCGGGACGCCCTCGGCAACGCCGTGACTGCCGACGCCATCCGCGCCTGGGTCCGCGAGAACCTCGCCGACCACTCCGTGCCGCGCGATGTCCACTTCCTGGACAAACTCCCGCGCAATGCCACGGGCAAGGTGGTGCCGCGCTTGCTGCACGGCACCGACTAGCCCATCACCCCCTGCGATGGGCCGGGTTAGGTTAGCTGCTGCGCTTGACGGTTGCAGCAACCTCGCCTGGCTGGGCATGGCCCTCGCGAGCGATGTCGACTCCGGCGACCTGCTTGGCCGTCGGGCACACCACCGGGGTGATGAGGTTGACGCCGCGCTCGCGCAGCTTCTGCGCCTCCACCGCGATGATCGGTGTGCCGGCGGTGACTGTATCGCCCTTCTTGGCCAGGGCGGTGAAACCTTCGCCCTTGAGCTCCACGGTGTCGATGCCGATGTGAATGAGCAAGTCCAGCCCATCCGCGGTCTTCATGCCGAAGGCGTGGCGGGTCTTGAAGACCATGGTGATGGTGCCGTCTACCGGGGCGCAGACGTCGAAAGCATCGACGGCATCAGGCATCACCGCGAAGCCTTCGCCCACCATGCCCTGCGCAAAGGACGCATCCGGGACCTGGGAGAGCGCGACAACGTCACCGGCGAACGGGGCACGCACATCCACGTCAACGGCATCACCACCAGCGGTATTACCGCTGACGCGCTGAGCGGAAGCGGCGCTGGCTCCAGCACCTGCGGCGCTCGCAGCACCCGCCGTGGCGAGGACCGGAGAACCGTGACGCAGCTGGTGGCTGACCTCGTCATACATGAATTGCACGGCCGGGCCCACGATGACCTGGACGCTCTTCTCCGAGGGGTGGATAACACCGGAGACGGCGGCGCGTTTGATCACGGAGTCGTCGACAAGCGCGCGCTCCTTCACGCCCACACGCAGGCGCGTGGTGCAGTAGTCCAGTGAGTCAATGTTGTCCTTGCCACCGAGGCCCTCGATGATGCGCGCGGCATCACGAGCAGTCTTGTCATCGCCGGTAGCGGAATCCTCCATGGGGTCTGCTACCGCATCGTCCTCACCGCGGCCCGGGGTCTTGAGGTTGAGCCAGCCGATGAGGAAGTAGAAGATGACGAAGTAAAGGAAGAAGAAGCCCACGCCCATGACCAGCAGCATGTACCACTTGTTGGCCAGCGGGTTCTGCGAGGAGAGCAACATGTCCACGAAACCGGCCGAGAAACCGAAGCCGGCGGTCCACTCCATAGTGGAAGCGATGAAGACGGACAGGCCCATCAGCAGCGCGTGCACCACGTAGAGCAGCGGGGCAACGAACATGAAGGAGAACTCCAGCGGCTCAGTCACGCCGGTGAAGAAGGAGGCCAGGGCGCCAGCGGCCATCAGGGAACCAACGACCTTGCGCTTGCTCTTATCCGCGCGCAGGTACATGGCAAGTGCCGCGCCCGGCAGGCCGAACATCATGACCGGGAAGAAGCCCGCCTGGTAGCGGCCGACGACACCCTCGACAGTGCACTGGCCGTTGGCCCAAATGCCCGGGCAGTCAGCTGCGGAGGTGGCGGCCGCGGCTGCCTCGATGGTCTTTTGACCGGCCTGGAAGTTGCCGATGTCATTGATACCGATGACATCGAACCAGAAGACGGAGTTCAGCGCGTGGTGCAGGCCGGTCGGGATGAGCAGGCGGTTGGCCACACCGTAGATGCCGGCGCCCGCCGCGCCCAGGCCCTGGATGGAGGTACCGAAGTTAAAGAGCGCGTTGTAGATAAACGGCCACACGAAGTAGAGGATGCCGGAAATCACTATGGCGATGACGGCGGTAAGAATCGGCACGAGGCGCCGGCCTGAGAAGAAGGCCAAAAAGTCCGGCAGCTTGGTGCCGTGGAAGCGGTTATATACCCAGGCCGCCATGACGCCGGCGAGGATGCCGAAGAGGACGTTGCCGCCACCCACGGCGTTCCAGCCTTCCGAGGCCCATTCCAGGGCTTCATCGCCGGTCAGCGCGGTGGGGTCTTCGATGCCGCGGTAGCCGGCCACGGCCTCGGGACCGAGCAGTTTCATAAACGTGGCGAAGGCCAGGAAACCAGAGAGTGCCGCGGCACCGTTGGAATCCTTGGCCAGGCCGAAGGCAATGGCGATGGCGAAGATCCAGCCCAGGTTGGCCAGGACCGCGTCGCCGGAGCTGATCAGCAGCTGGGCGGCGAGGTTATCCGGGCCAGCCGCGCTGGAGATCCAGTAGCCAACGCCACTGAGGATCGCCGCGACGGGCAGCACCGCCACAGCGCCCATAAGGGCTTTTCCGAGCCGCTGCAGCGGCCCCATGACATCGATTTTCATGCGAGGAGTCCTTTCACACTAGTAAGGAATTAGATGGAGTTTTTAGGAAAAGAGTGGGCGGTGCGGACGGTGCTTGTCCGCGAAAACGTAGTACTCGCGGTCCTCCAGCTGGGAGGCGGCGGCTTCATCGAGGATCACCGTGGCGCGCTGGTGCCACTGCAGGATCGACGCGGGGCAGTGCGCGGAGAGCGGGCCTTCCACCATGGCGTGGACCGCGCTGGCCTTGTTGCTGCCAGTGGCCAACAAGAGCAGGTGGCGTGCCTCACTGATGGTGCCCAATCCTTGGGTCAGCACGTGGCGCGGGACTTCGTCTTCGTTGTCAAAGAAGCGGGCATTATCCTGCACGGTTTGCGGGTGCAGCGTCTTGATGCGGGTGCGCGATTGCAGGGAACTCGACGGCTCGTTGAAGCCAACGTGCCCGTTGGCCCCGATGCCCAGCAGCTGGATGTCCACGCCGCCGGCATCACGGATGGCTTTGTCATAGTTGGCCGCGGCGGTGGCGGGGTCATCGGAGTCACCAGCGGGGCTTTTTACCAGGTCATCATCGAAATCCACGTGGCTGGTGAATTCGCGGCGGATGGTGGAATAGTAGGACTGCTCGTGGGTACGCTCCAGCCCGATGTATTCATCGAGCAGGAATGCGCGGCTGCGGGCAAAGCTCACCTCGCCGCGCTCATGGCGCGTAATGAGCTCCTTGTACATTGCTACCGGGGTCGATCCCGTGGCCAGGCCCAAGGTGGCGCCGGCGTTGGCGTAGTGCGCGAAGATGTCAGCGGCCTCCACGGCCACTTCGGCCGGCGTGGAGCGGATGAGGATTTCCATGAGATGCCTTCCTGTGTGTTTAAGAGAGTGAGATGTCCGCGCCGTCGACGATGACGCGCACCGGTTGGTAGTGAGAGTTAAGGCCAACCAGGTTGGCGCGCGCGCCAACCGCGATTCGGCCTAGATTCGTCTCCCCCAACACGTCGGCTGCCGTGGTGGAGGTAAAACGAACTGCTTCCCCGAGGCCGTGGCGCGCGGCGAAGCTGGCGAATTGCTGGGACAAGGTAGAGGTGCCGCCCGCGATGGCGCCGCTGGGCACGCGCGCGACTCCCCCGCTCACGGTGACAGGCAGCGAACCCAGCTCATAGTCACCATCGGCCATGCCGGCCGCCGCCATGGCATCAGTGATGGCGAAGGCGCGGTGACTGTGAGCCATGTCCACGGCGCCGTCGACAAGATGCACACCATCTGCGATGAGCTCGACGGACACATCCCCCGCCTTCGCTGCGGTGAGCAAAGCCGCTACCGGGCCCGGCGCGCGGTGGTGAATAGAAGGCATGCCATTAAAGAGGTGCGTTCCAGTCACGGTCAGGCCGAGCTCCTTAGCCTTGGCGATAACGCTCAGCGTGGTGTCATAATCGGCCTCGGTGTGGCCCAGGCTGGCGATGATGCCATGCTCCGCGCAGACGTCGAGCAGCTTGTCGATGTTCTCCGTTTCCGGCGCGAAGGTAATCGAACGCAGGTGGCCGCGGGCCGCGGCGATGACTGCACGGAAGAAGTCCGGGTCACCGGGCACGATGCGCGATGGGTCCTGTGCGCCGCACTTGGCCGCCGCGATGAAGGGGCCCTCCATGTGGATGCCGGCGATTTCACCCTCCTCAGCCAGCTGGGCCAAAAGCTCCGCCCGGGCGCAGAGTTCTTCTTGCGTGCCGGAGACCAAGCTGGCCAGCAGTGTCGTTGTGCCGTGCGCGCGGTGGAAGCGGGCGGCGGCTAGGCACTGCTCGTAGTCGCCGTTGGGAAATCCCCCGCCGTTGCCGCCGTGGTTGTGTAGGTCCACGAAGCCGGGCACCCACAGCAACGCATCCGAGTCCCCGGCGCGCCAGGCAGCCTCGGCTTGGGGGACGTCGCCAAGCACTATGCCCTCAATACTCTCCCCGAACGTGACGGCCCCAGCGCGCAGCTCGAAGTTTTCATCAATATAGAGGCCCTCGACGTGGCCTTTCTCCTTTGTCTGCATGGTTCATTCGGTCCCGCTTGTACGGGCTGACGTGGCGCAGCCCGGTTGACAATTCACTTGAAATTTATCAGGGCTACCAATTTTTGTGAACCACACTTCCTCCGAAGGGGGTGTGTGAGCGCAGATGGCTTTTAGCGCGTTAGGTGCACCGCGCGGAATGTCGAAAGGCCCGGCGAGCTACCAGCCACGGGTGACCACTCGGTCCCAAAGCGCGTTGCTCGCTAGCTCACCGGCGCCCGCTGGTGAGGTGCCAACGAACACATCTCTCGCATCAGGATCATCAGCAAGAATGTAGCGGAACCACGCGGTGGCGTAACTGTCCCCGAACTCTAGAACGTCCTTGTGGTCCGCGCCCAGGCGGCGGGCAATGATTGCCGGACCACCAGCTGATTCAAAGTTCTCCTGCAAGTCTGACCACGGACTAACAAGCCAGCGGTCCGAACGGCCATCGCTCGTCATCAGGAATAGCGGTTCCTCTACGTCAGCCGTGTTGTAGTCCCAGTCATTGGACTGTGCCACTTTGTGGGAGGCCGGGCTCGCCGCATACACAGCTGCTACCTCCGTGTGGGCCGCAGCGTTGATGGCACCCGCACCACCCTGTGAGTGGCCAAAAATGCCGACTCGTGATCGGTCCGCACGAGAATCCAGTTCCGGCAAGCGCTCAATCAAGTGCACGACATTCTCTCCTGTACCTGTGTGGGGAGTCTCATCGCCGACAACCACGAAGCCCCAACTAGCCAGGTGCTCCGCCACGGGCAGGTAGCTGCTCAGCGGCGTGTTCGTGCCATTAGCCATGACCGCCGCCGGAAACGGTCCCGCGCCTGTCGGTGCCGCGATGGTCACGTCGCCATCACGCCGCACGTCGACCTCGTGCGGCCCCTCGCCCGCAAACGACGCTTCCAGCGGGCCACCTGTCTCAGCGCTATATCCGGCAGCCACGCCGTCATCACCGGTCACGCTGTCTGCGTCCACCCACTGCATGAATCCCACAAACCCTACAAACGCCACCACAATCACGGCCACCACGGCAATCATGCCAACCACAAGCTTTTTCATGCTCTGTATTGTGTTTCGCACGAGAGCGAAGGTCACTAGCGCTAGCACTACTTTTTCCTGTACACAGTGCAAGAGCTACCTCCGCTACGCCCTTGAAATGAGAGACTCACATCATTACCTTGTTGTATGTAATCGTCATCACATATGGGAGAAATAATGCTTACCTCCGAAACGCTTTCCGAAGTAGTCACAGTAGGAGGTTCAGGTCCGTTCAGCGGCCAGGGCAACGAAACAGTTGCAGCCTAAATGCATCCCCCTAGAAACAGTGGTGACGAAGGACTTTCATCTATCTACACCTTGACCGCCACATATTTTTTATTGTCAGTGTGCGGGTCAATGACCAGCCTCTCGATTTCACTCCACTTCGCCGAACTCAACAAAGGCGAACTGTTGGTGGCAAGCATCTTCATCTCGGGTACTTGCGCTCAAGTTTTTGCAGTCCCCTTTCTGGACCCACTCTTCAACAAATTCAACAGCTATCACATTGCGCTTGCTGCACTCTTCTTAGATCTTCTGGGCCTGTTATCAATGGCAGCCTATCCAGAGCCATTGATCCTCATTGTCGGAAATCTCGTCACCGCATGCTTAAGCGGACTGTCAATTCCATCCATTTTCACCATCGCTGACTCTCAGGTCGGCGAAGGACAGCAGGCGAAAGCCTTCTCCCTCTTGGACACAGCCCGACTTGGCAGTGGATTCCTTGGACCACCTCTAGGTGGATTACTACTGGACCAAAGAAACCTGCAGACAGCGCTCTTCGTTGAAGCTTGCGCCGTTGGAGTCTCGCTACTTGCTTTTTATTTCCTTTATAAATCCTCGCCCCCGAAAACACTGCTTCATTCAGAAACCAAAGATTCTTCACCGAGTTTTCTCCAGAAGGTCCTCGAAGCACCTTCCCTTTTGCTGAAGAATAGAAGCGCTCGGTCCGCGTTAACCAGCATTTGGGGAGCAATTATCTGCACCTCGATTTTCAACGTTTCGCTTGTCTTCTATGCGACACAGACCCTCCACGTCAGCGGTACGTTATATGCCATCATTGCCCAAGCATTTATCGTGGGCCGCATCTTTGGCGCACGGCTTTCAGCTCGCCTTCACTCACAGAACGCTGGGAAAGTCCTGGCCGGGGCAGGATTCGCTATGGGGTGTTTCATAGCTTTACCTGGACTATTTCCCTCATTGTGGCTCTGCATCCCATGTTTCCTCCTGGGCGGAGTCTGCAATGCTGCTCAGGTGGCCGCACTACGCATAATCGTTGTCGGATCCGTACCTGATGAAGTGAAACCCAAAGCCCTTTCTACGATGGGTTCAATTAACAGCTCCGCAATGCTTATTGGATACATCATCGGGGCACCTGTTGTAAGTGCCATCGGCCCAGCTGCGGCCCTTGTCGTATCAGGGTTTGGCACCTCTATCCTCACTCTGGGGCCAATTCTGAAGACCACCATGTACGGTGCCTCCGGTGACCAAGACTACGACAACAAATAGCATTCAATTCTGTAGTAAATCTACTGTCAGATGCGAGTTTTTGGTACCGGTGTGTTCAGAAGACTGAAATGGTAGCGGTGTGGTGAGGGGTCAGGTCCTATCGCGGACAAAGCCACCTACCACAGGTCATCGACGCCATGTTTAATACAGACCAGCTCGAAGCGGAGTCCAAGCGCCTAGACGAGAAAATCCGCGCTCTTGCCAGCGAGATTGAATCATTGGTTGCAGAAAATCAGCGGGTAGCGCAAGACCAGGACCAATACCTCGCCCGCTACACCCAGCTAGAAGCGCGATACCAGAAAACCCTGGGCCGCAAACAAGCCATCGAGGCCGAGATTGCTGCCAAGAGTGCCAAGGCCACTGCGATCAAAACCGCCTACACCCAGTTGGCCGACAAGCCCATCCAGCATTTTCAACCATCCCAGTGGACAGCGCTTATCGACCATGCCGTTATCGGAGCCAACGAGATCCAGTTCGTCTTCAGAATCGGCACTGAAATCACCGTGCCTATTGCTAGCAGGCTGCCAGTTTCTTCCACTTCCTGATTTTGGTGCGAAACGTCGTAAATGGCGCGACGGTGTTGATATGCACCCATTTCCACACCGGCCACGCCGACGGGGTGGAAGAAGCCCACGCACGCTGACCCGAACTAAACAATTCTGATTCGGTTAGACCGCCCACCATTTTGACTATCTCACCAAGCAGGATCTTGAACCTGTCGATCAAATCCTCAGTAGATACCTGCTCCCAGCGTTGGTAGAACGATTCATACAATCCGCCCAGTTGATTCCACTTAAAACCAGGTGCCGGAGTCACCACGTCAAGACCGGCTTGTTCGTCACGTTCCCAGCCGAGCAGTAATTCCATCCAGCCAAGCTGGTAGGCGATCATCTGCCGGGGCGTGCGGTCAACACCGTCAACCAGCCGGTCCCAACCATCGCCAGGAACGCCTACGAACTCGCCGATAAAAAGTTCGCCACGCTTAGTAATCTCTGCGGCTAGTTCATCGCCGGACGCATACGATCTCACCACACACCTCCTCGTGAAACGGCCTTAGGTTTAACGCTTCGTTAGCGCGTTAAACCCTGAATACGCATTTTACTAGGGCAAACAAGATACCCGCTAACGCAAAACCCAAACCCGCTAACGCAAGCGATTTTTCACACCCCCTAAGCGATACTCGCTAACGCAAAAGGGTACTTATCAAATCCGACGTCTAAGTGGAGCCGCCTGCGAGAATCGAACTCGCGACCTTCTCATTACGAGTGAGATGCTCTACCGACTGAGCTAAGGCGGCACGATGCAGTGTGTATATGCACCGCCTGAGAGTTTAGCCTAGGCCTGGGCTGATAAAGAAATCGGGCTATCACCTGTAGTGTGCACGCAGCACACGTGCTGGTTAGCGCGCGCCACAGGCCAGGCGCAGGCGGCCCACCATGCCGTCGAAAGCCACCTGCGGGGTGACGTTCTGCGGCAGCTGCTCGCGGCAGGTGCGGATAGCGGACTGGGCGGCCAGCAAGCCGTCTTCGCTCACGCGCTGGGCAAGTTCGCCCGCCAGGCCCGCGAAGTCCGGGTGGGTCATCTCCACCTCAGCGCCGACTTTCAGCATGAGTGCATCGCGGTAAATACCGGCGAGATCCACGAGGGCGATGTCGAGGCCATCGGAGATGCGTCGTTTAGCGCGCTTCTTGTGAAGCTCCTCCATGTCCTTCAGGGCACTGCGGGCGTCGCGTTGCGCCTTGGTCGCGCCCTTGCCCTTGGCGCCGACGCCGAAGGATTGTTCAATCTTGGAGCGCTCCGCCTCCTCCGCCGCCGCGTGGGAGTCCTTGGCTTCCTTCTCAATGAACTTCAGCAGCGCTGTGACGGATTGAAAGGCCTGGGAGCCGTGGAAGACGTCTTCAGCCAGGTTGATGGCCATGGCGCGGCGCTTCTGCGCGGCGGGCTCGTTGACCAGGTGTCGCGCACGGCCCACGTGGCGCAGGGTGGTCACGGCGGCCAGGCGCGCGTCATCCTCGCTAGCGCCTTCGGCGACGAGCTGCTTGACGACGCCCTCCACACTCGGCGCCGGAATATAAAGGTGACGGCAGCGCGAGCGCAGCGTGACCGAGAAGTCCTCCGGGTCCTCCGAGGGCGCCACCATGATGATGACGGTGCGCTCCGGGGGCTCCTCCACGGTTTTGAGCAACGCGTTGGCGGCCTCATTGCGCAGGCGATCGGCCTTGTTGAAGATGACCACGCGCCACGGCGCCACGCTCGGCAGGCTGGCCGCGCGCCCGATGACGTCACGGGCCTCGCCCACGGTGATGAACTGCTCCTGCGGATCCACATAGACCAAGTCGGTGTGCTCTTGATTGTCCAGGACGCTTTGGCAGGAGGGGCAGCGCCCGCAGCCGGGGTTGCCGTTCTCATCGGCGGACGTGCACATGAGCGCCGCCGCAAAGCACTGCGCGGCCAGCGAACGGCCGGCACCGGGAGGGCCGGTAAAAAGCCAGGAATGGCTCATCGCCCGCGAGTCGCCCTCACCCCGCGCCGCGCGGGCAGCACTGAGGATGGTGTGGGCGACGGAGGGGGCGTCGGCAAGCCTTTCTGCAACGCTTGATGTAATCACTCGCCCTAGCCTACTGGGATAACTAAAGTGTGTAACCATGAACAGACTGATGCGTGGCGCCCGCTGGTTATGGGGTACTCAATGGCCGATGTACGCCGCGCTCGTCCTTGGAGCCAACATCATCGGCGCCATTGCGATCATGACCTTCGTGGTCTTCTTTCTCCCCATGCCGGAGATCTCCGACTTCATCGCCCACACGCCCCACCTGTGGACCTACGGCACGCTGTTTGTGACCTTTGCGGTCATCATCGGCATAGCGGTAACACTTCGACTGTTCAGGCCGGTGTTGGACTGGCAACGCAGCCCCGATGACCATGATCCCAACATGGTGCGCAACCTGGTCCTGCGCATCCCGCTCTACCAGGCCGGTGTGGCCGCGGGTGTGTGGCTACTGGGCATCATCTTGGCGGTGGTGCTGGCAGGCCAGCACTCGGCGCGGCTGGCCGTGGTAGTCGGTGTTTCTGCTGCATTGGCCGGCGGCCTCATCGTGCTGTTGACGTACTTGCAGGCGGAGCGCCTCGTGCGCCCCGTGGCTGCGGAGGCCGTGGCGCGGCGCTTTGAGGATTCCACCTTGGAGCCGCCGATTAAGTACCGCCTGCTTTCCACCTGGATGATGACCTCCGGCATCCCGCTCATTGGCATCGTGCTTGTCCTCATGGGCCAGCAGGCGGGTCTGTTTAGCCCTGAGACCTCAGACATCATGCCGGCTATCGTCGCGCTGACCGTTACCGCGCTGGGCACCGGGCTCATGGGAACCATGTTCGCGATGATGAGCGTGGTCGATCCCATCATTGAGCTGCAAGACGCCATCAACCGCGTACGCCGCGGCGAGAGTGACGTCCAGGTGGACATCTACGACGGCTCCGAGCTCGGCGTGCTTCAGGCCGGATTCAACGAAATGATGCGCGGCCTGCGTGAGCGCCAGCGCGTGCGCGATATCTTCGGCCGCTATGTCGGCGCCGAGGTGGCGCAGCGCGCCTTGGAGGAACGCCCGGAGCTGGGCGGCGAGGACCGCAAAGTGGCCGTGCTGTTTATCGACGTCATCGGTTCCACCACCTTCGCCGTCAACCACACCCCGGAAGAAGTGGTGGAGGAGCTCAACAAGTTCTTTGAGCACGTCGTTGAGGTGGTGCACCGCAACAAGGGCATCATCAACAAATTCCAGGGTGACGCCGCCCTGGCCGTCTTCGGTGCCCCGCTGACGGTCTACGACGCGAACTCCATGGCCCTGCAGGCCGCCCGCGAGCTGCGCCAGGAACTGCGCGGGCTGCGGCTACAGGCGGGCATCGGCGTAGCGGCGGGCCACGTGGTGGCTGGCCACATTGGTGGCGCGGACCGCTTCGAGTACACCGTCATTGGTGATGCCGTCAACGAGGCCGCGCGTCTCACCGAGCTGGCCAAGGACACCCCGGGCCAGGTACTCACCAACTCCGCCACCCTGCGCGGCGCTAATGAGGCCGAGCAAGCGCGCTGGACGCTCATGAAGTCTATTGAGCTGCGCGGGCGCCGCCGCATGACGCAGCTGGCGCGCCCGATTCGCCCGACGTTGGCGGAACGCGCTCTCGGATAAATAAGTTTTTGTGGTTCTGGTAGCTTGGGGCCATGCCTCATCAGCCACACCAACCCCATCCGGCACGCCAGAATTCGAGTCCCCGCCTCCTCGTCCCCGACGTCGCCCGCGGCATGGCCCTGCTGGGCATTGCGCTGGCAAACGTTTGCACCGCGTGGATTATGAACAGCGGCGATGGCCCCGATGCCTATTTCGGCGGCGTCGACTCCCTCGCGGACAAGATCTACGTGGTCTTTTCCGCCATGTTCGTGCATGTGCGTGGCCTGCCGATGTTCTCCACGCTTCTCGGCTTTGGCGTGGGGCTTATCGCGATGAGCTTGTGGCGACGCGGTTTCCCACTGCGGCGCGCGCAGGCCGTGTTGGCTAAGCGCTATGGATTTCTGGCTTTATTCGGTGCCCTCCACTGCCTCTTCCTCTTTTCCGGCGACATCATGCTGCTCTACGGCGCGATGGGCATGCTCATTGCGTTGCTGCTTACTTTAACCGACAAGCTCCTGATGCGCGTGGCCTACGGGTTCTGTGCGCTACTGGTTGTGGCGGGCATCGGAATGGGCGTTGGGGCCGCGCTTGTCGATACGTCGGAGTTTGATCTCAGCGGCTTCACCGCCGCCGAATCCTACTGGGAGCTGCTGGGTGAACAAGCCATCATGGTCTGCGCCCAAGCTTTTTCCGTTCCACTGACGGGAGCCTTGGTCCTTCCGGTGATGCTCGTAGGTTTCGTGTGGGCGCGCCGCGGAACCTTGGCCGGGGGCCATCGGCGCGAGCTGTGGGCGTGGACCCTTTTGGCCCTAGCCATCATCCTCTTCCTCGGGCTGCCCTGGGGCTTGTCCACGATTGGGGTGCTGGACCCAGCGCTGGCAGAACCCCTCAACGCGGCGAATAGCTGCATCGGCATGCTCACCGGGCCGGGCATCGTGGCGGGGGCAACACTCGCCCTAGAACCCCTGCAGCGTCGTGGTGCGCGCCCATGGTTCCTTTGGCCGTTGATTGCGCTGGGTAAGCGTTCCATGACCGGCTACGTGCTGCAGTCCGTGTTCTTCCTGGCGCTGGTCTACCCCTTCACCCTCAACATTGGCCCCGAGTTCAGCGCCGCGGGCCAGGCAGCGTTGGCCGCCGGCGTGTGGCTGGCAACGCTTCTCATAGCCTGCGCGCTCGAGGCCGCAGGCAAGCCCGGCCCCTTCGAGTGGGTGCACCGCCGCTTGTCCTATGGCAAGACGATGCGCCCGGAATTAGGTGCTGCGCCTAACCGCGGCCCTTCCGCGCCAGCCCATCCACCAGCAGCACCAGGCCTACCGTCTGTGCCGCCGACTGCGCCGCATCCAGGCCCCGGCCACGCAGGCCCGCATCCTGGCGCTGCTCAGCCGGGTTCAGGACCGTCAGCGCCTCAGAAGCCAGAAGCAGGTTGGCGCCGTGGCTCAGGCCCTGCGTAGATTCGGCAGCACGCAGGGCTGGGTCACCAGCTAGCGCGGAGAGCGCGGCCGCCGGGATTCCGGCCACAGCCGTGGCGAGGCGCTCACTTCGGGTGCGGGCTAGCGCAAGGCCCGCGGCCCACGCGCCAGCGCGCAGGCCCCAACCCAGTGCATCATTGCGCGCACCGCGCAGCGCCCACGCGAAGGCAGCGTATTGCACGCTGACACACGTCACGCCGAACGTCGTTGGTGCGCCGCGCTTGGCGGCCTGGCCAAGCGAAGCGGCGACGAGCCCCACACGGGTCTCCGGTGCGCAGTCTGGGCGCAGGGCCAACAGCACGGGTACAGCGGCGGTAGTGACCGTGCCGAGCGCGCGCCAGTTAAACAGGCGTGACCAGACGGCAGTCTCCCCCGCGGCGAGCGCGCCGAGGGTGAAATGATCGCGGCCAGCAAAGGCCGGGCCCACCGCGCGCAGGAGAGCCTCGGTGCCTTCCTGGGTACGGTCCAGCATGTCGCGCGCGAAATTCTCCAGCGTGAGCATGGCCTATCTACTTCCTGCGCGATCCGGCCTTGACCACGTTCTTCGTGCCCGGCGAAGGCTTCTTCGTGGCCTTCTTGCTCGACTTCTTCGTAGCCTTCTTCGTCGACTTCTTCGCCCCACCGTTCGCGGCGTCCTTGGCGCGGCGCTCGGAGAGGAGCTCGTTCGCGCGGGCGTCGGTAAGCTGCTCCGGATCGTCACCACGGCGCAGCGAGGCATTCGTGGTGCCGTCGGTGACGTACGGGCCAAAGCGGCCGTCCTTAACCGTCATCGGCTTGCCGGAGACGTCGTTGTCACCCAGCTGCTTAATCGGCGGCTGCGCGGCCGCGCGGCCGCGGCGCTTCGGCTCCGCGTAGATGCGGCGCGCCTCATCCAAGGTGATGGAGAAGATCTGCTCCTCCTTGGCCAAGGAACGGGAATCCTTGCCCTTCTTCAGGTACGGGCCGTAGCGGCCGTTCTGCGCGGTGATGACCTCGCCGTCCGAGGGGTCCACGCCCACCTCACGCGGCAGGCTCAGCAGCTTGAGCGCTTCCTCCAAGGTGACGCTGGACGGCTCCATCGAAGCAAAGAGCGAGGCAGTGCCCGGCTTCAGCTTCTCCTCAACGTACTCAGCAATGCGCTTTTCCTTCTGCTTCGCCGCGGTCTTGGTCTCCCAATTCTTGGCGCGCTTGCCCTCGGCCGCGCGCTGGGCGTCCTCCGCGGCGCGCTCCTCCTTGACGATCTCCTCGGCTTCGGCCTCGGCCTTCTCGCGCTCGTCGTCACGCACCTGCTCGGTCACGTACGGGCCGAAGCGACCCTCCTTGGCCACGATGGTGCGTCCGTTCTCCGGGTTCTGTCCCAGCTCGCGCCCGCCCTGCGGGGTGGCAAAGAGCTTCTCCGCCAAAGCCTCGTTGAGCTCATCCGGGGTGACCGTCTCCGAGAGGTTGGCGCGCTGGTACTCCACCGTGCCGTCCTCGTTGGTGCCCACGGCGCGCTCGATATACGGACCGTAGCGGCCCACGCGCACGAAGACATCGCGGCCTTCCGCGTCGGTGTACAGGCGCAGGGAGTTGACCTGGCGGGCATCGATGGCCTCCAGGTTGATGTCCACCAAGGACTTCAGGCCGCCGTGGCGAGCAATAGATGCGGCCTTGCGCTCGCCGGCCTCCGTGTTGCCGAAGTAGAAGTTATTCAGCCAATCCGTGCCGTTCTCCGAACCGGCGGCAATGGCATCGAGCTCATCCTCCATGGAGGAGGTGAAGTCATAATCCACCAGCTCAGTGAAGTTATTCTCCAACAGGCCCACCACCGCGAAGGCAACCCACGAGGGCACCAGCGCGTTGCCGCGGGAGAGCACGTAGCCGCGGTCCTGGATGGTCTTGATGATGGAGGCGTACGTCGACGGGCGCCCGATGCCCAGGTCTTCCATCTTCTTGACCAGGCTGGCTTCGGTATAGCGCGCCGGCGGGTTGGTGGAGTGGCCGTCGGCCGTGACCGCAGCGGTCTTCAGCGTGTCGCCCTCGTTGAGGTGCGGCAGGCGCGACTCTTCCTTCGAGCCCTTCGCCGCCACATCCTCGTAGGCCTTAAGGAAGCCCGGGAAGGTAATCGTGCGGCCGGTCGCGGAGAAGTCGGCGTCATGACCACCAGCGCTCACGGCCGCGGTCACCTTCATCGAGGTTCCCTTGGCATCGGCCATCTGGGAGGCCACGGTGCGTTTCCAGATTAGCTCGTAGAGCTTGTATTCCTCGGCGTCGAGCTGCCCGGCTAGCTGGCCCGGGGTGGCAAAACGCTCGCCGGCGGGGCGGATGGCCTCGTGGGCCTCCTGGGAGTTCTTCACCTTGCGGTCATAGGTACGCGGTCCGTCGGCCACGAACTCCGCGCCGAAGATGGAGGAGGCAGCCTCACGCGCAGCATCCAGGCCCTGCTTGGACAGGGAGGTCGAGTCGGTACGCATATAGGTGATGTGACCGTTCTCGTAGAGGCGCTGCGCAATGCGCATCGTGCGCTCCGAGGTGTAGTGCAGGCGCCGGCCGGCCTCCTGCTGCAGCGTCGACGTCATAAACGGCGCGGAAGGCTTGCGCGAATAAGGCTTGTGCTCGACACTAGCCACGGTCATGGTGGAGCCCTCCAGCGCGCTGGCCAGCTGCTCCGCCTGGGCCTGCTTGACGACGACCACCTCGTCGCTCTTCAGCTGACCCCTATCGTTGAAGTCGCGGCCCGCGGCCACGCGCTTGCCATCGAGGGCACTCAGGCGCGCATCGAAATCCGGCGTGGATTTCAGCGTTGCCGTGAGATCCCAGTACTCGGCGGGGATGAATGCCATGCGCTCGCGCTCGCGCTCGACGATGACGCGGGTAGCTACCGACTGCACGCGGCCAGCCGATAGGCGCGGCATGACCTTCTTCCACAGCACCGGGGAGACCTCGTAGCCGTAGAGGCGGTCCAGGATGCGGCGGGTTTCCTGGGCGTCGATGAGGTTTTCATCGAGTTCACGGGTGTTTTCCGCGGCCTCCAGGATGGCGGACTTGGTGATCTCGTTGAAGACCATTCGGCGCACCGGCACCTTGGGCTTGAGTACTTCCAGCAGGTGCCAGGCAATGGCCTCGCCCTCGCGGTCGGGGTCTGTTGCGAGGTAGAGCTGGTCGCACTGCTTCAGCTTGGCCTTGAGGTCAGCGACCTTCTTCTTCTTGTCCTGGCTGATGACGTACAGCGGGGTGAAGTTATCCTCCGGGTTAACACCGAGGCGCGCCCAGGATTCCTTCTTATATTTGGCGGGGACGTCGGCGGCGCCGCGGGGAAGGTCCCGGATGTGGCCGACGGAGGCCTCAACAATGTACTTATCGCCGAGGTAAGGCTGAATCTTCTTCGCCTTGGTTGCTGACTCGACGATGACCAGGGTCTTCCCCGGGCCGGTAGCTTCTGCCACTTCGACTTCATCCCTTCCGATGGCTAGTCCTCTGCTGGGCAATTGCCCCTAGAGTACACAGATAGAGGCTTACTCTAGTTATTCAGGCCAGTTCACGTCCACACAACCGGGGGTCTATACTGGCCGTCCGAGGATTCGCCTCACAGCACACAACTGGGAGACAGCGTGATTGCGTCTATTACTGCATGGTTCGAGGTCATCATGGCCACACAGTGGATTTATCCGCTGGTGGGTTCACTGATTTTCCTCGACTGCTTCTTCCCCGTTTTGCCTTCGGAGGTTCCCCTCAACATGGTGGGCGCCTGGTCTGGCTCCCAAGGTTTTCCCCATCTTCCCACCATGTTTTTCGTCGCCATGGTTGCCGCAATTTTGGGGGATAACTTGTGCTTCCTCCTGGGAACGCGGCTCATCGCCCTTATTAATAGAGCCCAAAAGGGAACGAAGGCTTATGACGCCTTAACGTGGGTCAAGCGTAATATTCGGCGCAGCGGCGGCGCGGCCATCATCATCGCGCGCTTCATCCCCTCGGCCCGCCTGTTTATGACGATTCTGCTGGGCTCCATGCGCTACCCCTGGCCGTTGTTTTTCTTCTTCGACACCTTCGGTGTTCTGTTGTGGGTGGCGCAGGCGCTAGCCATTGGCTACCTCGGCGGCGTGGCCTTCTCCGGCTCACCCGCGATAGCCATGCTCATTTCCATCATCGCCGCCGTCATCATCGGCTTCGGCCTGCAAAAGGGGCAGAATAAGCTGCTGGAATGGTGGGATACCCGGCGCGGCTACGCCGAATCCCCCTAAACCACCTCGACGTTGGTGGCCTGCTGACCTTTAGTGTCTTCCCCAATCTCAAAGGAGACGCGCTGGTTATCTTCGAGGGTACGGAAGCCGGTTCCTTGGATTTCGGTGTAGTGCACGAAGATGTCGCCGGAGCCGTCCTCCTGCTCAATGAAGCCGTAGCCTTTTTCGGCGTTGAAGAACTTGACGGTACCGTATGCCATGATGAGTTGTCCTTTGCGGAAATAAAGTAGTGCAAACTAGTGCACTAGTGTGCCACGTTTGGGCACCTACAGCAGATTAGTGGAGGCAAGCGTGAGTGAGAACCCTCTGGGTGAGGAGCTCGTCGAGCACCTTGTTGAGCGTTTCCCCGAGTCCGAGCTAACGCACTCCACCACCCTGCCCGCCCAGCCCGCGCGCTATGCCGAGTGGCCCGAGTGGGTCCTGCCGGAGTTGCGGGCGGCGTTGGAGGAACAAGGCATCGCCAAGCTCTATGCCCACCAAGTCGCCGTGGCACAAGCCGCGTGGGAGGGGCGTGATGTGGTGGTCTCCACCGGCACGAGTTCCGGAAAGTCCCTGGGTTACCGTTTGCCCATTCTGTCCCGTCTGGCGCAGGACCCGACCGCGTGCGCGCTCTACATCACGCCGACGAAGGCGCTGGGTTCGGACCAGCTGCGCACGGTGCTCGAGCTCACGCAGGGCATCGCTGCGGTTCACGACGTCCACCCCGCCCCCTACGACGGTGATACCCCCACCGAAGCCCGTGCCGGTATCCGCGATCAGGCGCGGTTTATCTTCTCCAACCCAGACATGATTCATTCTTCTCTGCTGGGCGCACACCAGCGGTGGGCGCGGATGCTGCGGCACTTGAAGTTCATCGTGATTGATGAGGCGCACGCCTACCGCGGGGTTTTCGGGGCGAACGTGGCGCTCGTGGTGCGGCGTTTGCTGCGGCTGTGCGCACACTACGGTTCGCGGCCGGTGGTGATTGCGGCTTCGGCGACCATGCGGGATCCCGCCCGGCATGCCGCACGGCTGACGGGGCGCGAGTTTCTCCCTGTAACCGAGGATGGCGCGCCGACGGGCGCGCGGACGGTCGCGCTGTGGGAACCGGGCTTCATGGAAGGCATCGAAGGGCAGAACGGCGCCCCCGTGCGCCGCGCCGCCACAACGGAGGCGGCCTGGATGATGGCCGCGCTCGTGGCGCAGGGCGCTCGAACGTTGACCTTTGTGCGCTCGCGGCGCGCGGCAGAGACCACCGCGCTGCGGGCAGCAGAAGAGCTCTCCGGGAGGCTGGGCCGGCCGGATTTCGCGCGCCGGATTGCCGCCTACCGCGCGGGGTATTTGGCCGAAGACCGTCGCGCGCTGGAACAGGCGCTGGACGATGGCTCCTTGCTCGGCGTGGCCACCACCTCAGCTTTGGAGCTGGGCATCGACGTCGGCGGGCTCGATGCCGTAGTCACTGCTGGGTTCCCGGGTACGGTTGCTAGCTTCTGGCAGCAGGCCGGACGCGCGGGCCGCCGCGGCCAGGGCTCGCTGGTGGTCCTGGTGGCCCGCGATGAACCGATGGATACCTACCTGGTTCACCACCCGGAAGCGCTGTTAGGCCGACCGGTGGAGGCCAGCGTGTTCAACCCGGCTAACCCCTATATCCTGGCCGGCCACGTGTACTGCGCGGCGGTGGAGAAGCCGCTAAGCGACGCCGACGTGGCCGCCTTCCGCGCCGAATCCGTGGTCCACGACCTAGCCCAGCGGGGCTTGCTGCGCCGGCGCCCGCAGGGCTGGTTCGCCGCTCCCCTGCCGGCTGGCTCAAGCGAGCTCACCCCGGAGACCGCGCACACGGCAGTCTCGCTGCGCGGCGGTTCGGGCGAGGAGGTCATGATTGTTGATTCCTCCGATGGCCGCCTGCTCGGCACCATCGATTCCGCCCGCGCGGTAAGCCAGGTGCATCCCGGCGCGGTGTATCTGCACCGTGGCGAGAGCTTCGTCATAGAGGAACTTCACCTCGGCGGAGGCGATGGTTCGGCGTCCGCCGAGCCGGGCGTGGCCCTCGCCGTGCCAAAGGCCCCGGACTACACCACGCAGCCGAAGTCCACGACGGATATCCGCATCCTGAGCGAGGCCGATGACCTGGTGAACTACGCCCCCGGCCTGTGGGTGGCCAGCCTGGAGGTGGAGGTGACCGACAAGGTCACCGGCTACCAGGTGCGGCTTCCCGATGGCTCCGTGGGCGAGGATATCCCCCTTGACCTGCCGGAGCAGCGCCTGGTGACCCGGGCGGTGGCCTACACCATCGATCCGCTGGCACTCGCAGCGATGGGAGTCACCGCCGGGCGCACCCCGGGTACCCTCCATGCAGCTGAACACGCCGCCATTGGGCTGCTGCCGCTCATTGCCACCTGCGACCGCTGGGACATTGGTGGCGTGTCCACCGCGCAGCATGCCGATACGGGCTTGCCCACGGTCTTCGTCTACGACGGCCACCCCGGCGGTGCCGGCTTCGCCGAGGAAGGTTTCCGGCGCTTCCCTGAGTGGATCAAAGCCACCTTCGAGGCCGTGCGCTCCTGCCCTTGCGAATCCGGCTGCCCGTCGTGCGTGCAATCCCCCAAGTGCGGCAACGGCAACAACCCTTTGGACAAGGCAGGCGCCATAGCTCTCCTCGGCGCGCTGGTTACCATGATCTCTTAGACCGGACCAGCGCGGGCGATGGCGCTGCGCCCGCGCAGCCAGGCAGTGACCTCCACGTCGCGCCCATCGATGTCACAGGAGCCGAGTTCCGCGCCGTTGAGCGCGGCAATCTCTGTGGCCTTCGTGCAAGCGTCCCTGCCCTTGGCCACCTCCCACGCACCGGCCACGGCGGCGAGGTCCGCCGCCACCTGTGCTTCGTGCCGCGCTACAACGAGTGAAGCAACCGCCGCAACCGCCAGCAACAGAGAAGCCACCGCGGCGATGATCCCGGCGGTAACGACGGTGGCATAGCCCTCCTCCCCCGCCAGGATCCGCGACCAGCTGCGCCGATGACGCCTCATGGCTGCGCCCCGTTGTTCCCACCGGCTGCCATCTCCGCGGGAAACACCGCCTGCGCGCGCATGGTCCCCAGCGGTGCCGGCACGGCGGCCTCAGCGGTCATAAGCCCGGAGCCTTCGCTCACGTTCACCGTCACTCCATCGCGCTGAAAGTCCACGCCGATGGCGGCGGAGCGGGCTGCAGCGCCCGCGGCGTCAACGGCAGCGAGGTGGGCCGACAACGTGGCGATGCCACCCACGATTCCCGCGGCAACGATGACGAGTGCGGACAGCGACAATGCCGCCTCGATGGTGACGGAGCCGGCGTCATCAAGCGCGCGCATTAGCCTGGGGTGTTGGACAGGGCGTCGGTGATGATGGACGTGATAGCGCTGGTAACTTCGCCACCATTGACCACGGCATAGAGCACCGCGGCAAGCGCTGCGGCCGCGAGCGAACCCATGGCATATTCTATCGTGGACATACCATCATCATTCGCTAATAGTAACTGGTAGTTTACTTTTTTCTGCATGATTTACCTAGCTTTCTTTTACTGTGTTTGTGTCGGTTGTGCGTTCTGAAAATGGTTGATTGTTCTGACTTAAAAGAGTTGCTGGCCCAAGCTGATAAGGACAGGTATCAACCCAAGGACCAGGAAGGCGGGAAGGAAGCACACTGCCAGCGGTGCTGCGATGAACACACCAGCGCGCTCCGTCCGCGCGGTAGCTTGTGCCGAGGCTTCGGCACGCAGCTGCGCCACCAACCGGTGGCACCCCGTAGCCATGGCCGCGCCCGATTCGCCAGACAGCTGCGTAAGCCGCACCAGTTCTTCCAAATGCGGCTGACTGGCCAGCGCAGACCACGCGGTACTCATGGGAACCCCCACCCCGATGAGAGCGGCCGCCTCCGACCACTGCGGTGAGGCTTCAGCGACGGCTAGCACAGCACTGCGCGTGGAGAGACCGGCCTCTAGGCACGCGGCGAAGAGCTCCAGGTCGCTGGCAGCATCGAGCGGACTATAGTCCACTTCGGGACCATCGCGCGGCGTCTTCGGGCGCGGTGTGCGCGAGCCCGACTGGGCTATTCGTCCAGACGGTGCAGCAGAGGTAACAGCGAGTGCCGCAGCCATGAATGCAGCGGAGATATACGTCAAGACCATCACTGCGCCGCCTTTCGCAGAATGAGGCGCGACCAGGCGAATCCGGTGCAGACGAGGGCCACGCCGACGTCGAGAAGCACGCCCCCAAGGCCACCACCGAGCAAGAACCCCAGGGAATCCGCGCCCATCGCCCCACCCATAAGGATGCCCGCCAGCGGCAGGCACGCCAGGATGACCGCGGTGGCCTGTGGCCCTTGCAAGGAGGCCGCGGTCTCACCGGCATGGCGGCGCGCGGTATCCAGCTGGCTTTGAGCCTGCTCGATGAGGTTCGCCAACGCCACGCCATGGCGCCCCGAGAGCGTCAGCAGCGCTGCATAGCGGGCCACCTCTGGCGCCGTGAGAGCAACCGCAGGCGAACCTCCTTGCGCCGCGAGACCCGCCGCCGTACTCAACGCGGCGCGGAGATTCTCCGGGGTGGAGTCTGGAAGGGCGTCGGCGCCCCGGCGAAGCGCTCCCGCCGTTGTCGATCCCGCCCGCAGCTCGGCGGCAACAGAACCGAAGTAGGAGGCGAGCGCCTCCGAGCCACGGCGCTCACGCCGGGACGCCGCCAGGTCATTGGCAAACCACAGCGCACAGGCCACAATGCAGCCCACCGCCACCACAACAGTGGGCCTGCCGAAGAAGACACAGCACCCGACCCCGAGGAAGAGCGCCCCGGGTGCCAGCGAGCGAGGCTTCGGAGACTCCAGTCGCGTCACCGAAGCAGGCTGCGAAATCAAACACGCCGCCGCAAGGAATAGCCACATCATGGTTCCACCCCCAGCCGCGAACACAGCTGCGCAAACCCGGGAAGCGGACCATCTTCGGCCGTCCACACCAGCTGAGGTATAACCGGGTTTCCCTCCAGCACGCCGAGGTGCGCGAGACGCCGACCCTGCGGCGTGCGCTCCATCCCGAGGACCACGTGCACGGCGGCCGCTAGCTGCGAATGCAGCGCTACGCGGTCGAGCCCGCCGAGAGCTGCGAGGGCTTCCATGCGGGCGGGCACTTCATCAACAGAGTTGGCATGCACGGTGCCCGCGCCACCATCGTGCCCAGTGTTGAGCGCGGCAAGCAGTTCCACTACCTCCGCGCCGCGGATTTCACCGACCACGATGCGGTCTGGGCGCATGCGCAGGGCCTGGCGCAGTAGAAGTGACATGGAAATCTCACCACGCCCTTCCGCATTCGCCCGGCGCGATACCAAGGTCA
Organism: Corynebacterium aurimucosum ATCC 700975; assembly: GCF_007672725.1. Taxonomy (GTDB): domain Bacteria; phylum Actinomycetota; class Actinomycetes; order Mycobacteriales; family Mycobacteriaceae; genus Corynebacterium; species Corynebacterium hesseae. The sequence goes on from NZ_VDTC01000001.1 coordinate 567,576, forward strand.
CCACGTGCGGGTGATTCGGGGAAAGCTCTGGGGTGTCCTCGATGATGAGCAAGCGTTCGGTGGCGGGCACGCACCCCAACAGGGCGGCGAGCAACGTCGTTTTGCCTGAGCCCGTCCCTCCCGTAACCAGGAAGGATGCCCGGCGCTCAACGACGGCCCGCAAGACATGCTCCAGGCTGGAATCAATGCTGCCATTGGCTATTAACTCCTCCAGGCTGGTTTGCGCCTGGCGCAACACACGAAGGCTGATGCAGGTTCCGCTTGCCGAAGGAGGCGCAAGCAGCGCATGAAGTCGGATCCTCGTACCATCGGGACGAGTCAGGCGCCCATCGGCAAAAGGTTGCGCATCATCCAGCCGCACGCCCGCCACCGCAGCCAGCCGGGAGGCCAGCTGGCGCACCTCGGCGTCGTCGGCAAAGCCGATATCGCGCGGCTGCAGGCCCTGCCCGCAATCGACGAAACAGGAATCGGGACCATTGACAACAACATCGGTTAGCCCCGGCAGCGAAAGAACCGGCTCCAGCAGCCCCAAGCCCACGGAATCATGGCGCAGGCGCTGCAGAAGGTCGAGTACATCGACGTCACTGATGACGCCGGCCTCCTGGCGAATGCGTCGAGCCAAGGCCGGTGCATCGTGGGCCAGCTGCGGCTCGGCGGCCACGATGGTGCGCATCGTATCGATCAGGTTCATGCCACGGCCTCCCAAATCTGACGAGCGACACGAGCTAGAGATCGGGGCAACTGGCGTGGCAGCCCACTGGTTTCCACCGTGCGGGTCAGACCACGGATCGTCGGCAACTCAGCGATGGGGTCTGCATGAGTCACCCTGGCGATGTCGCTGGTGTCCAGACCCGCCCACTGGCGGTTGCGCACGACGACGGAGCATTCCTGCGGCCGGGCACGAAGCTCTGCCACCAGCTGCGCGCAGGCAGCGGCCGCCCGCACCTCAGCGGCGGTCAGCACCACCACGTGATCCGCCGCATCGGGGATATCCCATGGCGGGCAATCCACCACCACGGTCCCCGGGTATAAACACGCAGCTTGCATAATGGCCGCGCGCCGGGTCGTGGTCATCTCAACCACCTCCGCGTTAGCAGACCTCGCCGCTGAGAGAACCGCGATGCCATCCGGAGTGGTGGGCAGAGCACGGACAAGGTCTGCTGCATCAACCGAACCGGTCCCCGCAGCGAGATCCGGCCACCGCGCGCCGGGCTTGTTCTCAATGCCGGTGAGCAAGTCAAGACCGCCGGAATACGGGCTCGCATCAACCAGGAGGTCCGCGCCCGCCTCGCGGGCCAGCGCCACCGCCACCGTCGAGGAACCCAAACCTCCGGCGGAACCGGTCACCGCCAAGGTTAGGCCGGTAGACACGGTGGTTTCCGGAGTAGCGTCCGCAGCTAATGCGCCCAAGAGCTCTTTCGATTGAGCGGGCACGATGAAGGCGGCCGTCGCGCGGCAACAGAGTGCAGCCTCATAATCGATCGGCCCCGGATCCAGCGCCAGGAAATACACCCTCGGATGCCCCGCCACGAGACGGGCCGTCAGCGAATCAGCTAAGACAGCATCCGCCTTCGGCAGGTGGCGGGAAAAGTCCCGCGGATCCTCGACGGTGCTCACTTCCGCAGTACTGGCAGCAGCCGCGGAAGCTGCTTCTGCTCGCAGTGCGGCATCCCCGACTGCGATAACTAGGTGAAACGTGCTCATGCCCGAAGCATGCGCGAGCACACCTACCGCGCGCTAGGGCTTCCTAGCCGCCTGTGGATAACTCCGCAGTTTTCATCTATATACGCCGGTTTTGATGACGTTTAAACAAATTTAACGGGGTTTAAAGCCTACAATTCACAGGGAACCCGCCACGTCGTGTCCTAAGAAAAACTCACAAGCCATACAACGGGCTTAAGCTTAGGGAAAGTCAAAAACATCAATAACCCCGGCGATTTACTCCTACTTTTGTAGTGCAGGGATCGTTCCGAGGCTTTCAACAGAAAAACTAGCATATCCATAATGAATGATCCAGAATCCGCTCTACTACCACTATCTCAGTGGTTTTCATCTGCGCGTATGAGCCGTTACGCTGCCCATCCAACTCCAGAAGCGCTATACCTTTGGAATACTCACCTTACAAAGACCTATCTCGCCGACATTGAGCATCTCGAAGTGCTCCTCCGCAATTGCATCCACACCGCCCTAACCCGCAGATACGACGAACGGTGGTTTGACAACCATCGAATAAATTTCAGCAGTGAAGCAGCCAAGAGCATCCACAAAGCAATGAAGAGAGCCGGAGGGAGGAAAGCACCACCAGGAAAAATCATCGCTGAACTCAGTTTTGATTTCTGGCGCTTCCTCTTAAGTAGCCACTATCAGGCGAGCATCTGGCCGCAGATAGAAAAGGCATTGAAGGTAAAACCCGACGACAGACAGCAATTCGAAGAACTTGTAGTCATTATTTACAAAATGAGAAACAGGTGCTCTCACCACGAATCAATCGTCCAACAACACAATATCCCTGGTGAAATCGCACATCTTGACTCTGTCGATAACGCCATCCACATGGTAGCGAAATTCATTGATCCCGAAGCCGCGACGTGGATCAAGGATAATTCCAGAGTGCCAGCTCTACGAGTGCAACGACCTTAGTCACATATCTGAATGCGGCTTAAAAGAAAAAGGTGATGGCCCGCGCCTCGGGGGGGTGTGCGCGGGCCATCGGTAACCCGGCATCGGGGGGTGCGCCGGGGCAGGCCGCACTGTATATCGGGGCCTTGCACCTGACATTATGACATGCGAAAGAAGAGATGACAACAGCGAACGACAAGATTCCTTGAGATTTCTGGCAATCTCTTTGCATACTCCCGATTCTGCCTGCTAAGAGGCTACGATGAGCAGGGTAACTCGCACACAGACGGCAGGCCTTCCTCGATGACCGGTACCTCTTTTCCCACTGACGGCGCCACCCGCGCGGCCGCGTTTTTCGACTTGGACAAAACGATCATCGCCACATCCTCTGCCTATGCCTTCGGCCGCGAATTCATGCACAACGGTCTCATCACCCATGCTGAGGCGCTCCAGCTGTCCTTAGCCAAGGCCAGCTATATGCTCGCCGGCCACAGCAGTGAGCACATGGACACCACCCGCGATCAGCTCGCCGCGATGGCCGCCGGTTGGTCCGTTCAGGAAGTCCACGACATCGCGGTGGAGACCATGCACACAGTGGTCACCCCCGCCATTTATGCGGAGGCACGCGCGCTTATCGACGCCCACCGCGCCGCCGGCCACGAGGTGGTGATCATCTCGGCGTCGGCAAGCGTACTGGTCGAGCCCATCGCCCAGGAACTGGGCATCGAGCACGTCGTGGCCACCGAGCTCGCCGAGAAGGATGGCCAGTTCACCGGGGAAATCCTGTTTTATTGCAAAGGCGCCGCAAAAGCCGAGGCCTTGGCACGCATTGCCCAAGAACTCAACGTCGACCCCGATGTATCTTTTGCTTACTCCGATTCCGCAACGGATATCCCGATGTTAGAGCAGGTCGGCCACCCCGTTGCCGTGAACCCGGACCGCTTGTTAAAGAAGCATGCCATCGCCCACGGGTGGGAAATTCGCACGTTTAAGCACCCCGTTCCGCTCTTCACCGCGCCCAGCGCCCGCGAGTTCGGTATCGGCTCGGCCGTTGTGGCCGGCATCGCTGCCTTAGTGGTCGGCGGTGTTTTCTTTGCGCGGCAGCAGCTGCGCGATTAGGCCGCTTGCGCGATGCCGTCGGCTTCGCGGGCGCCGGCTTCCCAGGCGTCGAAAAGCAGCGTGATAAGTGCCGCCGGATCCTTGTCATAAGCATCCAGTGCCGCACGGTAATCCGCGCGATGCCGGTTGAGGTAGGTCTCGGGCACGGCAAATCCCCGCGGATCGAAGCCCGTATGGATGGCGGCGGTGCGCGCAGCGACGAGCGCCACGACGGTGCTGCGCGCGCCGAACAGCCCGCGCGCGGCAATTTCCGCGTGCAGCACCACCGGCAGCAAGCGGTCGAAATCCACACCAGCCCCGCGCGTGATGAGCTGTGCCAGCGCCTGCACCAACTCCGGGTTCCGATCGGGATGCCCAACGCCACCCGCTGCCACATCGATGCTGGCCACAACCTGCAGCGGGGCCCGCGCGAAGGTACGCACCGTCGCCGCCTGTTTTTCGGGGGCAAGGAGGGAATAAGCGCTGACCGCAGGCGGGATACCGTCAGCCTCAAGCGGCGCGCCGTCGATCGCCGCGGCCGCCCGCGCGCCGCGCAACAGCGACTCGGAAGAAATGACGTCGAACTTGCGCAAGCCCGCTGGGCGGCGGTGCACGCGCGCTATCGCTGCGGCGGCAGAACCGGCTTTATCCTCCACCCCAGATAGGGCCATCAGCGGGGTCAGCGGGTCAGAATGCGGCATACCCATTACAATAACGCCGTACCCACTTTGCGGGCCGCACCACATGAACGCTGGAAAGTTCATTACTATGGCCGATATAGATTGCGACAAAACAGTAGGAGTTTTTAACCGTGAGCAACGACGGACTATTCACTGACGGGTCCAACAAGTTCGCCCCGAAGGTAGACAGCATCCCCTTGAGCGATGCGGATACCTCCCGCCGTGGCGAAGCATCCATCGGCCAGCTCGTGTCCAACGCCACCGAGCAGATGTCCCAACTGGTGCGCTCCGAGGTGGAGCTGGCTAAGACTGAGCTCGCCGCTTCCGCAAAGAAGGGCGGCATCGGCGCGGGCATGTTCGGCGTGGCCGGCACCGTGGCGCTGTATAGCTCCTTCTTCTTTTTCTTCTTCCTGGCGGAGCTTCTTGCCGTGTGGCTCGACCGCTGGGCAGCCTTCCTGATTGTCTTCCTCATTATGGTTGTCCTGGCCGCTATCGTGGCCTTTATCGGTTTCAAGCAGGTCAAGCAGGTCAAGGCCCCGGAGAAGACCATCGAGTCCACGAAGGAACTCAAGAAGCTGGTCCCGGGTAAGGCTGAGAAGTCCATCGAGCGTGGCCTCTACACCTAAACCTTTAAGGTCCTTTTAAATCCCCCGCCCCGAGCACATGAGTTCGGGGCGGATTTCGTCTGTGCACCCTTCCCATGAAAGGCCCGCTTATGAATTCCCTACCTCCCTCCGTAGTGGAGCTTGAGGGCCCTTTTGAGCACGAGTTCCTGCACACGCGCGGCATCCGCCTGCACGCAGCCACCGCCGGCAACCCGGATGATCCACTGGTGCTATTGCTCCATGGTTCTTTCGGCGGGTGGTTCGACTTCCGCAACGTCATTGCCCCGCTTGCCGAAGCCGGCTTCCACGTCGCCGCTCTCGACATGCGTGGCTTTGGCATGTCCGATAAGCCGCCGCTCGAACCCGGCCAAGATATCCGCGTGGCGGTTGGTGATGTCAGCGGCGCCATTCGCGCACTGGGCCACGACGACGCCTACCTGGTTGGCGCGGATACCGGCGGTGCGGTGGCGTGGGCGCTGGCCACCGAGCGGCCCGAGCGGGTACGCGGGCTGGTCTCCGTATCGGCGGCGCATCCGGCAGATTTGCGCCGCGCCATTGCCGCACGCCCCTGGGATTTTGGGTGGGTTCTCCTGCGCGCGGCATTGTGCCGCCTAGGAAAAATCGGCGCCCCCAGCCTCCTGCTGCGGGAGTCCGCCTACCTCCGGGAGATGGATCTCGACGCCCTCGGATCCTTCAGCGGCGCCGAGCGCGAGGAGACCTTGCGCCTGCGCGTAACTTCTTCACGCATTGGAAATGTCCGCCGGGGAATCATCTGGAACCACCGGCTACGCACTGCCGTGGTTCCGCTGAGCTGGCTCGAACTCACCGTACAGTGCCCGACCTTGTTCATCCATGCTGATCAGATGCTCTGGCGGCCAGTTGCGCGGCGGGCGGCGCGCCGCTGTCGTGGGGGTTTCACCGCCACCACTATCCCCGGTTCCAAGAACCTGCCCTATCTCGAGAACCCGCATAGTTTTACTCAGACCATCATTCACTGGCTGCGAGATAGGTAACATTCACTAGCCTCCGTGCCCCACCCCTCTCAGGGGGATGGGGGCTTTTTTAATTCGTTGACAAAACCGCAGGTTAACAGAGAATACCTACCTATCTATAGCTTTTATCACAGGACATATTTTTCAATTCCTTGTATATGAGACGCGCCACGCGGTAGCTTCATATCAAACCAACACCACAGGTTTTCTACATCTTTCGCACCACGGAGGTCTAAGACCCACATGACGCTCAAGAAGACGCTCGCTGCTCTCTCTGTCGCTACCCTGCCGCTCACCCTCGCGGCCTGTGGTGGCGACAACTCCGGTTCAGACTCTGCTTCCGGCTCCGGCGATGGCATCGTCACCGTCAACGGCTCCGAGCCGCAGAACCCGCTGATCCCGGCCAACACCAACGAGACCGGCGGCGGACGCATCGTCGATTCCATCTACGCTGGCCTGGTCTACTACGACGGCGACGGCGAAGCCCAGAACGAGCTGGCTGAATCCATCGAGCCAAATGAGGACAACACCGAGTTCACCGTCAAGCTCAAGGAGTCGAAGTTCTCCGACGGCTCCCCGGTCACCGCCAAGAACTTCGTAGACGCCTGGAACTACGCCGTGGCCAACGACCAGCTCAACGCTTCCTTCTTTGCCAACATCAAGGGCTTCGAGGAAGGCGTGAAGGAGATGGAGGGCCTCAAGGTCGTCGACGACCATACCTTCACCATCGCCTTGAACAGCCCTGAGCAGGACTTCCCGGCGCAGCTGGGTTACTCCGCGTTCTACCCGCTGCACGAGTCCGCACTGGAGGACATGGATGCCTTCGGCCAGAACCCGATTGGTAACGGCCCGTACAAGCTGACCGAGTGGAACCACAACCAGGACGCCACCGTCGTCCCGAATGAGGAGTACAAGGGCGGCCAGACCCCGCAGAACGACGGCATCAAGTTCGTCTTCTACGCCGGTCAGGACGCAGCCTACGCCGACCTGCTGGCAGGCAACCTGGACGTCCTCGACGCCGTCCCGGACTCCGCTTTCGACGTCTACGAGGCCGACCTCGGTGACCGTGCCGTGAACCAGCCGACTGCTGTGTTCCAGTCCTTCACCTTGGGTGAGAACCTCGAGCACTACTCCGGCGAGGAAGGTGTGCTGCGTCGCCAAGCCATCTCCTACGCCATCAACCGCGAGGAGATCACGGACACCATCTTCAAGGGCACCCGCACCCCGGCCAAGGACTTCACCTCCCCGGTTATGCCGGGCTACTCCGAGGACATCAAGGGCAACGAGGTCCTGAAGTATGACCCGGAGAAGGCCAAGAAGCTGTGGGCCGAGGCCGACAAGATCAACAAGTGGGATAACCCGACCTTGGAGATTGCCTACAACTCCGACGGCGGCCACAAGAGCTGGGTGGACGCGACCACCAACTCCATCAAGAACACCCTCGGCATCGAGGCGGTTGGTGCCCCGTACCCGGACTTCAAGTCCCTGCGTGATGAAATTACCAACCGCACCATCAAGTCCGCCTTCCGCACCGGCTGGCAGGCAGACTACCCGAGCCAGGCCAACTTCCTCACCCCGCTGTACAAGACCGACGGCTCTTCTAACGACGGCGACTACAGCAACCCGGAGTTTGACAAGCTTCTCGACGAAGCCCTGACCTCCTCCTCCGAGGACGAGGCCAACAAGAAGTACGCCGAGGCCCAGGAAATCCTGTTCAAGGATCTCCCGGCCATCCCGCTGTGGTACTCCAACGCCACCGGCGGCTACTCCGAGAACGTCGACAACGTCGTGTTCTCCTGGAAGTCCCAGCCGGTGTACTACAACATCACCAAGAAGTAACGCCACCTCCGCTACTTCTCACGACCCCCGCAGCCACCGTGGAGCGGGGGTCGCCCCACGTTTTCGCTCAGCACCCCCGAAGTGTGATTAGAAACGCGCTATAGATTTCTCGAAGCGTGGGATCACACCTTAAAATTCTCCTAAGCTTTGACCTGCGTCCCGAGATTCGGAGAACGCTGGCAAGCACCTGCCCACAACGAGTAAAGGACCACACTATGCTGCGCTATATCGGGCGCCGAGTGCTCCAGATGATCCCGGTGTTCTTCGGAGCCACCCTGCTCATCTACGCGCTCGTCTTCTTGATGCCCGGCGACCCCGTCGAAGCCCTTGGCGGTGACCGCGGCCTTACCGAGGCTGCCCGCGCCCGCATCGAGGCGGAATACAACCTAGACAAGCCGTTCATCATTCAGTATCTGCTCTACATCAAGGGCATCTTCATGCTGGACTTCGGCACGACCTTCTCCGGCGTGCCCGTAACCCAAGTGATGGCCAACGCCTTCCCGGTCACGGTGAAGCTCACCGTCATGGCCATCATCTTTGAATCCGTCTTCGGCATCCTCTTCGGTGTCCTCGCCGGCATGCGCCGCGGTGGCTTCTTCGATTCCACCGTGTTGGTCATCTCCCTGCTCGTCATCGCGGTGCCGTCCTTCGTCATCGGCTTCGTCTTCCAGTACCTCGTGGGCATCAAGTGGGGTGTCCTGCCGGTCACCGTCGGAGCGAACGCCACCGTGAAGTCCCTCCTCATGCCGGCCATGGTGCTCGGCGCACTCTCCCTGGCCTACGTCATTCGCCTGACCCGCCAGTCCGTGGCTGAGAACCTGCGCGCCGACTACGTGCGCACCGCGCGCGCCAAGGGCCTTTCCAACGCCGCGGTGACCCTCCGCCACGTGCTGCGTAACTCGCTGATTCCCGTGGCCACCTTCATCGGCGCCGACATCGGCGCGCTCATGACCGGTGCCATCGTGACCGAGGGCATCTTCGGCATCAACGGCGTCGGCGGCACGATGTACCAGGCCATCCTGCGCGGTGAGCCAACCACGATTGTCTCCTTCACCACCGTGCTGGTGATCATCTACATCATCGCCAACCTGCTCGTTGACCTCCTGTACGCCGTACTTGATCCGAGGATCCGCTATGCCTAATTTCGAGAAAACCACCCCCTACCCGGGCCAAGAACACTTCGTCTCGGAAACCGACGAAACGGGACTCGGCGCCGTCGACGCCGTCAAGGACGAGTCCGCCCCGTCCTCCCAGTGGGGCGAGGCCTGGCGCTACCTGCGCCGCCGCCCGCTGTTCTGGATCGCGGCCGTGATGATCCTCGTGGCCATCCTCTTAGCCATCGCACCGGGTCTTTTCACTAGCACCGACCCGCGCCTGTGCGAGCTGTCCAAGTCCCTCGACCCCGCCGAGCCGGGCCACCCCTTCGGCTTCAACCGCCAGGGCTGCGACATTTACGCCCGCGTGATCTACGGTGCGCGCGCGTCGGTTGCCGTCGGCGTCTTGACCACCATCCTCGTCGTGGTGCTGGGCTCCTTGATCGGCGCCATCGCCGGCTTCTTCGGCGGCTGGATTGACTCCGTCCTTTCCCGCATTACCGACATCTTCTTCGCCATCCCGCTGGTGCTCGCCGCCATCGTGGTCATGCAGATGTTCAAGGAGCACCGCACCATCGTCACGGTGGTCTTGGTGCTCGGCCTCTTCGGCTGGGTCTCCATCGCCCGCATCACGCGCGGCGCGGTGGTCTCCATCAAGAACGAGGAGTTCGTCCAGTCCGCCCGCTCCATCGGCGCGTCGAGCTGGCGCATCCTGTTCAGCCACATCCTGCCGAACGCGGCCGCGCCCATCATCTCCTATGCCACCGTGGCGCTGGGCACCTACATCGTCGCGGAGGCCACCTTGTCCTTCCTGGGCATCGGCTTGCCCTCGACGTTCGTGTCCTGGGGCGGCGATATCTCTGACGCGCAGGCTTCACTGCGCGTTGCTCCGGCAGTCCTGTTCTACCCGGCAGGTGCTTTGGGCCTGACCGTGTTGAGCTTCATCATGATGGGTGACGTCGTCCGCGATGCACTCGATCCGAAGGCGAGGAAGCGCTAATGACTAACTCTCCACTTCTTGAAATGAAGGACGTCCACATCTCCTTCACCACCTCCACCGGTGTGGTCGAGGCAGTGCGTGGCGTCAACATGTCCATCTACCCGGGCCAGTCCGTGGCCATCGTGGGCGAGTCCGGATCCGGCAAGTCCACCACGGCGATGTCCATCCTGGGCCTGCTGCCGGGCACCGGCAAGGTCACCGGCGGCCAGATCCTCTTCGAGGGCGAGGACATCACCCACTACGACAACAAGCAATTCGAGTCGCTGCGCGGTGACAAGATTGGCTTGGTCCCGCAGGATCCGATGTCCAACCTTAACCCGGTGTGGCGCATCGGCACCCAGGTCGAGGAATCTCTCAAGGCCAATCACGTGGTGGAGGGCTCCCAGCGCCACCAGCGCGTCGTCGAGCTTCTAGAGGAAGCCGGGCTTCCCGACGCCGAACGCCGCGCCAAGCAGTACCCCCACGAGTTCTCCGGCGGTATGCGCCAGCGCGCGCTCATCGCGATCGGCCTGGCTGCACGCCCGAAGCTGCTCATCGCCGACGAGCCCACCTCAGCCCTCGACGTGACGGTGCAGAAAACCATCCTGGATCACCTGGAGCACCTCACCGAAGAGCTGGGTAACGCGGTGCTTTTCATTACCCACGACCTTGGCCTGGCCGCCGAGCGCGCGGAGCACCTCGTCGTCATGCACCGCGGCCGCATCGTGGAATCGGGCCCCTCGCGTGAGATCCTGCGCTCCCCGCAGCACCCGTACACGCGCCGGCTTGTCGACGCCGCCCCCTCCCTCGCTTCCTCCCGCATCCGCGCGGCCAAGGAAGCTGGTGTGGAGGCCAAGGAGCTCAAGTCAGGTGAGGCCACAGGAGCCGTCGCCGAGCCTAGCGCGACCGCTGCAGATTCCGCTCAGGGTTCATCGACCGCAGCTCAGGCCCCGGTGATTTCGGTCCACAACCTCACCAAGGAATTCGACATCCGTGGCCAGCGCGGCGGAAAGAAGCTGCTGAAGGCTGTCGACGATGTTTCCTTCGACATCCGCCGCGGCACCACCCTGGCGCTGGTGGGCGAGTCCGGCTCCGGCAAGTCCACGGTGGCCAACATGGTGTTGGGCCTGCTAGAGCCGACCTCCGGCACCATCGAGTTCGAAGGCCGCGATACCTCGACGCTGTCGAAGAAGGAGCTGTTTAAACTCCGCCGCAAGATGCAGGTGGTTTTCCAGAACCCCTACGGTTCGCTGGACCCGATGTACTCGATTTACAAGTGCATCGAAGAGCCCATGGCGCTGCACAAGGTGGGCTCGCGCAAGGAGCGTGAGGCCCGCGTTGCCGAGCTTCTCGACATGGTCTCCATGCCCCGTTCCGCCATGCGCCGCTACCCCAACGAGCTCTCCGGCGGCCAGCGCCAGCGTATCGCTATTGCTCGTGCGCTGGCGCTGCGCCCGGAGGTCATCGTCCTCGATGAGGCTGTCTCCGCCCTGGACGTGTTGGTGCAGAACCAGATCATCCAGCTGCTCGCGGAGCTGCAGTCGGAGCTCAGCCTGTCCTACCTCTTCATTACCCACGACCTCGCGGTGGTCCGCCAGACTGCCGACGACGTGGTGGTCATGAAGAAGGGCCAAGCCGTCGAGCAGGGCACCGCCGACGAAATCTTCGAAAACGCCCAACAGGAGTACACCCGCAACCTCATCAACTCGGTTCCGGGCATGCACCTAGAAATCGGTACCGGCCACTAACCCACAACGCCGCCTAACCCGTCAGTCTTCATCCGGCTGGCGGGTTTCGCCTTTAAGGGGGGCTCGCTCTTTAAGGGCTAAGCGTCCCGTTGCTCCTACTGCGTCTGACGGCAGTCGAATCGCGACCAGGATCCCCGATTTCCCCGCGCACCATGCTGCGGTTTGCAGGGATCACCGATGTGCCCGTCAACCATCTTTGGGTTGGCGGGATCGGTAGTTGGCGTTGTCCTCTCTGTGTTTAGTGGCTGTGGGTGTTAGCTGCTGTCGGGTGGTTCCTCTGGTGGTTGTCCTGCTTGTTCGGCGGCGAGTCTGGCTACTGCTTCTTGGTATTCGGGCATTGCGGTGATTGGTGTGCCCCAGGGTGGGATGAAGCTGACCCCGGTGTTAAGCCGGTACATGTAGCCGCGCCCGGTAGGCCTTTGTGGGTCATCATCGTTAATGCCGTTGTGGTAGGCGCACAGGAAGGTCAGGTTCTTAATGTTGGTGTAGCCGCCTGCCTGCCACGGCACCAAATGATGGACGTGGCAATAGTCTGCTGGCTTGTTACATCCTGGTCTTGAGCAGGTGTGGAATTCAGCATGCAGGGTAAGGCGTTGTTTGAAGTTTGCCCCTCGTGATAGCCGCCAGGTGTCGATGGGTCCTTCAATGGGGTGCACGATGGTGGCATACCCTATTTCGGCGAATTTGTGGGTGAGGAATTCTGCCCCGGTCATGCGCCCGCCGTTAGTGAGGTTGAGTTCGATGTAGTCCCCGTCACCGTTGATGATCTGGTCGAGCTCGTTGAGGGTGACGATGACTTGGGTGCGCACCGCAGGCTTGGAACCGGTGCCCTCTTTGAAGAAGATGTCGTTGGCGGCTTGAAGCAGGTCGGTGGTGTTGGTGGACTCTAAGACGCCGCGCATGTTGGCGATCGTGGTGGCGTCGTCAGTTATGGAGAGTGTGTTGGGGCCTTGTTCCCGGTAGGTGATGCGCACGCCTGGTTTGGCTATGCGTTTGGAGCGTAGTTCTTTCAGGCGTGTGGCGGCGACGGTGGGGATGCGGTGTGCGGGTGTTCCTGCGAGTTTGATTCTGAGGTTCCAGGCGTCGAGGGTTTTCTTGACTTTTGCGGTGTAGGTTTCAATCAGTGTGAGGGTGCCGAGGCTGTGGCGCTGTTGAAGGGCTGCGGTCCGGGCTTTGCGTTGTTTGCCGCTAAAGCGGGTGGGGCCGAAGTAAACCTGGTGTAGCTGTGAAAGCTCAGCAGCATCGGAGGCATCCGCGCCGAGCGCGCGGAGCTCATCGGGTGAGCTGGGTATGTTTTCCACCAGCGCAATCCCCGAATTGCGGAGGCGGATGTAGGTTTCGATATCCCCCATGAGCACAGAGACTAAAACAGGTCTCTCCACCCCGCAACCGGAAGAAGAAACTACCTGGTCTTAGCCGACGCAGGAGCCGGTTGGGGTGGCGTCGACAAGCTGCGTGACGTCACCCACGTGGCCGCGCACCTCGTCCGCGGTAAGCGCATAGCCCGTATCGGAATCCTCCACGGAAGCACCAAACACAACGCCGAGCACCTGACCCTCCGGGTTGATCATCGGACCGCCGGAATTGCCCTGCCGGATGCTACCGCGCACCGTGTAGGCATCGCGCTCCACGCGGCCCGTGGAGTAGATATCCGGACCAGCGATGGTGAGACGGTCGCGCACGCGCGCCGGCTCCGCCGTGAACGGCCCCGACTGCGGGAAGCCCAAGACGATGGCATCGTCCCCGGTAGCAGCCGCTTGTTCCGCCCACGGCAAAGGATCCAATCCCAGGCCCGGGCTATGCAGCACAGCAATGTCTACGTCCGAGTTGTAATACACCACGTCCGCTTCCTTGAGGCCAAGGACCGTATCGAGGCGAACCTTATCCGTGCCCGCCACCACGTGGGCGTTCGTGATGACGTAGTCCGGCTCCGTCACAAAGCCCGAGCCCATGAGGCGGCGCGAGCATGCCTCGGCATCACCCAGCACGTGAATGACGGAAGGCCGCACGCGTTCTGCGAGTTTGGGATCCCCAATGTTTACCGCCGGCGCATCCACCTCGACATCGGCGCCAGATCGCTGCCAGGGCGATACCAACGGCGGCAACCCGGACTCGTTGAGGAGCGCAGCCAAGCCATTCGGCAGCGCCGCCAGGCGCGAAGGCGCCACCGCATTCAGCGAGCTCAGCACACGCGATTCACGCAGCGCCTGCCCCGGCTGGCCGCCCAGGTTGGAGGCCAAGGGCAAGGACACCAGCCAAATCACCACGATGGCCGCCGCGGCTTGGAAGACCGCGCCAATCGATGAATCCACGCGCTGCCCCGAGCGGGTTCGCATGCGGTCCCGCAGCGCCATGCCAAGCGACGTCCCCACCAGCTGCCCCAGCCCCACCAGCAAAATCAGCACGCCGACAGCCAGCAAAAAGCGCACGGCCGCCTGGTCCGTCAGCCCCATCACCAGCGGGGCAACCACGGTTCCTAAAACCAACCCCGCAATGATTCCCACCGCTGCGAGGACCGCCGCTAAAGCGCCCTGCCGCCAGCCCACACGCACGGCAAGGAGCACGGCAATAACGATCAGGATGTCAACAGCTAGGGACACAGAGGAATTACTTTCTTAAGGGCTAAAGGGCAGAAACTAGCCTATCTTCTCATTATTCAAAGAGCGATTGAGTGAGTCACGCAGATCATGAACCATATTTTCATCCCATTCCACGCTCCAGCCCGCATGGTCCAGCAGCCCGGAGAGCACTCCCGCGGTAAACCCCCACACCACGTATCCCCGTGCCCGGAAGGCCGGCCCCTTCCAGCGGCTCAAGCCCACCATCATGCGGTTGGCCGGATCCGCCAGCTCCCGCAGCGGGACGGTGAAGACATCGTCGGTCTCCGCCGGGCTCGCCGGCCACACGGTGCCCGGTTCATGCCAATACGCCAGGACCGGGCTCACGGTGTTGCCGGTAGCCCGGATGTCCAGCTTGCCCCACTGCTCAAGAGGGGTGACCGTGGAGCGGTCGAGGCCGGTTTCTTCCTCGGCTTCGCGCAGGGCGACGTCGACAAGCGAGGCGTCCCCCTCCTCCCTACGCCCGCCGGGAAAGGCAATCTGGCCGGAGTGCGAGCGCATCGACGGCGAGCGGTGCGTGAGCAGCACCTCACCATCCTCAAAACTGGTGCCCTTCAGCAGCACCAACACTGCCGATTCACGCCGGCGCTTGGCGGCCGGGACATGCCGAATGAGGCGTTCTTGGACCTTGTCTGTATCAACCCCGAGCGCCGGGCGCAGCCACTCCGGGGCATGGGCAGGAAAGAGGCGGCTCACTTGAGAACCTCCTCGACGGCCTCCTCCAAATCTTCTGCGGAGTCGAACGGCTTCACAAACTTCTCCTCCACCGTGCCATCGCGCACCACCAGGGTGATGGGGATAACGCCCGGCAACCCGAGCTCACCTGCGAAGGCGCCGTCATCGTCTTGGTAGCTGGGGATATCTACCTGCAGATCGCTGAGAAGAGCGGCCCCGTTGGCAGCGTTCGCGTCCGCATGCACGCCGACGACATTCCACGTCGGGTGCGCTCGCGCAAGGTCTTCGAAGAAGGGCAGCTCCGTGCGGCACGGTTCGCACCACCACGCCCACACAGTAACGATCTGGACGTTCTTGGCCGCCGCAGTACCGGCCGCACCCAAGCACGGAAGATCCACACCCGCAAGCGGTCCCTCGGGGCATTTGGGGCGCTTGGCCACCTCTTGCTCCTGCGCCTCGGGGAGGGCAACCTCCGGCTCATCATTCTCAAGCAGGTTCACCACGCCGACGAACGCGAGCGCCGCCAGCGCGACAATGGCAGCGATGCTCGCCTTCACGTATCCGGGCCACCGAGAATATTGGCTCATTGCTCCACCTTAACCCCGCGACGGGCACCATGGGGCGAGGACGCAGGCCGCGCACTGTGGCTTTCGCGCGGTGCACACGCGCCGTCCATGGAGGATGAGGCGGTGCGAAAACACCGTTTGCTCCTCTTCGGGCACGCGCTTGGCGACGTCTCTCTCAATCGCCCTCGGAGTCTTCGCCTCGGTCAACCCAAGACGCTGGCTCAGGCGCGTGACGTGGGTATCCACCGTGATCCCCGGCAGGCCGAAGGCATTGCCGCGCACCACCAGCGCGGTCTTGCGCCCGACGCCGGGCAGGGAGGTGAGCTCGTCGATGCCGCGGGGCACCTGCCCATCGAAGTCCGCGACGAGCTTTTCCCCGATGCCTAACAGGTGGCCGGCCTTCGTGCGCTGGAATCCGAGCGGGCGGAGGATGCGCTCGAGGTCAGCGCGGTCCGCGGCCGCATAGTCCGGTGCGGAAGGATACTGAGCAAAAAGCTCTGGGGTGACCTGGTTGACGCGGGCATCCGTGCACTGCGCCGAGAGCACCGTAGCAATAAGTAGCTCGAGCGGCGTGGTGAAATCTAGCTCGCAATCGGCGTCGGGGTATTCATCCGCCAAGGCGGTACGAATATGAACGATGCGAGCGGCCTCGTCAGCGTCATCGTGGTGCACGGGAAGGTCAGGGGACATAAAAGAGATCTTAGTGACGGCGGCTAGAATGGGAAGCATGATTTCGCTCGTCATCTTTGTGCCGCTGTGCCTCGCGCTGTTTGCCATCCTCATGGAGAAACTTGAGGCGACGGCCTTCGAAAACTAAATAGACCATTCAAGGCGTGTGATTATTTTTCACGTTGGTGGAAATAGTGACTAATTACACTGTATGATATTGTGCAGTGCCTCGTGGCGCACTGGAGACTAGGTGCGTCAAATCAAACCAAACCAGCTTGTGTCCCAGTGTTTTCCGGGCTGCGCAGGCTTTAAGGAGTAACAGTGGAAGGCGTACAGGACATTCTCTCCCGCGCTGGCATTTTCCAGGGCGTCGATCCGGTAGCAGTACAGAACCTTATTGAGCAGATGGAAACCGTCCGTTTCCCGCGCGGCACCACCATTTTCGAGGAAGGTGAGCCGGGAGACCGCCTCTACATCATCACCTCGGGCAAGATTAAGCTCGCCCGCCACGCCCCGGATGGCCGCGAGAACCTCCTGACCGTGATGGGCCCGTCCGATATGTTCGGCGAGCTCTCCATCTTCGATCCGGGCCCGCGCACCTCTTCCGCTGTCTGCGTCACTGAGGTCACCGCAGCCACGATGAACTCTGAGATGCTCAAGCAGTGGGTGGCCGATCATCCGGCGATTGCTCAGCAGCTTCTGCGCGTGCTGGCCCGCCGTCTGCGCCGCACGAACGCCAACCTGGCGGACCTCATCTTCACCGACGTGCCAGGCCGCGTGGCCAAGACCCTGCTGCAGCTGGCTAACCGCTTCGGTGTGCAGGAGGGCGGCGCGCTGCGCGTGAACCACGACCTCACCCAGGAAGAGATCGCCCAGCTCGTTGGCGCTTCCCGTGAGACCGTGAACAAGGCTCTGGCCACCTTCGCTCACCGCGGCTGGATCCGCTTGGAGGGCAAGTCGGTGCTCATCGTCGATACCGAGCACTTGGCCCGCCGCGCACGCTAGGTCTTAAAGGCCGAGCCCGCCTATGCGGCCCTCGGCCTTCGACTTGTCCTAACGCAAAATCCCCCGAGAATTTCTCGGGGGATTTTCCTATGTAGTGCTTTAGTTCTGAGCCGCGAGGTACTTCAGCGCGGTGCGCGTCGACTGCTCAGCTGCGTGACGCAGGACCGGATCGACATCGTCATACATCTCATCAACGAGAGTCTTGACGTCGACGTCCTCACCCAAGCGCCCACGGACCTCCTTGATCTGGTCCAGGCGGTGGTGGCGGCGGTCAATGTACTTGCGGGCAACCGCGGAGGTGTCCTCCAAGTCCGGGCCGTGGCCCGGGAAGAGCGCCACGTCCTTGCCGCGTTCTTCCAGAAGATCCAGGGTCTTCAGGTAATCAGCCAAGTCGCCATCCGTCTCAGACAGCAGCACGGTGTGGCGGCCTGCGATGGTGTCACCGGTCAGGATGCCCTCCAGGGTGGAGTTCTTCGCTTCCGCGGACCACACAAAGAAGCAGGTGGAATCTGCGGTGTGCCCCGGGGTGTGAACGACCTCAAGCTGCGGGGTGATGCCGTCGACGGTGATCACTTCTCCGTCGACAAGCGCGTCGCCTCCATTGCAGTAATTCGGATCGAAAGAGCGGATGGGAGCGCCGGTGAGCTGACGCAGGCGCTGGGCGCCTGATGCGTGATCATCGTGGCGGTGGGTAAGAAGGATCAGCGCAACCTCGCCCGCCTTCGCGGTCACGACGTTGAGATGACCTTCATCCTCCGGGCCCGGATCAACCACAATGGCGCGGGAATCTTCTCCGGCGCGGATGATCCACGTATTGGTGCCCTCCAAAGCGGTGTAACTGGGATTATCGCACAGCACGACACCGACGGACTGGCTCACGGGACGCAGTTGGCTATATGCAGGATGCTCCATGGTTCTAACCCTATCCGATTACTCAGCGATTTCTACGATGACTTCGATCTCAACGGGGGAATCTTTCGGTAGGACCGTTACTCCCACCGCAGAACGCGCGTGGATTCCGGCATCTCCGAAGACCTCACCCAAGAAGTCGGAAGCACCATTGATGACCGCAGCTTGCTCAGTAAAGGAGGGGTCCGAAGCCACGAATCCAACCACCTTCACCACGCGGGTTACGTGATCAAGGCCTACGAGACCATCGATTGCAGCCAAAGCGTTTAGCGCCGCCGTGCGCGCCAATTCCTGTGCCTTGTCGAGGCTCACCTCTGCGCCGACCTTGCCGGAAGCCGACAATTCACCGCCCACGACGGGCAGCTGGCCAGAGGTCCACACCTGGTTTCCCACGCGGGTAGCTGGGATATAGGACGCGAGGGGGACAGCGACAGAAGGCAGCTCGACGCCGAGCTCTTCGAGGCGGGCAAGCGCACCCATTAGGACTCCTCCACAGGACGCTTGAAATAGGCGACAACATTCTCCGGGTTCATACCCGGGGTGATGGTGACGAGCTCCCAGCCGTCCTCACCCCAGGAATCGAGGATTTGTTTCGTCGCGTGCGTAAGAACCGGCGCAGTGGCATATTCCCATTTAGTCATGGGCTCAATGCTACTAAATACCGATGAGTTCGCCACCCTCAGCGAGGTAATGGGCCCAGCTCGTGATGTGCGGGTTCTTGCGCAGAAGGGCGCGGCGCTGACGCTCCGTGAGGCCGCCCCACACGCCGAACTCCACGCGATTATCAAGCGCATCCGCGCGGCACTCATTGAGCACCGGGCAATGGCGGCAGATTACTGCAGCTTTACGCTGCTCAGCTCCTCGTACAAAGAGTGCATCGGGATCACCGTTGCGGCACTTAGCTTGGGTAACCCACTCACCACGCTCTGTGGTTAACGAGGCATTCTTTACCATTGCGGACCGTCCTGCACCTTTGACACTGACTGCCATGGCTAGGTAACTCCTTCCAAGCTCACCCCCGTCGAGCTCAAAGATCATGAATAACCCTCTACCCGACGGAATATTATGTACCCTTGGTAAGTCTATTCACAGACCGGTATACCTGTCTAACAGGTCACACTTTAGGGGGGTCTCCCGGATATCCTCCTAAACCACTAGTGTGTGGAGGGTGACTGTGATCAAATCCCTGGGAAAGCTCGTCCTGTCCACAGCACTGGTCGGCATCCTCATCGCGCTGGCCATCGCCCCCGTCGCTGGCGTCAGCGGTGTCGCCGTGGCCAGGACCAATGAGACGATGCAATCAGACGTCCAGGATCTCACCAACGGTGATACCCCCGGCGTGAGCACCATCTTGGATGCCAAGGGCAACCCCCTTGCGTATATCTATGAGCAGCGCCGCCATCCAGTGAAACCGGATGAGATCTCGGACGCCATGAAGAAGGCAGTGGTGGCTATCGAGGACCGCCGTTTCTATGAGCACGAGGGCGTCGACTTGCAGGGCAATGTCCGTGCGTTGTGGACCAACCTGGTTGCGGGCGGTGTCTCCCAGGGCGCATCCACGCTTGACCAGCAGTACGTAAAGAACTACCTCCTTTTGGTCAACGCGACTACCGACGAAGAACGTCAGGCCGCGACCGAACAATCCGTGGCCCGTAAGCTGCGCGAAATGCGCATGGCTACGGACATCGATGCCCGGCTCTCCAAGGATGAGATCCTCACCAACTATCTCAACCTCGTCCCCTTTGGAAACCACTCCTTCGGCGTTGAGGCCGCTAGCCGCACCTACTTCGGAACCGATGCCGCGCACCTCACCGTGCCGCAGGCTGCGATGCTCGCCGGCATGGTGCAATCCTCGGAATACCTCAACCCCTATACCAACGAAGAAGGCGTAACTGAGCGCCGCAACGTGGTACTCCAAGCCATGGTTGATAACGGCTCCCTTTCCCAGGAGGACGCCGACGCCTTTTCCCAGCAGCCACTCGGCGTGTTGGACAGCCCTGCAACCCTGGCTAACGGCTGCATCGGCGCGGGCGATCGCGGCTTCTTCTGCGACTATGTGCTGGAATACCTCAACGAAAAAGGCATCGACCGCGAGCACCTTGCGCGTGGCGGTCTGACCGTTAAGACCACGCTTGACCCCGACGTCCAAGACCAAGCGCTCAACGCAGTGCGAAGCAACACCGCCCCGGATGCGGCGGGCGTGGCGGAGGTCATGAACGTTATCAAGCCGGGCACCGATTCCCGCAAGGTCCTAGCCATGGTGTCGTCGCGCACCTATGGGCTCGACCTGAACAACAATGAAACCCTTCTGCCCCAGCCCAATTCTTTGGTGGGCAACGGCGCAGGCTCCGTGTTCAAACTCTTTACCGCCGCGGCCGCCCTGGAGGCGGGCTACGGCATCAAGGACAAGCTGGCCGTGCCCAATCGCTACGAAGCGGAAGGCCTGGGATACGGCGGCGCAGCTAACTGCCCGCCCAACAAGTACTGCGTGGAAAACTCCGGCAGCTACGCCTCCACGATGACCATGCAGGACACGCTGGCCTACTCCCCCAACACCCCCTTCATCCAACTCACCGAGCAACTTGGCGTCGAGCGCCTGGTCGACATCGCCGTCAAGCTCGGCCTGCGTTCTTATGAAGAACCCGGCAGCTACGACGGCGAGTCCTCCATCGCCGACCACATTAAAGACTCCAACCTCGGCTCCTTCACGCTCGGCCCGACAGCAGTGAATGCACTAGAGCTGTCTAACGTTGGCGCGACGGTGGCGTCGCAAGGCATGTGGTGCGAGCCCAACCCCATCGAGGAAGTCACGGACTCCCACGGCAACGAGGTCTACCTCAAACACACGCCGTGCGAACGCGCAGTGGACAAGGAAGTGGCGAAGGCACTGGAAAACAACATGACCGCCGATACCGAAAAGGGAACCGCCTCCGACTCGGCACGCGCTGCCGGCTTCAGCGGCCAGGCAGCCGCCAAGACCGGTACCACCGAGTCCAACCAGTCCTCGGCATTCCTTGGATTCAACTCGGCGGTCGCTGCCGCACCGTACATCTACAACGACGGGACCACCACGAGCCCGCTGTGCACCGGCCCGGTACGCCAGTGCCCCAGCGGCAACCTCTTCGGCGGCAAGGAGCCGGCGGCAACCTTCTACACGATGGCCGCGCGCGTCCCCGAAGCACAGAAGGGCACGGTACCCGACTATGACCGGGCCTACGACTCTGGCAAGGTTTCGCCGCTTATCGACGGCGTGAAGGGCAAGTCCGAAAGCCAAGCCCGTTCCGCGCTGGAGAAAGCCGGATATAAAGTCAGGACCACCGAGGTCCCCGCGCCCGGCGTGGGCTACGGCAAGGTAGTTCGCGTCATCACCGGTCCATCCGGCGCGAAGAAGGGCGCGGAGGTCACGCTCCAGCTTTCCGACGGCTCCGCGAGCGACTCTTCTGATTCTGCGAGCACGAGCCCAGTAGCCTGGGACTCCAACTCGGGCTCCCCGTCCGCACCGAGCGGCGGCGAGCCGGGAGTCGGCCAGTCCGACCCACTATTCACTCAAGAAGACGTTGACCGCTTCACGAATGACGTGCGGAGCTTCTTCGGGCTCTAGCGCGTTAATTCAGGGCGGCCTTCACTGCCGTGGACAGGCGCTTGCCGTCCGCGCGTCCGGCAGCCTTGGCGGTGGCCACCTTCATGACGTTACCCATCTGCTTGATGGTCGCCGGCTCACCGGAGTCCTTCTCAACCTCGGCGATGGATTCTTTAACGAGGGCGTTCAGGGAGTCGTCGTCAAGCTGCTCCGGCTGGTAGGCCTCGAAGAAGGGGACGTCGACAAGCTCCGCCTCCGCCAACTCCGGGCGGCCATTCTCCGCATAAACCTCTGCGGACTCGCGGCGCTTCTTAATCTCACGAGCGATGACCTTGAGGATGTCCTCATCGGTGATCTCGTGGCGAGAACCGGAAGTTTCCTCCGCCTGGATGGCAGACAGCAGAGAACGGATGGCGCTCGTACGGGCCTTGTCCTTGGCCTTCATCGAGGTCTTAAGGTCAGCGCGAATAGTTTCTTTCAACTCACTCATGCCCTTCAATCTACGCCAGCCGGCCAGGTAGTGTGGTGAGGGTGAAGATTTTCCCTGTCCTTGGCGGACTCGCCGCCGCCGGCCTGGGCACCGCCGCATGGGCGCACTCAGAGCTCACCAAGTTCGAGCTCAAGGAGTACACCCTGCCGCTGTTGGAGCCCGGCACGCTGCGCGAGGAGTCCGAGTTCCGCATCCTGCACGTGTCCGACCTCCACATGATTCCGGGCCAGCGCGCCAAAATCGAGTGGGTCTCAGGCCTCGACGCCCTCGACCCGCACCTGGTGATCAACACCGGTGACAATCTTTCCGACGAGCGCGGCGTCCCCGAGGTCCTCCGCGCGCTTGGCCCGCTGCTGAGCCGCCCGGGGATGTTCTGCTTTGGCACCAATGATTACTGGGCGCCGCGCATCCCGAATCCCTTCAACTACCTGATTGGGAAGAAGAACGAGCCCTCTTATGTGAACCTGCCGTGGAAGGGCATGCGCGCGGCTTTCCTTGAGCACGGCTGGCACGATGCCAACCAGGCTCGCGTGGAATTCAAGGTGGGCGATGTTCGCCTGGCTGCCGCCGGTGTGGACGACCCACACCATGATCTGGATGACTACTCGGAAATCGCCGGCGCCCCGAACGAGGATGCCGACCTTTCCTTGGCGCTCCTGCATTCCCCGGAACCCCGCGTCTTGGAGAAGTTCGCCGCTGACGGCTACCAGCTGTCCTTGTCGGGACACACGCACGGCGGCCAGCTCTGTCTTCCTTTCAAGGTGGCGGGTTCGCGCTCCATCGTGACCAACTGCGGCATCGACCGCGTCCGCGCCCAGGGCCTGCACCGGTTCGGAGAGATGTACATGCATGTCTCCAACGGGTTGGGCACCTCGAAGTTCGTTCCCTTCCGAGTCTTCTGCCGCCCGTCGGCCACGCTACTGCGTATCACTGAGAAGACCGCCTAGGGATACCCCCTCCACGCTGCCGTTTTGCCCTTTCAGACCGGGGTGAGTTACAGTATTCCGGTACCGCTTAGAGCGGAACACCGGGATATGGCGCAGCTTGGTAGCGCGCTTCGTTCGGGACGAAGAGGTCGCAGGTTCAAATCCTGTTATCCCGACCATTAAACCCGACGGTTTTGCGAATCTAGCTTAAATCATTTGCGAAACTGCTCCGCATAGCTAAACCCACCGCTTCACCGCGGTGGGTTTAGTCGTTTTCGCTCTGTTCCAGTCGTTGACTAATAAGGAACACAACATGGTTCGTCCCCTCTAAAACGACTTCTAGCCCGGAACTGTGATGTCTAGCGACTTTTTGGACACGGAGTCCAGGATGTTTTTGGACGGGATGTCTAGTGG
>NZ_VDTC01000200.1 GCF_007672725.1 Corynebacterium aurimucosum ATCC 700975
GGTAGATGGGAAAAGGTTGGGGGGGGGTTGGATGGATGGGGGATAAGTTTGGGAGATAGGGGAGTTGTGAAGTGGGGGGGTTAGTGGGGAGATTGTTGTGGAAGGGGGGGTTGGGGGGCGGTGTTGATGGGGGGTTTGGTGGTGGAGGGGGGGGTTTAGGAGGCGGGTGGGAGGAGCACGGTGGGGATGGTTTGGATGGTGGGAAGGGGGGTGGGGATTAAGGGGGATTGGAAGGTGGGGGAGTGGTGGTGGGAGGTGGTGGGTGGGGGGAAGGGGGTGGAGAGGAGGGGTAAGGTGTTTGGGATGGTGGGGAAGGGGGGGGATATGTGGAGTGTTGAGGTGGAGGGGGGAGGGGATGTGGGGTAAG
>NZ_VDTC01000201.1 GCF_007672725.1 Corynebacterium aurimucosum ATCC 700975
GATGATTTCGTGAAAAGTGTTCGTAGTGCGCGTGGACGTGGAGGGGCGAGTGGGGGTTGTGGGTGTGGAGGAGAGGGGTGGTGGGGGGAGGAGTGGGGAGGAAGTTGGGGGTATGGAGATTGTTAGGGGTGGGTTGGAGGTAGTTAGGGGTTGGGATGATGGTGGTGTTGTTTGGAGTTGGGTAGGGAATCATGAGTTGGAAGATTGAGAAGTGAGGAGGGTTGTAGGGGTATGTGTGTGAGGGGGTGGGGAAGCGTGAAGGAATGGGAGCGGGGATTGTGGGGGTGGTTTGTTAGAAGATGATGGAGGTTGGTGTGTAGGGGATGTTCGGGTTGTGTGTTGGGAACGTGATCAAGGGTTGGTTTG
>NZ_VDTC01000202.1 GCF_007672725.1 Corynebacterium aurimucosum ATCC 700975
GGTTGCACCGGTCAAATGGTTGGGGTTGAGGTTGTTGTTGGGTGGGTTGTCAGGGAGGTGGGGGATGTTGTGAGGGATGTGGGGAAGGGTGAGGTGGTGAGGGTTGTGGATGAGGGGGGTGAGGAGGCGGTTGGGGGTATGTAGGGGGATGGGGACGTTGAGGTGAGGGTGGTAGGTGATGTCGTTGGTGTGGGGGTTGTAGGAGGGGTTGAGGTTGGGGTGGGAGAGGAGGGGGTGAAGGGTTGGGTTGAGGATGAAGGGGAGGAAGGAGAGGTTGGGGTGGTACTTGTGAATGAAGGGCTGGTTGGACTGGTTGGGGATATGGGAGATGGGGGTGATATGGACTTGGTGGAGGTGGGTGAGCTG
>NZ_VDTC01000203.1 GCF_007672725.1 Corynebacterium aurimucosum ATCC 700975
CAACCCCCCCAGGACCGACACCCTCCCCCCCCCCCCCCCCCCACCCACCCACACCCCTCCCTCTTCCCCCCCACTATCCCCCAACCCATCCCCCCACCCCCCCCTCATCACCTCAATGATCCGCAAAAACCGCATCTCACCTACCACCTCCCCCACACCCCCCTCCTCGTCATCCCCCCCCCCAACCACCCTCCCAAATCCACCCTCCTGCAACCCATCCATTTCCCCCTCACCCAAAACCACACCCCAAATTCCAACCCCCTCACCCCCCTCCACCCTCCACCCCCCTCCCCCCCCCTGCTCCCCCCAAACACAAACGTCCTCATCTAAATCCCCCAACCCCTACACCTACACTGTCTCTCCCCC
>NZ_VDTC01000204.1 GCF_007672725.1 Corynebacterium aurimucosum ATCC 700975
CTAAACCACTCCCACCACTACAAACTCCCTTCCCCCTTCCCCTACCTCCCCACTCCTACCTTCCCCACATACTCCTTCCCCACCACCACCCAACAACCCATCCTTCCACCCATAAATGTTCTAAAACCTCCACCCATTCACCCCTACCTTCTTCACCACCACATCAACCCATACCCCCTTCAATCCACTCTTCCCAAAGACACCAATCCCCCCCCCAACAACTTCATCCTCATCTTCTCCCCACTCTCCATCATCCCCATCCCCATCCTCATCCCCCACCTCCTCAACCCCTATCACCTCCCCCCCACCATCCACCCCGGCCACATCTCCTACTCCAATATCTTCCGCCTCGATGTCCCCCACCC
>NZ_VDTC01000205.1 GCF_007672725.1 Corynebacterium aurimucosum ATCC 700975
ACGACTTCGCCGATACCCCCCCCGACTACCACGACCGCTGGCTTCGTCTCATCCACCACCGACGCCGTCACCTTTATCACCACCCTCAAATTCACCCCATCCTCCTTCCCCCTAATAACCCCCACCGCCAACATCCCACCCACCACCTCACAAACCTCCACCCCCACCCACTCCCCCATATCCAACTCCCAACCCTCCACCCAAATAACTCTCCATCCCCTCCCCACCACCAAAACCACCCACCCCACCATCTCCCCCACCAACTTTTCACCGCTTCTCCCTTTAACCCCCCCACCCCCCACCATGCCTTCCGTACCTCTGCCAACGGCTGCCCCGCACTGCTCATCCCGATATTCCAATCCCAC
>NZ_VDTC01000206.1 GCF_007672725.1 Corynebacterium aurimucosum ATCC 700975
GGGGGAGGTGAAGAGGGTGGTGGGGAGGATGTGGAGGAGGGTGTGCGAGGGGAAGGAGAAGATGAGTGAGGTGAAGGGTCGGGGTGGCGGGAGGTGGGGATAAAGGGAGGGGGGTGTGAGTGTTGAAGTGGGTGGGTGAGGTTTTTGTTTAAGAGGATTGAGGACGATGAGTGATGAGGGGTAGGTAGGAAGGGGGGGAGGGTAGGAAAGGAAGGGGGAGGGAATGGAAGGGGTGGAGGGGGTGGAGTGTGTGGGGGGAAAATGATGAGGGGTAAGTGGAAGGGGGGAAAAGGGAGGGTATGGTGATGCTGGAGGTGGAGGTGGAAGGGGGGGGGCTGGGAAGGAATGAGGGGGAGGGAGAGGAA
>NZ_VDTC01000207.1 GCF_007672725.1 Corynebacterium aurimucosum ATCC 700975
TGAGGTTACCCTCGTTTAGTGGACACCCTATTTGTACGGATCTTGTGTCCGTAAGAGAGGATGTTCATTGTGAGTCAACAGCGCAAGAAGTACACGCCGGAGTACCGGCGTGAAGCCGCGAACCTGGTAATCGAGTCAGAGCGACCGATCGCTCATGTGGCTAAGGAAATCGGTGTTTCCGCCGGGCTTTTAGGCCGGTGGGTCAAACTCGAGCGTGAACGCCGAGGAGCCTCGGATGGGATGAGTGAGGCTGATCTTCGTGCTGAGAATGCTCGTCTGCGCCGTGAGTTGGCTGAAGCAAAGATGGATAACGAGTTTTTGTCAAAAGCGACAGCCTTCTTCGCCGCGAAGCAACGCGAGCAG
>NZ_VDTC01000208.1 GCF_007672725.1 Corynebacterium aurimucosum ATCC 700975
ACCCTTCAACTCCCCATCCACCCCCACTCTTCCAATCCCCACCCCCTCCCCCACTTTCTCCAATCCCCCCCCCACCTCAACCACCTTCTCTACCCCCCCCTCTCCCACCACCTCCCTCACGCTCACTCCATCACCCTTCCCACTCCCAACCCTCTCCCCCACCCCCTCACTCCCCCTCTCCCCCTCCCCCCTATCCAACCCCCCCCCCATCACCCTCATAAATCCCGAGCGTTTCATCCCAATCTCCTCCTCCACCACCTCACCTCCCACCCCGCGCTCATAACTCTCCACCATTATCCCACCACGAACTCGTACTCACCGCTCCCCACCTCAACCTGCTGCCAATTCAGCTTCGACTTCTCC
>NZ_VDTC01000209.1 GCF_007672725.1 Corynebacterium aurimucosum ATCC 700975
GGGGGGGGATGGTAGGATGGTGATGGGGGTGGCGTGGGGGGTGATTAGGGGTGGGTTGGGGTACGGGATGGTGGGGGAGTTGGTGGGGGGGGGGGATATGAAGGAATTGCTGATGATTGAGGAGAAGGGGGATGAGGTAGGGGTGATGCAGTTTGGTTTGTTGTGGGATGGGGGGGGTTTTGAGAGGATGGAGGAGTGGAGGGTGGGGGAATGGTAGCGGTGGTGGATGGGGTAGATAATGATGGGGGAGTGGGGGAAGGAGTGTGGTATGAGGTGATTGGGGTAGGAGTTCGTGTTGGGCAGGGGGGAAGTAGGAGAGTGTGGTGGGGGGATGTGTACATGATGGTGGGTGAGGGACGGGG
>NZ_VDTC01000020.1 GCF_007672725.1 Corynebacterium aurimucosum ATCC 700975
AAGGGCTGTTTTGGGGGGGGTATTTGATGGAATGGTAGGTGAGGAAGGAGGAGTTGTGGGGGTGAGAAAGAAAAAGGATGTTTTGATGAAATAAGGCGTCTGAAATGGGGGGGTGTGGGGGGGTATTTGATGGAAAGGTGGGTTAGAAGTGGGAATTATTTGAAGGGAGGGTTAGGGTGTTGGAGGATGTTGTCTGGGTGAGGGTTGTGGGGGGAGGGGGAGTGGGGAAAGATGGTGTAGGGTGTAAGGGTTGTTGGTGGGGTGGGGAGTGTGGTGGGGAGGATGATGGGGGGGGTAGAGAAGTTGGTGGTAGAGGGGGGGTGGTTGTAAGGAAGAGGGAGAGGGGTTGAGGAAAAGTTGGGAAAGGTAATTTTGAGAATGGGTAAGTTGGGGAGTGGAGGGGTTGGAGGTGGTAGGGGTGGGAGGGTAGGTTTGGGGGGTAGGGTAGGTGGGAGTGGGGGAGGGGTAATTGTGGTTGTGGGTGGAAGAAGGAGGGAGAGAACTCGAACTTGGGGTGGGGCGGGGAGGGCGGGTAGGGGTGGGGCTAGGATGAGGGGGGGGAGGTGGGTAGATGTGGAAGGAGATGAGTAGGTGCGGGAAGAATGGGGGAGAAGTAGGGGGAGTGGGTATTTAATTATGAGTTGGGTATTGCAGTTGAGGTGGTGGATGGGGGTATGGAGGTGGGGGTAGTGGGGGGGGAGATGA
>NZ_VDTC01000210.1 GCF_007672725.1 Corynebacterium aurimucosum ATCC 700975
GATGTGGGGAAGGGTGTCGGGGGTGAAATGGATGAGGGTGAGGAGGTGGTAGAGAAGGAGGAGGAGATGCTCGAGGGTGGTGAGGAGGGGGGGGAGGAGGTTGAGGGGGGTAAAGAGGGGGTGGAGTGGGGGGTGGGGGGAATTGTTGTTGAGGATGGTGGGGAGGATGGGATAAAGGGGGAGTGGGAGGATGAAGGAGGGGAGGAAGGGATGGGGATAGGTGGGGGGGGGGGGAAGGAGTAGGAGGGTGGGTATGGTGTTTGGGGGGAGGAATTGGGGCGGTGGGATAGGGGGAGGGTAGAGGTGGTGGGGGATAGGGAGGGGGAGTTGGTTGTTGGTGAAAGGATGGGGAATGTGGATGA
>NZ_VDTC01000211.1 GCF_007672725.1 Corynebacterium aurimucosum ATCC 700975
CGAGAAGGGTTTGGGGGGGTTGGAAAAGGAAGGGCGCAAGAAGAAGGATGTGGGAGAAACGGTGGAGGAGAGGAAGAAGGGGGAGGGGATGTTGGAGGATGAGTGTAGGGTGTTGGGGGGGTGGAAGAGCAATGGGATTGATTTGTGTTTGGTGGGGGAGGTGGAGGTGATGAGAGGGAAGGGTTTGGTTTATGTGTTGAAGTGGGAGGAGGGGGTGGTGAGGGGGAAGGGGGAGGGTTGGTTGGAGATGGTGGAGGGGGGGATGGGGGGGGTAGATATGGATAGGGAGGGGGGGATGGAGCATGGGGGGGTAGGAGGATTGGAAGAGGTTAGGGTTCTGAGGGGAGGAGTGGGGGGTGGGG
>NZ_VDTC01000212.1 GCF_007672725.1 Corynebacterium aurimucosum ATCC 700975
TGGATGGGATGGTGTGTGAGGTTGGAGAGTGGGGCGGGATCGTAGTGGAAGGGGTAGAAGAGTTGGGGTTGGAGGTGGAGGAGAGGGGGGGGAGGTAGTAGGTGGTTGGGGATGTGTGGGGGAGGGGAATGAGGGGGGTGGAGTTGTGGATGGAGGTGGGGGGAAGGGAGGTGGAGGGTGCGTGGGGTGTGGTGGAGGGTAGGGAGGATAGTTCGGAGGAGGGTGGAGTTGGTGAGGGGATTGGGGGCTAAAAGGGGGATGAAGTTGGGGGGGGAGGTGTTGAGGACGGGGTGGGGAAGGATGGTGGGGTTGGGGAGGGGGTTGGTGGTGGTGGTGGGGAGAAAGGTGGTGGGAGAGAGGG
>NZ_VDTC01000213.1 GCF_007672725.1 Corynebacterium aurimucosum ATCC 700975
GAATCCAGTTCAGATACAACAACCCGAAACTTTTCGTAGGAGGAAAAATGTGTGAGTACCGTGTAGAGAATGGAGTGAAGAAGAAGATGATTGAAAGTTTGGATGGTGTGGATAATGGTGGTATTGAGGGAATGGTGGAAGGTTGTTGGGTAGGTTTGAGGGAATGGTGTGGAAGTGGAGTGTGAGAAGGAGGAGAAATTGTGGGGAAGGGAGGTTGAGTGTTTGAAGAAGGGAAAGAAGAAGTCGGTGGGATGATTGGTGAAGAGATGGGGAAGGGAGTTGGGGAAGGGGTTGAAGAAGGGGAGTTGTGATGTGGGATGATGGAGTAGTATGGGGAGAAGGGGGAGAAGGTTGTGGGGG
>NZ_VDTC01000214.1 GCF_007672725.1 Corynebacterium aurimucosum ATCC 700975
GTTGCGGCGGTGACGGAAGGGGGGAGGGTTGAGGGGAACAGAGTTAAAGGTGGGGGGGATGTTGTTGAGGAGGAGGGTGGAGAGGGGGTGGGGGTGAAGGTGGTGAGGGATAAGGAGGAGGGGGTTGGGGGGGTGGTGAGGGGGGGGAGGAAGAAGGTGGGAAGGTGTAGGGGAGGGGGGATGGGGGTAAGGGTGGGGGGGAGGGGTGGGGAAGGAGGATGGGGATCGTGGGGTCGGGGACGGGGGGGGAGGAAGTGGAGGGGTAGTGGTGGGAGTAGGTTAAAGAGGAAGGGTAGGGGTGTTGTTTAAGGGGGGGTGAGAGGGTGAAATGAGAGAGATGGGAGAGATAGGTTGCGTGAG
>NZ_VDTC01000215.1 GCF_007672725.1 Corynebacterium aurimucosum ATCC 700975
TCGAAGGCCGGGAAAGGACCGGGCAGGATGAAGAGGATGTTGGTCGTGTGCAGCTGGATGAAGTGGTGATTGGGGTGGTTGGGGGGGCCGTGGGGGGGAATGGGGGGGAGGGTTTGGGGTTTTTTGGGGTGGGAGTAGGATAGTGTTATTGGTAGAAAACGCGTGAGAGAGAGGAGTTTAAAAAGGTTATGAGTTAGAGGATGGGGGAGGGGGTAGGAGATGGGTGGGGGGTAGATGTGGGGGGGGAAGGGAGCGAAGGGGTTGTTGTAGGGGGATTGGTTGGGGGTGATGGCCATGGTCAGGTTGGTGCGGGTGTGGAAGGTGGGGTCGATGAGGAGGAGACCAGGGTTGGGGGTGTAG
>NZ_VDTC01000216.1 GCF_007672725.1 Corynebacterium aurimucosum ATCC 700975
CGATGGTGAGATCGTGGAGGGCAGCGTGGTGAAGGTTGAGGAGGACGAGGTGGTGGTGGACATGGGTTAGAAGGCGGCGGGGGTGATGGCGTGGGGGTGGGTAGTGGGGAGAAGGCGGGGGGGGAGGTTGGAGATGTGTGGGTTGAGGTGGGGGGGGTGGGTTGGGGGGGGGGGGTGTGGTTTGATGGTGGGGAGGGGGTGGGGGAGGGGAAGGAGATAGGGGGGATGGGGGGGGTGAGGTGGATGAAGGGGAGGATGAGGATGATGGAGGGGGTGTGGGGGGGGTTGGGTGTGGGGGTTGGAGGGGTGTTGAGGAGGGTGAGGAGTTGTGTGAGGGTGGTGAGGGGTAGTTGGGGAAGG
>NZ_VDTC01000217.1 GCF_007672725.1 Corynebacterium aurimucosum ATCC 700975
GAAAGTGGAGGGTTGGTTTGATAAGGAGTAGGTTGGGGATCGGGTCAGGAATTGGGGCTGGGAGAAGGAGTGGAGGGGGGGGTGGGTGGAGTGTTGATCGGGAGGTGGGGGGAGCGGGAGGTGGTGAGGGATGGGGGGGGGGGAGTGAAGGGGGTGGGGGAGGAGATGGGGGGGGAGTTGGAGGTGTGGATGGAGTTGGAGGGGGGGGGTGTGGAGGGGTAGGGAGGAGTTAGGGGGTGTGGGTGATTAGGGAGGGAGGGGGGTAGGGGGGGGATGTGGGGGGGTATAACGGGATGGGGAAGGTGGAGGGGGTGAAGGCGGAGGAGGTGGAGGAGGAGGAGGAGAAGGAGGATAATGGTG
>NZ_VDTC01000218.1 GCF_007672725.1 Corynebacterium aurimucosum ATCC 700975
CGGGAGAGGAAGGTTTTGAGTAGGGAGTTGTGAGTGAAGGGTTTTGTGGGGGGGGATTTGGTGAGGGGGTGTGAAGGGGGGTGGGGGTAGGTGGGGTTTGGTTGCATTGGGGAGGTGGGGGGGGAGTTCAACTTTTGGGGGAAGAAAGGGGTAGGGGTTGTGATGTGGGGAATGATTGGGGGGAGGTTGATTTATTTGGGGATGATGGCTGGAAGGTGGATTGGTGTGGGAGGTGAGGAAGATGGTTAGGAAGGAGAAGGATGGGGGGCGGGGGAAGGGATGAGTGAGGTGATGGGAGGTGGGGGTTTGGTGGTCATGGTTGTTGGGGTGAGTGGGGGAGTGGTTAGTGGGGTTAAGGG
>NZ_VDTC01000219.1 GCF_007672725.1 Corynebacterium aurimucosum ATCC 700975
TTTTGTGGGTGGGTGTAGTATGTGTGGGGGTGGGAGGGGGGTGGTAGTTGGTTAATGGTGGAAAGGTGAATCATTGGGTAGTGGAGCGGGGGGTGGAGGGGGGGGATGTTGTGATGAGGGATAGGTGGGTGTGGATGGGGGAGGAAGATGATGGGAAGGAGGGGGGGAGGGGGTTGGTGGGTTAGGAGGTGAGGTGGGAAGTGATGGGGGGGGGGATTGGGGTGGAAGGAGGGGGGTGGGGGAGGACACGGACTTGGTCGGAGGGTGAGGGGTGGATAGGGAACGGGTGGATATGGGGGGGGTGGAGGATGGGAAAGATGGAGGGGGAGAGGGACAGGCGGGGGGTGGAGTGGTGGCCT
>NZ_VDTC01000021.1 GCF_007672725.1 Corynebacterium aurimucosum ATCC 700975
GGGGGGTAAATTGTATGGGGATGAGGAGATGAGGGAGGAGGATGAGGGGAAGGGGATGGGTGAGGTTATGGGGGAGTGTGGGGTGTGGGGGGTGAAGTAGGAGGTGGGGGAGTGGGTGGGGGTGGAGGTGGATGAGATGATGGATGAGGGGATTATGGGGAAGGAGGTTGGGGGGGATTGGGAGGAGAATGAGGTGAGGGGGGGTGATTGGGAGGGGGTGGGGTGGGGGAGGGAGGGGGTGGGGTTTTGGGGAATGTGAGAGAGTGGGGGATAGTAGTGAGGGGGAAGTAGCGTGGGTGGGGGGAGTTTATGGGGGGTGGGGGAAGGGAGGAGGGTGATAGTGAGATGCGGGAATTGGGGGTGAGATGGTTGAAGGTGTTGAGAGAGGAATGGGGGGTGGTTTTGGAGGACTTGGAGATGAGGACTTTGTGGGAGGGGAGGGAAATGGGTTGGAGGGGGTAGGGTTAAAGGGTTTGGAGGAGAGTGGCGGAGGAGCGGGATGGAGGGAATAGGGGGGAAAGGGGGTAATGTTGAGGGGTATGAGGAGAGGTATGAGAGGACAGAGAGGGGTGGACAGGTTGGGACGGGTAGGGGTAGGTATGGTGACTGGATTTGAGGAGGATGGGGGGTTGGATGTGTGCGGTGGTGGTCG
>NZ_VDTC01000220.1 GCF_007672725.1 Corynebacterium aurimucosum ATCC 700975
ACTTCCACCACCCCCCCCCCCTCCATCCCTCACACCCACACCCCCACCTCCCACTCTCCCTCCACCACCACTCCCCCAACCCACATCCCCCCACCACCCACCCCCCACCTCACCACCCCATCCACCACCACCCCTCCCACCACCCCCCCCAATAACCATCTCCATATTTCCCTCTCCAAACTCTACCAACTTAACCACAATCCTACCCCTCCATTCTCTCCCCCCCCACCCTTTTCCATCAATCTATCCTCCCACAATCCCAAACCACCACCACACAAAACACTTTCAAGTCCCCTCAACCCTCCAAAACCCCCACCTCCCTCCCCCCCAACTACCCCCTTCCCTATCCCTTCCCCTC
>NZ_VDTC01000221.1 GCF_007672725.1 Corynebacterium aurimucosum ATCC 700975
GTATCTGTAGAGAAGCGAGGGATAAAACTAGGCGCTGCAATAGGGTTGGCGAGGGGATGCTTTGCATACGACTCTACGGGTGGTTGAGAGGGATAGATTGTCTGCTGAAGCGGAGGGGTGGATGGGGAGAAGGGAGTGGTGGGGTGAGTGGTAAAATGAGGAAGGGGAGGGGTGGGTTGGATAGGGTTTTGGAGTAGAAGATAGCGAAAAGGGATGGGAGCAAGTTTGGGGAGGTTGTGTGGTTGGGTGAATGTTGGGGTAGTTTGAGGTATTAGGGAAGAGGGGAAGGAGTGGAAGTGAGGGTTGTTTTGGAATTGATTGATGGGGAGGTGGGTTGTGTGAAGAGCCGATTGCAGGA
>NZ_VDTC01000222.1 GCF_007672725.1 Corynebacterium aurimucosum ATCC 700975
CCTCACAACCTCACCTTCCCACCCCAACACCACCACCCTCCTTCCCTACTTCACTACTCCACCCTCTTCCTCCGACACCCCCTTCCCCCAAATCCAAAATCCAACACTTCTCTGTCTATTCTCCCACCTCCTCCCGCCCCCACCTTACCCTCACTTCCTCCCTTCACCACACCCCCCTAACCCTGTTTCAGTCCCCCCAGCCAACCTCACCTCCCACCTCGCACTCTAATTACCTCCCACTTTTAATTAACCCCTAACAACCCACTACAACTCACCCACCATACTCACGAAATCAATCCCTACCAACAACAACTCCTCCCCAGCGACCAACGCCAATGATCGTCAAAAAGCCCTTCAC
>NZ_VDTC01000223.1 GCF_007672725.1 Corynebacterium aurimucosum ATCC 700975
AGAGGGAGTAATTGGGTAGGGGGTGGGGAGGGAGAATGAGGAGTAGGAGGGAGAAGAGGATGAAGGAGGGGGGGGGGAGATAAAAAGGAAGGGTGAGGGGGAAAGAAGGAGAGAGAGAGGGGGGGAGGGTGGTGGGTTGAGATGGGTGGGAGAGGGGGTTGTGGAAGGAAAGGGAGGTTTTGGGAAATGGGTTTTGAGTAGCGAGGATGTAGAGGGATGGGATGGAATGAGAAGCGAAAGGGGGGGAGAGGAGTAAGTGGAGTGGTGGAGGGGGGTTGGGGGGTGAGGGGAGAGGGGGAGAGGGGTAGTTGTGAAGGTGGTGGGGTGGGTGGTGGAAGTGGAAGTGATGGTTGTTCTA
>NZ_VDTC01000224.1 GCF_007672725.1 Corynebacterium aurimucosum ATCC 700975
ATGGGGTGGAGAAGAGGAATGTAGTTTGGGGTGGGGGCGTCCTTGGGGGGGTGAGGGGTGGAGGGTGTGGGTGGTGGGATGAGTGTGGGTGACATGAAGGTTGTGGGGGGGAGGGTTGAGGTAGAGGATGGGGTGGAGGTTGAGGACGTGGGGGGGTTGGTGGGTGGGGGGAGTGTGGGGGTAAGGGGTTTGGCGATAGGAAGCAGCTGATTGATGTGGTGGAGATGAGGAAGGTGTATGGGAGGGTGGCGGGGGGGGGGTGGGGTATGAAGGGGGTGGATTGGTGAGGGGTGAGGTGGGGGGGGAGGTTGGGGATGTAGTGGGGGGGGGGATTGTTGTTGAGTGGGGTGGGGGGGAG
>NZ_VDTC01000225.1 GCF_007672725.1 Corynebacterium aurimucosum ATCC 700975
GGAGGAGGGGGGATTGGAGTTGGTGGGGGAGGGAGTGGAGGGGGATGGGGGAGATGAGTTGGGAGAAGAAGGGGGGGATGATGAGGGGGGGTGGGTGGGAATGATGAAGGATGGGAAGGGGTGTGGGATGGGGGTGTGTGAGGAGTGGATGGGGGGTGGTGAGGGGGGGGGGGGTGGTGGTTGGAAGGGGGAAAGAGCGGGGTAGGAGGGAAGATAAGAAGAAGGACGAGTACGAAGATGGCGAGGAGTGCGGGGAGGGGAGGAGGGAGGTAGATCTGTGGGGGCAGGTGGTTGGGGGTACGGGATGGGTGAGTGAGAGGTGTTAGTTTAAGGGGAGTGGAGCGGAAGCCGGGGGAG
>NZ_VDTC01000226.1 GCF_007672725.1 Corynebacterium aurimucosum ATCC 700975
TGTGTGTACACGGTGGATTTGGACGGTTTTAGGGTGGGAGATGAGAGATTCAGATAGTGCGAGTAGAAAGGTGGGTTTTAATGAGTAAGGGACGGATGGGATGTGAGGTTTTGTTTGTTTAGTTGGGTTTTGTTGGGATTGAGTGGGAGAATAGAAGTATGGGGAGAAGATGGGTTGTTGTTTTGGTTGAGAGGGGGGAGGGGGTTTTTGGTTGAGGGGGGGGGGGAGATGAATGGGTGCTTGAAGGAGGGGATGAGGGTGGTAATGGGAAAGGGGATGATGGGGAGGGGGGGCCTTGGAGGGAGAGGAGGGGGGGGGTTTCGGGGGGGGGGGGGCTGGAGGTGGGGAGGGGAGGGC
>NZ_VDTC01000227.1 GCF_007672725.1 Corynebacterium aurimucosum ATCC 700975
CCCCATTCCATCTCCCCCCCCCTCCACAAGCCTCTCCCAGACTCACTCCCCCACCCCTATGCCCCCCCCACCCATCCTCCCCCTAACAACACCTCCCTCTACACCCCCCCCCCCCATCACCATCCCCTCATTCCTCACCCCACTCCCCCCCCCACCCCCCCACCCTCGCCGCGCCTACCAAAACACACCTCCCCCCCCCACCCCCTCACCTTCTCACATTCCACCTCCTCATAACCCGTCCCACCCCTCACCAACCCGCAAATCTCCTCCTTCATCAACATCTCACCCCACTCATCCCTCACCTGTTCCCCATTCGCCTAGTGCACCCCGCGCCAAATGTTATTGACCTGCCGCTCC
>NZ_VDTC01000228.1 GCF_007672725.1 Corynebacterium aurimucosum ATCC 700975
TCTCCCACTTAATCTCCTCCCTCTCCTTCTTCATCAATTCTCCCCTCACCTACACTCCCCCCGAGTACTTCATCTCCTTCTCTTTCCACTCCTCCACGGTCTTCTTCACCCCCTCCAACCCACCCTCCCACACCCACAGCGACATCTTCCCCCACTAATCCTCCATCCCACAAACCTCCTCCACCATATCCTCAACCCCCCTCCTCACACCTCCCTCTTCCCCCCCCTCTCCCTCCTCCTCCTCTTCCACTCCCCCCCCCCTTACTCCTCCTCCATCACCTCCTCCCCCACCTCCACCACCCCCTCCACCCCTTACACTACTAATCCCACAATCTACCTCTACCACACCCATCACAC
>NZ_VDTC01000229.1 GCF_007672725.1 Corynebacterium aurimucosum ATCC 700975
GTGAGAATTAGGGGGATTGAGGGTGTGACAGAATGAGGAGGAGGTTAGTTGGGGTGTGGTGAATAAGGGTTGAGGGGGGGGGGAGGAATGGTGGGTGGGTTGGGGGAGGTGAGTGATGTGGATAGGGGGATGGTAGTTGAGGGTATTGGTTGGAAAGGTTTGAGGTGTTATGGTGTTTGAAGTTGAATGTATTGAAGATGGAGATTGAGTTTTAATAAGAGAGGTTTGGGGTGAAGAAAGTTATTGGGGTTGGGGTGGGTTGGGTGGTGGGTGGGAGGGGGGTGAGTGGGTGGAGGAGGAGGGAGTGGGGGGAAGGGGAGGAGGAGAATGTGACGGTGTTGGGGAGGAGTGGTTAG
>NZ_VDTC01000022.1 GCF_007672725.1 Corynebacterium aurimucosum ATCC 700975
GGATGTTGTAGGGTGGGCGGGGGGTGGTGGGTGATGGGGGGGTGTGGGTGGGTGGGAAATCTGGGGGGGGGAAAGTGGGGATTGGTAAGGGTGGGGATGTGGGTATTTGGGGAGTGATGACCTGGAGTAAGGGAGGGTGATTGAGTGTGGGGTGAGGTGGTGGGGTGGCGTTGCCGGTAGTAGATTGGGGGGGGGTGGTGTGGATTTGGAGGGGTTGGTGGGGGTGGTGGTGGAGGTTGTTGGAGGGGGGGAAGGGTGTGTTGAGGGGTGGGGGGGGGGGTGGGGGATGAGGAGTTAGAGAATATGGAGGTGGTGGTGTTGGATGTGAAGTGTGGTGAGGAGGAGAGGTATAAAAAGGTGAGGCGGGGGGAGGTGGAGGGGAGTTTTTAGGGTTGTTTGGAGTGGGAGTGGAGGGTCGAGATGGAGTAGTCAGGGGGGGTAGTAAAGAAGATTGTGGGGGGGGAGTGTGGGAAAGAAGTTGGGGAGGTTGTGGAGGATGGGGTGAGGGGAGAAGGGGTGGGGTTGGGTTGTTTGGATGGAAGTAAAAGTGGGTAGGGGTGGGAGAGGAGAAATAGGGGAATGCTTGGTCGACTGGGTTTTCAAGGTGTTGGAGGGAGAGGAGCAAA
This sequence comes from Corynebacterium aurimucosum ATCC 700975, assembly GCF_007672725.1. Taxonomy (GTDB): domain Bacteria; phylum Actinomycetota; class Actinomycetes; order Mycobacteriales; family Mycobacteriaceae; genus Corynebacterium; species Corynebacterium hesseae. The sequence continues at coordinate 627 of NZ_VDTC01000022.1, forward strand.
TGGGCATGGGCTT
>NZ_VDTC01000230.1 GCF_007672725.1 Corynebacterium aurimucosum ATCC 700975
GGGTTTGGTTGTCTTGGTGAGGTGGAGGAAGGGCTTGATACTGACTATGGGGGATTAGGTGGGGATGAGGAAGTGGAGGTTGTTGAGTTGAGGGTGGGTAGGGGTTAAGTAGTTGGGTAAAGAGGAGGGGGAAAGGTTTTAGCTAGAGTGTGGGTATGTTGGGCGCGGCTTCCGCGCAGGCACCGCGGGTTATAGATTTCCCTATGGTGGGGTTAGCGTTTGTGGAGTTGGTATTTGTTGGGGTGGTGGTGGGGGTGTTTTTGGTGGATAGGGAAGGAAGTAATGGTGAAAGTGGGTTGGTTGGGGTGTTTGTGGTTGTTGGGGGAGTGGTGTTTGTGGGAATTGGGTAGGTTATT
>NZ_VDTC01000231.1 GCF_007672725.1 Corynebacterium aurimucosum ATCC 700975
TGTGGAGTGGGTGGAGGGCTTGAATGTGGGAAAGTGATTGGAGAGTGCGATAAAGGGTGGTGAGGGGGAGTTTGTGGTTGGGGTGGATAAGGAGGTGGTGTATGTGGTTGGGAGAGGGGAAGTTGTGGAGAGTAGGGAGGAGTTGGAGGAGGGGGGTGCGGTGGGGAGTATTGGGAGCGGCGAGGTTGGGGATAGTGTGGTGGATGGGGATGGGTGTAAAGGTTATGAATAGAGTTGGATTAAGGGGTGGGTGATGGTGGGGGGGTAAGGAGGGGGTTGGAATTGTGAAGTGGGGTCGAGGGGGGGTGGAGTATGTGATGGAGGGGTTGAAGGATGTGGGTGGAGGGTGTAAGTGG
>NZ_VDTC01000232.1 GCF_007672725.1 Corynebacterium aurimucosum ATCC 700975
AGTGGGGTGAGATGGTGGGGAGGGGGAGGGGAGCTTTGTTGGGGATTGAGGGGATGGATAGGGGGGGTGCGTGGGTGATGAGGAGGTGGGTGGGTGGTGGGAGGATGGGTTGGTTGTTTTGTGTTGGATGTTGTGTGACGGTTTGGATGATATCAAAGGGAAGAGTATGGTCGAGTTTGTAAGTGAAAGATGGTGTTGGGTTTGGAGGGTATGTAATGTGAGGGGTGAAAAGTGGGGAAAGAAAGGAGGCATCGGTTGGTGTGAAATCGATAGGTGGGATCGTGGGGATCGGGATGGTTATCGGTCTGATGCTGTGGGGATTGTTGGGGCGGACCTTTGCATCCGGGCCAGCGGG
>NZ_VDTC01000233.1 GCF_007672725.1 Corynebacterium aurimucosum ATCC 700975
GGTTGAGGGAGAGGTGGGGGATGTGGGGGTTATGGGGAATGGAGGAGAAGGGGTGGTGGGAATGAGAAGGAGTGAGGGAGGAGAATGTGGTGGGGGGGTGGGGGAGTGGGGTGGATGGGAGGGAGAATGAGAATGGGAATGGGAGGGGGAAGGGGGAGGAGAGGGTGGTGGAGAAGGTGGGGGTGGTGAAGGGGGAGGATGGGGATTGGGGGGTGGGTAGGGGGGTGGTGAAGGGGATGGGGATGGTGGTGAAGATGATGGGGATGATGGGGATGATGGGGGAAAGGAAGGGGAAGAGGGGAAGGGGGGTGAGGTTGGGGAAGTAGGAGAAGAGGGGGAGGTTGTGGTCGTGGGG
>NZ_VDTC01000234.1 GCF_007672725.1 Corynebacterium aurimucosum ATCC 700975
GTCGAAGAGGGTGGAGGGGAGGTTTTGGAGTCGGTGGAGGTTGTGGAGGTGTTGGGCGGGGAGCAGGTTGGTGAGGGGAAGAAATGGGTTGGGTTGGAGGTTGTTTTGGGGGGTGATGAGGGGAGAGTGAGTGATGAGGAGGGGAAGGAGGATGGTGTGGGGGGTGGGGAGGTGGGTGAGGAGGGTGAAATGGCGGGGATGGAGATGGAGGGGGGCTTGATGGGGGGGGGGAAGTGGGGGAGGAGGAGAAGGGGGTGAGGGAGGTGATGGGGGAGTAGTGGGGTTACGAGGGGTGGGGTGAAATGCAATGGAGGGTGGATGAGGAGAAGGGTAAGACGCAGGGGGTGCTGGGTGG
>NZ_VDTC01000235.1 GCF_007672725.1 Corynebacterium aurimucosum ATCC 700975
GTTGGAGCTGTAAATCGCTCGAATGCATGGTGAGGGTGAGGGGCGAATGGGCGGGGAGGTCGTGTGCGAAGAGTTTGGAGAGTGGGGGGGATGGTTGTTGGATTTGTGGATCGGGGTTGGGGAAGGAGTGCAGGGGTTGGGTGTGAATTAAGTGGAGAAAATAGTGATGGTGAGGAATGTTTTGTGGGTTAAAGGGGAGGATGTTGAGGTGGAGGTCGATTAAGGGGGGTGGTTGGAGAGTGGGTTGGGTAAGGGGAGGGAGAAGGTTATGGGTGTTGGGTGAGAGTTTGGTTGGGATGGTGTGGATGGTGTGTGTGAGGGGGCTGGTGTGGAGGGTGGGGGGGGGGGGGGGGG
>NZ_VDTC01000236.1 GCF_007672725.1 Corynebacterium aurimucosum ATCC 700975
GCCCTGAATCTGAAGGAAGTCTCGGGCTTCGTGGATCACGAGGTTGAGATCGAGCTCCGGGGGGGAGTCGTGTTGATAGGGGAGGTGGAGGGAGAGGTGGGGTTTAATGGGGTGGGATTTGAGGAGGGGAGGAATGAGTAGTTGGATGAGTGGTAGGTTAAGGGGGTAGGGTGGAGTGGGATGAGTGAGGTTGGGATGAATGATGGAGGGAGGTTTGGTGGGGGGAGGGATGAGAGGGGTGCCGGCGGCGTCGATAGGGATGGAAGGAAGGATGAAAGTAGGGGGATTCGGGGTTGAGGTTGAGGTAGAGGGGGTGAAAGGTGGTGGGGTGAACATGGAGGGGGGAGGGGAT
>NZ_VDTC01000237.1 GCF_007672725.1 Corynebacterium aurimucosum ATCC 700975
CCGTCCCACACCCCCCCCACCATCAAGAACTCCCCCACCACTCACACAAAAATTACTCCACCAACACCTTCCCCCTTACTCCAATCATCACCCACCCCATCACCATCCCCCCACCCCCCCCCCCCACAAATCACCCACCCTATCCCCGTACTTACCCTTCCATTCCCTCCAAATCCCCCCCAAGTTACCAACCTCCTACCCCTTATCCCCCACCTCCCACCCCTCCGCCATCACCTTCACCTTCCACACCACCCCCTCCTCCTCCACCACATCCAACAATGTCGCGCCGTTCTCCCCCTCATCCACCTCCCCCCCCACACTACACGCCACATCCAAACCCAACCCATCCACG
>NZ_VDTC01000238.1 GCF_007672725.1 Corynebacterium aurimucosum ATCC 700975
GATGAAGGGGCTGGTGGTGCGGAGGGTGGTGTGGGAGAACGTCCACGTGGATGATAGGGTGTACCTGATGGTCATCTAGGGTGGGGGGGGTTCGGGGGGGTGAAGGGGCTCGAATTGGCGGTGTTGGTGAACGATGGGGAGGATAGGTTGGTTGAGAATGTCAAGGGGTATGTTTATTGGAGGGAAGTGGTGTGGAGAGGTTGGGGGGAGGACGGTTGGAGGGGGGGGGGCAGGGGAGGGTCGACGTGGTGAGGGGGGGGGGGATGGAGGGGGCGAGTAGGGGGTGGAGAGGGGAAATAGGGAGGTTGTTGAAGGAGTGGTGGTGGGGGTGGAGGTTTGGGTGGTGTTTGGG
>NZ_VDTC01000239.1 GCF_007672725.1 Corynebacterium aurimucosum ATCC 700975
GGGCGGGTTGAGGGGCAGTGAGGCGCTGGTAATGGGGATTCTTGTGAATGAAGGGCGGGACGGGGGTGGAGGTTGGAATGAGTTGGCGGGGGGGGGTTGAGTGATGATGGAGTGGGGGTTTAATTAGGGGGTTGGAGAGTGGTTGGGGGTGAAATGAGTGGAAGATTTGGGTGTGGGTGAATTGGGGTGTGGTAGGGGAATGAGTGTATTGGGGGAAGGGTGGTTGTTCGCCATGAAGGGTGATGAGGAAAGGGGATTGATGGGTTTGGTGGGGAAGTGAAGTAGTGATGGGGCGGATTAAAGGAAAAAGAGGAACAAAAAAGGCGGTTGGAATGGAAGGGGGTGTGTTGGG
>NZ_VDTC01000023.1:0-361 GCF_007672725.1 Corynebacterium aurimucosum ATCC 700975
GGGATGGGGGATGTGTTGAGGGGAGGAAGGAGGGATGGTGGAGGTGAGGTTGTGGAGGAGGATGGGATGGGTGTGATGAAGGTTGTAGGTGGGGGGAGGGGAATTGGAGGGATGGTTGTAGGTGAGGGTTGGGGGGGAGGGGGAAAGGCAGATAGGGAAGGTGGGTTAAGATTTAGTGATGTGTGTTTGGGAGGTATGGAGGAGTAGGGAGAAGTATTTGAAAGGTATGTGGGGGGTAAAGGAATGGTGATGGGAGGGGGTTAGGGGGAGAGTTATTGGGGGAGAGGTGGGAGTGAAGGTGTGGTGGGTTTGGGATGGAGTGGGGAAAATGTGGAAGGAAGGAGTGGTGTGAGAGAGGGGG
>NZ_VDTC01000023.1:371-638 GCF_007672725.1 Corynebacterium aurimucosum ATCC 700975
CATGTCTCTTTCCCACCTATCCACCAGTACCCACAACTATTTCAAACCTATCTGCGCCCTAAACCAATGCTCATCCCACCCCGTTACCCCCACACTTATTCCCCCACACCTCCCACTCAACCTCTCCTCCCTTTCCCATCCACTCCCCAAAATCTCCAACCAACCACTCCTCTCACACACCCCCTATCCCTCTCTCCACTTAACCCAACTTCCCACCCACTACCCATTCCTCATCCTCCCCCCCCACCCATTCCTTCACTCTTTTTT
>NZ_VDTC01000240.1 GCF_007672725.1 Corynebacterium aurimucosum ATCC 700975
CCTCCGCCGCCAATCCCGTCCCCTAACTCCTCGCCTCTACCTTCACCACCCCTCATTCTCCCACCCTCCTTCTTTTCATCATCACCCTTTCTCTCCCCTCAACTTTCACTTCTCACTTACTCATCTCTACTCTATCTCCCAACTCCCCCCCCCCCCAAACCAATCCCACCCACCAAATCAAATCCCACAACCTCCCCAAACTCTCCCAACCTCTCATACAAATTCAATACCCCCACTCACTACTCCATCCCTACTCCCAACTAACCCAAAACAAAACCAACATCAAACATCCCTATTCACACTCTCTACCAATCTCATCCAGACCTCACCATCATCCAGCCCCGCAACCTC
>NZ_VDTC01000241.1 GCF_007672725.1 Corynebacterium aurimucosum ATCC 700975
CGTAGGGGTGGGAGGTGTGAGGGTTGAAGTGGAGGGGGCGGTGGTAAGGGTTGGGGGTGTTGATGGGGGAGTTGGGGGGGGAGTGGGAGTGGGGGAAAGAGGGATGGGAGGAAAGGAGGGAGGAGGGGGGGGAGGGGAGGGAGGAGTGGAAGGTGGAGGAGGGGTTTGTGGAAGAGGTGGGTGGGGAGTTGAAGGAGGAAGGGGGGAGGGTGGTGGAATGGATGAAGGGTAAGGAGGGGGAGTGGGAGATGAGGTTTGATGAGTGGGGGGATGATTGGGTGATGGAGGAGGAAAAGGAGATTGGGGGAAGGATGGGGGAGTTGGTGTTGTGGAGGTGGGATAGTGGGATGG
>NZ_VDTC01000242.1 GCF_007672725.1 Corynebacterium aurimucosum ATCC 700975
GTGGCTGTATGGGGGGAGGAGGGAGGTGTTGTAGGGGGAGATTGTGGATTAGGGGGAGGGGGTGAAGTGGGGAGGGGTGGCGAGGGAGTGGGAGGTTGTGGATGGGGGGGTGGAGGGGTTGGAGTTGTGGGGTGGGTATAGTGGGGAGGGGAAGGGGGTGGGATGGATGTTGTGGTCATGGACGTGGGTTTTGGTGGGGGGATGGAGGGGAGACGGGTGATGGGTGGTGGGGAAGGGAGGGGGGGTATGGGGTAGTGGATGGAGAATCGGGGGAAGGTGGTGGTGGTGAGGAATTAGGAGAGGGACGGGGATATGGTGGGGGGAATTGAGGGAGGGGGGGTGGGGTAGGTG
>NZ_VDTC01000243.1 GCF_007672725.1 Corynebacterium aurimucosum ATCC 700975
AGAATTGGAGAGGTGGTAGAGGAGGATTGAGAAGAGGTGGAGGATATGAGGTTGGGGGGGGTTAATGGTGGAGTGGAGAAGGAGGTAGGGGGGAGAGTGGGAGGTTGGTTGAATGAGGTGGGGGGGGGTGTTGATGTGAAGGGGGGTCACGTGAGAGAGTGGTGGGGTGAGGTGGTGGGGGTAGGGGGGGGGGGTGTTGAGGGGGGTAGGGATGGGGGTTGGGGGGAGGTTGATGTGGAGGAGGGGGTTGTGGGGGTGAGGGAGGATGGGGTGGTGTTGGGGGAAGTTGTGAGGGAAGGGGTTGAATTCGTGAGGGAGGGTGATGGGGACTGGGTGGTGGAGCTGGGTGG
>NZ_VDTC01000244.1 GCF_007672725.1 Corynebacterium aurimucosum ATCC 700975
GTGGGGAGATGGCCGCTTTTATCGGGATAGGAAATGAGGATATCGGGGTGGAAGGGGAGCAGGGTGGGAAGAGGTTGGATGTGGAATTGGTGGAGGGGGTGGTGTGGAGGGTTGAGGGGGATGTGGGGGGTGGGGAGGAGAAGGAATTGGGTGGGGATGAGGGGGGGGAAGGTGGGTGAGGGGAGGGAGGGGGGGAGGGTATGGGGGTGAAGGGGATTGGGAGGTGGGGGGGGAGGGGGGGGAGGTGATGGGGTGAGGGAGGAATGTTTTGGAGGAGGGGAATGGGGGAGTTGGGAAGGGGGATGTAGGTTTGTATATGGGGGATGTGGAGAGAGAATAAAGGGGGTTAG
>NZ_VDTC01000245.1 GCF_007672725.1 Corynebacterium aurimucosum ATCC 700975
ACAGCAGGGTGGTTCTGGAGCTGAGTATTGAAATTGTGAATGTGGTTATTAATGGGAGGAAGAAAATGGTTGAGAGGGGGAATATTGATGTGGGAAGGGAGAGGAAGGGGAATGAGGAAGAAGAGGGGGATAGGAAGAGGCAAAGGAGTGTTGATGGAAGGGTGAGAGAGGTTGGAAGAAGGATGGGAATGAGAAGAAGGAGGGGGGTTAGGGGGGTTGGTGATGTGTAGGTGAAGGGTGTGGATAAGGTTGGGGGAAGGATGTTTAAGGTGAAGGAGAAGGTTGTGGGCGGGGTTGGGATTGTGAGGGGGGGTGAGGGTAATGGTGGGGTGGTGAGGAATGTGGGGGT
>NZ_VDTC01000246.1 GCF_007672725.1 Corynebacterium aurimucosum ATCC 700975
CCAACCACTCCTCCCTCACGTCCACGAAACCTGACCCCCTCCACAACCTTCTTATCCCCGTACCCCAACCTCACCCCCCCCAACTCCACCTCATCCCCCTCCCCCACCTCCCCTCCCACACCATCCACCCCCTTAACCACCTCCCTTTCCACCTCCCCCATCTCTACTTTCACCTCGACCCCACCTTCCCCAACCACGACCCTAACCCCCTCCATCCCAACAACCTCCTCCATCTTCACAACTTCACCCTCCAACACAACCCCCATATCCCCCTTCCTTTCCACCCCCATCCCCATCCCTCCTTCCTCCTCCATCACAACCCCCACCCCCTCTCGCCTTCTCCTATTTC
>NZ_VDTC01000247.1 GCF_007672725.1 Corynebacterium aurimucosum ATCC 700975
CTACGTCCTCTCCCTCACCACCTAGACTCCACCCCAACCTCACCAACAACCCCAAACCACACTACCCAGCAATCCAACCTTATCTTCCAATTCTCGTCATCCACCTTCCTAAGAACTCCACTTCATCTCCCCAAACCTTCTTCCCCCTTCCCACCCCTTCCTTCCTCACCCTCTCCTCCTTTCTTTTCTTCTACTCTTCCCTCTTAATCCTCTAACACTCTTTCACATCCCATTCCCCCACCTCTCCCACCTCCTCACCCAAACCCTCCAACACCCCCAAACCCACCTCCCCACGCGACTGCTCGCGGCCACCGAACATGATCCTCACCTTTACCTTCGAACCCTTCTC
>NZ_VDTC01000248.1 GCF_007672725.1 Corynebacterium aurimucosum ATCC 700975
AGGTACTTGGTTGGTGAGAGGCCAGTTCCTTTAACGCGGGTTTATAAGCGGGGGGGTAGTTGGTTTGGAGGTGGGGTAGGGGGTGGTGGTTGGGGGGGGTAGGGGAGCGAGAGGGTGATGTGGGTGGGGGGGATGTGGTGGAGGGTGAGGAGGGGTGGCGTGAAGACGAGGGGAATGGGTGGGGAGGTGAGGGTGGACAGGGGGGGGGATGGGGGGTTGAATGTGATTGGGGGGGAGGGGGATTTGTTGGGGGTGGTGGGTGTGGTGAGTGTGGGGAGAGGAAGGAGAGGGAGGAGAAGATGGGATGAGGGTGTGCAAAGGAGGAGAGGGGGAAGGGTGTGGAGAAGTG
>NZ_VDTC01000249.1 GCF_007672725.1 Corynebacterium aurimucosum ATCC 700975
CGTTTGGTGGCGTGGGTATTTGCGTGGCGCATTAGAGCGGGTAGCAGTATGAGAAGGGAAGGAAGATTTCCGGGAGGGAGATGGAGGGAGGGGAGGTTGTTGTTGGGGATGAGGGGGGTGTGGGGGTTGGGGAGGGGGATAGTGTGGTGGAAGGAGGGAGGGGGAGGTGGGAGGGGAGGGTGGGGGGGGATTTAGGGGTGGGGGGGGGGGGAGAAAAGGATGGTTTGGAGGGTGTAGAGGGGTTTGGGGGGTGGGGGGTTGAGGGGGGGGGGTGGTGGAGGTGGTGGAGGGGGGGGTGATTGGGGTGGAGAAGGAAGGGGTAGTGTGGGGGGGGATGATGTGGGAGGAA
>NZ_VDTC01000024.1 GCF_007672725.1 Corynebacterium aurimucosum ATCC 700975
GTGGGGTGCGCTCTGAGTAGGAAGAATAAAGGTGGTGATGTTTGGAGAGCTAGGGGAACTTAGGAATGTCATTGGGTTGGGTGAGGATGTTGGTGAGGGAAGAAATGTGGGAGGGGGTATGTGGGGGTGGATGGGGTGGAGATAGGTGTGGTGTGGGAAGTGGGGGTGGGTGATAATGGTTGGGGGGTTGGAATTGAGGAGGGTTAGGGGGAGGGGTTGTTGGTTGAGGAGGGGGGAGGGCTGGGTGGGGGAGTAATGGAAGTGAGAGGGCTGGGGAATAAGAATGGGGGGGGAGGGGATAAGGAGGAGGTGATTGATGTGGTTGGGGTTTGGGATTAGTTTGTTGTTGGTGTTGGTGGTTGGGTTGTAGTTGTTGGGGGAGTTGTCAGTTATGAGGTGGATGAAGTGGTGAAAGAGGGGGTTAGGATGGTGGGGGGGAGGAGGAGAGTGGGGGTGGTAGTGGAGGGAGTAGGGGATGCGGTTGTTGAGCGGTAGGGGGTGGATGGTGTTGTCGTTGAGGGAGGTGTGGGAGAGAAGTGGGGGGGGGAGGTGTGGGGGGGTGAGAGGAAGGGGAGGGGAAGGTGGTTGGGGGGGGAGAGGGGGGGGGGTAGTGAAGGGGGGGGGGAGATTGTGGGGG
>NZ_VDTC01000250.1 GCF_007672725.1 Corynebacterium aurimucosum ATCC 700975
ATGGGGAGCGCGGTTTGGTGGGGGGGGTGGAGCGGGGAGGGGGGGAGGTAGGTGAGGTCATGGGGTTGGAAGGGTTTGGGTGTGGGGGGGGGGATGGAGTGGTGAGGGTGAGGGGTGGATGGGAAGGGGAGGGGGAGGATAGGGTGAAGGAAAGAGGTAATGGGTAGGAGGAGGGGGGGGGTGTTGAGGGGAGGGTTGAAGTGGATGGGGAAGTGGGTGGGGTTAATGGAGGTGTTAGGGTGGAAGGGAAGGCGGGTGTTGGGGAAGGGATGGTGGGGGAGGCGGGTGTGTTGTACGTTGAAATGGAGGGAGTTGGTGGTGCGGTTGATGGTGAGATCACTGGTGAGG
>NZ_VDTC01000251.1 GCF_007672725.1 Corynebacterium aurimucosum ATCC 700975
TGCAGAATGTATGGGGGGTGAACTGATGGGAAGAATAGAGTATGAGTTTTGGTGAGGTGTGCAGGGAGCGGTGGAGGGAGATTGAGAGAGTGGATTTATGACGGTTGGTGAAAAGAGGGGAAAGTGTGGGGGAGATGTGGGGGGGAATGTGATGGGGGTTATTGGTCTGAGTGAATTGGGGAAGGTGAAGGGGATGGAAGAGTGTGAATAGGTAGTGGATATGGAAGGGTTGGTTGGTATTGATGAAGTAGTGGGAAAGGTGGGGAAGGGTATTGGGTGAGTTATGTGAGAGATGGATAGTGAATTGGGGGGGTGGGTAAGACGGAGTAAAGCGAAGCATGTTTTTG
>NZ_VDTC01000252.1 GCF_007672725.1 Corynebacterium aurimucosum ATCC 700975
GTGTGCCGGCAGGGTGGTAGAGGCGGATGTTGTTGGCTGGCCAGTCGAGGTGGATGGTATGGCGTGGTGGATGGGTGATGGGGGGGGTAAGCGGGGGGGGATGGAGATGGGAGGGGAGATGAAGATGAAGTGGGGGAGGGGGGAGGGGATGGTGAAGTTGGGGTTGAAGGTGAGGGATGATGGGGTGATGGGGGAGGAGGTGTTTGCGGGGGAAGGGAGGGGGTTGGGTTATATGAGGGACGAAGTCGTTGAGGGGAAGGAATGGTTGGTGGAAAAGGGGGAGGGGAAGTGGGATGAGTTGGGGTAGTAGTAGTAGTTCGGGGAAGGAGAGGCTGAGGTGGTTTATT
>NZ_VDTC01000253.1 GCF_007672725.1 Corynebacterium aurimucosum ATCC 700975
ACGTATGAAAGGTGTGGTTGGGGATGAAGGGGGGGGGGAAGAGGTGGGGATAAGGGGGATAGGGGAAAGAGTGGGGAATAGGGGGGGGGGGGTTGTGGGGGGGGGGGTGAATTGGTTTGAGTTTTAGGGTTGGGGGGGTAGTGGGGAGGGGGGGGGGTTAATGGGTTAGGTAGGGGAGAGAAGAGGTGGAAGGGGGGTAGAGGTAGGGGGGAGGGTTTAGGGGATGGAGTAGGAGGGTATGTAATGGTGTTGGGTAGGGATGGTTTGGGTGGTGAGGGTGAGTAAGTGGGGAGAGAGGTGGGTTCGGGATGGGTGTTGGTGGTGATATGTGGGGATTTGAGTGCTA
>NZ_VDTC01000254.1 GCF_007672725.1 Corynebacterium aurimucosum ATCC 700975
GGGGTGCGGGTGGAGGGGTGGGGGAATGGTGGTTGGTGAGATGTGGGGGGGGAAGGGGATGAGGAGGGAGTGGGGGAAGTTGGGGGAGTTGGTGTGGGAGAAGGAGGTGAAGGGGATGGTGAGGGGGGGGGTGAGGATGGTGGGGTGGTGGTTGAAGATGTGGATGAGGAGGATGGGGGGGAGGAGGAGGGTGATGGTGGTGAAGATGTGGTTGAGGGAGGGGAGGTGATGGGTGAAGTGAGAGAGGTTGAGGATGTAGTGGGGGTTGTGTTTGTAGTAGGTATCGAAGAGGGGGTGGAGGTTGGTAGGCACCGGGGGGTTGTGGAAGTGGGGGTTGGGGGGAAGG
>NZ_VDTC01000255.1 GCF_007672725.1 Corynebacterium aurimucosum ATCC 700975
GAATGGGGGGGATGGCGAGGAGGAAGAGGAGCGGCAGGGGGGTGCGGATGGTGGTGAGGGAGTGGGAGGGGTTGCGGATATATGTGAGGAAAAATGTGGTTTAGAGGAGCGTGGGGGGATAGGAGAGGGTGGAGTGTGGGTGAGAGATAAGGAGGACGGGGAGGGGGAGATGGGGTGGGTTGTGGAGGGGGGAGAGGGTGGGGAAGGATTGGGAAGGGAAGGGGTTGGGGGGGTGGTTGGGGTGGGGGAGGTGGGGGGGGAAGGAATGATCTGAGGAGAAGGGGATGGTTAGTGTTGAGGGGGGGAAACCGGGCGGGGTGGTTGTGGTGGGGGTGGGCAAGGTGTT
>NZ_VDTC01000256.1 GCF_007672725.1 Corynebacterium aurimucosum ATCC 700975
TTGGATGTGTGTGTAGAAGTCTTGGATGGGGGGGTGGGGGGGGTTGTGGGGGAAGGTGATGACACGGGTGGAATGAGTGGGGCTCAGAGTGGTGGGGAGAGGGAAGGGAGCAACGGGGCTAGGGTGGAGAGGGGGGGGAGGGAGGGGAAGATCGGGGAGGTTGCATTGGAGGGGAGGGTGGTTGGCATGGTGGGAGGGGTGGTGAAGGAAAGGGGGGGGGGAGGGTGGGATTTTGGGAATGGGAAGAGGGTGGCGTGGTATTGGGTTGGTAGGAGTGGTATGGGAATGAGGTGTATGAGGAGGGGGTGGTGAAGGATGGGGGTTGGGGTTGGGAGGAATGAGGGGG
>NZ_VDTC01000257.1 GCF_007672725.1 Corynebacterium aurimucosum ATCC 700975
GACCAACGCACATTCTTAAACGTATCCGCGTACACGCTCTCCCAGCTCGCCTCCTCCATCCAGTTGCGACCCGCCTACATCACCTTCCTCTCCCACCACACCATCCCCTCCCACACCTCCTCCCCCACCACCACCCCCACCTTCTCCCCTTCCTTCACCTCCCACCCACCCACCCCACACTACCTCCTAATTCCCCCACACACCAACCCCCCCCCCACATCCAACTCAACCCCATCCCCAATGCCCACCACGAAATCCTCGTTCACCACCACCTTCTCCCCATAACCACCTTCCCTAATCCTTCCGTCCACCTCGCTCGAATTATACGTCCCCACACCACCATTA
>NZ_VDTC01000258.1 GCF_007672725.1 Corynebacterium aurimucosum ATCC 700975
AGGGGGGGGTATGTAGTGGGGGATATGACTGGTGGGGGTAAAGAGTAGGGGGAGGTGGGGTGGATTGAAGAGGGGTTTAGGGAGGGTTATGGTTGGGGAGGGAAGGGAACAAGGGGGGGGAAGCTTTTTGGGGAAAAAGAGGGGAGGGTGAAGGGGGGAAGGGATGAAGATTTGAATGAGGAAGTGTGGATGGAGGATGGGCTGTTTGGGGGGGGGAGGGGGATGTTGGCGTTGTGGTGGAAGAAGTGGGGGATGAAGGGTTTGAGGTGGATGTGGGAAAGGTGGTTGGTAGGGTAGAGCGGGGGAGATAGGGGTGGATGAGGTAGTTTTGAGATTAAAAATATG
>NZ_VDTC01000259.1 GCF_007672725.1 Corynebacterium aurimucosum ATCC 700975
ACTCCCCAAGCAACACCCCCACATCCCTACCTCAATCCCTCCCACCACCCAACCTCATCCCACCAATCCCCAAATCCTCAATCCCCTCCACCCCCTCACCAGTCCCCTCCCCCTCCCCCCGCACAATAACCTCCCCACCCCTCCCCACGCTTTCCCACCTCACCTCCCAACCCTTACCCACCATCAACTCACGCTCCTATCCCACCTCAACCACCGTCTCCCCCACACCCTCCACCCCCATAATCATCCCTTCATACTCCCCCATAAACTTCCCCACCACCCTCACCTTCTTCCCCTCCCTCCTCGCCACCTCATCCCCCACACTACCTCGCATCACCTCCCCC
>NZ_VDTC01000025.1 GCF_007672725.1 Corynebacterium aurimucosum ATCC 700975
GGGTGTGTGTGTTTGTTTTGGTGTATTAGTAGGAGTAGGGTTTAGAGGTTGGGGTGGGTGGAGGTGTGGGGTATGAAGGGGATGGTGTTTGGGGGAGGTGAAATGAAAGGTGATGTTAAAACAGGGTTCGCGGTTAGATGCTTTGAGGGGTTATGGGTTGGGTAGGTAGGGAAGGAGGGATGGTGGTGGGGGAAGAAGTGGGAGAGTAGAGGTAGGTGGGTGCGGGTGGTGTGGTAGTAGGGAGAGGGTTGTTGAAGTTTGAAGGGGGGGGGGGGATAGAGAGGGAAGTGTGTGAGGAGGTTGTGAAGGGAGGTGGGGTGGGGGTTTAATGGGGGAAGAGGGGAACGGTTGGGAGGTAGTGGAGGGGGAGGATGGGAGGAGGGGAGATGGAGGTGGGAAAGGATGGGGTGGATATGGAGTGTTGGGGAAGATGAGGGTGTTATGGGGGGGGTAGGTTTTATGGGTTGAGGGAGAGGAGATGGAGAAGTAGGTGGGGGATGAGTAGTGGGGAGTTTGGTGGGTGTTGGAGATGTGTGTGTGAGAGTGAAGGTGGGTTGTGCACTTAGACTGGCTAGCTGATTGCGAAGGAGGCCGAGGGAAGGTTTGGGGGCGTGGGTTAGATTTT
>NZ_VDTC01000260.1 GCF_007672725.1 Corynebacterium aurimucosum ATCC 700975
CTCACCCCTAACCCCCCCATCTCTCATCCTAACCACTTCAACCCCCCCATCCTTAATCTCCCCTTCAATCCCACTCCCAACCATTCTCTCAATCCCCTTACCCATCCCTCCCCCCCCTCCCTCATCAACCATCCTCAACCTCCTTTCCCTACCCTTCCTGCCAACTACTCTACCATACCCATTCCCCCCCCTTCCCCCATCCCCATCATCATCCCCCCCACCAATCAACCTTCTACCCTCAACCAGCTTTCCCACACCACCCCACTCCCTCCCCCAACCCCACACCCTCTCCCCACACCCCTCCACCCGCACCGAATCCTCACCCCCACCCCCGATGCAAACT
>NZ_VDTC01000261.1 GCF_007672725.1 Corynebacterium aurimucosum ATCC 700975
AATCTGGGAAAGTTGTTGGGGGGGGTTAGTAGGGGTGGTTTTGAAGGCGGGGGGTGTGGAGGTGGGGGGGGGGGGAGAAGAAGAAAGGGGTGAGGAGGAAGAAGAGGGGGAGGGGGTGATGGAGGAGGAGATCGTGCGGGGGTACGAGGAAGTGGGGGATGGGGAATTGGGGGAAGGGGGGGGGATTGTTGTTGGGGATAGGGGTTAGGGGGGGGGAAGTTTTGGTGGGGGGGGAGGGATTGGAAGGGGGAAGGTTGTGATGGGTAGTGAGATGGTGTATGGGTTGAGGTAGGGGGGGAGTGGGTTGGTTTGCAGTGGTTGAGGGGGGAGCGTGTGCGGTGTG
>NZ_VDTC01000262.1 GCF_007672725.1 Corynebacterium aurimucosum ATCC 700975
TAGGGAGAGGTTGGGTGGGAGTTGAGGGAGTTTTGGTATAAGGGGAAGTTGTGAGATGAGGAGATAGTAGAAGTGAAAGGGGAGTGGGGGAAGGTTGGATAGGAGGAATATGGTGGGGGGGATGAGAGGCGAGGGAGGGATCGAACGGACGCAGGGGGGGGAGGGTTTGGTGGGGAGGTGTTAGGAGGGGGGGAGATGGTGGTTGTTGTTGGGGGGAGGGGGGGAAGGTTTAGGAGGAGGTGATTTGTTGGAGGGTAAATGGATGGGGGTAGAAACAGTGGTGACGCAGGAGTTTCATGTATGTAGACGTTGAGCGGGAGATATTTTTTATTGTCAGTGTG
>NZ_VDTC01000263.1 GCF_007672725.1 Corynebacterium aurimucosum ATCC 700975
TCTAGGCTGACAAAGAGGTGAAGGTTGTGGTTGCGGAGGCGGGTGCCTTGTGCTAGTAGACGGAGTGGGTAGAAGAGGGTAAGGGGAAGTAGGTGAAGGGGGGGGAGAAGTGGGAGAGGTTGGTGAGGAAGGAGGTTGGTGGGGGAGTGGAGGAGGGTGTGAAGGGAAGGAATAAGGGAGCCATGGCGGGGATGTCGATGTGGGGGAGGTGGTGGGTGGTGGTTGGGGAGGAGAATGAGGGGTTGTATGAGGGGGGGGGTTGGTTGGGGGGGTGTGGTATGGGGGGGGGTTTGGGGGGGGGATTATGGGGGTGATGGGGGTGATGGTGGTGGAGGGGTCGG
>NZ_VDTC01000264.1 GCF_007672725.1 Corynebacterium aurimucosum ATCC 700975
TTCCGCCCACCCCACACCATCAATCATCCTTCCCACCCTACCGCTCAAAATTTCCCCCCTACACCCACCACATCCCCATCATCCCTCAATCCACTTTATCCCTCCCCACCCTCAACACCACCTCCTTCTTCCCCTTCACCCCAAACTCCAACTCATCCCCTTCCCCCATCACCTTCCCCATCACCCAATCCCCCCACCCCACCCACCCCTTATTAACCCCCTCCTCCAAAACCCCACCCTCCCCCCCATCCACACCCCAACCCCCAATTCCCACTTCTACCACCATCCCTCCCCCCACCTCCACAACGCCATCCACATCCCCATCAACCCCAACACCCCCC
>NZ_VDTC01000265.1 GCF_007672725.1 Corynebacterium aurimucosum ATCC 700975
CCCAGCTGAATCCTTGCACCCCCCTCTATCCTTCCTTCTTTATTTTCCCAATCCTCCGAACAATTCCCCCCCCCTTCCCCCCACCCACCCCCCCGCCTCCTCTCACCACTTCCATAACCTCCACCCCCACCTTTTCCAATTCCCCCATCCCCATCACCTCCACCCAATCCCCACCCCTTACCCACCCCAACTCCCTCACCCCCTCACCCCACTTCTCCTCATCCCACACCTCACCATCCTTTTCCCACCACCCCTCACCCACCTCCTCCAACTCCTCCCACCTCAACCTCCTCACATCCCTATCAACATTCAACACAATACAACACATACAAATACTTCCT
>NZ_VDTC01000266.1 GCF_007672725.1 Corynebacterium aurimucosum ATCC 700975
AGGGATGGGGGGATGGGAAGGGAGGGGAAGATGCGGGGTGGTTTAATTGGTGGTGTGTGTGGGTGTTAGGTTAAATGGTCGGGGGGGAAATGAGTGAGTGAGGATTGAGCTAGTGTTTTGGGAGGCGGAGAAATAAGGTGAGGTGTATGGGAAGAATGAGTGGGGGGAAGGGGGGGGTGGGGGGGGTGGAGGGGTACTTGGTGTGGTGGGGTGAGGTAGGGGGAAGTTTGTGGTGGGGTGGAATGATGTGGGGGAGTGATGGTGAGGGGGAGGTCACCGCTGGGATGAAGGATCAATGGGAAGGGATGAGGGAGGTGGTCGGAGAGAGTGATTGGCCTTGG
>NZ_VDTC01000267.1 GCF_007672725.1 Corynebacterium aurimucosum ATCC 700975
CCCAACAACCACCTCTTCCCCACCCCAACCCCCACAACTCCCCCCCACCCCCACTTCTTCCCCTTCCCCCAAATCCTCCCATCCCCCTCCACCTCCACCTCCCCCCCCGTAAACCCCCTCACCCCCATCTTTACCTTCCCCTCATTCCTCCCCAACCCACCACACCCTCCCCTACTCTCCACCCCAACACCCCCCTCCACAACAGCATGCACACCATCCTCCACTCCCTTTACCCCATCTATACCCCCTTCTTCTAACCCCCCCTAAAACACCCAAACCCAAACCCAATCCACCCCCCTTAATCCCCCTGTATTCCCCCTTCCCAACCCCAGATCGCCTC
>NZ_VDTC01000268.1 GCF_007672725.1 Corynebacterium aurimucosum ATCC 700975
AGTAAACGGGTGTGGGTCATGAAGGAATAGAGGGGGGGTGGAGGTGTTGGGTCGGTGGAGAAAAAGAGGGGGGGGTAGGTGAGGAGGTGGCGGAGGGGGTAGTGGTGAAAGTGTGGTGTGAGGAGGGGGTGGAAGGAGGGTGGGGGGAAAGCGGGTTGGGTGGAAGGAGGTAGTGAGTAATGGTGGGGGGGGTGTTGTGGAGGGGAGTGGGGTGGAAGGGTTGGGGATGGAGGTAGAGGGCGATATGAGGGATGGGAGTATGGGGGGTGGAGAAGAGGAAGTGGGGGATGGTTCGGCGAATGTGGTTTTGCTCCTCCATGACCGAACGATGGGGCGAGT
>NZ_VDTC01000269.1 GCF_007672725.1 Corynebacterium aurimucosum ATCC 700975
ACCTTGACCCGTGCCGCCATCACTCCGACCCCTCCCCCCCATCCAACAACTCCCACTCCCCATACCCCCTCACACCCCCTATCCCTCCAAACCTCCCTTACCCCTCCAAAACACCCACCCACTCACCAACCTTCCTCACCCTCTCTCCCTCCACCTCCCCCTACACCATCTCCCCCTCATAACCACCCTCCGCCACCCCCCTCCCATCCCCCCCCACCTCCTAACTACCCACCCCCCCCCCACATGGTTTCCCTCAAAACGTACTACTCAAAACGTCTCTTTGGGGGCAAGGAAACCATCTGCGGCGATGTAAAACCTTTCTTTCCGGTCAACTAAACC
>NZ_VDTC01000026.1 GCF_007672725.1 Corynebacterium aurimucosum ATCC 700975
TTTGGGTCTATTGTGTGCGAGGGGAGAAGGGGAAAGGAAAGGGAAAGAATGGGGAAGTGGTGTGGTGGGGGTTGTGGGGAAGTTAGGGGGGGATTTTGGGGAGTTGGTTAAGGAGAGTTGAGGGGAAGGGGTTAGTATTTTGAAGCTGAGGAGGTGTGTGGGTTTAGGGTAGGGGGGATAGATGGAGATGGGTAGAGGGTTTTGTGGAGAGTAGTAGATCAGGAAGTTGAGGGACATTGGGGGTAGGGATGAGGGGTGAGGTTAAAGGGTGTGGGGATTTGGGTAGAGAGGAGGTGAGAGGGTTAGAGGAAGAATGGAGTAAGGGGGATGGGTAGTAGAGTGTGTGAGGGGATGAGTTGAAGGAGACATGAGGGCGGAGGAGATCAAGAAGCACGCCACTGAAAGAGTGGGGGAATGGTATGGGGGGTGGTTAGTATGAGTGGTTTATGATGGGGGGGGATATAGGGGTAGGAGAATATGAAGTGGTTATGGATGGAGTAGGGGTGTGGGGGTGGGGTTAGGTGGGGAGTGAGGGTGGGAAGAGGAAGTTGAGGGAGGAAGGGTTAGTGATGGGGCGGGAAGGATTGTGAGGTTGGAATTGGTTAGTGATGGGTGGATTGTGAC
>NZ_VDTC01000270.1 GCF_007672725.1 Corynebacterium aurimucosum ATCC 700975
TCATTTCTCCGGTGACCTCCCGGAACTCCCTTTCGCCTTGTACTCAATTATCACCCATCCAAAACCACCCTCCAACCCTCACCCCCTTTCATCTTCCCTTCTCCTCCCCCCAAAAAACCCCACCCCTCCCCTCTTCTTTCATCCCCTCCCCCTCCTCTCTATTCACATTCCCTTCCGACCCACCCCCCACCCATCATCCCAACCCCACCCACCACCCCCAGCCACACTCCCATTCCTACTCCCCCCACCCCCATCCCCTCCAACCCCTCCTTCATCACGTTCGTATCCCCCCACACCACCCCCTTATACATCATACACCGCCACTCACCCACCCCACCA
>NZ_VDTC01000271.1 GCF_007672725.1 Corynebacterium aurimucosum ATCC 700975
TTAAAAAGGTGGAAAGGTATGTTTAGGGGTGCAAGTATGTGAGGAATGTGCATGGGGGAGTTTGTGAGGATGAGGTTTTAGGAGTTGAGAAGGTGGTTGGGGTTGGGATAAAGGTGAATTGAGTGGTTAGAAGGGAAAGAATGTTTGGAAAGGGGGGGGTTGAAGTGGAAGCAATGGGGAGGGTAGTGGTGTGGAATTAGAGGGGTGGGGTAAAGTGAGGGTAGGGAGAAATAAGGATGGTGGATTGTGAAGTAGATAGGGAGGTATTGGTGGAGAGTGTGAGGGAGGAATAGTTGAGGTAGTGGGAGGTTGAAGGTATTGGGGAAGTGTTGGTGAAG
>NZ_VDTC01000272.1 GCF_007672725.1 Corynebacterium aurimucosum ATCC 700975
GGGGGGGTGGGGGGGGGGTTGGTGGTGTTTAGGGGGGGGTGGGTGGTTATTATGGGAGGGAGGAGGGGGTGGCGGAGGATGGGTGTGGTGGTGGGTGGGTGGTTGGTGAAGGTGGTGATCCTCATCATGGTGGTGTTGGTGATGAAGGAGTTGGAGTTGTAGGAGAGGATGGGGCTTTTGGTTACGGTTGTGGTGGGGGTGGGGGTGAGGTTGGGTGAGGATGAGGTGGTGGAGAAAGTGGGAGGGGGTGATGGGGGGTTGGAGAAGGGGGGGGTGAGTGGGGTTTAGTGGATCGGGGATAGGAAGTGGTGTTGGGGGAGGGGGTTTTTGGGATATTG
>NZ_VDTC01000273.1 GCF_007672725.1 Corynebacterium aurimucosum ATCC 700975
CGAGTGGTAGGAGGTGAGGTGGCGGATTAGGTTGAGGACGGTGGAGGGTGAGAGGTTGGTGGATTAGTTGGGGAAGGGGGTGGAGGGAGTGGGGGAAGTGGGAGATGAGGTGGGGGTTGTGGAGGTGGGGAATGTGGTTGTGAGGGGGGTTGAGGTTGTGGGTGAGGTGGGGGATGCGGTGGGGAAGATCGTGAGTTTGGAGGTTGAGGTGGGGGGAGAGAGGGTGGAGAAGGGGGGTGTGGTTGGAGTAGTAGGGGAATGGATGGAGGGGCGAATAAGTGTGGATAGGGGGGGTGGGGGAGGTTGGTAGGAGGGGAGAGGAAGGGGAGGTGGGAATG
>NZ_VDTC01000274.1 GCF_007672725.1 Corynebacterium aurimucosum ATCC 700975
CCCCTCACAATCCCCCAACCCCCCACCATAATTCCCTTCCATCTCCACTACCCCTCCCACCTCCCCACCCCCCCAATCATCTCCCCCATCATCACCTCCCCCCCATCCAAACCAAACACTCCCCCCTTCCCCCTCTTCACCTTCAAAATCCTCTCCCCCTCCACCTCCATCCCCTCCACCCATTCCTTTCCAACCCCCCACTCCCCCCCCACCATCCTTCCCTTCACCAACACACCACCCCCCCCCACAACCCTCCCCCCCCCCCCCCACCCTATCCCCCAGTTTCCCACCCACACCCCCCTCAATTTCCACCCCCCACTCCCTGCCGTCATCCACC
>NZ_VDTC01000275.1 GCF_007672725.1 Corynebacterium aurimucosum ATCC 700975
GCGCCATATCAAACCGGGCGCCTTCCCCCCCCCCCCCCGCATCTTCTCCATCACCGCCGCCTTCCCACCGACCCACCCGCCGCGCAGCTCACCCTCCCAAAGCCCCCCCCACATACCCAACCCCTCCTCATCCTCCCCAAAAACCTTCCCCAACACCAACCCCCCCTCCCCCCGCACCACCCCTCCCCCTTCTTTAACCAATCCCCCTCCCCCCCTCACCCCACCCCCAACCTCCCATTCCCCCCTCCCTCCAACCGTCACCACTTCCCACCGCACATCCATCCCCTCCTCCCCCCCCCCCATTCCCCCATCCACCACCCCACCTTCCTCACCAAGT
>NZ_VDTC01000276.1 GCF_007672725.1 Corynebacterium aurimucosum ATCC 700975
CACCATGATCACCTCATACTTATCCCTAACCAACCCCCTACAACCATCCCTCCCCCCCACCCCAGAATCCTCCACCTTGTCTCACCTACTACTCACATCCAACATCCTACTCACCCCCTACCCAAAAATCACCACTTCTATCCTTCCACCTCAATCACAACCTAGACTTCCCCCTCCCTCTAACCCCTCCCCACCCCACCCCTTTCCCTTTCACTTCCTTCAAACCCTCCGCCCCCACTCAACGCACTCGCTCTCAAGGCCTCCATGCCAGCGCCACGCCCAAATTCCACACCTCAACCTCCTTCTTCACCTTCCCCCTCTAACACTCAATCACCCT
>NZ_VDTC01000277.1 GCF_007672725.1 Corynebacterium aurimucosum ATCC 700975
AGCAAAGTTGTTCGGGTTGTGCTGGAAGGGAGAGGGGAGCTTGTGTAGCGGATGGGGAGGATCCGTGAAGGAAGAGGAATGAATGGTGAGGGGAGTGTTGGGGGTATGCAGATGGTGGGTGACGTGGGGGAGGGAATGGTGGAGGGGGGGGAAGGATTGGGTGAGGAGTGGTATGTGAGGGGGATGGGAGGGGGTGTGATTGGTGGGGTTGGGTGTTATGGATATGTGGGGGGAGTGGGGTAGTTGGTGGGAAATTAGGTATGATGGAGTATGGGTTGAAATGAATGGAGTGGTTCTGACATGGGATTAGCGGATAGTGGTTATAGGAAGGGCCGC
>NZ_VDTC01000278.1 GCF_007672725.1 Corynebacterium aurimucosum ATCC 700975
AAGATAGTTCGGCATCATAGGTAGGCAGGGGAGGGGTGTGGGGGGGGAAGATATGAGAGTTTGGAGCTAATAGAAAGAGGGGGGTTGTATGTGTTATACAGGTGGGGGAAATAGGTAAATATTGCGAGTTGATAGTAGATGTCGGGGGGGTGTTTTATAGTGGGGGTAGAAGATAGAAGGGAGATGATAAAGGTGGGGGAGAGGGTGAAGAGGGGGAGTGAAACGGGGTAGTTTTGGGATATGAAGGGTAAGTGTGGTGTGGGGGTGGAGGGGAGGGGGGGGGGGGGGGGGGAGTATGGCTGTTGGGTAGGTGGGATGGGAGAGGTGGATGAGGAT
>NZ_VDTC01000279.1 GCF_007672725.1 Corynebacterium aurimucosum ATCC 700975
ATAACCCCCCCATCTCTCTCCTGTCCCCCCCCGTTACACACTCCCCCCACTCCACTCACCTTCTCTCCCCCCTCCACCTACCTCCTACCCTCCCCCCGATCCCCGGCCTTCATCTCCCCCCCAACCCCCCCTTCTCATTCCACCCGCTCAATTTGCTCCCCCTCCTCCCCTATCCCGCTTCCCCCCACCCCCCTCTCTTCTTCCACTACCCCCTACCCATGCACGACGCCACGCTTCTCCACCCCACCCCAACCCCCTCCTCCCTCCCCTAACACCACCTATCTACACCCCTGAACTTCTCTCCCCTCCCCCCACCAAGCTATCCAAACATGGTCT
>NZ_VDTC01000027.1 GCF_007672725.1 Corynebacterium aurimucosum ATCC 700975
ATGAAGTGGGGTTTGTTGATGGGAATGGGGGGAAAGGGGGAGGGAGGTGGTATAAGGGGTTGGGGGGTGATGGGGTGGGTGAAGTGTGGGAAATGGATGGAGTGGTGTATGGGGTGTTTGAGGATGGGGAGAGAGATGTGAGGATTTAGGAGATTATGGATGATGGGAGGAGATTGGATGTGGGAAGGACAGGGTTGGGGGTGGGAGAAAAGGGTAGTGATGGAGGGGGGGTAGTGGGGGGAGGGTTGGGTGGGTAGGGGAAAGGTGAAGAAATGGTTTGGGAGAATGGGGATGGGTTGGGGAGGTACGAGGGTGGGTTTGTGTGTGGTAGTGAAAGCTGGGTGGGCAGGGAAGGTGTTGTTGGTATTGGTGGTTTGGGGGGGAGAAGGGAGGGAAAAGAGGAGGGGTGTGAGCGGAGGTTGAGCGAGTTGGTGGATGGAGGGGAGGGAGTGAGGGTTGGTGAGGTGAAGAGATATGTGGGTGAATAGGGGGAGGTGTAGAAGGAAGGAGGAGGGGAGGAAAGAGTGGTTGAGGGATTGGAAGTGATGGTGGGGTTGGTGGTGGGAGGGTGGGAGGTGGTGGTTGGCGAGGAAGGGTGGGGAAGGGAAAGGATGGTGGAGGGAG
>NZ_VDTC01000280.1 GCF_007672725.1 Corynebacterium aurimucosum ATCC 700975
GGCTGAAAGAGTTAGATGATTTGTGATAGTTAGACTGGTTGGGGTAGTGGGGGGGTGTGGGAGGGGGGGTGGAAAAGGGGAAGGTGTTGGTGGTGGGGGGGGATAAGGGTGATGGGGTAAAGGGGGTCAGGGGGGGCGAAGAGGCGGTTGTCGAGGAGGTGGTGGAGGGGGAAGTAGTTGGGGAGTTGTTCGTGATCGAGGGAGAAGTGGTGGGGGGGGATGAGATGGTATTGGTGGGTTTGCGGGAGGGGGATTGGGGGGAGATAGGGGGTGAGGTGGGGGAGTGCGTGAGGGTGATGGCTTGTGTCGGGGAGTTTGGGGTGGGGAAGAAAGAA
>NZ_VDTC01000281.1 GCF_007672725.1 Corynebacterium aurimucosum ATCC 700975
AGGGTGGGGTGGTGGAGGTTTCGTTGGTGGGCGACGCGACGAGGGGGGGGTGGCGGGTAGATTGAGATTTGGGATTGTTGGGTTGAGTGGATGGTGGGGAGTGGGGAGAGTATGGGGGGGTAAATGGAGTGGGGAGGGGGGGGAGGGAGGGGGTGGGGGGGGTTTTTGTTTTGGGGTTGAGAAAGGTGATGGAAGAGGTGTTGATGCGAGTGGGTGAAGTTGAGTAGGGGGCGGGGAGGGGAAGAAGGGGGTTGTGGGGAAGATTCTCGGGCCGGAGGATATGCCGTTGAGGGAGGATGGCAGGCGGGTGGGCATGGCCGGGGTGGGGAGGTGC
>NZ_VDTC01000282.1 GCF_007672725.1 Corynebacterium aurimucosum ATCC 700975
GAATAGGGTTGAATTGGAAGGAGGATGGGTGGAAGTATGGGGAAGTAGAGTGGCGGAGAGGTAAAGGGATTGGGTGAGGGGAGGGGGTGGGGGATGGTGGATTGGAAGAAGGGTGTGGAAGAGTGCGAGGGTGACTAGGACAAGGGGGTTGAATAGCTGGGGATGAAGGGGGGAAAGAAGGTGTGCAAGGGCGCGGAGCGTGAGGGGAGGGAGGGGGTGATGGGGGTTTGGGGGAAGAGGATGGTGGAGAGGGGGTGGGGGAGGGGTAGTTGAAGGGGAGGGATGGGGGGGAAGCGTGGAGGTGTTAAGGTCGGAAGAAGGGGTGTGGTGGGGG
>NZ_VDTC01000283.1 GCF_007672725.1 Corynebacterium aurimucosum ATCC 700975
TGGGCTTACCCACCTCCCCACGTACCTCCCCCATCTCCCCCCCATCACCCCCTTCACCCAACTCACCCCCCCCAATCGACATCCCAAAGCCACCGATTGCCACCCAATCCCCACTACTCCTCACCATCCCCGCGCTCACCCCCCCCGTCCTCACTTCACCTTCCACCTTCACCCCCTCCCTCCCGCCCACCTCTACCAAATTCCCCCCCTTCCATTCCACCTCCAACCCCATCACCTTCCCCTCCACAACCCCCCCCACCAACTCCTCACCCCACCGCAGCCGGCGGAAGAGACCCGGGCAGGGGAAACGGATGTGGAGGAACAAGCCGATGG
>NZ_VDTC01000284.1 GCF_007672725.1 Corynebacterium aurimucosum ATCC 700975
TCATCACGATCACATCCGCCAACTCGACTTCCTCCACCACCAAGTCCCCAATCCTCCCCTCATCCTCACCCCTCCCCTCAATCTTCTCCCACACCAACCTCCCCCCCCCCCCAAAATTACTCACCAATCTACACCCCTCCACGACCCACACCATCCCACCCCCTATTCCCTCATCGCCTCCACCAACCCGCAAAACCTCCTCGCCGCATTCCTTCCACAACACGCACCACCCTCCCACCCCTAAACATCCCCCCCACCATCACCTACTCCCCTACCCCCACTCCATCCACACTCCCTCCCCATCCTCTTCCTGCCCCATACCCCCCCATCCCT
>NZ_VDTC01000285.1 GCF_007672725.1 Corynebacterium aurimucosum ATCC 700975
AGGGGGTGAGGATGAGGGGGATGATGAGGATGGGGAGGTTGAGGAAGAAGAGGGAGGGGGAGGAAAAATGGTGGAGGAAGAAGGGAGGGAGGGTGGGGGGGGCGGGGGGAGGATGTGGAGGCGGAGGGCGGGAGGGTTGAGGGGGAGGAGGATATGGGTGAAGAAGATGGGGGGGTGGAGGTGGTGGGGGGGGACTGGGTGGAGGGTAATGTGTGGGAGGAGGTGGGGGATGAAGGAGGAATGGAGGATGGTGATTGGGTGAGGGAGGTTGGGGTAGTGGGGGAAAGAACGGGCGGCGTGGGGGATGAAGGAGAGGGGTGGAGGGGAGGGGG
>NZ_VDTC01000286.1 GCF_007672725.1 Corynebacterium aurimucosum ATCC 700975
ATCTGGCTGCGAGGGGGTTGTGGATGGGCAGGTAGGGAGATGGAATCTGAAAGAGGATGGGATAGGTGAGGGGGAGGGAGTGGAGGAAGTGGGGATCGATATGGATGGGGTGGGTATTGAGGTGAATGAATTGTTGAGGGGGGAAAAGATGGTGGAGGAGGAGAGTGTTGGGTTGTTTAGGAGTATGAAGGATGGAGGGGGAATTGAGGGGACAGTTGTGGATATAGGGGTGGAGAAGGGGTTGGAGGTGGGGGTTTAGGGAGTGTGGAGAGAGATAGTGGAAAGAAAAGGGATTGGAGTAGCTATGAGGGGTGAGAAAAAAGTGTGAGATA
>NZ_VDTC01000287.1 GCF_007672725.1 Corynebacterium aurimucosum ATCC 700975
CAACACTCTCCCCTCCACCTCATCCACCATCACCCTAGTTCCATCACCAAAACGCACCAACACAACCCTCCACCTCACCCCCACCCCCCTCATCATCCCTCCCCCCACCACCTCACCCATCACCTTCACTACACCCCTCACCTCTACCAACTCATCCACCACCCCCACCACCACCACCACAACCACCACCACTCCCCCACCCCACACCAAACCACCCATCACCCCCATCCTCCATTCCTCACATTCCATACACAACACGACCTAGACCTCGATGTTCGGAATCGCCCTTTCAATCCGTCTGCCCACCATCAGCGCCTTATAGGTTCCTCCC
>NZ_VDTC01000288.1 GCF_007672725.1 Corynebacterium aurimucosum ATCC 700975
GGAAGTGGGGTTGAGCGGGATACGGGATTGTGAGGTGGGGGTTGGGGAGGTGATGGGGGTGGGTTTTGGAAAGTAGGTGAGTGAGGGGAAGGGGGGGGAAGAGGGAATGAGGGTGAAGAGTGAGGGTGGGGTTGAAGGTGGGTTGTACTGGGTGAAGAATGAGGAAGTGGGGTGGCGCGCGGAAAAGTACTGGGAGCCGGGGACGAACGTGACGGTGGGCGTTGAGGTGGGGATGATGGGTGATTGGAAGTGGGGGCGGAGTTGGTGGATAAGAAGGTGAGCGGATGGTGTGAAGGGGGTGGGGGTGGGTTGGTGGCCGTGGGAGAGGAGT
>NZ_VDTC01000289.1 GCF_007672725.1 Corynebacterium aurimucosum ATCC 700975
CCCGCCCCCCCCCCACTCCCACCTTCCCACTTTCCCCCACCCCCCCCATACCCAAGCCCTCCACCACCTCGACAACCCCCTACGTCCCACCACAAACCACACACCTAACCACCACCGTCAACACCAACACCACCCCCAAATCCCCCCCAGACCCCCCACCCCCAACCAACCCAAACCACCCTCCCACCATCCTCCACCACCACATACCCACCCCAACCAGAATACCCCCCACCACAAACTACATCATTCCCCCCCTCATCACCATCTCCTCCCAAATACAAAACCACCTTAACACCCCATTATCGTACCACTACTTCCACTCCCCTACTTC
>NZ_VDTC01000028.1 GCF_007672725.1 Corynebacterium aurimucosum ATCC 700975
GCAGGGGATGGAAAGTGGGGAGGTGATGGTGTTCGTGGTGGAGAGCAAGGTGGGGATGAGTGAGAGGGTTGGGGTTATGGGTGGGAAATTGGAGGGGTGGGAGGTGGGAGTGATCGTGGTATGCAACAAGTTTGATTGGGAACCGATGTATGGAGAGATGGGGGAGTTGTAGGGGGTTGGTTTGGGGGATGGGTGGGGAGTATGGGGTGAGGATGGTGGGGGGGGTGGGGAGGATGGGGGTGTGGGGGGGGTGGTGGTTGATGGAAGGTGGGGGGGGGGGAGTGGGAAGAGGAGAGGGGAAGGTGGGGGAGGTTGTTGATGAGGGAGGGGTGTGGGAGCTGTGGGGGGTGGAGGGAAGGTTTTTGGTTTAGATGGGGGAAAGGGATGGGGGTTGGAAGATGGGGGATATGAAGGGAGGGTTGAATAAGAGTGATTGTTATGTAGGGAAGTATCGGGGGGGGGTTGTGGAGGGGGAGCGAGTGGATAAAGGGGTTGAGGTGATGGTGGTGAAGTAGGAAGAAGGAAGGAAAGCGCGCGAATTGGTGGGGAAGAAGGTTGGGCATACCGCGTTGCCACAGCAGGTAGCCGCGGTTGCGGTAGGTAAAGAAACGCTTGAAC
>NZ_VDTC01000290.1 GCF_007672725.1 Corynebacterium aurimucosum ATCC 700975
GTCGCACCCAAGAACCATCACCCTCGTACCTCCAATCATCCCGACCCCCCCCCCCCCCAACCCGCACAGCACCACTTTCCTCCTCCACACCACCTTCCCCATCTCCACAATAATCATCCCCATCATCGCCAACCAACCTCCAATATCCACCCCCACTATTCCCCCACCCCCTCACACCTATTCATCTCCTTCCACTTCAAAACCTTTAAACACCCACCACTCCCTCTCCCCCCTCTTCTTATTTCTCTCCCTTTTCACCTCTCCATTTCACTCACCCCTCCCTCATATCCCTCTCACCCCCTAACACCCATCGCTTTCTCATCTTCCAC
>NZ_VDTC01000291.1 GCF_007672725.1 Corynebacterium aurimucosum ATCC 700975
GTGATGGTTGAGGAGTGTAGTGTGGGGGGTGGGGTGGGGGGGGGGTGGGTGGGTTAAATGTTGGGGGAGGTGGGGGTAATAAGGTGGATGATGAGGGGGAAAGGGGGGAGGATGAAGGGGGGGGGAAGGGGGTGGAGGAGGAGGGCGGGGAGTAAGGGGGGTGGGGGGTGTAGGGGGTGGAGGGGAGAGAGAGGATGTGGGGGGGGGAGAGGGTAGGGGAGGGGGTAAAATAGGGGGTTATGGGTATGAGTGTTATTGGTAGGGGGTAGGTAGGTGTGAGTGATGTCGGGTGTATGGGGTGGGTTGGGTGGGGATTGGGGGGCTGCGTG
>NZ_VDTC01000292.1 GCF_007672725.1 Corynebacterium aurimucosum ATCC 700975
GATGATGCGGGCGAGCGTCGGGGTGATGGGGTTGAGGTTTGAGGATGAGATTGAGGGGAATAGGGGGATGGGGATTTGGGGGTGGATGGGGGTGGTGGGTGGGGGGGGGGGGTTGCGGGAGGAAAGGTGTGATGATGGTTGAAGGATGGGATATGGAGGGTGGTTGTGCGAGGATTGCAGTTGGTGGGTGTGGAAAAGGGGGGTAGTTGGAGTGGAGTGGAGACTAGGGGGGAGTGGTTATGGAGAGATGTGGGGTGGAGGGTGTTAGTGGTGTAGGGAAGGGAGGTAGGTGTGGTTGAGGGTAGAGGGTATGAAGACAGTGTGAAGGC
>NZ_VDTC01000293.1 GCF_007672725.1 Corynebacterium aurimucosum ATCC 700975
ATAACCAGCCCACCCTCCTCCGTATCTCCACCAACCCTCACATCCCCTTCCACCCCCATTTCTCCCCCAACCTCTCCTACCCCTTCACCCACCTTCCCCCAATCCCATACAACCACAACCCCAACCCCCGCTTGTCTCATCTTTTATCCCTCCTTCCTTCGACTCTCCCCACCCTCCCCAACCACCCCCACCCCATCCCACGACCCTCCACTCCTGCACCCCCCCGGCAACGCCTCCCCCCCCACCCCCCTATAAGCATTCACCTTCACACCTTCCTCGCCCACCCCCTGCTCCCCCCCCACCATCGATCCCTCACCCCCATCCTCCAC
>NZ_VDTC01000294.1 GCF_007672725.1 Corynebacterium aurimucosum ATCC 700975
CCTACCAACGCTCCTACCCCCCACACTAAGCCCCGCTCCGCTCCTCAAGCCAATCATCCTCCCACCCATGCTGACCCCTTCCTTTCATCACAAAACCCTCACACCCCACAACATTCTCTCTTCCCCGGTCCAATTCTGCCCCTCCTCACACTCCAACTCACACTACACCCCTTTTCAATCCCTTCCCTCTCCCAATTCCGCTACACCCCCCCACAACCAACGATACTACCCCACCTCACCAATCCCAACCTAATTCCCTGCCTAACCCCAGCCTCCGTGCTGATTACCACAACACCTTACGATGCCCCGCGTGACTACTTCTCAGCCC
>NZ_VDTC01000295.1 GCF_007672725.1 Corynebacterium aurimucosum ATCC 700975
TCCCCATCCCCCTCAAGCATCCTCACCCCCTCCACCATCTCTTCTACTTCCTCACCTCACTACCCACACTTTCCACCACCCACCCCAATCTTCACCACCCCCTCCCCCTTCCCCACCCCCCCCACCACATCTCCCCCTACTCCAACCCCACCCCCCCCAACATCCCCAAATCCCTCCACGCCTATACCCCCACCTACCTGCCCTTCCTGTGCACCTTCGCCCCCACCCCACTTCTCATCTCCTACTCCCTCTCCCCATTCCACCTCTCCAACGACTCTCATCCCCCCCCCACCCTGTCCTACCAAATCTCCATCCTCCCCTTTACCAT
>NZ_VDTC01000296.1 GCF_007672725.1 Corynebacterium aurimucosum ATCC 700975
CCCCCCGGACCCGGTCCTTTCCCACGCCCCCCCATGATCATGCTCACCGGATCCTCACTCCTCGACCTTGACCATGAACCTCATACCTTCCATCTTGTGCCCCCCCATCCTCCAATAACCTTCCACACACTCCTCCATCATTCCCCCCTCCACCTCCACCCTTTCCCCCCCTTCCACCCCCCCCCTCTCCTCCAACTACTCCACCCCCACTTCAATCCCCCCCCAACCACCTATCAACTCCTCATCCCCTTTCCCGACCAACTACATGCCATCGAGCATATTTCTGTGTCCGAGTACCCTAACGGCCTTTTCATGCTTCATCTCTTGG
>NZ_VDTC01000297.1 GCF_007672725.1 Corynebacterium aurimucosum ATCC 700975
GATTGAGGGGTCGTGGGGGAGGTCGGGGGAGAGGGGGGGGAGTGGGGGATTAGTGAAGAGGTAGAAGGAAGGATGGTGGACGTGTTGGGTGGTATGTGATGGGAAGTAGGGGGGGGTAAGGGGAAAGGCCGTGAGGGGGTTGGGGGGGGAGAGGAGGTAGGGGGGGTGGTGGATGGTGTTGATGATGGAGGGGTAGGTGGAGGGGGGGGGGATGGGGAGGGGGTGGTTGTGGGGGGGTGAAATGGGGTTGAGGATTTGGTGTTTGGGGGTGGTGAGTTGATGGGGTGGTTCTTGGGTTGGGGGAGGAGTTGTTGAGGTTGGTGAGTAT
>NZ_VDTC01000298.1 GCF_007672725.1 Corynebacterium aurimucosum ATCC 700975
AGGGGTTGTGTGAGGAGGGGAGGGTGGGGGTGGGGATGGAAGGGGAGAGGTGGGGGGAGGGTGTAGGGATGGAGGGGAGGTTGATGGGGGGGGGAGCGAGGATATGTTTGATTTGGATGTGGGGGGAGTGTAGGGATGTGGGAGGGAGGTGAGGAGAGGGGGGGAAGGTGGAAAGGTTGGGGGGCAGGTGGATGGATTGAGGGGGAAGTAGAAAAGGTGGGGGGGAATTAGGAGTGGGGGGAGAAGTGAGAAAGGTTGAGGGGAAAGGAATAGAGGGGGGGGGGGAGGAGGGGGAGTGAAAGGGGGATGAGGGAGGAAGGATGGGGC
>NZ_VDTC01000299.1 GCF_007672725.1 Corynebacterium aurimucosum ATCC 700975
GTTGTCGGGAATTAGTGGGGGTAAAGAGGTGGTAGGTGGTTTGTCGGGTGGTGTGTGAAATTGGGGGGGTTAAGTTGGGGGGTGGAGGGGATAGGGGGATAAGTTGAGTGGTGTAGGGGAGAGTGGAATTGGTGGTGTAGGGGTGAAATGGGGAGATATGAGGAGGAAGAGGGATGGGGAAGGGAGGTGTGTGGGGAGTTAGTGACGGTGAGGAGGGAAAGGATGGGTAGGGAAGAGGATTAGATAGGGTGGTAGTGGATGGGGTAAAGGGTGGGGGGTAGGTGTAGGGGGGTTGGAGGTGTTGTGTGGTGTAGGTAAGGGATTAAG
>NZ_VDTC01000029.1 GCF_007672725.1 Corynebacterium aurimucosum ATCC 700975
GACACGGGGACCGGGGGGAGGTGGGAGGGGTAAGCGGAGGAGGTGGGGAAGGGAGAGAGGGGGGAAAGGGAGGAATATGGGATGTGGTGGGTGGTGTTGGGGGGTGAGGGTGGGTTGAAGGGGGAGGGTGTGGTGAAGGGGGTTGGTGGGAGGAGGGGAGTGGTGGGTTGGAAGGGGTATTGGTGGGTTGATAGGGATGTGGGGGTGGGGGAGGGGTGGGAGGAGGGGGGGGGAAAGGTGGAGATGATGGGGGCGTGGGTGTGGGGGGGGAAGGGGGTGAGTGGGGGGGGGTGGGGTGGGGTTGAGAATAGAGGGGGGAGGGTTGTTATGGATGGGAGGAATGTGGGGAGTGGGGGGAATGAGGGTGTGGGAGTAGTGGTGTTGGGGGAAGTGGAATGGTGGTAAAGGGTGGTGAGAGATTGTTATGAGTAAGTTGTTAGGGAGTTGCGGTGTGGAAAAGAGAGTGGTGGTTGAATGTTGTTTTGGGGGAGAGGATTGTGGAGTTGTGGGTGGGGGTTGTGTGGATGTGGGGGATATGGGAGGGAGGGATGGGTAGGAGGGAGTGGGGGGTGGGGGTGAGACAGATGGGGAGGGGAATG